>CAZGEX010000034.1:0-27176 GCA_964524385.1 uncultured Sangeribacter sp.
AAGAGATCGATACCAAGCGAATGATTCTGACCGACTGAGAAATATCATCATCAAATTAAAGCTGGTTATTAATATTAAAAATGATGATTATGAGAAAGATATTTCTATTATTTTACCTATCAATTGCGTTTTCAATAAACGCAGATAGTCTGTATTATTCATACCTTGACAACTCACTTTCAGATACAATTCGTGATACGTCTCCTATCCGAGAAGTACAAGCAACGCCTAATGGATTTAATGTAAGATATATTTTTAATAGTGCCTTAATTCAGGAAGATTATTTGTTTGAAGGTTCTGTTTTATGGAAAATCAGTGGGTTTCAGCAGATAGATGAACCAGGGAAACCGTCGTTGCCAATAAAATATGATCAATTTGCATTGCCTGACAATGTAATTTCAGCAAATATCTCTGTCAGAACATCTGTTCCAAAAACACTTCCGTTTGTACTTTCTCCGGCACGTCCACCATTAACAGAGTCAGACACAATCGGA
The DNA here is from genome assembly GCA_964524385.1 of uncultured Sangeribacter sp. Classification (GTDB taxonomy): domain Bacteria; phylum Bacteroidota; class Bacteroidia; order Bacteroidales; family Muribaculaceae; genus Lepagella. The sequence continues at coordinate 495 of CAZGEX010000034.1, forward strand.
TATAGCACTGACAATATCCCTCCGATAAGCCCATATTACAACCTATTTCCAAACACCCTTGTCGAGAATAAAGTATTTGAAACTTATAGGGGAAGAAAAACTATGAGTGTTCGCGTATCTCCCATTCAATATAATTATTCGCAAGAGAAGATAGTCTTTTACGATACAATTATTTACGCTATCCAATTTGCAAGAACTTCAGAAGTACCTTCAGCAACAACCCTGCCCATTATAACGGCAGACGACAATATGATTAATAACACAATGCTTGATTGGACGAAACTTACTAATCCATCTCAAATTTCAACCGATTCTGTTAAAACTTTAGATGTTACCAAAGATTATTTGATACTTTCCGTTCCTAAATATGAGCAGGCAGTTGACAAATTTGCACAATGGAAACGATATATGGGGTTTAATGTTCATAAAGCTATAAGGGAGAATTGGACACCAGATACGATTAAATCCGTAGTAAAGCAGGCATATACCAATCACAACCGATTATATTATCTTTTAATAGTAGGAGATCACGAAGATGTCCCTGCAGAATACCACGAGTACACTGTTACTACTAAGATTGGAGATAAATATAAAAACGATGACTATCATCACTATTCCGATTTATATTACGGCTGTATGGATGGTGTATCCGATTCGATACCTGACATTTATCGAGGCAGATTATCAGTCAGCTCATTGGAGGAAGCTAATATTGTAGTCGATAAAATAATTAACTACGAAAAAAATCCCCCAACATCTTATGACTTTTACAACACCGGCTTACATTGTGCTTATTTTCAAGATGATCCAAGCTCAATAGAAAATAATACAGCAACTGGTAATTCAGACAAATATGAGGATAGACGATTTGTTCTAACATCAGAGGAAGTTAGAAATTATCTGATACAGAATTATAATAAAGTAATACCCAGATTGTATGAGCATATTAAAACATTTTGGTCGGAGCCAATGTTTTGGAATAAACTTGAATATTCAACAGGAGGTCCGATACCTATGGATTTAAGATACGGTAATTACCCATGGAATGTTGACACAGTTGAAATTATGGATATTATAAATTCAGGAGTTTTCTATATTCTTTACAGAGGTCATGGCAACCCTGAATATTGGGCAAATCCTTATTTCAGTAATGAAGATATAAGAATGTTATCAAATGGCAACAATCTTCCCGTAGTTTTTAATATCACCTGCTCTACAGGGACATTTAATAATACAACTTGTTTTGCTGAAGAACTTTTAAGAAAACAAGAAGGTGGAGCTGTCGGAGTTTTTGCAGCATCAAGACAAAGTTTTTCCGGGTACAATGACGCTATGATTTTGGGAATAATGGATGCAATATGGCCTACACCCGGATTGAATATAGCATTTGAAATTAATGACACATCTTATATTAATACTCCCTTAACATCAACCACAAGGACTCCTATATACGCAATAGGACAAATATTTGACCAAGGGTTACTTAAGATGACCGAATCGTATGGCATAAATCAGCATAAGAGATACTCTTGGCAGATATTTCATTGCTTCGGAGATCCAAGTATGGAGATACGAACAGAAGTCCCTACATCGTTTGATAATTTAGAGATTGCCAAAGATGATAACATTGTATGTGTTGATTTGGGAAACGATATTGCAAATATTACGTTCTATAATAAAAACGATAATACGGTGCAATCTTTTCGAGGAAGAACTGCAATATATGATGATATTTCTTCCGGAAATATAGCAATCTGCATATCTGCTCACAACAAAATTCCGATTATAATCGAACCGGAGCAACTAAATTTCGATAAAATTATCGGCACAAAATTCATTCAGAACACAACAGTATCAGACAGCAGATTATATAAATCAAATATTTTAAAAATAGGAAACGATGTAACAACTGAAAAAGCTGAAGGTCCGGTATCATTTGAATCCGGAAGTTCTACCACTATTGAAGCAAAATCGGTAGTGATTGAATCAAACACCATCATTGAAAAAGGATCGACATTCAAAATAACAACTAAAAATCAATAATTATGAAACGAATATTATTAATATTGGCATTATTTTCTCAGATTGTATTGTGTGTGCAATCAAAAGAGTTGGAAATCGGCGATATATCACATAGCTACTACGATGAAAATGAAGAAGACGTTTTTATTGAACCTCAAACTGAAAAGAGAATAAAAATATCCTATCAAAACAACAAAGCTACTATGTCTCTTACAAATATATACTTACCTATACTTTTCAATCAAATGACCATAATAGGAGAAGTTAATAATAATGTTATGACTATTATAATCTCAAGAAAAGACATAAACGAAGTTATGGCTATTGGGGATATATACAGATATTATGATGTAAATTTCTCTATAAACGATATTGAACCCGGAGAATATCGTATTAGAATAGATGCTCGTATTACGTCATATACAAATACATTAATTCAATGTGATGAGATGTTTGATTTAAAAGAAGATTCGATTATTAATAAAGAAATAGGAGAGCCAATCGGATATGAATATACACCAATTGTAAGGGATAATATTGTATGGTGTTATGGTAGAGTTAAATTTGGTTCGTTCTCTGATAAAGAAATGAAATATTTAAAACATCAGGATTTAATTAGATATCAATTTTTAGAAGACACAATCGTAAACGGATTAAGCTACAAGAAATATACAATTTTCGACAGTTGCGAGTTACCGGAGAATCCCAATATCAGAGGTTTTTTTAGGGAAGTTGATAAAAAAGTTTATATTTTAGACCCAACGCCCGGTAGTGAGGAGAGTATATTATATAATTTCAGTTTGAAAATGGGGGATAATCCTTCGAAAAATGGGAATAATAAAGAAGACAGAATTTACGACATTTGTTATACAGAGATTGACGGTAAATATAGAAAAATACAGTATGCATATAAATACAACAACTACTTCACTGAAGGTTTTGGAACACCCAACATAGGTCTTTTGTCTGCTCCTGATTTTGAAATGCCTAATAATCTTGACGACGGAGGTGGACAATTTACGCTGTTATACGAAAAAGATTTGGAAGATGGAACGCTGAATTATGGGGATTATAGTCTATCTGATCCATGTAAACCGGAAAATTCTGTGGATGAAATCGATTTTATCAGCAATAAGATTAACATAGATTATTCTCAAAACCAAATCTCTGTATCGTCAGGGAGCAACGATTTACATCTATCGGTTTATGACCTTGTCGGGGTTAAAGTGGCTGAGGCAAGCGGAGATGGCGAAGTGTCGCTATCGACCGAGACACTTCCTATCGGCATTTATATCGTCAAAGCCACCTCTGACAATGGCATTGAAACGGCAGAAAAGAAAATAGTAGTCAAATAGCCAAACCGCGATGAAAATGGCAAAATCATCTATGGATAATTTCCGACTTTCCGCTTAACAGCGATACTCCTGCGTTCGAAACAAGGAGTGTAGATAATCATAATGCTTCCGCAGTCATGATCCGATTGCGGAAGTCTTTTTGTGTCACATGGGATGATTAGAGTCTATGTTGTTTTTGCTAAAACAGGAATAACTTGCTATTTTCGAGCCGGAATCAGTCGAGTTATAATGAAAGCGACAGCAAGTGTGAGTACGATTGTTGCTGAAGCCGGGACATTGAAAAGATAGGAAGAATAGAGTCCTGCTATTGCCGCTATTACGGAGATTGCAACGGACAAGAAAATCAAAGAGGAGAATCGGCGACAGTATTTTTCAGCAATCAGTTGTGGCAAAGATAGTAGCGACATCAGGAGCATAATTCCTACCATTCGAATTGTCAACACGATGGATATAGCTACAAAGATTGTCATAGTGTAGTTGATAAATCTAATCGGCACTTTGCGAGTACGGGCGAAATCGGCATCGAAAGCAGTGAAGACGATTTCTTTGAAAAATAATAGAACGAAGCCAATTAACAATAATGCGAATATGATGTAGATTGCTATATCCGAACGAGTTATAGTCAGCACATCTCCAAAGAGGAAAGAATTTAAGTCAGGCACATATCCCGGAGTAAGACCGATGAACAGAACGCCCATAGCCATACCGACCGCCCAAACTACCGCAATGACCGAATCTTTTCGAAGCAATCGTTTCTCGGAAAGCCATTCCACCCCCAAAGAACCGGCAATAGCGAAAACCGCTGCCATAAGGATTGGATTTATCCCTAAGAAATATCCTAAACCAAGTCCACCGAAGCACGCATGAGTGATACCTCCGGAAATAAACACCATTCGCCGAGTAACGACATAGGACCCGATTAGTCCGGAAACAATCGATATAATGATTACACCGATAAGAGCTTGACGGAAGAATGGATAGCTAAATAATTCAATCATATTACTGAGGTTTATTTTGGCGTAATTCGGTTATTAACAGCAACAATTCATCGCGTATTTCTGTTGGCAAATTTATCTGACGAAGTTGTATGCTTTTAGCCCAACCGGGCAGGTCGTGCGGTAATAAAGTCATAAGCACATCACGAAATTGTTCGATTTCGTCAGGGGAATATGAGTCGACATCTCTGCCTTTAAAAATGTCTAATTCTTCATCGTCGTAGTATTCGAAATCGGTTGTAACCGGCGATAGCGACTCTTTTTCACAGACGAGATGAGTGCCACAACAGACATCGGGATTGTGATGAGATGTGACGGGCAATTCATTGGCGTTCTCTTCTGTATTGCTTTCCATTTTTTTACTGAAATAGAATTTATCGGCAGCCCAAACGATAACTCCGACAACAATGGTAATTAATAATATCCAGAGAGCACCTATCATAGATTTATTGTACCTGAATAGATAAACCGAGACGTTGCAATTCGTTCCAAAATGCGGGGAATGATTTTGTAACGACCATAGCGTCTTTAATCACAATGTTGGGAAATTTCACAACAGCGAGAGCAAAAGCCATAGCCATACGGTGGTCATTATATGTATCGATACTTGGAGAGGCAGTATGTTCGCATACTTCGCCATTCCAAGCGATGGAGTCGTTATCACATCTTAGGAAGAATCCTAATTTTCTCATTTCCACCACTAAAGCCGCCAATCTGTCACATTCCTTTAAGCGGAGGTTTGCAATGCCGGAGAAACAGAACTTACGATTCAACAGGCATGCAGTAACCACTAAAGCCGGTACTAAATCGGGCGAAGAAGACAGGTCTTCACAAAGTGGAAATTCATCTTGACATTTACAAGGAGACAGACGAGTATAACCATTTTCGAACACCGTTTCCACGCCTAATTTTTTAAAAATTCTGATAAGAGCCACATCTCCTTGCAAAGATTTTTCGGGAGGATTAAGTCCGCTAAGGAATATCTCTGATTGTCGCGATAGAGCGAGGACGCCATAGAAATAAGAAGCCGAAGTCCAATCAGCTTCAATCGAGAAAGAGACAGGTGGCATATATGCTTGATTTTTAATCGTAATTACATCCTTGTTGTATTCAATCATAATACCAAACTGACGCATGATTTCGACAGTCATTGCGATGTAGGATTCCGATACAATTTTGTCGAGAAGGAAAATTTTCAAGCCCTCTTTCAGAGTGGGAGCAATTAGCATCAAAGCGGAGATGAATTGCGAACTGACATCCCCTCTAATACCGATGATTCCGCCTTTGAGCTGTCTTCCTTCTATTTTCAAAGGAGGGTATCCGGGATTTTCGAGGAATGAAATTTTGGCACCGAGTTTAATCAGAGCATCTGTCAGAGGGGCAATAGGTCGAGCTTTCATTCTTTCAGAACCGGTCAGAATCAAATCCGTACCGGGAGAAGCGGCAAAAAGTGCGGTAAGAAACCGCATTGCAGTGCCTGAAGCTCCGACATCAATTACCCCACCTCTGTCGATACGTTTGAGAGCATCCTCGACTGTAAAGGTATCATCACATTTAGCCATACCCGGCAATTGGAAATCGCATCCACAAAGTTCTCTGATAATCAAGGCTCTGTTTGAGATGCTTTTTGAACCCGGCAACTCGACGATAGAGATTTTCTTTGCCGAAGCATCACTTAAATGAGCATTCGCCTCACCCCTATTGCTGATATTATAGTCAAGTTTGAAATCCATAATCTAACTTAAAAGTGGACAATATCGGTAAAAAAAGAAGATATTTCGCCTGATATTGTCTGTAATACAAGTGCAAAGATACAAAAATGACTTGAAATGCGTGTAATGAATCATAGGCAAAATCGCATAACCGGGAGATAAAGTATGATATACAGCTAAGATAGGGGGATACAAATTTGCAATTAGGATAAAAATTCGTACTTTTGTGGAGGGAAAATTTTAATAACAATAGAATCAAATCAGTCTAAAAAAATGAATATAGTGGTTTATTGTTCATCGCGGGTCGATTTAGGCATAGAGTATGAAATGATAGCCGAGAAGCTCGGCAAATGGATAGGCGATAGAGGTCATACATTAGTGTATGGCGGAGTGAATGCAGGATTAATGCACACAGTTGCCCAATCGACACACGATAATTGCGGGAAAGTCATTGGAATTGTACCTGAGGTGTTTAGTCATCGCGTTGACGATGTGTGCGACGAAGTGATCTTGACACGCGATTTGAATGAACGGAAGGCACAGATGATTGAAAAAGGCGATTTGTTTATAGTATTGCCGGGAGGAATTGGCTCGATAGATGAATGGATTTCCACCTTATCTCACATAATGGTAATTGAACGTGTGAATCCTGATGCTGATAAGCCTATAATTGTAGTAAATTATAAGGGAATGTATGACGGAGTCATCATGCAATTGAAATCGACCAATGATTCGGTATTTGCAAGAGGGAAACGAGTTGACCGAAGTATCATTGTAAATGACATAGAGCAACTTATTTCACAACTTGAGAAAAATCATTGCTAATAAATTTGACGTGCTATAAGGATATTTTTAAGAGGTCGTTCATTTTTTTAATTGAAACGACCTCTTATTTACCTTGTTTGGTGATGTTCTGATAATCTGCTTTAGTTAGTCCAAATTATAGCGTTGCACTCTTCGATTTTATCGCTTACAAGAATATTGTCGGTACCCATAAAAATTTTTGCCAACACATCAATATCTTTATGTTTTTCGTGAATACGGACAGTGGATAGTTTGTTGCAGAATGTAAATATAAAATCGCCAAAACTTTCCACCGATGAAGGTATTGTTACAGAAGTCAGATTCTGACATTTTTGAAATGCGGCATCGCCAATGGATTTTACTCCGAGAGGAATGATGATTGATTTAAGACCGGAATTTGAGAATGCATTGTTTTCGATTTTCTCTATATTGCCCGGAATAGAATAGGATGTAAGGCTCGAACAACCTTCAAACATAGAAATCGGTATTCTCGTGATGTTGCGTGGGAGAACTACCTCTTTGAGCTTTTCGCAATCCATGAAAACAGATCTGTCAATACTTGTAACCGATTCAGGAATTATCACATTAGTCAGATTTTTACATCCGGCAAAAACGTTAGCTTCGATTTTTTTTACTCCGCTTGAGATTTTGACACTTTCAAGAGGGGTAGCAGCAAAAGCAGAAGCACCGATACGCCAAGTGGCTCCATGAATTACAACAGATTTGAGTTTCGAGTAGCAGAACGCTTCTTCGCGTATTTCTTGAAGATTTGAGGGGAGTTCTACAGCTGTAAGAGATTCCCCCTCGAAGGCATGAGCCTTGATATAGGTAACCGGATACACCACACCTTTGTATCGAATACCACCCCATACCTTGACCTTATCGGTTTTACCACGCATTGATTTTTCGACACAACTCAGATAGGCGTATTTTTTGTCGGTAAAAATCACATATTCTATACCATCGATTGTAGTCCCTGCACCTGTCGGTCCTTCGTTATAGAATTGAGCATTGTTGTAGACCTCTGATATAGGGACATTTATGGTTGTCGGATCGACTGATTTATAACTGTTTTTATTAGAGGAAGCCGTTTTTTCTTGTTTCTGCGGCGAGGTTTCCTGAACTTTTGACTGCTTTTTCTCTTTTTTATTTTTGCTTTTGTTTACTTCTTTGACAATCTCTTTTTTCAACGGCTTTACCGATTTTTTAAGGAAGCTTTGAGCCTCGGCTTCGCCGGCTGTCAAGGTGCAAAGTGTTATTAAAATGCAAGTTAATACTTTTTTCATATTGACAACAAACTGAATTTATAGCAGGTTTATATATCAAATATATTACTGAATCTGATATAACAAACTATTTTTTACGACGTCTGACAGATTTTGTGACCGAAGAGTTAGGAGTGCTTGAAGAAGATTTTTTGACTTTAGCTTTTTTCTTTTTCGAAGCCCGTTTGTTTTTAGGTTCTTCTTTCTTTTTCTCTTCTTTGACTTCGTCTTCGACATCATCCGCCACCACTTCTTGACGCTCTTTCACTCCATCTGCAGAGTCGTTTTTCGCCTCTAAAGCAGCTTCTTCTTTTTCTTTTTGAGCGAGATATTCTTCACGCGTAGGCACCCAAAGATTGTCGTCGAACGTACGCAGGCGATTATCAATGCTGTCTTGAGCTCTTTTGAGGTCGTCAGGGTCCGGATACATCTGCATCATAGAGAGATTGCGAAGATTTTTCGTTTTGTAGATTTCACCGTCGTACATACCGATATTGAAATAATCGTCAAGGCTGTACTGAGGGAGGTTGTTATCGTCGGAGATAAATATGTATTGCTGAGCGAGATACGGGCGAAGGGCATCGAATTTCACCCAGAACATTGGATATTTAGCTTCACCACCGAAATCGCCGGAACGATTCAAAACAGGACAAATAGCTTCTACACGAGTTTTCATTTGGTTCGAGCGTCGGTCAAATTCCCATTTTTCGATGATATAATAGTTGAGTACTTGTCCTGTCGGGACATCTGCCTCTTCGATTTGGAATTTAGGATTTTTTTCGGTAGAACCTTTAGCTTCAGTGTAGTAAATACCAAATCGGTCGAGCATATCGCGTACATTAATCTTGTACTTGTCGGAAAACACTTCTCTACCGTCGAGATATTCGTAAGCCGGAATTTGAGAGTTCACCACGAGACGAAGCATAATTCTGAAAAGATTTTCTTGACCGTCGATTACATCTTCAGGGAAATATAGCGGAGCGTTTTGCTCTTTTGTAAGATCTAACTGACGATAAATTTGTCTCATCCATTCGAGGTCGGCATCGTGAGATTCTTTATTGAGATAGAACGACTGCATTCTCTGCGTAATAGAAGGTGTACCTTCAGTTTTCTTTTTATCTCTTTCAGAGCGTTTACGCACACCGCCATTTTCGACTTGAGCAACAGCTGCAAGCGAAAAAATTGCAGTCATTATCAACAGAATAATATAACGATAGAGTTTCATATTTGATTTTAGTTTGTTTTAGTAATATTAATTCAGTGCCACTTCCATAGGGGAAATATCGCGAGTTATACCGTCCGGCCCTTTAGCTTTAACGCCTGTAATGAAGAAGCTTTTTCCGGCTTTAAGGCGTTTGAATTGTTCTAATTGGCGAGCTGAGAAGTTAGAACCGTCAGAGACTTCCGGAATAGCATTCCCCATACTATCGAAGAAAACAGTGCTGAATGACACTACTTGATAAGATACGTTAAGTATGTCATCGTCGATAGCAGCACCTAATCCGGAGGCCGCCATTAGAGCAGCTTTTGAGATACGTTTAGGCGAACCTTTATAATGTACGGAGTTGCCGGAAGCATCTTTGTAGGCTATAAATGGAGAAGGGTCGGGCAATTTTCTTACTCTGAAAGTCATGGAGCCGACACTTTGTGAACGCCCATCGACTGTTGCAGTCACAGAAATCACCGCTTCAGAGCCGACAGTAGTGGGACGAGCAATCCAAAGGTCGCCGTTACGCGTCAACGCACCATTGGTCATCGAAGCCGAAATTGCATTCATCGGAATACCCGGGACGGATATGCTGATAGGGTTTTCAATACCGGCGTAAAGGACATTCATCATAGTGGGAGAAATAGTCGCCATTGGCTCGATTACGGTGTAAGAAGACGAGAATGGGCGTTTGTCGATAGTACCATCACCTTTTAGGACTTGTATATAGCCGGAATAGTCGAAAGTACCTACATTGTTTGGGACAAATTCGTAAAGGCCGTCGGAGTTGGAGAGTTGTTTCCCATTGACGTAAACTACAGGGCGTTGAGTTGTGTCAATTGCCGCTAAAACAATGTTGGCTGAATATTTTCCACCTCTGATGATAGTTTTAGAGTTAGGGATCACGTAAGCATTTAGTTCGTTGACACGCACATCACCAATATCAACGTTTGTAATCAGATTAGTCAAAGCTTCCGATTCGGCTTGACGAATATCGTTTTGCAACTTAGTCAGCAGTGTTACAGCAGCCACGACAGGCATATTATCAAACATTTTTTCTTCCCAAGAAGTAGGACCTACCGTACCTTTTTTAGTGGCAACTTCAGTAGAAAGCATCTCTTTGACAGCAGATTGTTTTGCAGAATCAGATATTAGTGGCAAAACAAATTCGCGAAAAGCATCGACTTTTTTTCTTAGTTCCGTACCACGATGTGTAGTAGGGTCAAGCATAGTTACGGCAGCAGCTTCGAGGTCGTCTTGATTTCTGACATTATTGAAGTCGGCATCATCTCCGTCGGCTTTTCTGACGATAGCAGTTTTCAGCGAGTCGATAGTATTGTAAAGAGCATCTGTACGTTTTTTCAAGTTTACACCTTTTTCGTACCAAGTCCCCACTTTTTCGGGGTTTTTATCGTAAAGGTCAACGAGATGATTGAATTGGATCTCATTTTTGGAAGACATATTGATGTTAGTGCGTTGCAACCCGTCTTGCACTTGGCTGAATCCGTTAAGGACATCGCTTGAGACATTGAGAGCGAGCATCGCAGTAAGCACGATGTACATCAGATTAATCATCCTCTGACGAGGTGACATCTTCGTTACGTTATTTCCACCTCCGGCCATAGTTATCCTTTGTTATCTTCAGAGTTTTGCGAAAAAGGGTTTTGAATAGGAGCACCTCCCATCATAGGGTTGTGCATATTAATAGTCATTGCTGTAAGCATCTTTTCGTAGACTTGATTGAGTTGCTTCATGTAGCGAGCCATCTTTTCAGTTTCTTCGCAGTAGTGAGCACTTTCATTGGCAGATTTTTCGTACATGTCGCGAATATCTTTGAGACCACGATTTACGCGGTCGATAGATTCCAATTGCGAAGAGATACCCTTGAGCTGAATTTCGTAGATAGTGTTAAGCCCTCCGATGTTGCGATTGAGATTTTCCATTTGGTCGACATAACCTGTTGAGCTGCGAGTGATGTTTTCGCTATTTTCTGTGATAGCTTTGTAGGATTGTAATAGTACATCGCTGACTTGGTTGAGAGCCATCGTAGTTTCTTTGAGTTGTTGCATCTGCTCGGCGATACCTGCCATTTGAGCGAGGTATTGCTGAGTGGCGTTAGTCAATTCAGCCATTTGCGAAAGTTGTTCGCTTGCAGCCGCCATTTTTGAGATGCTGTCGCGAAGTGACAAAGTGTCTTCTTCTGAAAGAGCGATACCATCAGGGATGCCTGCAGATTGTCGGGCAGCGGCAGCCGATACTACTACTTGCCCGGAACCTTGTTGCGGAAGTTGATCGGGGTCAAAAGCGATATCGGAATCAGCAGAGCCACCACCGAAACCACCATTAATTATTACGCCACCTCCCCCATTTTGGAAGTCGGGACGGTCTTCCGGGTTTTTAGAATCGAGAACAGGAAACACTTCTTCCCAATGGTATTCTTTAGAAGGGCGGTCAAAAGCGGTGAGAATAAACATCGCGATTTCCGTACCCATACCGATACACAAGAGAGTGCTACCTCCCGGGAGGTGAAGGATTTTAAACAGAGCTCCCCAGATTACGACAGCTGCACCAATACTATATGCGAAGTTGAAGAAACGTTGTCCTTTTTCGCCATGCATGAAACGTTCGATGCCGTTTGCATATTTTTTTACTTTTCCCATTTTATGCTGATGACTATTTAAAGGCAGGTTCTATAAATTGAACGCTGCGTAGTTATTTTTATTTCAGTTTCTTTTGTTTTGGCAGACTTTTGGTCGCTTTCGATTTTTAATCGGCAGTTTTCTTCGATTTCGTCAGTCGCTTAGCTCGCTATACTCTCTACTCAATCTTGAAACCTTCTCGCTTAAATTCTCAAAATCTTTCCAAATCAATTTATCTCACCTGCCTGAATTTCGTATTACTTATTTTTTTGTTTACCGGTGCCGCGAGCAAAGCCGATTTGAGTTCTTACGCAACGGAAACCGATATAGCTTCTTTGTTCGTTTTGATATTCCCACATTCTGAGGTCGCTACGCACGTTGTGAGCTACATCTTTCCATGAGCCACCTCTGACGATTTTACGTTTCATTTTGTAGGGGTCTTCTTTAGCGGCGTCGTAACGGTATTCGGGGTTCATATCATGAGTAAGTTTATTTATGCTTTCGGTGTAGGCAGTAGAAGTCCATTCGCTGACGTTACCTGCCATATCGTAAAGTCCGAAATCATTGGGGCTGAAAGTTCCGACTTCAGAAGTAATAAGGTGTCCGTCTCTGACATAGTCTCCTTCCATAGGTTTGAAGTTTGCATAGAAGCAACCTCTTTCGTCCATAGGAAGAGTTTCTTCCCAAGGATACATACTATCATTGTAGCCTGCACGAGCGGCATATTCCCATTCGGCTTCAGTCGGGAGTCGATAAGGTTCGATGTAGACACCTTCTTTGCCTAAGGATCGACGGAGATAGTCAGTACGCCAATTGGCAAAAGCGTTTGCTTGTTCCCAGCTGACCCCAACTACGGGGTAATTATTGTAGCCGGCATGAGCGAAGTACATTCTTGTGTAAGGTTCGTTATATGCATTATCAAAGTCGTTAATCCAAGCAGTGGTATCGGGATAGACATTGACAATATACGTATTGAGGAAATCGTAATCACCTGTGAGCGGACGGCTGACAGTTTCGCGAATTATACGTCCGTCTTCGTCGAAGTATGCAGTGTCTTTAGAAATGATAGGCAACTCGTTAGAAACCGGGATGTCGGTGTTATAGATGCGACGTTCCGGGTCGAGACGATTTTTGCGTTGAGCTGCAGCTGTATGATTGAAGATTTCATAACGATAATTCAGTTGAGTCGGGTCAAGCTCACGACGTCCTGTGATAGGGTTGGTACGATAGACACTTTCGATCGCTCTGAGTTCGTCTTCATTAGCGTTACGCCATGGAATAGGTTTATTCCAATTCAGATATGGATCGACAGGATTACCTTCGTTGTCTTCTTCAATTTTAAATTCTTCGTTACCACCGTAGGAAGGGTCCGCAAGACGTTCGCGGATAATTGAATCTCTTACCCAGAAAACAAATTGTTTGTATTTTGAGTTGGTAATTTCAGTTTCATCCATCCAAAAAGCATCGACAGAGACGCCTCTCGGGTCAGCTTTAATTCCCCAAAGAGAATCATCTTTAGCAGGTCCCATAGCATACGCCCCTCTATCGATAAGCACCATACCATAAGGTGTCGGTTCGGCAAAAGAAGAACCTCCTACGCCAACGACCTCACCGCCGGCACTGCTTCCGCGGCTTGACATACAAGAACATAAGAAAGATGAAGCGACAGCAATCATCAAGGCTGAAGCCAGCCGATTAAGCCCTATTAGTTTCATTTTTTGATATATTTTCATCGATTAAATCGTATTACAAATTCTACATAATTCTTATCGAACGATGCTTGTTTTTGTTTTTCCCGGAGAAGTCTAATTTGAGTTTATAGGAAGCAACAATCTCATGACTGCCGGAACTTGCTTTAGCAATAGCCGAAAGCGGATAATCGTAGGCATATCCGATGAAGAAATTTTTAAATTCCACACCTGCCATGACCGTTACGGCATCTTTCCATCTGTAGCCGAGACCGAAAGACAGGAAACGATTGTAACGCATACCCGCAGTGATTTCAGCAGAGAATGTAGAGAAATCGGTTCTTACCATAAAGGATGGCTGTATTTCAAATAACGTGTTTTTTATTTGAATATTGCTTCCGCCCATAAAATAAAGTTGGCGAGGGAGCAACGATTCGTATTCTTGACTTTCATTCGATTCGGTTCCTTCAATGGAATATCTGATAGTAGGTTCGAGGAGATGCATACCGGATACGCCGAACCAAAAATATTTATGATTATAGTATAATCCGGCAGAAATATCTATTGAATTTCCTTGCAAATCTTGAGTGGGAATAGCTTCATCTGTGCTTTCATGGAAGTCGTCGTCGTCAGGGAGAATTACCTCGGAACCTTTAAATTTTTGGTCGAAATAGCCTACTTGAGCACCTACACTGAGGTTGCCGCCGAAGAGTTTGAACTTGTAGGATAATTGCAGATTGAGTGCGAGGTTTGAGAATAGACCGTAGCCTTCGTGTTGGATATTGAGACCTACACCCATTCTTCTTTTGAGGAATGGCAATGACATATCTGCAACGCCAAAGAATGATTTTGGAGCGTTGGTTATGCCGAGCCATTGGAGTTTTGCACCGCCGGTTATTCGTAGATAATCGGTCGAACCGACAGCTGCCGGGTTGTAATATGTAGGCACAGCCCAATATTGTGTCATTTGCACATCTGTTTGGGCTGTAACAGGAGTAGTTGTCGAAGCAAAAGCAATAAAAACAACGATTATCGTCATCAGCCTATGCTTCAATATGTTATATGTATTGAGAATCAATTTCATCTTATTCGAAATAGAAAGTAAGCACTATCATATTTGATTTCACTTTGGATAGTGATTCGGTGATTTTCAGAGTTTGCGGGTCATCGACGAGGTCCGGGCGGTCGTGCTTAAGGATGTCGGTCAGTCCGAAGCAAAATTTTATTTCCGGATTAAGTTTGAAGAACGGAAGATAGAAATCGCATCCTAATCCGATTGTCAGATAAGCATCCAAGGAGTGGAATTGCAAGAAATCACTTCTTTTTTTGCTGACATCGAGAGTTCCCATGACACCCATAGTGACGTACGGACGACAATTTTGGTATCGTTCGCCGGAAATTTTAAGGTCGATAGGGGCGACAACGTATGCTGTTTTGACATTTTGTTGAGCCTCACCGCCTTTTGTCGTATCAAGCATTTTGACCACCTTATTACCGAAGTACATACCGGGGCTGAAACGTAGGTTGAAATGTTTATGTAGTCGCAAATCACCTAATACGTTGACACAAAAACCGGGGCTGTAGCTCGGCACCTCCATAAACCACGTTTCACCGTCGGCAGTCATCATTCCGTTGTGAGTGAATTTCAAATCTTGCATATGCATTCCGACAGAGAATCCGAGGTGCAACGGTTTTTGGTCGGCATAGGGACGATTGTAGAGTTTATTATTGCGTTGAGCATAGGCTGTTTGAGCGAATATCGTCAAGCACAGCACCAATAGCAAACGCCAAGATACTGATAATCTGTGCAATCCGTATTTGCTTAGATACGTCGGATTATATTTTTCAACAAGTCGAATTAGTCCCATAATTGAGGCAACGTTCAATTTTATAAACTTGCCGTAGATAGTTAACGCAATTTATTCGGATATATTGCAAGGCATCGACAAAATCAATGCAAAGAGAATGTATAAAAGAGGGGGGCTTCCACATATTCCAATTGTTTATCTCCCTCTACTGACGATTAAATTCCACGCAGAAATAACCTGCCCTTTCTAAAAGCAGAGCGAACCGAGTCAACGCCCGATTCGCCCAATATCTCTAAGTCTATATTCTACCTTATTTCCCTGCTTGAACAAACACGATATATGCAAAACCAGGTGCCGGGGTATCTTCATATACTCCTATTTTTATTCGGCGTTCTGTTCCTTTGTTCATAGGTACTTTGAAATTAAGTTCGTGATGTTTAGCATATTCTACTGACAAATATTCGTTATATCGTTAAAAAAATCTGATTGTTCCTGCATTGTTGGCATTGCCTGATAATTCTTCTGTAAGAGGCAAAGACATATCGTTGACAAAAATATTATTATATGTTCCTAAATATTTCTCATTTGAATGTTTTAGTGTTATGTCTGTTCCTGATTGCGGAATATATATTTCATAACTACTGTCGCCTACCCTTCTTGTAACTACTACGCAATAACCATCAAAAGATTCTTCATCAAACCTAATGAAATAATCTCCATCTATGTTATATTTTTCATCATCCGTACGTTCGTCAATATAAATATATGCTAAAAATCTTCTCGCTTTCATTTTAAGATGTGTTGAGAAAAAGTTACTTTAGAATATCCTTCAGTTGCAGCATAAACGGGCACTTCGATAAGTCGAATGTTGTAATCCCCAAAATCATCATCAAAAGGTAATATTTTACATTTTAAATTATCTCCTCGTTCTAAATAAAATTCAGCCCAATCAGTAATGACTTGCATACTGCCGTCTTCATTGTAAATAGTATACCCTGAGAATATTACATCTAAAGTAGCTATCGTATATTTTAGTCCGGGATCTTTTGAAGAATTAATCATTACTGAAATATTCGAAATTTCTGGACCGCTATGATTTGTCATTTGCAATGTAAATTCGGCTCCTCCTTCAGGAACTGCCACCTCATATACTGCTTTAGATTTGTCAGTGCATTTCATATTGACATTTTCCGGATTATCTATAAGCACAAAGTCAATGGGAGTGTAACCTCCAATAGGTTCACTATCTTCACATGAAACGAATAATATACAAGAGCAAAATATTATTATATATAAAAAATGTGTTGCTTTCATAATTTTATCTATTTGGTTTAAATCCTGATATATATTTAAGATCTTGTGTGTAGTTTATTTCAACTGAGGAATCCCACGTTTCTCCGTCAGCTCTTTCTATCGGATCGCCGGAAAAGCCGTCATTCCAATAAAAATATCCGTTACTTCCTCCATACCATCCCCAAACGCAATGGAACATTATAGGTAATATTTGCTGATAATCAACCAAAGCATTACCTACATATTGATATTGAAGCATACCATCAATAATCCATGCATGTCCAACTCCTTCATCGGGAAAACCGCAACATAAAACAGGCTCACTACCTGACTGAGCATCGTATCCTATCAATAAAATTCGTGACACACTAAATGTCGAAAAATCAACCATTTCTCCAGGATCCTCGTAACCCATATTTATAGCTGTTCTACGAATATTGTTGACAATATCTCCAACACTTCCGGCTAAAGCGTAATTAATATCGAGATTTTCACTATTGCCAAGCAGTCGCAAGAATTTTGCAATTCTTTCATCGTTGTGACCTGCGTTCATTGCTACCCATGGGAATGTTTCGCCTCCATAGCTTTGAGGCCATTGATAATATGACATCATTTGTCCGGTAGCAATGGCGGCACAGCCTGCAGGAGTTTTGGAATTATTTTCCTCCGGACAATATTGATTATATGAACCTCTTTGTCCCCATCTGCGTTGTGATGCACTGAGAAGTGGCTCTACTTGCTGATATATAGTTTTAACTACAGGGGTAGGTATAACAGGATTATATGTTGTGTCAATCACAGGAGGTGCAATTACTGATGCGATTTCGGCTTCGACACCGCGGGCAAACATCGCAAGCCCTTTGTTGTAAACGGTGTCTTCCAAATTCAACGAGCCTTCATCGGAAATTGCATACACCGGACGAAGTCGGCTGTCGGCTGAGAGCAAGGCAAATCCGCCGTCGTTTTCGTAGTTGATAAGGTAGAGCATCGTGTCGGAATCAGCAGAGCGAGTCGAGGGCGTGGTAAAATATTTCACGCTTGCCACTCTGCGACCTGAACGGGTTTCGGCTTCGCTGATTTGTGAGAGCAGTGTTTCGGCATTGTCTAAGGCATCGTCAAGGCTCACACGATAAGGATTCGCAACTTGCGGAATGTTTTCCGCTTCAGGTGGCGGATTCGGTTCTTCCGAACTGCACGCTGCAAACAGCATCGCTATTGCAACAAAAGATAAAATCTTTAATCTCATAGCTGTTTGATTTTAATGTTAGTCAAAATTAATTTTGCAAATATAAACACAATATTTTTATAATCCAAATTAAAAACGAAAAAAATTCCTCTCGGAAATTCCAATGATTAAAACTTTCATTTCTGACTCCTGAATCTCCCACGGGTTCCGATTAAATATCTCACAGATTTCGGTGATTGATACTCCCGCAGATTACACAGATTTTCGCAGATTTTTTGTGGATATTAACGTTGTTGCCACAGATTTCGGTGGTTGATGCTCCCGCAGATTTCACAGATTTCCACAGAAGAATTTGAAAAGGAGATTATTTCCCGCAGATTCCGCAGATTTACACAGATGATTTTAAAGAGTAATAGAATATAAAAACTTTTCTGCGATACTCTGTGTAATCTGCGGTAGATTCAATTAATACACCGCTCGCCGTTTAATTGATTTGGGTTAATAAATGTGAAATATGATAACAATATTGTTTAGAACTCATTATTTTGCTTAACTTTGTGCAATAAAGGCAGATTTTATATGAAAATGTATTGGCAAAAAATATTTTTATTCACAATATTTATGTGGACTATGGTGTCGGAGATTTCGTCCATGACATTTCCGACAAATTGGGAAGTGGTGCCATATCCTAATGAGTCGGCAGATGTAAAAGCGGCACCATTTCATCTCGACCAGACCACAGTGATTGCTTATCCGACAGATAAAAATGCAGAAGAGGACTTGGCGTATCTGCTATGCGAATTTATTGAAGAGGCTGTAGGCTACGGATTGGAAGTAACCGACACAGAGGAGATTTCACCTTCTGAAAATCAAATATATTTATGTATTGATTCCTCTATTTCCAATACTGAGCAATATCAAATCGATGTATCGCCTGAATCTATAATCATTCGTGGTAGCAGTGAACGTGGTTTATATTATGGGATTCAGACGTTTAGGAAGACATTTCCTGTGGCGGCACCTTCGGTCGGAGATGTATCTCCGTCGCTTCGAGCCGGAATATATTCGCCTTCCGATATCCAACGTGTCAACGAGTTTGACGTCTCTTCCGGTTATTATAGAGGCTCGCCTCGCATACCACACAGAATTATAGAGGTAGACTTATCGGGAATTGCAATGACATCTTACGATTTTCGCAATTTCCTTGATATGCTTGCATTTCACTCGATAAATGGGTTGAAATGCACATTAAGTGAGGAACAACAAGATAAGATTGGCATCGAAAATTTACGCAAATACGCATCGGAGCGTTATATCGATATATTAACTTCTATCGATTCGCTAAACTGCAAAAAAATCAGACTGACAGATAACGATCGGAACTACATAAAGCATCTTTATAGTGTCGAGAATTGCGACAGTGCAATGGCAGCAGTGATTTCTATCGACGTTTCTGCCTTTGAGAATTACAGCGACCTTCAGAAAAGGATGTTACCTCGACTTGCTGCAGAGGCAGAAACTCTTTGGATTGATGCCGATCAACTTGATTTCGTGCGATTTTCAAGAGCAATACGACTTATGTCGAGATATTATCGGCTTTTTGGATGGAATTATTCCGACGAAATGACAGCTGTGGATGCCACCATAAAATCTGATGCCACGACGAAGTCGATAATAGTGGAATTGTCGGCACTCTCTGCCGAATCGACGATTATATATTCTCATCCCGATTTCGGCGATACATACCAATATTATGATTCGCCCATCACAATAACCGGCAGTGGCGTTTTGAAAGCATCTTCCATACAGCCCGACAGCCAACGGTCAGACTTCTCACATGAGTTTGATTTCAACAAAGCGACATTTTCGATTGTAGAAATCGACTCTACACTATTATATGGCAAAAATTGCAATCCGGTTATTATGGTCGATGCCCGACGGGGCAACGAATTGTCGATAGACAACGACGAATGGGTAGGCTTCAACAGTATTGATGGCAATCCGGTGGAATTGACTATCGAAATGGAACACGAGCAGAAAGTCAATACGATAGAAATCGGCGTTTTCAATGAAGCTGACGAACGGATTTTGTCGCCCAAACAGATAGATGTATTCTTGTCTATCGATGGCAAAAACTATACTAAGGCAAAATTGAAGAAGGCAAAGGATGTCGATAGAATATCTTATGGCACCGATCTCATTGTCGTAGGCATAAAAGCGGCTACCGCAAAATTTGTCAAATTGGTTCTTCATCCGAGCGAACAAGCCACCAAAATGTATATCGACGAAATAGCAATTCATTAAGACACGTTTTATAAATTGAGACTGCCTTTAATCTATTTACAAAGTTATTGTACACACATATTTTTATCTTTGTCTCGTAGAATTGGCTATGGTATAAAATATTTTCATTAACTTTGCATCAATGCGAACTTCGGTCACACTCGAGATAAGAAAACAACGAGTTGTTTGCATCCTCCTCTCGTTTGCACGAAGATTGCCAATTAAGGAAGAACATTATATATTCTTACTCTCAAAAAGACCAATTACATACTTAGAAAACATCGTCATTCGTGGCGATTAATATAAAAGAAACTCTTTTATAGTCTAAAACAGCTTAGGTCGGCTGGAGAGTACTACGAGGGAGTTTTTTGATTACAAAGTATAATGGCAGACGTGTTGTCGAAAGAGCAACGAAAAAAATGCATGTCAAAGATTAAGTGCAAAAACACCAAACCCGAAATTATGGTAAGATGTTTTTTGTTCTCTCATGGCTTTCGTTTTCGACTTCACAGAAAAGATTTGCCGGGCAAACCGGACATCGTTTTGCCTAAATACAAAACCGCGATTTTTATTAATGGCTGTTTTTGGCATGGTCACTCAGATTGCAAATATGCTACTATACCCGAAACAAACCGGGAATTTTGGCTTTCCAAAATTTCCGGGAATATACAGCGAGACAAATCAAATTATGCCGGATTGTCCGAACTAAAATGGAAAGTTATCGAAATATGGCAATGTGAACTAAAACCAAAATTTCGAGAGCAAACACTAAATAATCTTATTATAGAATTGAACAATGACAAAAGATAGACTCACATTTACATTAATGGACATGGGATATAAAAAAGCCGGTCCCGTTCAAATATACGACGAACGTACCACTTATGATGATGGGCAGATTATACCATTCCCTGTACAACTTGCTATAGTAACTCATGCACGAATGTTGCGTGATGTAAAGCATGGTGAAGTTTATCAACGAAAATCTCAAGAACTTATTGAGGCATGGACAAACTCGGAACTTCCGAGCAAAATTAAAAGTAATGTATCATGTGTCAGTGAACCTGTCGCATTCCAATATTCATTATTCAATGATTTGCTTGATGTTCCATTTCCCGGTCCGAAAAATCCGAAATTCACTTTCATTGACTTGTTTGCCGGAATTGGTGGATTTCGCATGGCTTTTCAAAATCTCGGAGGTCAATGTGTTTTTTCTTCTGAGTGGGACGTACAAGCCCAAAAAACGTACTTTGCGAACTACGGAGAAGTGCCGTTTGGAGATATAACATCGGAATATACAAAGAAATTTATTCCCGACAATTTTGATATTCTTTGTGCCGGTTTTCCATGTCAGGCATTTTCTCTTGCAGGGAAACGATTGGGATTTGAAGAAACTCGCGGAACACTATTCTTTGATGTAGCAGAGATACTTCGCAGAAAGCAACCAAAAGCCTTTTTCTTGGAAAATGTCAAAGGATTGGCAATTCACGATAAAGGGAAAACATTAAAAACAATACTCAATACATTGGACGAAATCGGTTACATTGTTCCCAAACCGGAAATCGTTAATGCAATGTATTTCGGAGTTCCACAACATCGGGAACGTATTTATATAGTCGGTTTCAGAAAAGACCTTGGCATAAAGCCGGAGGATTTTTCTTACCCGGAACAGAAAGAGGTTACCAAACACTTCATTGATATTCGAGAGAAAGATCCGGTGCCTTCAAAGTATTATCTTTCTACAACTTACGTTGATACTTTAATACGCCATAAGGCTCGCCACGAAAGCAAAGGGAATGGTTTCGGCTATGCCATTGTCGGAGATGACGAAGTCGCAAATGCTATTGTTGTGGGTGGTATGGGACGTGAACGCAATATAGTTATTGACACACGCCAAACCGACCTCACACCGACAACTCGCATTAAAGGAGAATATAATAAAGACGGTTGGCGTAGAATGACTCCTCGTGAATGGGGGGCATTGCAAGGCTATCCTGTTTATGATAAAGGTGACGGCTCGCCTGTTTTCGTTATTCCGGTAGCAGATGCATCTGCTTATAAACAATTCGGAAATTCAGTAGCAGTGCCTGCTATACAGGCAACCGCAGAACAATTATTAAAATTGATTAAACTCTAAATTATGGCAACATTATCATATAATAATGGAGAATGGGCTGAAGTGTATATATTCTTCAAAGTTATAGCTGACCGCAAATTGTATACGGCAGATGCTTCGTTTAACCCTATAAAAGACGTTTACCTTGATGTTCTTGGAGTTATTCGAGAAGAAGTCAAGGGTGAAGTTATCAATTACAAAACAGGTGATACAGTAACAATTTTATTAAACCATGAACCGATTGGCAGTGTACCGGTAAGTGAATTTGCCAAGTATCAGAATATCCTTTGGAAATTATTAGAGGAAAACACTGCAACCACTTTTACTTCCGAAGAAGTTGAACAATTTTTAAATTCAATTCACATTTTTAATCCAAAATCACCGGCTCATATAGTTAGTAGATTTTGTGGCGGCACTGTAGATATTGTTATAGAAACAAAAGACCGAAGCGGTGTAAATCGCACCTTAGGCTTTTCTTGCAAATCTGATTTACGGGCTTCTTCCACTTTGCTCAATGCAAGCGGTGATAATACAAATTTCATTTTTGAAGTCACCGGTAATATGGACGATGAAAAGATGGAGCATTTCAATAACATCTTCAAAACGGCAGTTCGTAAAGGCGAAATTTGCTTTGATATAGCTACTGCCGACCGTATGCAATATTTGCACCAAATCGGATGCGACATACAATTCGCAGGTACTGCAAAAAATGAAGCAAGGACCAACCTTATAAAGTGTGGCGGGATGGAAATGCCGGTGGTCGTGGGCGGTATGCTGAAAAAATTCTATTATGAAAATCTTTCAGGACCGACATCTGTGGAAGATTGTATTGATTACCTTACAAAAAATGACATCGCAAGTTATGGCTTTGACGATTTAAAAAACACATATCGAGGAAAAATTGCTCATTTCCTTTTGTGTACTTTTACAGGGATGCGCCTCGGTTCACCTTGGAATGGCAGGCAAGAAGTAAACGGTGGTTATATTGTGGTGAAAAATAATGGCGATGTGGTAGCTTTCCACTCTACCATTGCCGACGAGTTTAAGGATTTTCTTGTGGCAAAAATGCGAATGGAAAGTCCTTCTCATAGCAGGCATAAAGATATGGTAATCTACAAAGAGGGTAACCGCTATTTTTTGAAATTGGCTCTCCAATTGCGTTTTACTTTAAGTAGATAATTTCGTATATCTAAATTTAATGACAAAACAGAGGTAAACTAAAGAAAAGAATGACATCAAATATATCAAAAATGCAATGGCAACGATTGATTTCAGACAAGCGATTCGGGCTTGAGGCATATCACGACCCCAATAAACAAAATCGCAGTGATTTCCAACGAGATTTCGACAGGATGATATTCTCATCGCCGTTTCGCCGTTTGCAAAACAAGACACAAGTGTTTCCGCTTCCCGGCAGTATATTTGTACATAACCGTTTGACACACAGCCTTGAGGTATCATCCGTTGGACGTTCGATGGCGAATATCGTAACCGATAATTTGAGCCGAAAATATAGCGACGAACCATGGGTAAACAAACTCAACGACATAGGCGACATTGTAGCGACAGCGTGCATCTGCCACGATTTGGGTAATCCTCCATTCGGACATTCAGGAGAAAAAGCCATATCCACATTTTTCAGTGAAGGCGAAGGCGAATTTCTGCAACATCAATTATCTCAACAGGAATGGGACGATTTGATACATTTTGAAGGCAATGCCAATTCGTTCCGTCTGCTGACACACCAATTTTGCGGACGCCGACCGGGAGGCTTTGCCATGACCTACTCGACATTGGCATCTATCGTGAAATACCCATTCACATCGTCACACGCCGGCGAAAAAGGGAAATTCGGATTCTTCTCTTCTGAATACGACAGCTACTTACGTATTGCCGATGAATTGGGCATCTTACGTCTGTCGGACGATGATTCGATTTTTGCTCGTCATCCGCTTGTCTATATAATGGAAGCCGCCGATGACATTTGCTATCAGATAATGGACATTGAGGATGCTCATAAGTTGAAAATCCTTTCCACTTCGGAAGTAATCGAATTGCTGACATCTTATTTCGGCAATGACCAACAGGAACACATCCACAACACGCTCGCAAAAGTGTCGGACCCTAACGAAAAAGTGGCTTACCTGCGTTCGAAAGTAATCGGTGCATTGGTAAATGCTTGTGCCAAAGTGTTTGTCGACAACGAAGAAAGAATACTCAGAGGTGAAATGAGCGAAAGCCTGATTGAATTGGTGCCTCCACTTTTGCGTTGCGGCTATGAGAAATGCTCGGCTACGGCTTGGGATAAAATCTATCGTGCAGCAGATGTGGTCGACATTGAACTTGCCGGAAACAAAATTATTACTTATCTGATGCAACGTCTGCTTGATGCTGTGTTGCACCCTGAAAAAACTGCATCTCAACTACTTCTGTACAAAGTACCACAACAATACAACACTCGTGCCGAATCGCTTTACGGCAAAATTCAAAGTGTCTTGGACCACGTCTCGGCAATGACCGATGTCTATGCCTTGGACCTATTCCGTAAACTCAACGGACTAAGTCTGCCGGCCGTCTGATTAATTCACTAAATAAATGTAATTTCAATCTGTTTCTATATGAATAAATCTATTTTTTCGCTACTAATAATGCTTTTTGCATTTGTTGCAATCCAAGCAAAAGAATATAAGGTAGAAGAGGTGCCGAATGTGCATCTCAAAGACAAAAATCAATTCGTGTCGGATCCTGACAATTTCATGTCTGCTGAGGCTCGCAATAAAGCCAATATGCGATTGCGACAACTGATGGATAGCACTTCGGCTGAAGCTGCTGTCGTCATTCTAGAATCGATTGGCAACGCCGAAATTTTCGACTTCTCACAAGAATTATTCAGCAATTGGGGGTTGGGGAAGGAAGATAACGACAATGGTGTATTACTGATTTTCGTCATGGATAAACGTCAGGCTCGTATCCACACAGGATATGGCGTCGAAGGTGTGCTTCCTGACATATCCGCACATAATATTATCGAATACGACATCGTCCCGAACATGAAAAACAACGATTTAGATAATGCCGTAATCGCTGCCACCGACAGAATTTATACCATATTTACCGACCCGGCTGCCGCTGAAGAACTTAAATCGGCTATGCCTAACGATCGATTGAAACGTGGCTCCACTTCTCAAGCTCTTAAACAGACGATTATCGTGCTGGCAATCTTATCGTTTTTCATCGCTGCTTACATCTTTTTCAAACATTGGTGTGGCAGCCACAAAAAAACCAACTATCAGAAAAGCGAAATAATGCGACAAAATCAATGGATTATTCTTATTTTCGGCATATTATCCGCAGGCATCGGTCTTGTTTTCTTCTTTTTAGCACGCTATCTGAGTTCATACTATCGTAATAAGCCGATAAAATGTGACTGTTGCAAAACGAAGATGAATAAACTCAGCGAAGAAGAAGACAATCTCTATTTGAGCGACGAACAAAACATGGAGGAACAGCTCAATTCTGTCGACTATGATGTGTGGCTTTGTCCGCAATGTGGTACAAAGGAAATTTTCCCATTTATCAGTCAGACCACTTCTTTCAGCAAGTGTCCTCTCTGCCATACTCAAGCGATGCAATTCCTTTATGACCGTATCGAAATCCAACCTACACCGACACGCAAAGGTCGTGGCGTTAAGATTTTTGAATGTCGATTCTGTGGCAATCGCCATGAACAACGCTACGAAATAGAGCGTTCTGCCCCCCCTGTGGTATTCATCGGCGGTGGCGGCAACGGATTTGGCGGTGGCGGAGGCTTCTCCGGTGGCTCTTTTGGTGGAGGTGCTTCAGGGGGTGGGGGTGCTTCAGGGGGATGGTAATACCTCCCAAATTGGAAAACGCACTTTTTTCAATGCTATTTTTATAGGAAAACGCACCCGCGACGAGGTCTTCTTTGTTTCCGGAGAGAGCAAAATAGGCAGAATATTCTTGCCATTAACAACAAATCGGGTAAATTTTCGTATCTTTGCACTCGTATTTTAATCGCTTGCAGTTAGCGACTTTTATAGGCAAGTGAGATAAATTGATTTGGAGAGATTTTGAGATTTTAAGCGTGGAGATTTCGAGATTGAGGAGAGAGTATAGCGGGCTATACGACCGACGAAATCGAAGAAAACTGCCGATTAAAAATCAAAAGCGACCAAAAGCCTGCCAAAACAAAAGTAACTGAAATAAAAACAACACCGCAGCGTTCAATTTATCGAACCTGCCGGGCAGGTGAGATAAATTGATTTGGAGAGATTTTGAGATTTTAAGC
>CAZGEX010000035.1:0-26134 GCA_964524385.1 uncultured Sangeribacter sp.
AAGGGCTGATACCTCGGAAGAAGTGTCAGCCCTAATTTTAGATATCAATAAAGTTCTACCGGACAGCAATAAATAATTTAATTTGAATTTTATTTGTATTAATGAGCAGGCTTTTGTAGCTTTTGAGTTTTAATCGATAGATTTCTGCGATTTCAACTGTCGTTTAGCCCGCTAAACTCCTTCCTCAATCTTGAAATCTCCTCACTTAAATTCTCAAAATATTTCCAAATCAATTTATAGAACCAGCCTTAATTTAGAAACAATATCGTTACATTACAAATATATCTGCAAAAGCCTGTAAAAAACACTATAATCCACACTATATTCAAACACTACCACATGAAGTACAACCTTAAGAGTGAATAAACGCCGTTCCATTATATTGGTCAGACAAAATATTTCAGACAAAAAGGAGGCCCGGATTGCTCCGAGCCTCATCGATAAAAATATAACCTACTGTTTATAACTATGGAAACTTATCTTGCAAATTTCTTGACTACAGTTTTACCATCTACAGTGCTGACCTTAGCCACATATACTCCTGACTGATAATCAGCAGTTGATACTTCATAGTATTCTCCTACATTTTCAGCTTTATAAGTCAACTGACCTTGAGCATTATAGATTTCAACACTTGCCACTTCAGAATCAGAAGCTACAACGAGTAATTCTGATGCAACAATGTAAGTCACCTTGAGTGCATCTGCATTGATAGCACCGACAGAAGTATCAACAGTCTTAACATGGATGTCATCGACCATCATACATACATTTTTGAATATTTCGCCTACATATTGGATTGCAACGTAAACTTCTTTACCATTATATTCAGCGAGATCGACTTCTACTTTTGTCCAATCGAGCGGAGCTTGACGCACTTCATCGCCCAACAATTTGAAGCTTTCGAAATTATCGTCGGTATCTGAAATATAGAGATTGTATCTTTCAAGTTCTTGGTCTTGAGTTTCGATGAAACGAGTCTTAACATAAAGTTCGAACACAGAATTTTCGTAAAGCTTCAATTTAGGAGAAATCAACCAAGTGTCAGTAACCAATACACCTTGTTGATAGCCTTCCCAACCTGTACAGAACGCCGCACCAAAGCGTTTACCTGAATTAGGAAAGAATCCCGGAAGAAGATCTTCGTCAACAACAGGCACAGTTGCTTCAGGATTGAATGCGATGAAACCTACAGGTTCGCCTTTATGCGGATAGTCGAACCTCCACCAAGAATCCACTTCATAATCCAATCTTGAGACAGTTCTCCAACGAGGGTTGAAAGTATCGCCGGCAGCATCAAAATCGTAGCAAGATTCGAAGTCTAATTTATAAGGGTCAACTTCTTCAACCGAAACAAATGTCAGAGTATAGCTGTCGTTAGCAGTATTTTCGTCACCATCCAACGAAACAGTAGCCACAGCCACATATTCACCCGGTTCAGACAAATCTATACCTTCAAAATTGACATCGACAGCTTCATAAGGTTCCAAAGCCACTTCAGAAGTGTAAGCTTCTCCGCCATTTATAGTCAATGCGACAGAGAACTCAGCCTCTTCACAACCCATATTTTTAACTTTAACAGTTACATTTTCACTGTCAGAGTAGAGATATTCCTTTCTTACAGGAGCGACAAATTCCACAGCTGCGGCATCTTTAGCATAGACAACAGCATCTTCAGCAAATTCACCACGAATAACAAGAGTTGCACCATCGGTTCTCACCAATTGTCCTTCAACATTTTGATAGCAATAGAGGTCTTCTGCTTGTTCATAAGCGAGTCCCATATTGTAAGTAGTGAGCTGTTGCACTTCGAAGAAATACAATCCCGGATTGAGTTTGACAGGGTCAATTTCTATATCGGAAAGACCGCCAAAGCCACGTTCAAATTCTTTATATACAAGTTGACGACCTACAGAATAGTCAGCAGACAATTCATATACAGCCACAGCTACATGTTTAGCTGCCATATTCTGACTTTCACTATCCTCTTCCGACATTGGAGCAAATCCCACAGTGAGCGATGACAATTCATCGGCGACTGCCAATTTATAGATGTTACCAACACCTAATGGAGCACCCCAAGAACCGGTTCCACCTTCAAATTCTTCAAGACCTTCGGTAGCAAGAGTTGTTGCAGTAATAGTAGTATGAGGCAAATCATAGTAGTTATCATCTTCAAACGCATCTTCATTGTCACCTTCCACTTGAACTGACAAGTTTAGCATATTGCCTACTTCAACGGCAGGCAAAGTAGCCTTGATTACCACAGATTTTGTTTCACCACTTGCGATTGACACACCTTCAGATGTAGCGATAAGATTAGCACCGCTATATAATGAAGCTTTCACACCTGTCATTTCCAACGATCCTCTGTTTTCAACTTTAACTACATATTCGCCTTCACCGGCAAATTGAGCTTTAGGAGTATATTTAGCTACAGGAGCTTCTACTTCTGTTACTCTTACATCATATTCTTCAAGGCTTGAAATTACGACTTCGCCGAGATAAAGGGTTGAATTATTTTCACCGCTATTTACAATTATAAAGCTATAAGAACCAGCTTCTTCAACAGGAACAACAAACTCTACATCCATTGCATCAGGAATTTCATTATCCTCATACACTTTTTCGTATGTTGAGACATCTGCTCCTGCCTTACCAAATGCAACGTACATGCCAGGTTGTGTCCAACCACCTTTTCTATATTGAATTTTAAATCTTACAGGCTTATCCAAATAGAAACACCTTGTCATAAGACCGTTTTCAAGACCATTTAAGTCGGTATAGAAGTTAGCACTAAACATATTTTCATAAGTCCATGAACCGGGGTTCATTTCATTCCAATATTCTTCATAACCGGTTTGTTCCGGGAAATTAGTTGTTACAGGAAGTTCTGTTATAGGATCATAGTTTTCAACCACCCCTGATTTATCTGTAACAACATCACCAACTTCTGCTTCAACCTTCACATTGTATACACCCACTTCTGAAAAGTCGGCAGTTGTGTCGAAATAGTATGTTTTGCTTTCAGTAGGATTAATCACATCTGCGATTTCTTGGCTAACTTTTTCGCCATCATTCACACTATAAGACAAAGTGAATGTAGTGGTCGGACCTGTACCTTTATTGCTGATGACAGCACCAACTTTACCTTCAGAAGGAAGATCACAATTAGAATAAGGTAATACTACATAATCTACTACCAATTCCGGAGAAACTTCAAAGAAACCGGCATCAATTGTAACATCATCTACAAAAACATTGCTGCCATCTACTGATTTAGCATGGAATGCCACATAATAAACGCCATCTTCCGGCACATTGAAGTTGATTATATTTTTAACCCATTCAGATGATTTTACGACATAATCACCTATCACAGTCATTGTCTCAGGGTCAGTTGATGCTCCATATCTGACATCGAGCAATTCTGTAGCATAATCCGGATTTATACATTTTGTGTGGAAAATAACGTGATTATCTCCTGCATTTAACTGTAGAGGCAAAGTGATAAGATAGTCATTACCGGTTCGATCACCAACCCAAGAACCTGTACAGTTAGCTACACCCATAGTGCCATCTACACCTTTAGTCCAACTGCTATATGACCACTTATTGTTGTCACCATTAACGTCTAATATAGTCCAGTCAGACAACAATTGTTCTTCTCCGCCTGTTGAAAAATCATACACAAATGGCAATTGTTGTACACCAATATGTTTACATTTTCCGCTTACAGAGTCATTGCTGCCAATCATATCGCCTTCAAGAGTAACCCATGCTTTCACTTCATATTGTTTTTCAGCCGACATATCTACTTTAGTAGCAAAAGTATAGGAAGCAGTCTCTCCTGCAGCGATTGTGCCTGTATAAGTTTCTGTTACCACATCATTGTCGTCCACTTGATACGAAACGGTGAATCCTGTAATGTCAGATGATCCTCTATTTTCTATATCAATAGTGATACTTTCTTCAGCACCGAAATCCATTCCGTTAGCGGGAAGTGTCATAGCCGTAACAGCAGCATCAGTATCTACATACAACACTGCAAACACTTGATTATACCCAAATTCATTCTGCTGATATTCACATACAAATCTATATGTATAACCTTCTTTAAATTCAAAATTATCATATTTTGCAAACTCACCATTAGGCATCACCATGCCTTCACCCGGGAAAGGATACAATATCATATAATCATATGTTCCTGCAGGTACTTGAATAGCGATTTCGCCATCTAAGACAACATTTTCAGTCGATTCCGAGCAATCGGCATTTTCCGGTATTTTATACTCGAAATCGTCATATGATGAGCCATAATATCCCATCGAGAAATCGTAGAACAATTCTCCATAAGCTGTAGCATCTGCATCTAAAAGCATTTGGAATCCGGACTTGGAGAATTCTCCAAAAACCTTGTGCGCTTCAAGAATTATCTCTGCCTTACCTTCTTCAACAGCACGCTTGGTGCGTTTGGAATATTTGGCTTTTTGTTGAGCACTATTCACCAACAACTTATACGATTCGGGCGTATGTCCAATAAGTTGTTCGTGAGAAATAGCCGACTCCTTACTATTCAGAGCCGAAAACTCAGATGTCTGCCCCATTGCTGTCAGGGCAACCACCATCATTGTAGGTAAAAACATCTTTCTCATAAGAACAATATTTAGTTGTTTTAAAAAAATCTTTTGCGAATTTAGCTATTTTTGCCGATTAATCGCAAATTTATGTATAGACAAATAATAGACAATACGATATTTGTATAGCTATATCATAAAAAATCAAACAATTTTACACATTTCAAAAATCCTATAATCTACTTATTTACAACCTTTTTATAGCATCTAATCATTGCCATTATTAAAAAATTTGTTAATTTTGTAATAATTTAATAATCGACAAATAATGAAACACTTCATAATACATCTAATCATATTGTTATGCTCATTTCAAATTGTTGCTGAAGCGACAAACTCAAAATGGACTGAGATAGATGCCCGATTTGACTCAATCGCAAACACATTAGAAGATGTCGCTTTCCACGACCTTAACAGAGGCAATTACCATCCGGAAATCAACAAACTATGCGAAATCGCCGACAAATCACAATCGCTCCAACTAAGAGCAAGAGCCTTGTATTGGAAAGCATGGAGCTATGAAAAAGCGAATAATGACTCTGCTTCTTTTTATATCGACAAAGCAGTCAGCATAGCCGATTCAACAAAATACCCTTATGACCTCATCCGTTTCAAATATCTTCAAGCCGTAACAATTAAAGCAAAAGGACAATGGGCAGAAGCCTACCGCATACTAAAACAACAAGAACCCGAACTTAAAAAATTCGACGATATTTTTTGGTATGCGAAGGCAAAAGTCATAATTGGAGCCATATTTCAAGCCCTCAACGAAAACAACGAAGCCTTA
The DNA here is from genome assembly GCA_964524385.1 of uncultured Sangeribacter sp. Taxonomy (GTDB): domain Bacteria; phylum Bacteroidota; class Bacteroidia; order Bacteroidales; family Muribaculaceae; genus Lepagella. The sequence goes on from CAZGEX010000035.1 coordinate 5,428, forward strand.
CTATATTTTCGACAAGCAGAGGAATTATTTACTCAAATCAATTGCAAAAACTGCATCACTAAAAATAAAATCAACATCTCCAACAACCTTTATATGTTAGGGGATAAACAAAATGCCCTAAACATCTTATTGGAATTGGAACGCAACCCAATTGTCAGAAAAGACACATTATATTATATCAACGTACTAATATCGATATTCCAAGTTTCAGACCAAAAGAATTCGCAAACGCCTCGTTTGGCACACAATTTGGTTCGCAAACTAAAATATCAACCATTATATTCACTTTCCGAACTCACATTAGGCACTTTAATGGCCAACCAAAACCAAAACGATAGTGCTTTATATTACCTTCGGACAGCATTGGTATCCGCAAGCAAAAACAAAGATGTATATCACACTCGTACCATTCTTCAGCTGCTATCAGATGTTCATCAAAAACTTAATAACACCGATAGTGCATACCATTACTTAGTGCTTGCCAATAAATACCAAGACTCTTTACTCAACCATAGTAAAGTGTTGGAAATGAACAGAATGGAAATCCACCAAATCACACAACATTACGAAACGAGTCTCCAAAAAGCAGAAAAAGAAGCAAGCTACCAAAAAAATATAACTGTCATTATTATTATTGCCCTTCTATTTGTGTTTGGTCTAATCTGTTATATACTTTGGTTATCCCGAAGAAAAGCAATTATCAGCAAAGAACTTAAAGACACAGAAAACAAAAAATTGCAATTGGAAAGCGAACGACAACAGATAGAAATCGATTCCAAAAACAGAGAACTATCATCCAACACACTCATAATAGCACAAAACAACGCTAAATTAAAGGAACTATACGATAAAATCGAAACACTCGAACAACGAGGGAAACTTGCAGACGAGGTAAGCGAAGAATTTAAAAATGACTTAAAATCACAGCTTGCCGATACCGATGATTGGCAATTCTTTATGATTCAATTTGAGCAAGTCTACCCTAATTTTATGACACGTCTAAAAAAAGCACACCCCAATTTAAGCGAAACCGAGCTACGCCTTTGTGCCTACATACGCATCGGAATGAGTGCAAAAGAAATTGCCCAAATACTATCTGTGCAACACGAGACAGTCAATACCACACGTTACCGCATACGCAAAAAAATCGGACTTGCCACCGGCAAATCCCTCGAAGACCACCTTCGATTCCTATAATCGCACAAGAGGATGAATTTCTTGTTAGTGTTTTCAAGAAGAGAAAAACGACAAAAAAAATTGTAAAAGTATTGCACAACCCGATAAAAAGTTGTAATTTTGCACCGCTCATTCCGCCAAGGCTCGAATAAGTGCAGTCAAACAGTCAAAGACAGCCGCCCAACGGACTAACTTTTAAATCATTAAAATTAGCAATGTACGCTATCGTAGAAATCAAAGGACAACAGTTCAAAGCTGAAGAAGGCAAATTTCTGTATGTTCAATTCCTCGGTGAGGAAGTAAAAGCAGGCGAAGCAGTAGACTTCGACAAAGTACTCCTCTTGGATACCGACGGTGCCGTAGAAGTTGGCATGCCTACCGTTAAAGGTGCAAAAGTATCTTGCGAAGTGCTCGAACCACTTGTAAAAGGTGAAAAGGTACTTGTATTCAAGAAAAAAAGACGTAAAGGCTATCGCCGTTTGAACGGACATCGCCAATACTTCACTAAAGTGTTAATTAAATCAATTGTAAAAGCTTAATCGTTAAAACTAATCAGATATGGCACATAAGAAAGGTGTCGGTAGTTCGAAGAACGGCCGTGAATCAGAAAGCAAACGCTTAGGCGTAAAAATTTATGGTGGATCAAAGTGCAAAGCCGGCAATATCATCAAACGCCAACGTGGTACAGTTCACCACCCGGGTCTTAATGTTGGCATGGGTAAAGACCACACATTGTTTGCACTCATCGACGGTGTAGTTGTTTTCTCTGTTAAAGCAGGTCGCAAATACATCAATGTTGAACCACATGCTGCTAATTAAAAGCATTTTTAATTCATCAATAAGAGCAAGCCATCCTCTTCGGGTGGCTTTTTCTTAAATTATTAACCACAAACAAGCAATATCAACAACCACCATGAAGAAATCTGTTATTGGCATCGGAGAAGCTCTTTGGGACATTTCTCAATTTAGCAAAACAGCCGGAGGCGCACCTGTAAATTTCGTATATCACGCCGTAGCACAAGGATGTAACGGCACAATAATTACCGCTATCGGCAACGACGAATTAGGCAACGAATTAATCAACATCCTTCACAGAAATCACCTAAACCCTATTTGCAAACAATCATCTTTTCCTACCGGAATAGTAAACATCACCTTCGATGACAAACGTGTGCCATCATACGAAATCGTAGAAAATACCGCTTGGGACAATATCGAACTTACCGACGAGGCTATCTCCGCAATAAAAAATGCCGACTGCGTGTGCTTCGGTTCTTTAGCTCAAAGAAGCGTCAAATCTCGCACCACTATCCAAACTTTAGTCAAATATACCAAACCCGGAACCCTCATAGTATTCGATATTAACCTACGCAAAAGTTATTACACAGCTGATATCATTCACCAATCATTAGAGATAGCAAATATCCTGAAAATCAATAACGAAGAATTAATTGTCATAAGAGATTTATTCCAATTACCAGGCAACGATAATGAAATAATCAACCATCTAATCTCTAAATATTCACTAAAATTTGTAATTCTGACAGCAGGAAGCAAATACAGCACTATCTTCTCTAACGATGGTAATACATCAATGATTCAAACTCCTCACACCGAAGTCATTGACACTGTCGGTGCCGGAGATTCCTTTGTCGCAACTTTTATATCAACAATTCTAAACGGAGAAAACGTCAAAACGGCACACAAAAAAGCCGTAAAATGTGCTGCTTGGGTATGTACACAACAAGGTGCATGGCCGGACTACAATAACCAATGTCCTATCTAAATCACAAGATTTAGCCACATTCCATAACAAAAATGTACAAAGTTGGGATTTTCTTGTGTCACAAAGGACATCCATAATAACGCACAAATAAGCACCAAAATACACAAATAAAAAATGATTCTCAATTTTCACTGAGAATCATTTTTTGTCGGGGTACCAGGATTCGAACCTGGGACCCCCTGCTCCCAAAGCAGGTGCGCTAACCGGACTGCGCTACACCCCGAGAAAGGTTTGCATTATATCGATTTTTCGTGCCAATCTCTTTGGCTTTTCTCAAATGCGATGCAAAGTTAGACATTTTATTTTTACTAACCAAATTTATGCTTGTTTTTTTTGATATTTGCCATCTTTTTTAATCCACATTACACACCAACACCACTATATCGCCTCAACAAGGGATGTAAAATGTAAAAATACTCTAAATCTTGTGTTTCTCCCAGATAATTTTTCGCAGCTCCCTTTATAGTTTGCTCATATACAAATCCATTTTTCTCCAGAACCCTTCGAGAAGCCTTATTCCATGGATAACAATCGGCCGTAACTACTTCTATGTGTAATTTCCTGAAAGAGAAATCCAACACTGCAGCTACAGCCTCAGAAATATATCCTTTGCCCCAACACTCTTCATCGAGCCAATATCCGAGACTTTTAACTAAATTGTTTTGATGATTTACATCTTCACTTAAGCCAACAGAGCCTATCATTTTTTTTGATTTTTTCAAAGTTACAGCCCATTTGTAAGGTTGAGCAATAAAATAACTCTTCAATACCTCATCTGACATTTCCAACGAAGTGTGAGGCTTCCACCCACCACTCAATCCCAATGCCGGATTACTGCAAATTTCATACAATCGCTCCAAATCAGCATCAACAAACGGACGAAGTACTAATCTGTCGGTATATAATTTCGGTAATTGCTTAAATTTACTCCAAAATAACATAGCATATAATTTTAATCCCCAAAATTAACCATTCCCGACGAAATAGTTTGCCTCATCCCTAATTTTTTATTAACTTTACACCGACAAATCTCCTTTTAATCTGATATGGCAGAAGAAAATCAAGACACAATAAACACAGCAGGAGAAATGCCTGCAAAGAATTATTTAGTACCGGGAGGCGATAAAAAGACTCTATTGTCGGGGATGTTCCAAAATTGGTTCCTCGACTATGCAAGCTACGTCATTCTCGAACGAGCCGTTCCTCATATTGAAGACGGCTTAAAGCCGGTGCAACGCCGCATTCTGCACTCCATGCAGACACTTGATGACGGTCGTTTTAACAAAGTTGCTAATATTGTCGGCAACACTATGCAATATCACCCACATGGAGATGCATCTATCGGAGATGCTCTTGTGCAATTGGGACAAAAGGAATTACTGATTGACACTCAAGGGAACTGGGGAAATATCCTAACCGGAGATTCTGCCGCAGCTCCACGTTACATAGAAGCAAGATTATCCGAATTTGCCATCGAAACAGTATTCAGTCCTAAGATTACAGAATGGACTCCATCTTACGATGGCAGAAAAAAAGAGCCCGTAACACTACCCATAAAATTTCCACTGCTTTTAGCACAAGGAGTAGAAGGAATTGCAGTCGGATTGTCGTCAAAAATACTTCCGCACAATTTCAACGAAATCATCGATGCGGCCATAGCCTATCTCCACGATGAACCATTCAAAATGTATCCGGATTTCCAAACAGGGGGATATATTGATGTCAGTCGCTACAACGACGGCGAGCGAGGTGGAGCTGTCAAAGTACGTGCAAAAATTGAAAAAATAGACAACAAGACATTAGCTATCACAGAGCTTCCCTTTGGTAAAACAACATCGACACTAATTACATCTATTTTGACTGCACAAGAAAAGGGCAAAATCAAAATTCGCAAAGTCGATGACAACACTTCTGCCACAGCCGAAATCATCGTACATCTCATTCCGGGCACATCATCAGACAAAGCAATCGATGCTCTGTATGCATTTACCGATTGCGAAATAAGCATCTCTCCTAATTGCTGTGTAATATGGGATAACAAGCCATGCTTCCTTTCTATTAGTGATGTACTCCGATTTTCTGTTGACCACACACAGGAAATGCTTCGTCAAGAACTCGTCATCCAACTGAAAGAAGCTCAAGAAGCACAACTTTTTGCATCGTTAGAAAAAATATTCATTGAAAACCGCATATATAAAGACAAGGAGCTCGAACAAGCAAAAGACATGGACACCGCAGTCAACCATATCGACAAGCGTATCGAGCCTTGGAAACCTGAATTCTACCGCGAAATCACACGCGACGACATCATGAAGTTGTGGGAAATCAAAATGGGTAGAATTTTAAAATTCAATTCCGATAAAGCAAACGACAAAATCGAAGCTCTCAACAATCAGATTGAGGAAATAAATCATAATATCGAACATATTGTCGAATACACCATCAAATGGTATGTACATTTAAAAGAAAAATATGGAGAGAGCCATCCCCGACGTACCATCATTAGAGGGTTCGATTCGATTGAAGCAACAAAAGTGGCAGAAGCCAACAAACGATTATACATAGATCGCGAAAACGGCTTCGTCGGCACAAGTTTGAAAGACAATGAATTCGTATGCAACTGCTCCGACATTGACGACATTATCATATTCTACAAAGACGGAAAATACAAAGTAGTCAAAGTGCAAGAAAAGCTTTATATCGGCAAAAACGTTCTATATATCAACATTTTCAAACGTGGCGATTCACGCACTATCTACAATGTTGTATACCTTAATGGCAAAGGTGGAGCCTATTATAAAAAACGCTTTGCTATTATAGGATTGACTCGTGACAAAGAATATGATCTAACTAAAGGGTTGCCGGGTTCCAAAATATTATGGTTTTCTGCAAATCCGAATGGAGAAGCAGAGGTACTTCGCATTACACTCAAACCAAAATTGCGACTTAAGGTATTGCAATTCGAACTAAATTTTGCCGAATTAGACATCAAGGGGAAAGAAGCACTTGGAAATTTGGTAACAAAAAATGAAATACATCGCATTTCACTCAAAGAAAAAGGAGCCAGCACGTTAGGAGGACGCAAAGTATGGTTCGACCGCGATGTACTTCGCCTAAATTATGATGGTCGAGGTGATTTACTCGGAGAATTTAACGCAAACGATCAAGTGCTTGTTGTCTTAAATAATGGTGAATACTACACTACATCTTTTGCAGACACCAACCACTATGAGGACAATATCCGAATTATATGCAAATTCGATTCATCAACGATATGGACAGTAGCCCTCAACGATGCTACACAAGGATACCCATATCTCAAACGCTTCAAATTTGAGCCTTCAGCCAAACATCAACGATTTGTCGGGGAAGATGCTAAATCCGAAATAATATTGATGACCGACATCATGTATCCTCGTTTCGAAATAAAATTTGGTGGTACAGATGAAGTTCGAGGTTCAATAGAAATAGACGCAGACGAATTTATTGGAGTGAAGAGCTTCAAAGCAAAAGGCAAACGCATATCCACATTCGAAATAGCCGAAATCATCGAATTACAACCAACCCGATTACCGGAAGAGAATACTAATACAGAAACTATTATAGAATCTGTAGATGATGAAATAATCAGCCAAGGAGATATAAGAGATGAATTAACCGGGCAACAACAACTCTTTATTGACGATGAAAATTCAAACTAACTTATTGATTAAATGAATATTCGTCTGCTTTCAATAATATTATTTACTGTCGTTTGCTTTCCCTCTATTGCATCAGCATCCACATCTGACACAATAGAGAATAAGCACTATGAAATTCGACCGATTTCATCTACATATTCCATCGAATGGGGCAAATCCGAAATAATCGACACATACCTATCCCCATTAAAATACACAGGCGACAAGTTTTCACTATCGGCAGAATGGATGAAAGCATTAAAACAGAATCCGCAACATCTGTCAATGATATTCGATGCTGCAATATACGGCGATATATGCAAAAGTCCGGCTCACAATTCCTCTTTGTATAATATCGGAATTGATTTTGGATGGCACATCTTTTATAAATACCAACCTATCAAGGGTTTAACAATTGGAGGTGGAAGTGGCACCATTATCAATGCCGGTACTCTATATTTACCACGAAACTCAAATAATCCTGTTTCAGCTTATGCATCTATTGATGCCTCCATCAATGCCATTGCTTCATATTCATTAAACATCGGGAAAGTACCAATACGCATCACAAACAGAACAACACTCCCCTCTTTGGGCGTATTTTTTTCTCCGGATTACGGGCAAACATATTATGAAATCTATTTAGGCAGCCACTCCGGATTGGTCCACTTCGGTTGGTGGGGAAACCATTTCTCCTTGGATAATCACTTGTCGGCAAGCTTTGCAATAGGCAACATTTCACTTCGACTTGGATACAGATTTAACATTAAATCATCTTATATTAATAATATCAACACACGACATACATCTCATGCTATAACATTCGGCATTTCTTCTGATTGGATAAATCAACGTTCAATTAAATATCCAACTACATGTAACATAATCTCAGCACTATATTAACATGAAGCATTTTATCATCACCATATTCATAATCATTTCATTATTTCTCACCAACTCATGTCAACCATATAAAGAGTGGGAAAATAATGCTGAAGGAAATTTCGATGCTCTTTGGACAATTCTTGATGAACATTATTGCTTCTTTGAAGAAAAAAATATTGATTGGCAACAACTTGGCAACAAATACAGGAAACGCATCATTCCCGGTACATCTTCACAAGAACTGTTTGCAGTTTGTGCCGAAATGATTGATGAACTCAAGGATGGTCACACCAACTTAATCTCCGGTTTTGATATCTCTTATTACAAAAAATGGTGGACAGATTATCCTCAAGACTTTGATTACAGAGTCCTTCAAGAACATTATTTAAAATTCGACTATAAAACTGCTTCCGGAATTATTTATAAAATAATGGAGAACAATATCGGCTATATGTACTACCCATCTTTTTCATCGACTGTTGGCGAAGGAAATTTAGATTGGATATTATCCGAATTGGCTGTCTGCAATGGACTTATCATTGACATCAGAGACAACGGAGGCGGAGAACTTACCAATATCGAAACTTTTGTACGCAGATTTATTCACAAGACCACACTCGCCGGCTACATACGTCATAAAACCGGACCGGAACATAACGACTTCTCGGAGCCATATCCATTCTATTATGAACCGGCTGATAGCAACCGTATAATTTGGGATAAACCAATCGTCGTACTGACTAATCGTTCCTGCTTCAGTGCCGCCAACAATTTTGTAGCAATTATGAAATCATTACCAAATGTAAAAATCGTAGGAGCTCGCACCGGTGGTGGTGGTGGGATGCCATTCTCTGCCGAACTACCTAATGGGTGGAGCATACGATTCTCAGCTTGTCCAATCACCGACCCCTATAACCGAAACATTGAAACCGGTATCGACCCAACACCTGGATATGAAATACACTGCTCTCCTGATGAATTTGCAAATGGGAAAGACGCTATTCTCAACTTTGCGTTATCCCTGTTTTGAAAATATATTTCGTGCCATATTAAGCCAATTTATCCTGCACTAATCGCAACTTTAATTTCGACAACACTTATTAGTAATATTTTTTAAGATATATTGCTTATTCTTAGGTAAATAATACATATATTTGCAAAATAAATCTCAATATCATGTGAATCAAATAAAACATCATCAATCGCTTATAACGAGAATCGACACAGCCAATTTTTAAATCACAATATTTTTAACTAATTTTAAATTTATGAGAAAGAAAATTTTTACCCTACTCAGCCTACTTGTATTGAGTATTGCAACAGTTGCTGCACAAACAGCATATCTACAGTTGCAAAAATCAATTTCAAATGTAGATGTAAAAAAAGGTGTAATTTATGCTATCGACTTGGCAGCACCTAAAACAATTACAGAGTACACAGTTTCAACAGAAGAAGCTTGGAGCCAAGAGTATGGAGCCGGAACGTTAGCAGGCGACATATACTATTCAGTTGCAAAAGCTTCTCCTTATACTGTAACATCAATTAATTTCACTACAGGTAACATTTTGGAACTTGGTTCATTACAAACCGGTTCGTTAGGATTTAGCGATAGCAATGCAAAAACTATCTTCTACGACGAAAGCACAAAAAAATTATATGTTGTGCTTTGGACACGTGTTAATTCCGGAGAAGGAGACGATGCTACATCATCTGATAAAATCGTAGCATACGAAGTCAATACAACAGATTTGTCATTAAAAGAAGCTGCAGTGCTTTGGACATCTGAAAGTGGCACTGACAAACCGGACTACAGAGGCTATGGTTCAGACAATAATGGCGGTTTGATTTATGTATTAACAGAAAAAGATCCGGCTTTATCAGGAGTTGAAGCATTTTGGAGTAAAAAAGTATCTGTTCACAGATATGATTTAACCGAAAAAACAGACGAAGTAATCAAAGACTATGGCACAATCAAGCCGGGTAATGCTTATGAAACTTCAAGTCTTACAAAATATGACGAAAACACATATTACTTAGTATGTGGAACATTCATTTTCAAAGCAGACATCTCTGCAGAAGGTGAATTTACAAGAACAGCTGACGGTGTACTTCCTGGCATCAACGTAGGTATTTGTTTCTCTAAATCCACAGCAGATGGTGAAGTGGTACAAACTCCGACTCCCGGAGGAGGTGATGAAGATGAATATGGCAATGCCAACAAAGTTTTATGCGTTAAAACTATTGGTGACATCTTAGGTGCAGCGGCAACCGACGAAAATGGTGTAGGTTCAAAAGAAGTGTTCTACTACAACAACGAAAACAAACTATTACGCTCTGCTCGTTACGGATGGCAAGTAGGTGGGACAGATGACTACGGAAATGTCACAGAAGCAGGATTTGAAATCACCAACTACTACCACTATGACTATGATGAAAATGGCAATCTTGTTCACGAATGGTCAGAACAATATGGTCTTTATGGCACAGGAGCAGACCCATTAAAAGACAAAATTTGGAAAGTTTCCAACGTATGGGCTAAATACGAATACAACGATGCAGGTCAACTCATAAAAGAAATACCCGGAACAGAAACTCAATATATTGCTTACGAATATGATGAAGAAGGCAATATCATCAAAATGTCTAAAATGGCACAAGACACATATGACTACTATGTTCCAAATGGAGACAAAACTGACTGGTACTTGATTTCAAGCGAAGAATATAGTGATTTCGTAGCACATAACTGCCCACAAACAATAGTAGGTGATGGATTCTTCGAATCATATAAATTTGATGCAAAAATCACTTATGATGACAAAAACCGCAAAATAAAAGAAGAAAGATTCAACACAGACGAAGAACCGACTTATTCATATTACTGGACTTACGAGGACGACTTGTTAGTAAAATATGAAACTACAAAATGGAAATATAATCCGGGTACAGAAGAATGGTTGGAAATGAATAGCAGCTATACCGAATATTGGTGTGATGTTGACGACAAATCTCGCGTACACCGCCAAGATTGGAGTTGGGACGAATGGCAATCAGAACCAAAATGGATGAAGAGCGGTCTTGAAACTATAACTGAATACTCTGATTTCAACGGACAATACTCATGTCAAATTGCTGTTGAACCAGTTGAAAATGAAGTAAACACGGCTAAAGTATGGATTTCTGCTCCTTCAAATGCAGCAATGGAACAATACGGATTTGACATCTATCGTTACGGAATGTACCAAGGTCGAGTTCTTTCAAGTGATGCTGCATCACTCGATCCTGAAACAGGCAAATATTTCTATATCGACTCTAATTTGAAGAATGGCACATACGACTATTTCGTACAAACAGTACTCTTCGATGAACTTGAAGAAATGGAAAAAGGCAAAAACATATCAAATGTAGCATCATTTACTTCTGCTATCGAACTTCCATGCGTAACAAACATCAGAGCCGTATCAAAACGTTATGAAAAACTTTCATACACAGACCCATATGAAGGAATCACTACAGAATACAACGTTCCTTTTGTAACAATTGCATGGGATGCTCCTGAAATGAGCGAAGACCTTGATTTCGAACGTTATAACGTATATGTCGGTCACAATGCACGCGTTGCCGACAACTTAGATGCTGACGGACAAGCTACAGAATGGGAATTTGAATTTGGAACAGCTTCAGAAACTCAAGAAGTGAAAATCGAAGTAGTTTATGCTCAAGGAAAAGTTGCTTCCGAATATGTAACATTTGTTCTATCTGACATCCCACAAGCAGAAGTAGAAAATGAAACTGTTTATTCTATCGCAGGTACATTCAACGAATGGAACATCGAAGCAAATCAATTTACAGCACAAAATGAAACTCTACATATAATCAACCTTCCAAAACTTTCCGGAGAGATCAAGATTGTTAAAAACACCAAAGGTTCTGAATTCACTTGGGATACAGCATTTGGTACTAATGGAGAAGAACTTGTAGCTGATGTAGAATATGTTCCTTCATTGACAGGCAACAACATTATGGTAAGCGATAATGGTGGTGTTGAATATGAAGATGTAATTATTTCAGTAGAAGAACAAGAAGATGGTTCAATCGTAGTGCTTCTCAAAGCAAGCAATGCAAACGGCATTGAAGCAATCACTTCTGACACTGAATTTACAGTTTACAATTTCCAAGGAATCCAACTTCTTAACAAGGCAGATAAAGCAGCAGTCAATGCACTTCCTGCAGGATTCTATATCATCAATGGAAAGAAAGTTGCAATTAAATGATTATTGAATAATTGAAATGAAATCAATATTAGCAACACTGCTTGTCTGTGCAGCCTTTTCAGAGGCTGCCGGACAGGCAGTTTTCTCTATAGAAGAGAATTTTGACAATGGAATGCCTCAAACATTCACTATACTTGAACGAGATGCGACAACCATTGATCAGAAATATTATAAAAACGTGAAATTTGATAAAGCTTGGTTTACTACTTACACAGATAATTCAGCAAATCAGGCAGCCCTAAGTCTATCTCATACCGGGAGCATTGACAATGGAGCTCAAGAGAATTGGCTGATTACCCCTCAAGTACGCGTATTATCTAATGAAGTATGCTTACGTTGGGATGCAAAATCAATCTTTAACAATCTCTTTGAGACCTACAAAGTGATGATTTCCACTACCGACACAGAAATCGAATCATTCACTGAATTAATAACAATCGAAGAGGAAACCTACGATTGGACTACACACATCATTCCTCTAAAGGAATACAAAGGAAAAGACATTTATATTGCCTTTGTTAATCAAAGCAACAATAAATTTATACTTGCTATTGACAACCTTACCATCGGAATGATTCCTGATGTTAAATTTGTCGCAGAGACAGACTTAAAAGTTTTCTACAACAATGAAGATGAAGCAAAAGGCACATTAAGAATCACAAATATTGGGAAACGTGCGACTATTAAAGAGTTCGCCCTTAGTTATGCAGCTGACGGTAATGAAATTGAAACTTCTACTATTGATATATCTAAAGAACTTGCACCGAGCGAAGTAATTGAGGTAGAAATTGAAATACCTTCCGATCAAAATGAAGTTACATCTTATACAATCACAGCAATTACTGACGATGATAACGGATATACACTCATTGAAGACAACATCGTACGTTCATATTTCGAACGCAAGTATCTTGTAGAGAAAATGACTGCAATGTGGTGCAATAACTGCCCTAACGGCGACATCTATCTTTATCCTGCAAAAAAACGTCTTAAAGACGAAATGATTTACATCAATTCACATTGCACTGACCAATTGGCTGAAAGCTATTGGACCGGTTTGCAACGTTGGATTATGAATATGCCGGGAATTATTGTCAATCGCGACAAAGATTATGTCAACCAAAGCATGACAGGTGCAGATAAATATGACATACTTCGCGAATCAATTTATGAACCCACATATGCAAAAGTTACTGCTACAGCCAAGCTTGATGTAGCAGATAAGAGTAAAGTAAACATTGATGCTGAAGTGGAATTTGCTAAAGAATATGACAATAGTAACGACTATTACAGAATAGGTTATGCAATTTTCAATAAAGAATTTTCTGAAAACAGAAATGCCTTTAAACAATCCAACTCAGCTACATTACCTGCATCTCGCGAATATTATTTCCTCCCTGCTGATATTCCGGCAGAGATTATGACATATTACCATGTACCTATCTTGGAAGCTACAGCATTCACAGGCGAAGCAAATAGCTTTCCAAGCCAAATTAATGTCGGAGATAAAGTTTCTCATAGTACTCAGCTAACCATACCGGAAGATTATGTTGGTGAAGACGATTTATATGTAGTGGCATTCGCAATGAACTCACGCTCCGGATCGGTACTTAATGCTTATCAAGTGGACATTACTGACCCTGCCGGCATCGAAAGAATAAATAGCAACACAGGAACTAATATTAAATTGTCAGTAAACAATAATATTTGCAACATCAATTTTGAAGATGAATCTACTCCATTCTGTGCAGAAATAATTTCAGTTGACGGAAGAGTACTCAGCAAAATTATTGATTATCCATCAGGCAACAATACTCAAATCAATCTTGCTGATTTCACATCAGGATTTGCTATTATAAAAGTATCTCAAGGAAATTACTCTACCACAAAGAAAATAATTGTGAAATAACTGTATAATTGCAAATAACAGAAAAAGCGGATCTATTATAACGGTCCGCTTTTTCTTTCAAGTCATATTATTTCATTATTACTTATTCGACATAGGTTTCTACAATAGAAACAGAATTTTTCGGTACAATTTTAATACTTCTATCCGATGCAGGAATCAACACCGTCATCCCTTGACGAAGATTTAATTTTTCAGTGCTATTTGAAATCTCACATTCACCTTCTACAACTATTAAGATTTTGAAAGTATCTAATCCGGAATAATCCCTATCAAAAGCGATATCAAGGTTGAACAGATTTGTCGTAAAATAAGTTGTTTCTAATAATTGTACTTTACAATTATCTTTTCTCTCATAATCTATACAACTTCCCGCATTATCATCAAAATTTAGAGCCTCTAAGGCATATTTCGTATGCAATTCGCGATGATTTCCATTTGAATCTAAACGCCCGAAATCATATATTCTATATGTAATGTCGGAAGTCTGTTGAATTTCCAACAAGAAAGCACCGGCACCTATAGAATGGACCCTTCCTGCAGGCACATAAAATAAATCTCCTTTTTTTATGTCGGTATTATAGTGGAGTTTTTGTGCTATCGAACCATCCGCCACTCTTTGCTCATATTCTTCACGCGACACTTTTTCTGAAAATCCATTACACAATACAGAAGATGGTGCGGCATCTATGACATACCACATTTCAGATTTGCCTTGACAATTACATAGACGTTGTGCCATTTCGTTATTGGGATGCACTTGAATTGACAAATCTTTTTGAGCATCGATAAACTTCACCAATAAAGGAAATTCATTTTTAAATCGAGCATAGTTGGCTTTACCAAGCAAATCTGCTTTATATTTATTAAGAAGTTCTGATAATATCATCCCATTATCTGCACTTCCGACAACTATCGACTCTTTTCCTTTAATCCCGGAAATTTCCCAACTTTCTCCAATCGATTTCTGAGTAAAATCCACACCCTTAAATGCGGAGATTCGTTCACCTCCCCACAAAGTTGTTTTTAATATCGGCTCAAAAATCCACATATACTACTGATTATCTGTATATTGCCACACTTTAGTTTCTAAATTGCAACAATCCGGGGATTGTATTACAAAATGAAATGCAAAGATAGTTATTTTTTCGGAATAAAATTGATTAATAGTTCTGTAATTTTGTCTATATCATCTGAAATCGACAATTCCAAATTCTTATATTTCCCCGAATTGACAAGATTACTAATAAAGGGATAAACAGGCACTTCATTCAACCAATATTCTGATTTAAAAAATATCATAGGACTTGACCAATCGAATGTCCTATAATGATTCTGTGCAGCATCTTGGAACACTTCTTGCAATGTTCCCGCACTGCCCGGGGCATATACCACACCCCCTTTAGCGATAGCAAGCAAACCATCCTCACGAATACTATTATGAAACATCTTAGCTATATGCGTTGCAAAGGGTGTAGCTGGTTCATGACCATAAAACCACGTTGGAATTCCGATGCTGACAAATTGTTGTTGTGGAAATTTATCTATTACTTTAAATGCAGTTTCAACCCATAATTTATCGGAGAACGTTGCAGCCTCAGAGAGCATTTCTATTGCTTCATCCACTACATTATCGCCATATCCCGACAGCCACGCTCCCAAATGCACTGCCTCCATTGCTCCCGGACCACCTCCACTAATCATGATTTTTCCGCTTTCCGTAAGCCGTTTACTTAGCAGAGCCACTTCTCGATATATTTTATCTGTACGCATAATTGCGTGTCCTCCCATTACTGCTACAACATCCTCTTCTCTATAATTTGACAATAAATCAGTCAATGCATTATTTATAGAGTGATCATGTAATGAGCGAGCCAACGTCTCTTTTATATCTATTGTATGCTTGCCAACAGTCAGATAATGAGTATATACTTGTTTGTCATAATATTCTGCATTATTTGAGTCATATCCGAGATATAAATCATTCGCAGTATATAATCCGGCAGGAAAAACATTAAATGGCAAATCCATTTTCGGCAAAAGATAGGAATTACCTTTAATTTTATTCTCCATAGATTGAGGCATATCACAACCCATGAACAGGCACTCTGCAAAGCAGCAATTTCTTACTTCATCAGCTACTTTATTAAAATCTATATCTTGAAATGCATAATGTTCAAAAACGCTGACCTTCTGCAATTCTAATCGCAATTCATCTATGCTCTCAACCTCTTTATATAAAGATTCCATTTCAGCTATACTTTTAAAATCTTATATATGATGCCTTACCTTCGCGATTAAGCCTATCTATGGGAGTAACCACAACTGTGGTACCTTTATCCACATCGCTTATTCTGACAGCATTTTGAGGTGTGATCGCAACGATCGTTTGAGAGTCTTCAATATCAATTGTTTCTCCATCAAAGAACTCATAAACCACGTATTTCACTATGTCTGATTCAGACAATCCTATTGTAACATCACTTCCATAACCGGTAAAATTATCCGGATGTTCCCAACTTATAATAACATCATTTCCCTGCTTTCGCGAACTCAAATCTCCAACAGAACAATGATTTTGCTCTAACTTATTATACACAGGAGGTAAAGCAAGCGTAGATTGATATTTTAACGCCAATGAATCTGCTACACCTTTATAATTATCGGTTACCCAATATCCATGCCACCAAATATTTCCACCAACTTTTTTAAGTTCTCTTGATAATCGGACCTTTGTATCCAACTCATTTTGGTCATTATTTTGTGGATCCGGCGTATCCATTGTTCGCTTCACTTCCTGACCTATATACAGGTCGGCATTTTTCACATTGTCATTCCACCATTCCACTAAATGTCTACTTGGAGCAGCTTTTAAATCAAGTTGCCAATATAATTGAGGTGCAAGATAATCAACCCATCCTTCTTTATCCCAAAGCAATACATCTGCATAAAGGTCATCATAATTTTCCAACCCGGACGAATCACTTCCTCTACTATCAGATGATTTATTCCTCCAAATGCCGAATGGGCTTATACCAAATCGCACCCAACTTTTTTCAGATTTAATTGCTTTATGCAACTGTTCGATTAATAAATCCACATTTTGGCGACGCCAGTCGCCACGATCCATTTCACCGCCGAATTTTGCATAGCTATCATCATCTCCGTTGAATTTGACCGAACCTTTTGGATATGGATAAAAGTAGTCGTCTAAGTGAATCCCATCCACATCATAGCGCTTTACTATGTCGCTGATGATAGATGTAATCAAATCTCTATTTTCCTTGTATGCAGGGTCAAAAAATATTTGACCACTGAATTTCACAAATCTTTCCGGCGATTGATAATACAAATGGTCGGCAGGAAGATTATCTTTTGATGACGATGTCACTCTATATGGATTCAGCCAGGCATGAAATTCCATTCCACGCTTATGAGCCTCATCTATAGTGTATTGCATAGGATCCCACATAGGAGAAGGTGCTTTACCGCGTTTCCCCGTAAGCCATGAGCTCCACCCTTCTATTTCTGACTTATATAGAGCATCTGCTGTCGGACGCACTTGAAATATCACAACATTGCATCCTGTAGCTACTAATTTATCTAATTGCTCTGATATATAAGCTTTACAAGCTTTAGTACCCATTCGTTGATACTGCGATTGTCCTATAACGTGCAACCATGCCCCACGAAACTCTCTTTTCGGATTCTCATAAGCTATCGTTTGACCACATATCATTATGGCCAATAACAATATCAGACTTCTAACGATTTGACTCATATCTGTTTTCATTTCGATTCAGACGACAAAAAAATCCTATTTGATAATTCAGGTCGTATTGTTTTTATTGTTGATCTGAATGCTTCATCAAATGCTTTGGCACCCATAGTATCACCTTCGACAATATATTTACTAAGTTCTGCTTTAGCTTCAAATAGTTTATTCTGCAACTCCACTGAGTCCTGCAATTCTCCACTTATAAATTGCTTTGCACAATTTCTTCCTTCAATAAATGCATCATCCGTTACAATGTGTCCCGCCGGACAAGCATCTTGTTCGGAACAGCCGAGCATTACTACTATCGGCAACACAATTATCGCTATTCCTTTAAATATTTTCTTCATCAACAACATTATAATTTACGCAAATTTACATAAAAAAAGCATAATACACAACATTATGCTGATGATGCGTATTATACTTTCTATTTACATCTATATTAATTCTTATTCCAAACCTTCCAAATCGTAACTTCCTGATTCTTGCATCATCATCTGCTGCACATTATTTTTACTTTGTTTTGCTTTCATATTTCCGAACGAATATTTCACTGTAAGGCGAAGTTGTCTACCACCTCTCCAACCTTCTGATTCTTGCCAATATGTATCTCCGTAAGTTATGCTATGACGCTTGCGTGAATCAAATATGTCGCGGCAATTTAATGAGAACGACCAATTGCCGACAGTTTTTCTAATACCCGCATCTACACTCCAACCCGGCTCTCTTTGACCTTGTGCTGTGATTTGCTTTGAATTATAACCTCCTGTCGCTTGAAATGACAATCCCCAAGGCAATCTAACGTTGGCCATACATCTGATGTCCCATGCGAAACTATCTTGTTTCTTTCCTGAAATAGGAATTGACATTCCATTATGATCAAAATCAAGTTCCCATGCATCCAAATGATAATTATAAAGATTGGCTGTAGTGGTCAAATCCAATCGGTTTTTAAACAACGAATTTTTTACAACAATCTCACAACCTGCCGACACAGAATTACTTACATTGGCTGTAGTGGTGTACATTACATTACTTGTTGGGTCAATGTAACTTACACGTTCCATTACATCTTCCGTTGTACGCAAATAACCGGAAAAACTAATCATGTGATAATCCCAAGATTTGAGATAATTTAATTCGAACGCATTTGAATATTGTGGTTGCAATTCTTCATTACCATACGATATGTTGGTTGGATCTGATATGTTTTGAAAAGAATTAAGTTGACCACCCCATGGACGACGTATACGGCGTGTAAAGTTAACTTGCAATTCATTATCTTTTGGCAATGACCATGACACAAAAGCCGATGGGAACAAAGCAAAATCATTCTTTTTAAAAGGTTCTACATCCGCTTCTGTTTGACCATATGCAAGCGATTTGGCTCTTACTTGCCATGCTTCTGCTCTTAAACCGGCGGAGAACGAAAATGCTTTCACTTTTCCTCCGAGTGTCAAATAGAAAGCTGTAATATTATTATTGTAGATGAAACGATTATACAAATCAGGATTTACACTTATATCTGTATATTTCGGACCTTGCATCGTGTTGACAGGCGAATTCTCATGCGAATAATTACCATTATACCCGGCTTCCATTTTCAACCAATCTGTAAAATGGTTTGTGTAGTCAATTTTTGCCTCCCATGAATTTGTTGCCATTTCATTGGTTTGCTCTTGATATAACGTACTATACACATCTTCCGGATAGGTTTGTTCCTGATAATACGAATTCCATCGCGGACCACCCCAATCATTGTAAGCACCCATAATATCAATATAATGCTTATCTGACCATTTATGATTATAGCCCAACTCAAAGTGCATCCCTCGCATATCGTCACTATTACGAGATGTATTTATATTGCTAATCCATTGACCCGGCACATTTGATGAATACACTGTCGAGCTATTGCCCCAGCTATGACCAAACATTCCAAATCCATTGAAATATATATTATCTTTTTGAGTAAAATAGTAAGTAGCTCCAAGTCGTAAAAATAAGTTGTTACCATGATTTTTCGATTCGCCCTCTGATTCCAAAAATGTATCATCTGCTATATATTCTCTGTACGAATTGCTACCGCCCTTGTTATGACGCATTCTGAAACCAATTCCTGCATACATATCCCACTTGCTATCGTTGTAGTTGAAATTGAAATTTACATTTCCTCCACCTCGCGAGTTTGCACTGATTTCCGCACTGCCAAAATACCCGCCTTTACGATCTTGCTTTAACACTATATTGATAATTCCGGCTGTCCCTTCAGGACTATATTTTGCAGAAGGATTGGTTATCACTTCGATGCTCTCGATTGTTTCTGCCGGTATTTGTTCAAGTATTTGGGCTCTGTTATCGGCTGTAAGCCCCGATTCTTTACCATTTATCCATACTGTGACAGAAGAATTTCCACGCAAAGAAACTTCTCCATCCTGATCTACTTCTACGGAAGGTATCGACTCCAATAATTCACTCGCCGATGCACCTGCCGATGCTATATTTGCATCGACTGTAAACACCTTCTTATCCAATTCAAATCGCATTTGCGAACGAATACCTTCTACCACTACCTCTTGTAACATTTTGGAATCAGGACTCAACGATACAACACCAACACTTACTGTATTGTCCGAAACTGTCACTTCTCTCTCTTGTTGAACACTTCCTATATTCGAAATTCTAACATAGTATTTGCCATTTGGCACATCTTTTAGTTCGAATCTCCCCGCTTCATCAGTACTTGTACCTATTGTTAACGGTTGATTGGTCTTATAATCCACTAACTGTACTGTGGCATAATCTATTACATTTCCTGTCTCTTTGTCTGTTACCGAACCCGTAATTACTCCTTTTGCAAACATCGAGGATATTCCGAGCATAACAACAAATGCACTTGTGGCAAATCTCTTTTTCATCATTTATAACTTATATTTTTACTAACAATGCTATGACATCAAATTTTTAAAAAGTTTAATCACTGTTCTATTTTTTTTTGCATAAAACGTCCTACACATTTCAACATTTCATTATCTTTGCGTTCGGATAATCAATTATTTTGTATCTGATTGATACACAAATAGCGAATGCTATGACAGAAAGTTGTTAGTAACGATTTGGCGACTTCGAGATGACACCAAATTTCTGTGTTATGCTTTATCAAACAACTCTGATGCAAAAGTAGCCAAATTCCTTGATAGAACAAAGGGGCTGGCTACTTTT
>CAZGEX010000036.1:0-24432 GCA_964524385.1 uncultured Sangeribacter sp.
ATGAGTGCTATGTATTTGACTTTGCACTTGACAGAGCCTTGCGACAAATATCCGATTACAGTTGCCGATTGGATATTAACGAGAGCAACCCCGAAGCAAAGGTAGGCGAGTTTATCAAATTCTTGCCTGTGCTTGCCTATGATGGCAGCAGTATGAAAGAGGTAGACGCACAAGACATTCTCGATATTGCTTTAGCAGGTACATCGGCGACACTACTCGCCAAGCGTTGGGAATCGGCTCTGCTTGTGAATGTGGATAACGACACGTTGAAACGCCTGTTGGCAAGTACTGAGGCGATGAAAGCACTGATGAACATCGAGGGCTTCCGTAACCTTAATAGTGACCTTACAACCATTATCAACAAGTCCGAAGCAGTAAAGAAGGCTAAGAAAGAGAATCCCGACCAGACGCCAAAGGAGAAGAAAGAACTTTCTGCCGAAGAAAAGGAAATGAAGAGTAAACGCAAACAGATTCAAGAGAAACTGATAAAGTTTGCTACTCGCATTCCTGTCTTTATGTACCTTACCGACTACCGTGAACGCTGCTTGAAAGATGTCATCACGCAATTAGAGCCGGGCTTATTCAAAAAGGTTACAGGTTTGAGTGTCGAGGATTTCAATATGCTTTGCTCGCTTGGTGTGTTCAATGCACCGCTTATGAACGATGCTATCTTCAAGTTCAAACGCTACGAAGACGCCAGTCTCACCTATACAGGTATTGACAAGCATACTAACGATGAAGTCGGCGGTTGGGATACCACAATACGCAAGACTCAATATGAGAAACTGTTCTATAACCAACAATCCTCAATGTGCGAGGCTGATTATAGTTCGTATTCAAGGGATGCCGAAATTGCTGAGACTCTTCATAAAGTGGCAAAACGAGTGGATAGTAACTCCACCGCAAAAGTAAGCCATATTGCTCAAATGCAACCAGAAAAACCTATGATTGCTACAACTGCTACATCATCGCAAGAGCCACAAGCAATGCATGATTTTGAAACAAAATTAGAATCAATCGGAGTTGATAGCACCGTCATACACAAGAAATTCGGCAAAGGAACGGTTGTTAAAATCAACAAAAATGAGAAGTTTATCCATATCAAATTTACTCTTGGCGAAAAGAAATTCATCTTTCCCGACGCATTCCTAATGGGATTCTTGGAGATAAAGTAATTGTGATTAATTCCGGTAAAATAAAAATAAAATGAGTTATCAATGAAAATTTTATGATTCGATAGGAAAGTGAGAGGTGTCTGTTGATGATGAAGTGTGTTGGTTTGGATGTTATTTGCCGAAGAGTGGCTTTTGGGCAGTGAAGCGTGGAAATAGGCGTATCATCACCGGGATTATCAGTAGTTCGATGGCGATGACGGTAGCCAAAATTGCCCAATACACCCAATAATGTTCGCCTAAATATTTGAAATAGAGCATTCTGATAGGCACCAATATCAATGTGTGAGTGCCTAATACGATAATTGAGTAGCGTCCGATATAGGAGATAACGGGTATTTTTGGCAGATTTTTTGCAAATAGGAATAGGGTAATCATAGCCACCGATGAGAGTAGATAAAGGTTGAAATAGCCGGGATAGCGTTGGTGCAGTATGCTCATATTGACTGCGAAGAAATATAGTATTACCATTACCGGCAGAATCAGTACCAATCCAAGTCGGTCGTATTTAGTTTTCTTCAGAGCATCGATTTGTCGGAATTTGCATCCCAAGATGAAGAACGGCAGAGCCACAAATGCAGTGTCGAGCATCAGAGGAAGATATATGCCTAAGTGCGGGCAGTACCAACCGAAAAACGATAGTCCGCCAGCAACGATATAAATGGCTTTTTGCGAGAGGTAGCGTTGCATAAGATAGTAGATAATATTCACTTCAAAAAGGCTCGGCAAGAACCATAGCACTGCTCCATAGTGATATTCGCGAATGGTCAGTGGGTCGAGTAAATAACTCCATTGCCACGATTCTGAGAGCATCCCTTTGTCGTCTAAGTGGAGCAGTTCGCAGCACACAATCGACAGTCCGCACGCTATCAGATAGAAGAACAGAAACGGCACAAGAATATTGTTGGTCTTTTTGCGGGTAAATTCGCCGAAACCGCCATAATCTTTGAAGAATAAGCCCGAAAGGAAGTAATAGAGAGGCACGCGAAACGCTTGAAGCATCGCATTAAATTGTCCGGGAAATATCCCAAACGAAATATGAATTCCGACTATAAGGATGATACACACCCCTTTCATAATATCTATGTAGGGGAGACGTTGTTTTGTCTGTGTGTTGAGCAGTGTCATAGTCTATCTGTTATTGAGGGCGGATTTGGCTTTGATTAAATCTTTTTGAGCTGTGAAGCGTGGAAATAATCGTACTACAATAGGGATAATTGCCAATTCGATGGCAAACACAGCGACAAGGATAGCCCAATGCACCCAATAATCGCCACCCAACATCTTATAGCCGATAGCTTTGACCGGAGAAAGT
The DNA here is from genome assembly GCA_964524385.1 of uncultured Sangeribacter sp. Taxonomy (GTDB): domain Bacteria; phylum Bacteroidota; class Bacteroidia; order Bacteroidales; family Muribaculaceae; genus Lepagella. Next base: position 2,488 of record CAZGEX010000036.1, read on the forward strand.
ATCATACTGTGAGTGCCTAATACTATCAATGAATATCGTCCGAAGTAAGAGATTACAGGTATGTATGGAAGATTTTTAGAGAACCAAAGAAATCCTATAATGGCGGCAAATGAAGTGAGATACATTTCAATGTAGCCGGGTAAAATTTGGTCGAAGATATTCAGATTTTCCGCCACAAAATAGAGTAACACCAAAATCAGAGGGAATGCAAGGAGTCCGTATTTATCATAGCCGGCAGGTTGCAATGCTCCTTGTCGACGAATCGCAACACCCAAAACAAAATAGGGGAGTCCCAACAATGCAGTGTCGAGCATCAGCGGAAGAATCACATCATATAGTCCTAAGAACCAACCCGATAGAGAGATTGCTATCGATGCTGTTGCCACTGCCACCGGCGATAGATAGCGTTGCAAAAAATAGTAGATGATGTTGACTTCAAACAGACTTAGCAAGAACCACAGAGCTACACTGTAGTGATAATCTCTTTCGAAAATAGGGTCGAGCAGATAGCCCCATTGCCATGAATCGTTGATTAGCCCCTTTTCGTCTAAATGGAGCAATTCGCTACACACAATTGCCAATCCGCATGCCATCAGGTAGAAAAATACAAATGGCACAAGGATATTATTGGTCTTTTTGCGTGTAAATTCACCGAAACCGCCGTAATCTTTGAAAAATAAGCCCGAAAGGAAGTAATAGAGAGGCACGCGAAACGCTTGAAGCATCGCATTAACTTGTTGTGGGAATATATCTTCGCAAATATGAATGGCAACAATAAGGATGATGCAGACTCCCTTCATAAAATCTATGTAGGGAAGACGTTGCTTGCTAATGGAAATAGGTCCGATAGTCATATTATCTCTTTAGGCTGCTTCTGATTCGTTAGAAATTTCTACAAAAAAGTCGCAGTATGGTCTATGGCATATTGCGACTCTGATTCGAATTTATCAACTTTGCGATTATTTAATAACTTGTTTTGAATAAGTGAATTTCACTTTTGCTTCGTCCAATTTGAGACTGCACATCGATGGGTGAGCAATATAAGGAGAGCAGTCGCTGACCACTATCGATTGGTTTAGAGTCTCTTCTGTAGAGATTGACACCGGCACAATTGTGAATTGATAGTCTTCGGGTGTGATTTCTTTACCGCTCTGACGCAAATCGACGATGTATTGACGCATGGAAGTGAATGTATACAGACCTTTGTCGGAATCATACGAAGCCCAAAAAGATGTTGCATCATCAGGCACTTTGTTTTCGGCAAAGAATGTCTTGAGGTCCTTTGTCTTGACCATCAATAAATACATCGGAGGTTTGATGCCATAATCATTTTTTATTTCAGCCACAGGGATAGAGAAAATCAAATTATTGATTACAGCCATATTATAGTCGCTATTTATCAGACTTTCAAGTATTTGTTTTGCAGGGAAATCGATTTCTACATTATATCCGCAAGGAGAGGCCAAAATCGGCTCGCCTGCATCAATGCGTTGGCGAAGGCTATCGGCGAAACGCACTTTAATATTATTGCTTGAAATGATTTCAGGCGATACTGAAAATAATGTAGTGGAATCCATCATAACCGAATCTTTGGTTACACCCACTCCGTTTTCTACTATCGATACCTTTTGTGTGTGATGATAATAGGTCACCAATTCTGTGTTTGTAATGTTGACTATCAGACCTTTGCCAAACGATTGTTCCGCATATAAGCCCGGAAAATATTCAAGGAATCTGTTAGGATCGGTAAATATTTCCGGATGATTGCGATAAGCATTGAATGTCTCTAAAGCAAAAGCTTTTGGAAGTCGAACCCATATCGAACGCGACGGACTATTGAAGACGGTGTCAAGCATCCCGAGTGCAGATGCCGTATAGCTCTTTTCGCCTAACGGAGATGATGTGTCATAATAGCCGGTTACATCGAAATTGTTGTCGATGTCGGCAGGAAGTTGCTTGGTCAAACGATAGATACGCAGACGTTGAGGTGATAATGAATCGCCTGTGAATGCACCATTCGACATTCGAAAACGCAATCTTATCGAATCGACATCTTCTGCTGTGATGCTATCAGGGATGCTCAATGCCTGTGCCGGCATAAGTTGCGTTACAAATGTGCATTGTAAATCTCCATATTCAGGCACATGCAATTTACCCAACATCTGTGTAATGGTTTTTGAATCAAGCTGTGGAGATAAAGCAGATTTGCCTGCAATAGTGAACGATGAATCTTCGACAATCGTTACTTCGTTTTGTTTCAACGAACTGCCGATGCTGCTGTCTTCCTCGCATGAAGTGGAAGCCATCATCATTGCTGTGGCACAAATCCCTAAAATTATCTTTTTTAATTTCATTTTCTGTTTTGACAAAAATTTTCAAATAAATTTTGTAGAGCCTGCCTCAAAATTAATGATATCGACCGACATCATTAAAGTCCGAGATAAAACTCTTTGTATGCATCAATGCCTTGCGAGGATTTATCGTATGTCAGACATGGCAACCCTTTCTCTTCAACATATTTGACGATTTCATCCGACACTGAATCTGTGGCAAAAATCACTGCATCCGAATTGTCGATTGCGAATTTATGTAAAGAAGTCATATCTGTACCTGCTTCCAGCACCTTTAGCTTTTCTTCGCTGACTCCGTCGTTGCGTAATTTGTCGATTATTGATTTGTCGAGCGTACCTTCGAACCCTCCCGATACAATCGAATAAATCACCTTCGAATTGCGGAATGCCGGATAATCGGAATACATCCCCTTCAAATATGCCGGTACCAACATCGACATCCATCCTTGACAATGTATCAATTCCGGCTCCCAACTGAGCTTTTTGACAGTCTCCATAGTGCCTCGTGTGAAAAATATGGCTCGTTCATCGTTGTCGCTACGGTTGCTTCCAACTTCGTCAATATCACTATCAAGACGATGAAAAAAATCGTCGCTGTCAATGAAATAGACTTGGATGCGTGATGGCTGAAGCGATGCCACCTTGATTATCAAGGGGTGGTCGGTGTCGTTGATTATAATATTCATACCGCTGAGACGTATCACCTCATGCAATTGGTTTCTACGCTCATTGATACATCCGAATTTAGGCATAAATGTTCTTACCTCAAATCCTTTTCCCTGGGCTGCTTGAGGAATATTCTTCCCCAATAATGACGATTCTGAGTCAGGAAGATAAGGAGCTATCTCCTGCTCCACAAATAATATTCGTTTGTTTGACATATTTTTCAAAGTGACTTTTAGCCACAATTTGGTTTTACGTTTTGCCACTCGATATACTCACTATCAGTAAGTAAATCTATCTTAAATATCGTTTGCACAATATTTCCGCAAAGTTAGTAATTTTTTTTTGAATAATCTTTACAAATATATGTGTGATATGCTTTTTTAAATAACTTTAAGATATTTTTATCGCTTTTTCTACAAATTATTTGATGAATTGGCAAAATAATGATTAATTTTGCAGTTTGAAATAGAAATATAGCTTTTCGAAATTAAAAAAGTAAAATGAAGATTTTAAGAACTGTTTCAGAACTTAGAGAATTTGTCAATGCGGCAAAACAGAATGGCAAAACCATCGGTTTAGTGCCTACAATGGGTGCATTACACGCCGGACACATCTCTTTAGTAGACAGAGCTGTCAGCGACAACGACATTACTGTCGTAAGTGTCTTTGTCAATCCGACTCAATTCAACAACCCTACCGACTTGGCTACATATCCTCGCAACGAAGAAGCTGATTTTAAATTGTTGCAAAACGCCGGCGTTTCTGCCGTATTTGCTCCTTCTGTCGAAGAAATCTATCCTCCTCAAAACAAAGAAGCAGATAGCAGACTTTTCGACCTCGGTAATGTTGCGGAAGTGATGGAAGGAAAATTTCGACCCGGACACTTTCAAGGCGTCGCCCAAATCGTCAGCAAGCTTTTCCGTATGGTTGAACCGACTCACGCTTACTTCGGCGAAAAAGATTTCCAACAAATTGCAGTAATACGTCGTATGGCACAAACAGAAAATATTGACATCGATATTATTGCTTGCCCTATTTGCCGAGAATCAGGTGGACTTGCCATGTCAAGCAGAAACGTAAGATTGACTGCAAGCCAACGTCAAATTGCTCCCGGAATATATAAAGCACTCAAAGATAGTATTGTCTATGCCGCCGAACATTCGCTTCAAGCCACTCACGACTCAGTTGTGGAACAAATCAACGCTTTGCCGGAATGTGAAGTGGAATATTATTCCATCGTCGATGGCTACTCTATGCAAGAACTCAACGATTGGAACGATTCTGACTACATTGTCGGGTGCATCACAGTCTATTGCGGTGATGTCAGACTGATTGACAATATCACTTATAAAAACAAAAAATAGAAGAAATGACTATAGAAGTAATGAAATCCAAGATTCATCGTGCCACTGTCACTGAAGCGAATCTTAACTACATAGGCAGCATTACAATCGATCAAGACCTCATGGATGCAGCCAACTTATTTGAAGGAGAAAGAGTCTATATAGTCAACAATAATAACGGTGAACGATTCGATACTTACGTCATTCCCGGAAAACGTGGCTCCGGCGTGATATGTCTTAATGGTGCAGCTGCAAGAAAAGTACAACCGGGCGACATCGTCATTATTCTTGCGTATGCACAAATGACAATCGAAGAAGCAAAACAATTCAAACCTTCTGTAATCTTCCCGCAAAAAGATACTAACAAATTATAACTGATTAATAAGTAAATCACCCAAAAGAAATATTATATAGGTATGTTTGAAAATTTATCCGAGCGTTTAGAACGCTCCTTTAAAATTTTAAAAGGTCAAGGCAAAATTACCGAAATCAACGTTGCCGAAACTCTTAAAGATGTTCGTCGTGCTCTTTTAGATGCCGACGTCAATTATAAAGTAGCTAAACAATTCACCGATACCGTCAAAGCAAAAGCGATGGGACAAAATGTGATTAACGCATTGAAACCCAAAGAATTGATGGTCAAAATCGTTCACGACGAATTAGCTGCTGTGATGGGTGGTACGGAAGCTCCGCTTAATCTTCAAGGTAATCCCGTTATTATTCTTATGTCAGGTCTGCAAGGATCCGGTAAAACCACTTTCTCGGGAAAATTGGCAAAAAAACTTAAATCCTCAAAAGGGAAAAGACCTTTGCTCGTAGCTGCCGACGTATATCGTCCCGCTGCTATCGAACAGCTTAAAGTGCTCGGTCAAAGCATTGAAGTGCCGGTTTATACTGAAGAAGAAAATAAAAATCCTGTTGAAATAGCACAAAACGCTATAAAATACGCTAAAGCCAATCACCACGATTTAGTGATTGTTGATACTGCCGGGCGTCTCGCTATCGATGAGCAAATGATGAACGAGATCGCTGCTATCAAACAAGCAATCAACCCACAAGAAACTCTCTTCGTCGTTGACTCTATGACCGGTCAAGATGCGGTAAACACTGCTAAAGCTTTCAACGACCGACTCGACTTCGACGGTGTGATACTTACTAAACTTGATGGCGACACTCGTGGCGGTGCGGCTCTCTCAATTCGTACTGTAGTTGACAAGCCTATCAAATACATAGGTTCCGGCGAAAAACTCGAAGACATTCAAGAATTCAACCCTGAAGGTATGGCAAGCCGTATCCTTGGAATGGGTGACATCGTCGAAATAGCAAAAAGAGCTCAAGAACTCTATGACCAAAAAGAAGCCGAACGTCTTCAAGAACGGATCAAACGAAATAAATTCGATTTTGAAGACTTCTTAAAGCAAATCCAACAAATCAAAAAAATGGGTAATCTAAAAGAGCTTGCTTCGATGATACCCGGAGTTGGAAAAGCTATCAAAGACATCGATATCGACGACAATGCATTCAAAGGTATTGAAGCTATTATCAATTCCATGACTCCGCATGAACGCCAAAACCCGGAAATTATCAATGGAAGCCGTCGTCAACGCATCGCTCGTGGCTCAGGTACTACGGTAGCTGAAGTGAACCGACTGCTTAAACAATTCGAAGACACTCGCAAAATGATGCGTTTAGCTACTTCTACTAAAAATCCAATGAAAATGATGAAACAAATGCGTCAGCAATCTAAAAATCGTCGCTAAATGTCATCCTACTTTATGAATCAAATGTGTAACATACTACTAAGTGATAGATTATGAACATTATTGACGGAAAGCTAACTGCTCAAAAAATTAAAGAAGAAATTGCAACCGAAGTTGCTAAGATTGTCGCAAATGGAGAACGCCCTCCGCATCTTGCCGCTATCCTCGTCGGACACGATGGTGGCAGCGAATCGTATGTCGCTAACAAAGTCAAAGCATGCGAAATGTGCGGTTTCGAGAGCTCTTTGCTCAGATTCGAAAACAACATCTCTGAACAACAACTACTCGACGAAATCAACAAACTTAATAACGACCCGAATGTCGATGGTTTCATCGTGCAACTTCCGCTTCCTCGACATATCAACGAACAAAAAGTAATCGAAGCAATCGACTATCGTAAAGATGTCGATGGATTCCATCCCGTAAACGTCGGAAGAATGTCTATCGGGCTACCTTGTTTCAAATCTGCTACTCCGGCAGGAATTATCGAACTTCTTGACCGATACGATATTCAAACAAAAGGCAAACACGCTGTTGTACTCGGTCGTAGCAACATCGTGGGTAAGCCGATTGCAAACCTCCTTATGCAAAAAGGAAAACCGGGAAACTGCACCGTTACAGTTTGCCATTCGGCCACCCCTAACATCAAAGAATTATGCTTGCAAGCAGATATAATTATAGCAGCTCTCGGTCAGCCGGGTTTCGTTACCGAAGATATGGTCAAACCGGGTGCCGTAATCATTGACGTAGGCACTACAAGAGTAAAAGATGATTCTGCAAAAAGCGGTTTCCGCCTTCGCGGTGATGTCGATTTCGACAATGTAGCTCCAAAAGCTTCTTCCATTACTCCAGTGCCGGGTGGGGTAGGTCCAATGACTATTTGCTCATTGATGAAAAATACTCTCCTCGCTCGAAATGGTAATCTTTTCGATTAAGGAAAAATTAACCTATCTTAATCAAAAAAATATTAATGCAGGCGTGTCTGATTCTTAGTTAATTCGGATACGCCTCTTTAGCAAAAATCAATACATTTAAAACATATTATGATAAATCTACTGCCACTACTCATTACATTTTCATCGCTACTGACAGCTAACGACAGTTCTCAATATCCAATCTCTGCTGAAATCCTTTTTGTCGGAGATGCAATGCAACATCAAGCACAAATCGACCAAGCTCATTCCGAAGCTAATGGAAACGGATATAACTATGACGATTGTTTCTCTCTGATCGCTCCCTCAATCATTGAAGCTGACTATGCTGTTTGCAACCTTGAAGTAGCTCTTGGCGGTGGACCTCGCTACACCGGATATCCATGCTTCTCTGCTCCCGATCAATTCGCCGTCGCTCTTAAAAAAGCAGGATTTGACCTATTCCTTACGGCAAACAATCACACTCTCGACCGCCTTGATAGAGGACTACGTCGTACAATCAATGTCCTTGACAGTTTAGAGGTTGACCACATCGGTACATATCACGACAAAACTCAAAGAGATTCCCTCGTCCCTTTCATCAAAGAGATAAAAGGCATAAAAGTCGGATTCCTCAACTACACCTACGGTACAAACGGACTAACTGCTTCTCAAGGAGCTGAAGTGGCTCTTATCGATAGAAAAAAAATCGAACAAGAAATTAATGAAACTCGCAATGCCGGTGCTGAATTATTGGTCGTTTGTATGCATTGGGGTGTGGAATACGTACTATCAGAAAATAGCGAACAACGTGCTTTGGCTCAATTCCTCATCGACAAAGGTTGCGATATGATTATAGGCGGACATCCACATGTGATTCAACCTATGAAAATTGTGCGTAACGAAAAATTAAACAAAGATGTCTTAATTGTCTATTCCCTTGGAAATTTCATCTCAAATATGAAGACAAGAGACACTCGCGGAGGAGCATTAGTCAGATGTCATATTGCAAGAGATAATAACGGAAATGCTATATTCGTCGGGGCTGACTACGACACCTTTTTCTCAGCAAAACCTACCGGAAAAGGTTCAAACTTCAAAATTTTCCCATCTTGGATGGCAGAAAAAATACCTGCCAACCAGAAAAACCATTGGTTGCAATTCGAAAATGCCGCAAAAAATGTTTTCGATGCAAAAAATATCAAAGTCGAAAAACGCCACAAATAATACTTTTCACAGCATCTCTCTAATTACTTTTACCGATGACTCCATTCCTCAAAAGCGTCGCTAATGCCTTTTGCTCAAATTACGACGATATGTCAGAGTTCTGTTTCGTTTTCCCTAACAAACGTAGCGGTACGTTCTTTCAAAAATATTTACTTGAAACAATCGATATTCACGACAAAGCGGCTATAGCTCCTCACATATCCACTATCACAGATTTCGTTGCACTCCTCTCGAATAGAATCGTTGACAACAGAATCGACCTGTTATTCACTCTCTACAACGAATACAATCAGCTCGTTGAAGAAGAAATCGATTTCGACCGTTTCAGAGCTTGGGGAGATGTCGTCATTGCAGACTTCAGCGACGTCGATATGTATGGTGTCGATCCTGATGCAATATTCCGTAATGTCGAAAACTATCGCGAAATTCAGTCAACTTTTATTTCTGACGAACAACGTAAAGTGATTCAAGATTATTTCGGAAACAAACAACCTTGGTATGACATCGACTCTTTTTGGATTCACTACAATCGCAAAAACAAAAAGTCTTCCGATAATACCACCAAACCAAATTTTATGAAAATTTGGCAACTACTCGCTCCTCTATATCATAATCTTAATCGCACTTTAGACAAAAAAGGCCTTTGCTACACCGGGGCCGCGTATCGATTAGCTCTGCAAAACATCAAAGAGAATGGTATTAAAGCTATACCCTATAAAAAAATAATTTTTGTAGGATTCAACGCTCTATCTTATGTCGAACTAAAAATTTTTCAAACACTCCGCGATATGAGTGTAATTGAAAATGGAATGGAAGTCCCCCTGACCGACTTCTATTGGGATGCTCCGGGTCCGGCTTTTAAAGATAAAATCAACACCGCAACTCGCTTCATCGACAAAAACAAATCTCTATTTAAATCGCATCTTTCTATTGATGACGACGATTCAAATTCTTTCCCCGATAAAATCAACGCAATCGGGTGTCCAAGCAATTCAGCTCAAACTAAAGAAATTGGAAATATAATAGAATCGATTGCCTCGAAAATATCTGCCGAAAACATCCACCAAGCAAAAGTAGCTATCGTGCTTCCCGACGAAGGCCTATTACTTCCGATGCTCTACTCATTGCCCGATTCAATCAAAGAAGTAAACCTGACCATGGGCTACCCGCTGAAATTGACATCTGTCGCATCGTTCATATCTATAATTAAAAAATTGCAACTGCGAAAAAGAATTTCAAACAACCAAAATGTATTCTTCCACGAAGATTTAAAAGCATTTCTGTCGCATCCTTACACTCGACTGTTGATCGGCTCTAAAAGCATTGACACTCTTAAAAACTATATTTCAGAACATCGACTATTTTCTGTCGATGCCTCTCTATTACATTCTTTGGCTGAAAATGCCGATTTTATATTTTCTCCGCTACTTAAAGATGAATCGCCCGATGTAATCTGCAATTACCTGATAACCATCTTGACTGCAATTAAAAACAATATCCCAAACGCCGGCACAGGCTTGATAAAATCAAACATCGATATGTCAAATATCGATACTTATTGCAATGCCATCTATCGATTGCAAAACGCTATCAACGAACATAAAATCTTGATGAATTACGCATCTGTGTTCTCTCTTACTGACCGCCTGCTCGCAGGAGAAACTATAACCTTTGAAGGCGAACCGCTGCAAGGTCTGCAAATTATGGGTGTGCTGGAAACAAGATGCTTAGACTTCGATTACATCGTTATCCCATCAATGAACGAGCGTATTTTCCCGAGAAAAATGAAACGGCGTACGTTCATTCCAAACACTCTTCGTCGGGGATTCGGTATGGCTACAACACAATTCCAAGAATCAATTTTTGCCTACTATTTCTACCGAATGATTTCAAGAGCTAAAGAAGTGTTCCTCCTATATGATGCAAGAATGTCAGGCGTCAAAAGTGGTGATGTGTCAAGATACCTCTTGCAGATTAAATACCTGTTTAAATCTGCCGACTTAAAATGGTCAACTAAAAACTTCTCTGTAACTTCATCGGATAATACCATCGAAATCAAAAAAACTCCTGAAATCCTACGACTATTGAAGAAATACACAGTAGATGATGAAAATAGAAAAAATCTTTCACCATCGGCCATTAAAAACTACATAGACTGCCCGGTGAAATTCTATCTTCAAAATCTTAAAAATATAACTATCGAGCCGGAACCGGATGAATTTATGGATGCAATTACCCAAGGTAATATATTCCACGCGGTAATGCAAAATATATACACCCCTAACGACCTTGCCGGCAAAAAATTAAACCCTCCAATCAGAATTACAAGCGAATTTATTGACAATATTCTCAAAAACGAAAACATCCTGAAATCTAAAATTGCTCGCCAAATCAACTTGCAATATATCAAAACAAAAAATCTTGAGGCTCCTATCGAAGGTGACGCTAAAATTTTTGCCGACGTACTGCTTAAATTTGTGAAATGGACTTTAGAAGCAGATAAATTAATCTCTCCATTCAATTATTTAGGTAGTGAAGTCCCGGTTAAAACTCAACTGAAAATCAATGACGACTTAAAGGTAAACTTCCATTTTATAATCGACCGTTTGGACGAAATTAATATCAATACAAATCCGCTATTGAGAATCGTTGACTATAAAACAGGTGCCGACGACATCGATTGCTCTAAAATAGAAGACCTGTTCAAATCCGGTTCTAACAAAAAAGCTATACGACAGCTAATGATTTATGCTAATCTTTATCAAAGCTATTTTAAGCATTACGATGCTATCAAATTGGCTGTCTACAAAACTCGTGCACTCCAAATTAATAATTTCAACACAGATATTCTATTCGCTAAAAATCCTATCGACGACTATCGAGTGCTAAATAAAGACTTTATGGAGAAGCTATCCGAAAAAATTGAAGAAATATTCAATCCTGACATTAGCTTCACTCAAGCAGCTGACACTGTGTGCAATTTCTGTGACTTCAAGAAAATTTGTGTACAATAAGCATTGATATCTCCAAAATTATTACTAACTTTGCACCGCTTTTTAAATACGTATATCGTGTGATGGGAAATTTGTTGCCTTTCTTTGCATCGCTTGGAATAGGACTCTCCCCGTAATTAAGGAGTAAAAACTAATTTTGAGTAACACAAAAAAAGAAAATGAAAAGATTTGAATTAAACGCTGAACCTCGTATTGAAGGTGGCAAAAAAGCAAACAAAGCACTTCGTGCTGAAGGTAAAATACCGGCTGTTCTTAACGGCGGTAAAATTGTAGAACTTCCATTCTCAGGCAAACTCGCTGACGGCGAAAAAATCGTTGAAATTGGCGAAAACCGCGGTCTAATCACTACTGACATCGCTGTAAAATTTGAAGATGTTCGTAAACTCGTTTACACTCCTGACATTTTCGAAATCGAACTTACTCTTAACGGCGAAAAGAAAATGGCTGTGATGAAAGACATCCAATTCCAACCGGTTAAAGATACTATCCTTCACATCGACTTCCTCGAAGTGAACAACGAAAAACCTATCATCATGGAAGTCCCTGTTAAAATTGAAGGTCACGCTGAAGGTGTTAAAGCCGGTGGTAAATTGACTATGACTATGCGTAAACTTAAAGTTAAAGCTCTTTACTCTGAAATCCCTGAACGTCTCGTTGTTAACGTTGACAATCTTGGTCTTGGTAAATCTTTGGCTGTCGGTGATCTACACTACGAAGGTCTTGAACTCATCAACGCTAAAAATGCTGTCGTTTGTGCTGTTCAACTCACTCGTGCTGCTCGTGGTGCTGCCGCTAAAGCTCAATAATTCGATTTTAATGAATCTTTTTAACAATAATAGAGACGTGGAATTTTACCACGTCTCTATTGATTTCTAATTATCACCCTTTTTGTATACTATATTATATGAAATATCTAATCGTAGGCCTCGGTAATATGGCTCCGGAATATCTCGACACTCGTCATAACATCGGTTTTATGGCTGTTGATGCTCTCGCTAATTCAGGAAATGCTAAATTTGAATCCTGTCGTTATGGCGATATGGCAAAAATGCGTGTTAAAAATTGCGAACTCCTTATTCTGAAGCCTTCTACTTTTATGAATCTTAGCGGTGTTGCGGTTAGGTATTGGATGAACAAAGAAAAACTCCCCCTCGAAAATCTGCTTGTCGTAGTCGATGATATTGCTATCCCTTTCGGTGCTATCAGAATTCGTGGAAATGGTAGTGATGCCGGACACAATGGACTTAAAAATATTGCCGAACAACTTGGCACTCAACAGTATGCAAGACTCAGATTTGGTATCGGCAACAATTTCCATAAAGGCGGACAAGTGGATTATGTGCTTGGTAAATTCCCAAAAGAAGAAATGGAAATTATGCCGGAAAGACTTAAAATTGCTGCCGATGCTATCAAAGCATATTGCCTTAGCGGACTAACTTTCGCTATGAATAACTTCAATAAAAAATAACGTTTGATTTTATATGAAAAACGAGGTCAGAATCGATAAATGGTTATGGGCTATGAGGGTATTCAAAACCCGTACAATCGCTACTGAAGCTTGTAAAAAGGGTAGAGTGATGATGAATGGAAACACTCTCAAGCCTTCAAGAACTATTAAAATCGGAGACGTAATTGACGTCAAAAAGCCGCCTATTACATATACATTCAGAGTACTCGCTCTCACTGAAAATCGTCTCGGTGCTAAACTCGTACCCGATTATTTGGAAAATATTACGCCAAAAGCACAATACGACATACTCGAAATGTCGCGTATCAGTGGGTTCATCGATCGACAAAAAGGTCTCGGACGTCCAACAAAACGTGACGCTCGTGAAATGGCTAATTTCCGCCAACAAGCATTCTCTGCCGATTCTTTCTTCCTCGATTTTGAAGACGATGACGATGATATTTTTGACGACGATTTAGTCTAATAAATAAATCCGGTTACAGTTTCACCTATTTAGTTAGGATAATTAATCAGACAGTGTGCTGAAATGAAGCATACAAAAAGAGGCAGTCAAATTTTGACTGCCCTATTTTTTATCCAAATACATACCGAATTATGGTGTGCTTCTTTTAAGCTCGATCACAACTTCTTTGTCGCTATCAAGCAATGCCACTTTCTCTGTCCCAATTGGCTTGGCATACATCGCTTCCTCAAGTGCAACTAACAGAGTCATTTCATTCGAATTGTCTTCGCATGCCATCATTGTAGTTATTAATTGTTGAAACGATATTGAATTGACTATCTCCATATCCGTCTCCAACGTGCCATTGATTAGATTGCATCCGGTGTTGCCATGTAGACGCTTTTCCGCCACATCAATCACCAATTTCATATCAGGATTTGTTTGCTCACTGCCGTTAAGCATTGTTACAACCCATGTGCCATTGAGAAAATCAAAATCTTGATGTATCAATTTAAGCAGCTCAACATTATTATTATTATACATTCTCAAAACATATTCAGATTCCTGTTTCTCAATCGTATAATAACAGATATTGTTGATTGCATAGTTTACATCCGTATCAGTCAAATTCGCCTTGCCACAAGCTCGCATTGTTGTAAGCACATCATAAAACTCAAATTTGCCTGTACTCTCATCTATTCTGTAATGTCCATTGACAATATTGCAACCATTACATCCATACATTGCTCCTGTTGCCGGCTCAAACATCAGATATGCTGCTCGCTCGCTTACAACTTCTTTCCCGATTACTGTCTCTATAGCCCAATCCCCTGAGATGATACCTTTATTATAATCCTCACTCGTGAATTTCACCGATTCCGACACCACTTCTGCAGACTTATTTGCCGAAGATTCGTTATTGCTATCCACAATTACATTGTTTGTCTTTTCTGACATGGATGATTTATTATCATCGACTACTATGATTGTACGTTCTTCAGAAGCCACAGGCTCTGCCTTGATTGTCTTTTCAAAAAATGAACATCCTCCAAACAATGACAAGCATACACTTCCTATTATTATTTGTGTAATTCGTTTCATATATTGACTGAATTTTTATTTCTACCGACAAAGATAGATATTTTTTACCAATCTGCAAAAATCATCAGTCACCCCAATGTCGCCTTTCCGGAAATCGAGTAGGGCGGTGCAATAGTCGTAACGAAGATGAATAGTTCAGATAATTCCAACACCAATTCATGACAACATTTAGTTTATTTCGCATTCCTAATATTGATACTAAATGTATCAGCATCCATATCAACCACGCTGTGATGCCTGATAAAAACGTGTGTTGCATATCGATGACAGCTCTATGACGTCCGATTGTTGCCATCGAACCTTTATCTTGATATTCAAATTTCTTCGAAAACTCTTCGCTATTTAAATTCTTTGCTAACGTATTCGCCTGTTGAATTGCTACTTGTGCCACTTGCGGATGTCCATTCGGATAAGTTTCTGATTCTATTAACGATATGTCGCCAATAGCAAACAAATCATCGCGACCTGACACTCGATTATACTCATCGGTTAGGATTCTTCCTCCTCTGCCTATCATTTCTGTGGGCAATCCCGGGATTGGTTCACCTTTCACTCCGGCTGTCCATATCAACGTCTCACAGTACTCTCGCTCTCCATTTCCATAACTTACTATTTTGTCGGAATATCCACTGACAAATGTGTTGAAATGCACATCTACCATCAATTCATTCAGATATTTCAATGCTTTCGCTCCGGCTTTTTTGCTCATCGAATTTAGCAATGTGTCGCCACCTTCAACCAATGTGATAGTCATATTTTCGACATCTAATTCCGGATATTCACGTTTGATAACGTAACGTTTCATCTCTCCTAATGCCCCGGCTATCTCGACTCCTGACGGACCTCCTCCGACAACCATAAAACTCAACAACTCCCTTCGTCGTTTTTTATCCTTGCAGATAGCTCCTCGCTCAAGACGATCCAATATCTCACTCCGACAATGATTAGCCTGTGGAATGCTCTTGATGCCGAAAACATTCCCCTCTATACCGGGTATGTTGAAATAATTATTAGTTGAACCTGCCGCTATTATCAATTTGTCGTATGCTATCTCTTCATAGCTCGTCTTCACTATCTTCTTTTCTATATCTACATGCTTCACATGACCGATATGATAACTTACATTATTCCGATGTCGAAATTCTCGACGAAAAGGAAAAGATATGTCACTCTCGCCAAGACCCGATGACGCTACTTGATAATATAATGGTGGAAAACTATGAAAATTATTCTTATCCACCAACATTACTCGATATTTACGACTATCTAATTTCTTTAACAATCGCAATCCCGCAAATCCTCCTCCTATGATAACTATTCGGTCCATACTCCTTAATAATGTAGTTAACAGTATTATTTATCGACTATTTATTAAAAAACATTATAGCACCATAATATGTTTATAAAATTTGCTTAAAAATATCATCTTAGTTTTCAAACATCCGGTTTATTTATTAATTTCGCACACTATTGGCAAGTAATATAATTTTTATTTATGTCGTTATTATTGAAATTCATACTTCTTGCGACTTTCATATTATCCTCAGCTTTAGTCGCTAATGCTCAAGTCAATGCCTCCCAAGTGTGTGCTATCGGACGAAATCTTATCTCGATGGAAGATTATGCTCTGTCAAAGTTATATTTCAACATGGCGATTAAAGCACGTCCACAATGGGATGAACCATATTACTATCGTGCTCTTGCCAAACTATATCTCGACGATTTAAAAGGTGCAGAAGACGACTGCTCTGCTGCTATCGAACGTCATCCATTCAAAACCGATGCATATAAACTTCGAGGCTATGTTAGGCAACAACTCGGTAAAGACTCCCTCGCTATTCTCGATTACGAAACAGGACTCAAGCATAATCCCGTCGAACGTGATTTCCTTTTCTACAAAGCTATTGCTCACACTTCATTAAAAGATTTCGACGCAGCTGATTCTACATATAAAACGCTCCTTCGTTTCTTTCCTAAATTTGGTGAAGGCTATTCCGGCAGAGCTCAAATGAATTTACAACGCGGTGATACGGCTGCTGCTATCGGAGACCTCGATAAATCTATTTCTATTTCTAAAAATCTTATCAATTCATATCTGATGAGAGCCGAAGTCATGATGAAACGGAAAAGTTGGGATAATGCTCTCGCTGACATTGATATGGCTATTAAACTCCGACCCCAAGAGGCTGATTATTACCTTAATAGAGGCTATGTAAGATATTCTCTCGACGATTTCTTCGGTGCAATGAGTGACTATAACTATGCCGTTGAACTCGAACCTTTCAATACATCCGCCCTCTTCAATCGTGCTTTGCTGCGATACGAAGTAAAGGACCTCATTAATGCCGAAGCCGATTTCTCTACAGTCCTTAAATGGGACTCATCCAATTTTCATGCTCGTTTTAATCGCGGACTCGTTTATCTCGAATTAAACAAAAATAAAGAAGCAATTGCTGATTTCAACATTATAGCAAAACGGTATCCTAAATTTTATCCCGTTTATTATGGAATCGCTAAAGCTTACCTCAATCTCGGTGATAATAAAAAGTATATGCAATTTGTCATCAAAGCCAACGATATGATTGGAAAATATATCCAAAATCCGGAGAAAAATCCCCTTGACCGTCCAACTATCGACCAAGCTAACTCCAATGACGCCGGCTCTGATTATAATGATGAAGAATCTGAAATCGAAGTAATGAATCGCTTCAATCAACTCGTTACTGTTAAAGAATCTGATGAATCCAGAATCTCGTATAACTCCAAAATTAAAGGTCGCGTGCAAGATAGAAACGTCAGAGTTGAAATCGAACCGCTTTATTCGCTGACTTTCTTTAACTCTCAAAACGAATTGCAAAGCAGAACCAACTTTGCCAGAGACCTCGATGCTATAAACCAAGCTCACTATTTAGACAATACTCTATATATTTCTAACGACATTATTGCTCTTAACGATAACGAACAAATGCAAGCCCTATTCGATAAAATCGAAACTCTTAATTCCCTGATAACCTCCGGACGTCAACGCCCCGTAGATTATCTCGCTCGGGGTGTGCTTCATTCGATGCTAAAAAACTATCAAGCTGCTATCGACGATCTCAATATCGCGATCAGCCTTAATCCCGACCTTTCTCTATCCTACATCGCAAGAGCTTTTGCTACCGATGAACTACGTAAAATATCTGCTGCAAATAATACCCCGGCAGATAATGCCGACCCTCAAGAAAAACTGCTCTCAAATAAAAAATCTCAAAACGAAATAATTCTTGCTATGAACGACCTTGACACTGCAATTTCTCTTGATGCCAATCTGTCGTTCGCGTGGTTCAACAAAGGTAATCTTTTCTTTGAAATGCAAGATATGACATCCGCACTCAACTGCTATTCGCAAGCTATTCGAATTAACCCTGAATTCGGTCAAGCATTTTTTAATAGAGGCCTTGTTTATCTGCAAATGGGAAATAAACTAATGGGAAATGCCGACCTGCGTAAAGCCGGAGAATTAGGCATCCTCCCATCATACAACGTCCTAAAACGTATGAACTGATTCCATACAATCGTTCAATCTAATGCGTTAATAGCCCAACGCAACTGATCAATAGCTCGCGATTCCGCATCGCGGGCATATCGCATCTGTGTCTCATAATTTTCTAATGCATCTTTTGCATAACCCAAATATGTACGCTCACGCGAAGTGTCGCCACGTTTGCCATAATATTCGGCATCGCGTTTATAGCCATCAGCCTTCTTGCGATAATATTCCGCCTCTCGTTCGTAACTGTCTGCCTTATTTAAATAATATTCTGCCTCACTCATATAGCTCTTCGCACTTCGCCTGTTATAAGAACTCTGTCCAAACATCGGGATAATCACAAACAGCGACACTATTATTGATGTCAAAATCTTCCTCATATAATCCTTATAAGTTACTTATTTTTTTCTTAATTTCTCTTTAAGACAACATTTTATTTATAGAACTTGCATTATAAATGTTACTAAATTTCAACCATTGCAAATGTAATCCCAATAATCCTAATTTCCAAATATAAATTACTAAACTTTTGTACGCGGTTTTACTATTGCGTAATCAATTAATTTTTACTAACTTTGCCGAATGTTTGAAAATTACCCCTAAATCGTATGATTTTAGTGTAATTAATTGAAAATTAAGAAATATAATAATAGAATTATGATAAATATCACTTTCCCTGATGGAAGCGTCCGCCAATTTGAAAAGGGTGTAACTCCTTTTCAAGTGGCTGAAAGCATCAGCCCGCGTTTTGCGGCTGATGTTCTTGCCGCAAAAATCAACGACCAAGAATGGGACATCGCTCGACCTGTCAACGAAGATGCCACTATTCAACTTTTTAAATGGGAAGACGCAGAAGGCAAACACGCTTTTTGGCACTCTTCTGCTCACCTCCTTGCTGAAGCTCTTCAAGAACTTTATCCCGGTGTCAAATTCGGTATAGGTCCTGCTATTGAAAATGGATTCTACTACGACATCGACCCAGGACAGCATAAAATAACCTCCGACGATTTCGACAAAATCGAAAAGAAAATGGCTGAACTCGTCGCTAAAAAAGAAGAAATAGTCAGAGCTGACATATCTAAAGAAGATGCTCTCAAAATGTTCGGGGATAGAGGTGAAGAATATAAATGCGAACTCATCAGCGAACTCGCTGATGGCACTATTACAACTTACACACAAGGTGCCTTTACCGACCTTTGTCGCGGTCCGCACATCCCTAACACCGCTCCTATTAAAGCTGTCAAAATACTTTCCCTCGCAGGTGCTTATTGGCGTGGCGACGAAAAGAGAAATCAGCTCGTGCGTGTTTATGGCATATCCTTCCCTAAGAAAAAAATGCTCGACGAATATTTACTACTCCTCGAAGAAGCTAAAAAACGCGACCACAGAAAACTCGGTAAAGAAATGGAACTTTTCCACTTCTCCCACGCCGTAGGACAAGGTCTTCCCTTATGGTTGCCTAAAGGTGCAGCCCTTCGTGACAGACTCGAACAATTCTTGAGAAAAATTCAAAAACAATACGGTTACCAACAAGTAATCACTCCTCACATCGGAAATAAACTCCTATATGTCACATCAGGTCACTATGCTAAATATGGAAAAGATTCATTCCAACCTATTCATACTCCTGAAGAAGGCGAAGAGTATTTGCTAAAACCGATGAACTGCCCTCACCACTGCGAAATCTTTAAAGCTTTCCCTCGCAGCTATCGTGAACTCCCTCTCCGACTTGCAGAATTCGGTACCGTATATCGCTACGAACAAAGCGGTGAACTCCATGGATTGACTCGTGTGCGTGGCTTTACTCAAGACGATGCCCACATCTTCTGTGCTCCTGAACAAATCAAAGAAGAGTTCCTAAAAGTAATGGACATTATCCTTTACATCTTCAAGGCCCTAAAATTCGATAACTTCGAAGCACAAATCTCTCTTCGCGACCCTAACAACAAAGAAAAATATATCGGTAGCGATGAAAATTGGCACCTCGCTGAAAACGCTATCATCGAAGCTTGTGCTGAAAAAGGATTGAAAGCACGCACAGAACTCGGCGAAGCCGCTTTCTATGGTCCTAAACTCGACTTTATGGTCAAAGATGCTATCGGACGTCGTTGGCAACTCGGTACTATCCAAGTTGACTACAACCTCCCGGAACGATTCGGTCTTGAATACACAGGATCCGACAACCAAAAACACCGTCCGGTAATGATTCACCGTGCTCCGTTCGGCTCTATGGAACGCTTCGTTGCTGTTCTTCTCGAACACACTGCAGGTCGTCTCCCTCTATGGCTGATTCCTGAACAAGTGGTAGTACTCCCTATCAGCGAAAAATACAACGACTATGCTTATCGTGTAGCCAAAGAACTCGATATGCTCGATGTTAGAGCTATTGTCGACGATAGAAACGAGAAAATCGGAAAGAAAATTCGCGACAATCAGCTCAAAAAATTGCCATATATGCTCATAGTTGGTGAAAAAGAAGCAGAAAATGATGAAGTTTCCGTAAGAAAACACGGAGAAAATGATAATGTTTCAATGAAAATTACTACCTTTGCAACGAAATTGAACGAAGAGGTAAATTCAATGATAAACCAGTAATAAACTGAATGGATAAAAAACCACAATTTAACGGCACAAAACCGAATCAAAATGCAGGACAACAACGTCCGCAACAACAGCAACAACAAAAAGGTCAAAAAAGCAACGACAAAAATGCCAAAGACCAATACATAATTAACGAACAAATTCACGCTCGTGAAGTGAGATTGGTCGGCGACAACGTCGAACAAGGTGTATATTCATTGGCTCAAGCTCAAAAAATAGCCGACGAACAAGAATTAGACTTGATCTTGATTTCGCCTAACGCAGAGCCTCCGGTGTGTCGTGTATTGGATTATCAAAAATTCCTCTACCAACAGAAAAAACGTGCGAAAGAACAAAAAGCTAAAGCTACGAAAGTCGTAATCAAAGAAATTCGTTTCGGTCCCCAAACCGACGACCACGACTATAACTTCAAGCTTAAACACGCTATCGGTTTCCTCAAAGAAGGTTCAAAAGTAAAAGCTTATGTCTTCTTCCGCGGACGTTCAATCCTTTTCAAAGAGCAAGGAGAAGTTTTATTACTTCGTTTTGCAAACGACCTCGAAGAATATGGCAAAGTAGAGATGATGCCAATCCTCGAAGGGAAAAAAATGACTATCATTCTTAGTCCGATTAAAAACAAATAACAAAAATAAAAGAGACCGTAGGCACCACGTGCCGAGGTGATGTAAAACAACTAAATTTTTTTATTAACAATGCCAAAGGTAAAAACTAATTCCGGTGCCAAAAAAAGATTCGCTCTTACCGGAACAGGAAAAATCAAAAGAAAACATGCCTTCCATAGTCACATCTTGACTAAGAAGACTAAAAAACGTAAAAGAGTTCTTGACCACACTGCTATCGTTCACACTTCTAACGAACATTCAGTGAAGGAATTGCTCGCTATGAAGTAATTACTCTTTTCTTAATTTCTTTTATTTTTTAATTTCAATTTTTTATTAACCGAATGTGATGCCCCACAAGTGCTAATTTGGCCGCTCACGTTCAAAAAAATTTAAAAAAATGCCAAGATCAGTAAATCACGTTGCTTCAAGAGCAAAAAGAAAGAGAATCCTTAAACTTACACGCGGTTATTATGGTAGCCGTCGTAACGTTTGGACAGTTGCTAAAAACACTTGGGAAAAAGGTCTTACCTACGCTTACCGCGACCGCAAAAATAAAAAACGCAACTTCCGTGCACTTTGGATTCAACGTATTAACGCAGCTGCACGTCTCGAAGACCTTTCTTACTCTAAGCTAATGGGACTTATCCACAAAGCAGGTATTGAAATCAATCGCAAAGTCCTCGCTGACCTCGCGATGAACAACCCTGAAGCTTTCAAAGCTATCGTGGACAAAGTAAAGAACGCTTAATAAAAATCCAATTATAGCGTAGAGAGTGCATCCTCAAGGATGCACTCCTTTTTTTATATAAGCCTGCAATATATAATTCACCGACATTTTATACCGCAAATTATACCTACCTTAATTTGATATAATATTATTGCTGTCCGGTAAAACTTTTAATATCATAAAATCCCAGCCCGAAGCCT
>CAZGEX010000037.1:0-23644 GCA_964524385.1 uncultured Sangeribacter sp.
GATGCAAATCATGACCTTGATTATATAATCGATGCACCACAACAGCACTATCGACACCTCCGGAAATAAGTACAGCTATTTTCATTTTTCAATAACTCCTAAAGGGCTTCTAAAATTCTCAAATTAAAATTCCAAATCTATTTGTCGGACCTGTCTTAAAATATTACGACGTTACACTTCCTCCAACTCTTCCTCTTCGCTTCGATTTTCGGTGTGAATTATGTGGAGCGAAAGGAAATAATCCACAGAGATTTTACCCGGACCGACAAGCAATATGAAGAAATAAATTCCGATAAACATTATCGGCAGATAACCTTGTTGTTGCCATGACAAGAGATAAGTGGCTTGATTTACGTAATCGGTCAACAGGTGATATTCAGCCACTATCATTGCTACCAATGGCGGCAACACCATCAATCGTGTAATAAATCCTAACATAATAAACATCGAACATATCAACTCAATCGAAGTCATCACAATCAAAGAAGCTTCGCTATCCATTCCGAACACAGCGGGAAAGACATCCTTTACTTGGTGATAATGAGTCAGTTGACGAATACCGAATTGCATCAACATAATTCCGACAAATAGTCGCAAGAACAATCGTCCGAGATTGGTGTAGGAATAACCTGTAATTCTGAGGTAGATTCGTTTTAAGAAATCAATTAGCGTTTTCATTGTTGCTCGATATTTCTATGATTTTATAAATTGCTGTTTCCACATCGATATTTTTCATCAGAATTTTACGGTCGGCACCAAGCAGATAGATTGTCGGAGTGCGACGTATGTCGTAAATTTCCGAAGCATCTTCACTCTGACCTACTGTCCAATAATGAGGATAATTATCTACCATCTGCTTCCATTCATCGCCCAAGTCGTCGGGTGTGATGTAATAAATCAAAATCCTATTGTCTTTGGCGAGTGAAGTGATTTCGGAATCAGTGTCTAAACGCACTTTTGCCATCATACAATCCGTGCAATCCGGATAGCCGAAAATTATCATAGTCGGCTTGGCTTCAGCACTAAACTTGATGCTTCTATCTTCGCGATTTTTGAAATTGAAAGCGGGTGCTTCACACCCTTCAAGCGTTTTCTCCAACGTACGAAGCTGGTTTGCATACCTCACTTTTCTTATTTCCTTAATTTTTTTGCATTTGACAATAGCCTTAAGAAATTTCACATAGACTTCATCAATCCATACTTCTGCTTTTTCTCCGTAAAGATTTTCTTCGGCGGCTTTTGTGAATTGGAATAGAAGAATATGATTTTTATTTAATTTTGAAATCAGATTATCCACCGATTTCAGTGCCACATCCTTTAATGCCAAACGAATGCCTGTCACATACTCTCTGAAAGCATGATTGAGTTGGATTTGTCCCACTGCTTCTTGCTTGAAATCAAACGGATTCCAATAGTTTTCGACAAAATAGTTGCAACGCTCCTTATAGTCGGTAATTTCATCAGGGATTACAGGCAAATCGAAGAGTGCCGGAATCACAATTTGTCGAGGCTCAGAGGAATATTTCACCTCTTCTTGAGCCGAAATCAGCGAATAAAACGCTGAAATGGAAAATATTGTCAACAAAAGTCTAAGTTTCATAATCATCTGTATTAATACATTACTTATTCGAAACGACGAAAGGTTTCACAATTTCCATCCAAGCCTCATAGCCTTTACCTGTGAGATGTAATCCGTCGTTGGTGTATTCTTTTTTTAATTTTCCGCTTGCATCGGCAAGAGGGGTAAACAGGTCGATATAGACCGCATCATATTTTATTGCTATTTTTTGAAGATAACGATTCACTTCCGGCACCACTTTCTCAGTTCCATACAACGATTTATAGCGTTTAAAATCGTTGTTAAACGGCATTATCGATTGAATGTACAATTCGGTAGAGGGGGATTGTTGACTGATTTTCTGTACTAAACGTTCGTAGCGTGTGGCTATCTCGCGAGCAGTCAGTTTATGAGAAATGTCGTTGATGCCTATCAATAAAAATATTTTGGCAGGTCTGCCTGAAGTCACTTGTTGCAATCGGCGTTCCACGCCATCAATAACATCTGATGATATGCCTCTATTCTTGATATTTTCCATTTCAAGCAATTCGGACAGTTCGCCTCCGTCGGTAATGGAATTACCTAAAAAGACAATATCGTCAGAATCGATTTGCAATAATTCAAACTGCGATACTCTTCGATCGTAGTAGCTGTCGGCAAAAGCAGTCGCCACAAAAAGCATCATTGCCGCCAATGATGTTAGTCTACTGATTATTTTCAGCATGATATGCTATTAGTCCCTCCATCGGACTTGCTATTATTTGATTCACTTTATATCCATGAGTTGCAGCCGCCTCCTTGAGGATTTTAGAGAAATGGAAAGCAATAGAGCCTACAAAATTGACCGGCAACGAATGAGCACCGACATACATTGCCACATTACGTTTGACAAACAATGTCAATTCCTCAAGCACAAGGCTGTAGATGTAAGGATTCCAAATATTTTCTTTTAAGAATGGGACCAACGAAGCTAAAAATTTGTTTGGCGTCGAACTGCTATAGACTTTTTCAAGAATATCTGCGAGAGTGATTTGATACGATTCCAAAAAATTTTCTCTGACCATAGCAGGAAGATGACCTTTGAAAGCATCAGCCACCAATCGTTTGCCTAAAGCAGCACCGCTGCCTTCATCACCAAGAATATATCCGAGTGAGGGTACATTATTTATGATTGTAGTGCCGTCGTAGAGGCACGAATTTGAGCCTGTGCCGAGGATACAAGCTATGCCCGGTTTGCGTCCGCAAGATGCACGTGCAGCTCCGAGCAGGTCGCTATTGACATAAACAATTGCCGTAGGAAATAATCTATGCAGAGCTTTAGTCACCTTTCCGCATATTGCCGGCGTGGCACAACCGGCTCCATAATAATGGATTTCATCTTCCATCGATTCCGGACCTAATTGCTCTTTGACTGCGGCAAGGCTTTTATCTAAATCCTCTGTGGAAATCAACAATGCGTTGATACCCTCTGTAGTGAACGATTTTTTTACGTTTCCCAATTCATCTATCAGACACCAATCCACTTTTGAGGAACCGGCATCTGCTATTAATTTAGTCGTCATCTTAATTTTTCTTTTATCAAGTTCTTCCTACCACAAAAGTAGATAAATATCGACAATCGACCAAAATTTCCGCTCACAAATTTCGATTGTCAATGGCTATCTTCAAATTTATGCTTTTCAACGAGGGATATAGGGGTATTCGACATCCCATAAAAACAGTGCTTGTGCCGGCATCGACATTCCTGCAGCCGATCTGTCTTTTGCCAATATTATCTCTTCGAAATCGCGTATGGAAAGCTTACCTCTGCCGACATCCACCAATGTTCCGACAATTGCTCTGACCATATTGCGAAGAAATCGGTCAGCCTTGATAGTGAACACCATCTGCTCCCCTTCTCGCTCCCATTGAGCACACATCACATCGCAATTATTAGTCTTTACATCTGTATGTAATTTGCTGAAGCTCGTGAAATCGGTGTGTCTGAACAGCACCTCGGCGGCAGTGTTCATCTTGTCATAGTCGAGCATCGAAGGTGAGTGCCACGAAAAACGTGACAGGAACGGATTTTTCTCGTGAATCACAAAATATTTATAAGTTCGCGAAAGAGCATCGAAACGAGCATGAGCATCGTCGGCGACATTTATCACATCCAGGATTGATATGTCATGTCCCAAAATCCTGTTGAGCGAATTTATCAATCGCATCTTATCATTTATACGGGATTTGGTATCGAAATGGGCATACATTTTTTTTGCATTCACACCTGTATCGGTACGTCCTGCTCCGACAATAGAGATTGGCTGACGCATCACCAATGTCATTGCTTTCTCGATTTCCGACTGCACACTTTCAGCATTCGGCTGTGACTGCCAACCATGATATGAGGCTCCGTTATAGGAGAGTTTCAAAAAGTAACGCATCTCTTACATCGCTGATTATCAATCTCTTTCGAAGTAGGTATAACCATAAAGACCTGAGCGATAATTGTTTAGGAATTGACGTCCTTCTTCAGGAGTGATTATCCCCTTTTTCATAGAGTTTGTCACCCAAGCTTCCACATTTCTAACCAATTTTTTCGGGCTGTACTCCACATAGTCGAGCACATCTGCCACAGTTTCGCCATCTATGACTTGTTCGATATCGTAGCCATCTTTCGACACACTGATATGCACCGCATTGGTATCGCCAAACAGATTATGCATATCTCCCAATATCTCTTGATAAGCTCCTACAAGGAAGATACCTATGTAATATGGCTCATTGCTTCTGACAGGATGCACCGGCAAACCTTGCGACACTCCTTGCGGCGATACAAAGTGAGAAATTTTACCATCGCTATCGCAAGTAATGTCCTGCAATGTAGCCAGGCGTGTCGGCTTCTCGTCTAACCTTGCTATCGGAATTATCGGGAACATTTGGTCGATAGCCCATGCATCGGGAAGTGATTGGAACAATGAAAAATTACAAAAATATTTTTCGGGCAACATTCGTGTCACTTTCTTCAATTCCTCAGGTGGATGCTTCATGGATTTTGTCAAATCATTCACATCGCGAGCCACTGACCAGAACAATTTTTCTATCTGAGCACGTGTCTTCAAATCCAGCAATCCAAGGCTGAACAATTCGAGTGCTTCCTCGCGTATTTGCAAGGCATCGTGCCAATCTTCAAACACTCGGGTAGAATTGATTTTGTCCCATATATTATAGAGTTCGCGTGCAAGTTCATGGTCATCGTCCGACACTTCGACGTTGTCGTTCCATATCGGTAACTGTGTTGTCTCGATTACTTCGATAATAAGCACCGAATGATGAGCTGTCAGCGAACGTCCGCTTTCTGTAATGATATTCGGCTGTGGCAATTCGTTTTTTACACAGACATCCACTAATGCCGAAACAGAATCGTTGACATATTCCTGTATCGAATAATTCATGGAATTTTCGCCCGAACTGCTGCGTGTGCCATCGTAGTCCACTCCAAGACCGCCACCTATATCCACAAACTCTATGTTGAAACCCATCTTCGACAGCTGAACATAGAATTGCATCGCCTCTCGCAACGCATTTTTTATGCGACGGATTTTAGTGATTTGACTTCCAATGTGAAAATGTATCAACTTCAAACAGCTCGACATTTTATTTTTTTCCAAGTATGCCAACGCATCGAGCAATTCGCTTGAATTGAGTCCGAATTTGCTGACATCACCGCCTGATTCTTCCCACTTGCCACTGCCACTGCTTGACAATTTGATACGGATACCTATATTCGGGTCTATTTTCAAGCGTTTAGACACTTCCGAAATTACTCGTAATTCGCTCAATTTTTCGACTACCAAGATGATTCGTCTACCCATCTTTTGTGCCAACAAAGCGAGCTCTACATAATCTTCGTCCTTATATCCGTTACAAATAATCAGCGATTTCTCGTGCGAATTAGTTGCCAACACTGCATGAAGCTCCGGTTTTGAACCGGCTTCAAGACCAATGTTATATTTATTGCCATGACTGACAATCTCCTCCACCACTTGACGCATTTGATTGACTTTGATGGGATAGACTATAAAGTTTTGTCCCTTATAATCGTATTCGGCTGCCGCTTTCTTAAAACAATTCGATATTTTTTGTATCCTATTATCCAAAATATCCGGAAAACGAAGAAGCACAGGCGATGCAACATCTCGAAGTTGCAATTCATCCATCACTTCTTTCAAATCGACTGCGGCACTCCCCTCGTAGGGTGTCACTTGCATGTGACCTTTATCGTTGACCGAAAAATATTTCAATCCCCACCCGTTGACATTATATAATTCCGCCGAGTCTTCAATACGCCATTTTCTCATTTTATATTATCCTGTAAATTCTGTTATACACTCTTTACTTCTCACTATCCGAACGTCTGCCCAACAATTCGAAATTATCTACATATATATCTGTGCGAACACGCTTCACACTGAGTTTATCCACCCATTCGCTATATCTGATTTTACCTTCTACATAGAGTTTTGTCCCTTTTCGTATGTAGCGTTCGGCAAACTCTGCATTTCTGCCGGTCATTATAATGTTATGCCATTCGGTTCGCTCCATTTCTCCGATTCGCTCATTCGTTGCAAGGCTTATTGAGGCTATCGATACCCCTTTTTCAGGATACCGCATATTAGGATCTGAGCCTACATTGCCTATCAATATCACTTTGTTTACTGACATTCTTTTCTGACTTTTTAATAATTTGAGGCTTTAAGATTCAAACCGGTGCGTTCTTGCAAACCAAACAGGAGGTTCATTACATGCACTGCTTCGCCTGCACCTCCTCGCAATTTGCCATCCACCACACTATCTATCTGCAACATCCCCTCTTCTGATTTTGTCAACGAAATCAGACACTTATCTGTGCCTTCCACCTCTTTAGCCTTTGCCGGCTCTCCGACGATGTATGTCAAGGTATGGTCATCATATATATCTTCATAGATTTTTTCAACATCGTCGAGCGGTGTTTCACTCTCAGTCGAAATTTTCATTCGAATTGTTCTGCCCATAGTGTTGTCTGATTCAAATTCGAATTGCAATTCATAATCGGCATCCGTCATCGCTCTCAATTGTTGAGAAAGTTCTTTGCCGAGCAATATTTCATCCCACTCATCAGTTTCGAAATCGCCTACGTATGTAATTTTTAAAGCTTTATCAAGAAGTTGATGTTGCAACACCAACGGCTGTAACGAAATCAACGCAACTGATGCACACGCACTCGGCAATAGTGAATATTTGGCACCCCTCACTAAAGGCTTTCTATGTGTTTCTGAAAGGCCATACACAAAGCCTTTCGCTTCGTAGTCCGGATAGTAGTCGGAACTAAGGTCGATAATTCTTAATTCTTCATCACATTCGCTCAATAGTTGTGTCAAGTCTATTCCGCTACTTTCTGTTCTTTCACAAATAAACACCAAATTTAATTTATCCAATTCCAATTCATCGGTAAATTCCAATTCGGTTTCTCCTATTAATCCGTGATGAACAGACGACAATCGTCTTCCTTTATAATTAGGCTCGTACACTGTCATTAGTTCCACATCGGGATGATTTATCAATATTCTTATCAGCTCACCCGCATCGGGCGACGATGCTCCTATCAGTCCTACTTTTATCATTATTTTTATTTTCTATGGAATACCGAAATGAGCGGCAAAACTTTTTAATCTTGCCACCCATTGCACGGTTGTTGTAATATGTTTTATTTTATCCGACGACATTAAAGCATCGGTAGATTTGAATCTAATGGAAGGAAGCGTTTGAACACTTCTCTTGCTTCCTCATGGCTGATTCCTTCTCGCATCACTGCTATGATTGTGTCTGCCCCCGGGATTGTACCTAAAATTTCCGGTGCTCGACTCATATCTATATCATATGCCAATCCTGCAGCGTAGCCGTTGCGAGTCTTTATCACTGCAATGTTGTTGGAAAACTCAATTGAAATGAAACCACTCAAATAGTTGGTATTCATTACTGTCTGACCGTTGGCAAGCATCTTGTCTTTCAACAAATTGCTATCCGGAAGTATGTACATATAAGTACCTCTATCGGTCGGAACTTTAGTGGTTTTCAACATTTTCAAGTCGCGACTCAATGTGGCTTGTGTCACATTATAACCTTTTGATGCCAACATAGATGCCAATTCTTCTTGACTTCCAATACAGTTATTTTTAATTAAATCAACGATTATCTCTACTCTTGCTTTTCTATTTTTCATTGCTTCGGTATTATTATTTGTTCGATTAATCTGTTTATCCGCGTGCAAATTTAATAAAATATTTTGTTTTTATAAATTTTTTAGCACTTTTTTTAATCGTATAAATAATATTTTTCACTTTTTATTTTAAATTCATTCGATAAAGACATCCATTTTTCTTCTATCGATGCCACTTTATAACCCGATGATACAAAGAGTTTTCGAATCTCTTTGCTTCCACAAACATTATCAAAACTTTTCAGTCGTGCAGGCAATGATGTCGCAAATGGCTTGTGATGTGGATACAACTCCGCTACTGCTTCCATTACATAAAATTGCAGTAGTGTCAATGTTGCCGCATCATAATCCGATATGTAGGCTTGCACTCCCTCAAGCGTTTTGCCTGAGCCAAATCCATAGCGAGGACATATGTGGATCGGGCGGAAAAGCCATCCTTTTATCGATTTTGAATTCAAATGGTCGGCTAATTGCCGCGAATCGACCCATGTGGCACAAAACACTTCAAACGGCAGGGTGTAGCCCACACCTATCGACATATAGTCCAATTCGCCCAATATCCCCGACGACGGATAGAAATATGCAGTCTGCGACTGCGGTATATGTGGTGAGGTTAACACCCATTTCAAGCCTGTCGATTCCCACGTCATTTGGCGTTCCCATCCTTCCATTGCCACGACTTCCAATTCGGCTTTCACTCCTCCTCGAAGCATACCTTCTTCGTTAAGATAACGAGCAAGTTCGCCTACGGTCAAACCATAGATATATGGTATGGAATATTGGCTGACAAACGATTTGCAATCCGGATCCACCAAACAGCCTTCCACCTTCTCGCCTCCCAACGGATTCGGACGGTCAAGCACCATAAATTTCACTCCTTGTTCGGCACACGCTTCCATCGCTTTACCCATTGTCGATATGAAAGTATAACTCCGACAGCCTATGTCTTGTATGTCGTAAACAAGCACATCTATTCCTTTCAACATTGCTGCCGTCGGCTTATGTGCCTTACCATACAAGGAATAAACTTTTACTCCGGTCTTTTCATCCACAAAAGTCGAAACGCCGGCTCCGGCTGCAACATCGCCTCTGACACCATGCTCCGGTGCAAACAGTGCCGCTAGCTCCACTCCCTCGGCTTCATTGAGCAAATCGATTGTGGATCGCATTTCGCTATCCACTCCCGTAGGATTGGTTATCAAACCTACACGCTGTCCGCGTAACGGCTCGAAATCAATCGACTTTAATACTTCTATCCCTGTCTTTACTTCAGCTCTTGCAAATACCGATAAAACACTAAGCAATATGACTGTTATGACTGTCTTTATCATCTTTTCTTCCCGAATTCTTTATCTATCTTTACTATAAAACACACAGCAAACGTGGCTATACAACACACCATTACCCATAAGAAAAAGTTGATATAACCTTGAGGTCCGCTTCCGCCTGTAAGATTGATTGTCGAAAGCCATTCCTGAATATATCCGGCTATCATACCCGGCAACATCATTCCTAATGCCATAAACGCCGTACAAAATGAATAATGAGAGGTCTTAAATTCCCCTTCAGAAAAATAAATTAAATACAGCATAAAAGCAGTAAATCCAAATCCATATCCGAATTGCTCCACAAAGATACATATATTGACTAATAATAAATCTGTGGGTTGAGCTATGGCAAGATAGACATAAAACGCACATGGCAAGGTCAAACTGAGTGCCATCGGCCATAACCATTTTTTCAAACCTCCGACCGAAATGCACACTCCGCCTACTATGCCTCCTAACAACAATGCCACCACTCCTACTACGCCGTTGGCAATTCCTACATCTTTGACCGACATCCCCAAACCACCTTCCGATAACGGGGCTACTAAAAATGGCTGTACTAATTTTATCAACATCGCCTCCGGCAGACGATACAACAACATAAACAACAATGCCGATAACACATATTTTTTCTTAAAAAATGTCGCAAACGATTTCCCGAAATTTCTAATTATGGATTTAAAATCCTTACCCGTTACTTCTTTGTCAACATCTGTTCGCAACACTACTGCTCTATCGGCATCTGCTCGCGGCATCATAAAACTATTGTAAACGGCTATAGCAAGAAAGCCTGCCGACAGAACTA
Source organism: uncultured Sangeribacter sp. (assembly GCA_964524385.1). Lineage (GTDB taxonomy): Bacteria > Bacteroidota > Bacteroidia > Bacteroidales > Muribaculaceae > Lepagella. Next base: position 9,930 of record CAZGEX010000037.1, read on the forward strand.
CAAACACCATACTCCATGCAGTCGGTATTTCGCCATAATAATCCTCAAATTCCCCTGCAATCCACACAAGTCCACCCTGCCCGATTACACTCGCTATGCGATAAAATGTACTTCTGACACCGACATAGGCGGCTTGTTGTTGTTCGCTGAGAGCAAGCATATAATAACCGTCGGCTGCAATATCGTGTGTAGCCGAAAAAAATGCCATCAACCAAAATGCCGACAACGTCGCCGCAAAATAAAACGGCAATGGCAAGCAGAATGCCACACATCCCATCGACAATGCTATCAAATATTGCATACTGATTGTCCACCAACGTTTAGTGCGTATGATATCCACAAACGGCGACCAAAACGGCTTGATTACCCATGGCAAATAAAGCCAACCGGTAAAAAACGCCATTTCACTATTGCTGACACCCATACGCGTGTACAACATCACTGCCAGAACATTGACTGCAAAATAGGGTAATCCTTCCGCCATATATAGCGTCGGTATCCATTGCCATGGATTACGCCCGGCCGAAACCGACAGTTTTTTTATCCTAATCATACAGCTTCTCTATTTTTGTATTTTTATAGTAATATCGTAATATTTCTTCATAAGTATAACCTTCGGCTGCCATTACTGCGGCTCCTATCTGACAAAGCCCTACACCATGTCCCCAGCCTTTTCCTTGCAATTCAAACATCTTTCCTGCATCGGTGGTCTGCTCGATTATGTCAAAAGCCGAACTATATAAATGGCTGTCGCTCAGCAACCGGCGTATCGCAAGCTCCTTCCCTATTATCACTTTCTGTCCGCTTCCGAAAATTTCAAGCTCTACTATTCGTCCCGACTTTCCTCGCTTCAAAGGATACATTCCTTCCACTTGCATCGTCAAGCCATAATTGCGATACAAATTTTCCGATATTTTTGCCGAGCTGACCAAACTACGCCACTCATAATAATCATCAGTCGGTCTATCATAATCATTGAGTATCAAATGCTTAACCGCCTTCGAACGCGAAGGATGACAATATGGATCTGCCACACTCTGTAAATAAGCATAATCCGAATCGCCCCAACACGCCGAAAATTCTTCTGTCTGTCCGCCACAACATTTAGAAAAACGAGCATCAACTATATCTTCATTACTATCTAACAACACCATTCCGCGTGTCGAAATTACCGCCTCACGAGCTGCTTCATTCACTTTACCTTCGCCTTGATAACGCTGACAATGGTCGTCGGCACACACATCATAGTCGCTATGCTTCCCGACATCGGTCCAACTGATATATCTTCCACAATCCGACTGATGCAATATGTTTTCACTGCTTTCCGTCCGAAATTGTTGATGACGTTGCATCATACGCAACACCCAACTCCGAGATATGATTGTATGAGCCTTCAAAAATTCTATATGCGATTGCGGATTCATTTCGCTCGATATGACGCTACGAAGATAGGTCTCCAATTTCACAACATTCACCAAGCTGCTTTTCTTTCCGTCGTTTCTGACTATTATCGTCCCTTTAAATCGCTGTTTCTCCCTGCGATTCCAATGAAATTCTTTCCCTATCTCCACTCCGCTTATCTCTGCCACACTATCTTCCGAAATCGGTTGATAATGGATTACATTCTCACCGGCAGATACCGCATATTTCCCATCAAGACGAATCCCAAAACCTCCGCCCTCGACTATTCCGACTCTCAACATCGGCTCAAATGGATAATACACTTTCATAATTTCAGTATATTCGATCGACTATTATTTTCATTTCAATCACCCAACGCTCTATCTCTGCTGATGTATATCCGGTCTCTGTATAGACTTGCCGCACATCTTCTCTGCTTATCCTTTCGAAATCTTTCCTCCGAGGCAAAATGATTACACCTGCCATATCCACTGCTCCGGGACTAACCGACATCTGCCCTTCACCTTCCGCATAATAACACTTGGGTCGGTGGGCTTTACGCGGAATTACGATGATATTCAATAGTGAATTACTTCCTCGCCACATCAATACATTACGCATTGATATATCTCCACACTCCCCGATTTCGCCACCTCCCAATCTATTTATTATACTGAAATCATCAAATTTATCTACCGACTTCGCAATATGCAAAAACTTCATCGGACTACTCTTATAAAGAGTTATCCCTTCACCCTCACTCGTGTGTTCCACATAATCACAAATTGGTAAATAATCCTTATTCCCGGCTTGATAATGAAGATGATCAGGAGCCGATGCTCCACTACGAGATGCGTTGTAAAACACCACCATTTCGTCATTCTGCAACGCGAAATCTGCCATCACACCCAAATCTATTTCATCTTGATGGATATGTCTTTTACTCGCTATCGTGAAATGTATCGGAAATATAGGGAACGGATTGACCAATACATCGTAATCGTGACATCCATTTATGTCGAATCTACCCTGCTCTTGGGGTCGGTTTGATGAACACAAAAAACATTTTCGTTCGGCAATACTTACCGAATCCACTTTGGCTGTTGTCGAACGCTCGCGTGACGGATTCCATTCCAATCTAACCGGAAACAGAAAACCGTCTATCTCTCGTCGTTCCACCTTTTCCAAGCCCTCGTAATTCTCTCTTGCTTGATGCCAGCGTGATAGTTCTGACTTAAAGAATGTTCTCATCTCTATAAGACAACCCCTCATTTTCATTACGCAATACTCGTGATATCAATTCACACGAACGCAAATAGTCCTTATACTTATTATTGGCGTTGACTTTTTCTATCGATAAAGCTGCATCTGAATTGCCTTCCCAACGACGACAATTATAAATCACATCATAGATTCTGCCGATTTTATAATCTCTGCTCAGTCTGATGCCTATTGCATAGTCCTCGCCATAGCTCGTGTTGGGCAATAAGATTTCTCTAAACAATGGTGTATAAAATGCCCTTGGAGCTCCCAATCCATTAATACGCAATGCATTATTAGCCCCATTCTCATCCGTCCACTCTGCATGATCGATTTTTCCGGGTGGTATCGGCTCCATTTCAAAATTTGTCATCATATATGTACCGATTACCATGCCACAATTCTCTTCATAGAATTTGTCCACTATCTTTTGCAACGTGTCTTCTCCGCTATAAACATCGTCTGAATCCAATTGCACCGCAAATCGGCCACATCGCTCATCGGTTACTCCCAAATTCCAACATCCGCCGATGCCGTAACCCTCTGTCCCTTCCAATTCTATTACATTCAGACGACTGTCTCTTTGTTGCAATTCCCCAAGCAACTCACGCGTACCGTCGGTCGAACCATTATCTATGACTATGACATTATACTCAAAATCTGCTTTTTGCGACAATGCCGATTTGACTGCATCTGCCACCGTCTTTACCCGGTTCCTTACAGGAATAATAACCGTTGCTTCTACCGCAAATTCTTCAGATGTTAAATCCACACAACGCTTCTCTAATGGAGCAAGACCATTGATTTCATACAAATGCTGTGTCAATGCCTCTTCCATTTCTATCTGATAATCGCGATTACGAGGATCTACATAGTCATGCTGTTTCTCTCCACTCAATCGATAATCCACCTTTTCTACCGTATATAAATATTCCGGCAACAACGCTATCGTTCGTCCCACCGACAACCGTAAACGTAAAGCATACCAACCGCCATCTATCCATTCTTCATCAAGCAAATCACTCGACACCGACAACAAATCCGATACATTTATCAATATCAAACTGCCAAAATCAAAATCATCTCGCAAACTTCCCGGCTGATATTCTATGCAAGGATGCAATTCTACCCTTCCATCACTCTGTCGCTCCCTATAATGACTATATATTATCGATGCATCGATTTCCGATGCACATCGAGCCATGCGTTCAAAGGCCCACCGATCGACTTCTATTTTCTTATCATCTAATTGTACGGCAATATACTGCGACAATCCCGATTCTGTCGCTATTTCATACAAACTGCGTATATTCTCAAATCTTACTATTCTCATATCATTTTACTTATCAAAATAATCAAGTATATTCTTCATCAATAAATCACGATGTTCAGACTCTTTTATTGCTTCAAACGGTATCGACATGACAATGCTACGTCCTTTGCCTTTTTCATTGACTATCGCCGCCCCTTTTCCGCTATCCACAAATTCCATCAATATCTCTGATTTGCCCGATGGTTGCAACATATCAGGCGACTCTACAATATACATTTCCGAACTCAATCGATTGTTATATGTAAATCGATTCGCATTAAAGCCGGTAGGTAATTCCGTATCTACTACTTCTATTCGTGCATTCCTTACAGATTCTTTATCTGCAGCTTCCACCCCAAACACTTTCGACATAAATACACTATCGGCTCGAGTCGAACGTTCGCCGACCATATCACTGATTACATACTGACCACTTACATAAATTCGACCGCCTCCTTCTATAAATTTTTCTATCTCACTCTGCATCTTTGCCGTAATAGTCTTATAATGAACACCGCTACGACCTTTACCTATTATCGTCGATTTCTGCTTGCCCAATATCAAATCCACAATTCTATAATCGTGCAAATCGACTTTCCCTGTTTCTATCGCCGATGCCGACGACGACACAAAACCGTAGCCCGCGTTGGCTATCGACTCACCATGAAGTCGAACATAATCAAACGTATTGCCGGCTACTACTGTTGTAACATAATTATCCGAGCTCTTCCCAAACCCATCTCCGGCACTGCGTCTGAACTCATTCTGATAGCCGGTAAACGAAATTTCTCTTATATATGGCACTCCAAAATCTTCCTTACTGTTAAAACCCGCTTTCCCGTCTGCACTGAAACTGCCTGATGCACTTACACGAGTAAATCCATTGACTATCATCACCGGCTTTTCTCCATTTTCATCGCCTTCTCGCATCGCAAGAACTTCACTCGGAAAACTCATCCCTCCGGAATTCGCCGCTACTACCTTAAAACTATGTACATCGTTGTCCGACACTTGGATGTCGAAATATTGATTGCGAGTTTCGCCTATCTTCTTGAAACCCATCGAATACGAATCCCTTTCAAATATGATATATTTCGTCGGTATGGCTGTCGGTTCCAATTTATCCTCTGTCATATTCCACGACAATCTATATTTCCCCGCTGATAACCTCTCTATCGAAAAATCTTTCACAGGCAACGGCTGTATCACCAGCTCCCTATCCTTTCGCTCCGACATAAATCGGGCCATCGCTTTATATATCGCACGTCCTACCAAAAACTTGAAATTAGGGTCATTGCCATACTGCATATCCGCAAAATTCTGATGCGACAAAAGCTCTATAAGCGATGTCGGCACTTCCGGAACACGTGCCTCTACATACGATTTGTCCCACATAGACCTACGCGTCCACGATGGTTCATAAGTCATCCTCACATCATTTGTTATCTGTCGCATTAACATGTCTGTCAACATTCGAGAATTGATTCGAGGCGTGCCATCACTATAACATGCTCCACCATCTGTATAAAATATGCCTAATGTCCCTACGATGCTGTCATCTGCTCGCTTCCCTGCATCTGAATGTAATGCAAAACATATATCTACCGGTATTTTCAATCCATCTCTGTCAGGTAATACTCTACTGCCGCCTGCCAAATAATTAACCCACATTGCCCGTCCGGTGTAATCATCCTTATAATCATCTGCCCCATGATAAGGTGAATAAATATGCTCCGGAATTCCTGCCCAATGAAGCCAATATCTCGCACCCTCCAAATATCTTGGATATGACGATGTCTTAAAAACAGGTGCTTTCCCCGACTTCTCGTCTTTCGCCGGCTCCGTATCACTTTCCGATCCCTCTTTATCTATTTCCAAATCATCTTCAGACGCCAATTCCGAGAATATAAATTCTTCGTCGCTTAATTCATCAGGCATTTCTTCGATTGGTGTTGACGGATTGTAATCTATATCAGCTCTACTCCGACTGCGAGATATATTACCCATTCCGCCTCCTATCTTTACCGCATCTGCTGTAACGATTTTTCCCGAAGATGCTTCCGATTTATTACTCAACGACACTATCGGTACCTCATCGCTATATCCCTCTTCCAACGGAAAGGTCCCTAAATAAATCCAGGTCCCTCCTCCCATTGTCTGATTCACCTTATATTCGCGACTTCCACCTGAATAATTCACTGTATACAAAGCATCGGTAGTCGATTCAGCTATCGTCTCATAACTGACATACACCGCATATTCTCCGTCTTCCGGTATGTCGGCATACCACGCCGCAACCGACGGCGTACCACTTTTTATCGTTTTTACCTGGCGATATGATCCTACTTCAAACGGATTCTCTGTATCACGAAAATCGGGCAAATCATAAATAAATCCCTCGCCGGTGCCATTTTCCCACTTATACGTTCCTGATTTCTCTTTATAATATGGTTGCGAATAAATGTTGCCACCTTCATTCGTATCATTATCCACTATTACCTCATTCTTGTTAATGTCTCGTTCGCGTGGAAGCATCACGTAAGCTCCGGAATTCTCAAGCATCGGGACTACATACGGCAATATATAACCCATAGTGAACACATCTTCCACCGTCTCAAACAACAATGGTCGCTGCCACAACCATGCTCCACTTCCCGACTTATAATAACGCCCATGACTATGCCACAACGCCACTATGTCGCCCTGCATTCCGTTGTCTGCCACATTATATGGATCTTTAGCTACCACAAACGGAACATTTCGTCGATGCTCTATCGGCAATTTATCCACTTTCGTAACATAATACGACAACGAACGCTTACCTACATTCATCACTATGCCCCAATCGCGTATCGAATCAGGCAACGCATCTCTTACTACATATTTCAACGAATCTATCAATTCATTTGTAATCGGCAAATAGGTAAAATTATCGTTCAATCCCACTTTTGTCACTTTACTGCGTTGATCCGGCTTTACACTATTCACCCTCAATCCTCCCGGATTCATATTATCGGGCAACCACTTCAACACTGCTGTATTGACTCTCAAAGTCAAGGAATCGTTCATCGCCGGCTCCGGAGTTTCTACAGCTACCTGCTTCTTTCGCTTCTTACTACTGCGTTTTTTCTTCTTACGTTTCTTCTTTTTACGCTTCTTTACGCTCTCTATTGTCATCTCTGTCGTCGATGATTCCGCTCTAAATGTAATGTCAACTACCGAATCCGGACATAATACAGACAACAACAATATATATATTATGCAAAAAAATCTATTTATTTTCATTTATACTATCTATTTCCTGAATAATAATACCCTTCGTTTAACGATTACAAAATTAAATATTTTAAATTCGCAATCCAAATTTTACATCATTATTTTTTAGGCAGGTTCATAAATTGATTTGGTGTAGAGTCTAATTTATAGAACCTGCCTATACTTTCTAATAGACTTCTTTTCGGATGATAACATTTTTTTACTACCTTTGCACTAATTTACAAATCATTTTTAAAATTTTTACTAACTATGGCAGTAAAACCTTTTCACTATCAGGAGCCTTTCCCTCTTGGTCCTGACACAACCGAATATCAACTCATTTCTAAAGATTACGTAAAAGTCGAAAACTGGAACGGACATGAAATGCTCGTTATTGACCCCGAAGCTCTTACTATCATAGCTAACGCGGCTTCTCATAACAATTCTTTCATGCTCCGTCGCGAACACAACCAAATGGTAGCTAAAATCCTTCACGACCCGGAAGCTTCCGAAAACGATAAATTCGTCGCTCTTACTATGCTTCGTAACGCTGAAGTTGCCGCTAAGGGAGTGCTTCCGTTCTGCCAAGACACCGGTACGGCTATCGTGGCCGCTTACAAAGGTCAACAAGTTTGGACAGGTTGCAACGACGAAGAAAAAATTTCACTCGGTATCTACAAAACTTACACCGAAAACAATTTGCGTTACTCTCAAAACGCTCCACTTAATATGTATGACGAAGTCAACACAGGATGCAACCTTCCCGCTCAAATCGAAATTCACGCTGAAGAAGGCGACGAATACAAATTCTTATTCGTAGCTAAAGGTGGTGGCTCTGCCAACAAAACTTACCTCTACCAAGAGACTAAAGCTATCCTCAACAAAAAAACGCTCGTCCCATTCTTAGTAGAGAAAATGAAAACTCTCGGCACTGCTGCTTGCCCTCCATATCACATCGCTTTCGTTATTGGCGGCACTTCTGCTGAAGCAAACCTCGCTGCCGTAAAAAAAGCTTCTGTAAAATACTACGATAATCTGCCTACTGAAGGCAACGAATATGGTCGTGCATTCCGAGACATCGAATTAGAAAAAGAATTGCAAGAAGCCGCTTATAACCTCGGCCTTGGAGCTCAATTCGGTGGTAAATACTTCGCTCACGATGTGCGTGTCATTCGTCTCCCTCGTCATGGGGCAAGTTGCCCTGTCGGCATGGGTGTTAGCTGCTCGGCTGACCGTAACATCAAAGCTAAAATCAATCGCGACGGACTCTGGATTGAAAAATTAGACGAATTCCCCGGACAACTTATCCCGGAAGAATTACGTCAAGCAGGTGAAGGAGAAGTGGTGAACATCGACCTTAATCGTCCTATGGCTGAAGTGCTTGCAGAACTCGATAAATACCCCGTTTCTACTCGCCTTTCGCTAAAAGGCACAATCATTGTAGGTCGTGACATCGCTCACGCTAAAATCAAAGAACGTCTCGACAACGGAGAAGAGATGCCTCAATACCTCAAAGACCACCCTATCTACTACGCCGGTCCCGCTAAAAAACCGGAAGGATATGCTTCCGGCTCTTTCGGTCCTACTACAGCCGGACGTATGGACTCTTACGTCGACCAATTCCAAGCTGCAGGTGGCTCTATGATTATGATTGCCAAAGGCAACCGTAGCCAACAAGTAACCGATGCTTGCCTGAAACATGGCGGTTTCTACCTCGGCTCAATCGGTGGTCCGGCAGCTATCCTCGCTAAAAACTCCATCAAAAGCGTCGAATTGGTTGAATACCCCGAACTCGGCATGGAAGCTATCTGGAAAATCGAAGTAGAAAACTTCCCCGCGTTCATCCTTGTCGACAACAAAGGCAACGACTTCTTCAAACAAATCAAACCTCGTTGCAGCTCTTGCTCTATAAATAAATAACATTTCGGTACAATGCAAAAAAAATTAAAAAAATCAGCAACTGACAGAAAAATTACAGGCGTATGCGGTGGTCTCGGTGAATACTTCAACATCGACCCCATAATTTTCAGAGCTATATTCCTTATACTGCTTATTGGTGCCGGTTCCGGACTACTTGCATACCTGATATTTGCCATCCTTATGAGCAAAGCAGAATAAAGGAAACTGAATTAATAACATCGTGGCGTTCAATTTATCTCACCTGCCCGGGCAGGTGAGATAAATAGATTTGGAATGATTTTGAGAATTTAATCGCGGAGATTTCGAAATTGAGGAGAGAGCATAGCGAGCAATACGATCTAAGAAAACTACCGATTAAAAATCAAAAGCGACCAAAAGCTTGCCATTATTTAACAACAAATAAATCGACGGAAGAAACAAACATCTTCCGCCGATTTTTTTTATCTCGCCACCTTTGCATCTGTGCCATAGAGTGGCTCCAACTGATCCCCAATATTTATTTCCCACAGATTCGCACAGAAAAGTTTGTTGTTGGGAATTTGCCCTTGTAGCCTTTGTTGCCCTTGCTCCGCTCTCTCATCTGAGCCAAGAATCTATCTATGATACAACAAGAAACGAGAACGCAACAACACTACATCATCACCAACCAATTCAAAATTCACGTTGCCGGATTCCGCACTTCGCTTTATTTTGACATTCTCCCCATAACGCCCCTCATGCATAAATGCTATCTCAAAACGTCGAATCATATTCCTGTCATAATCATCCATTGTAAACTGATTCAACAGCAATCCGATGTATCTAACTGTGTTGACATGACGATAAAAATCTATATCGGTATAACCAAATCTATATTCATTCGGACTTACACACTCCACAGGTCGTAACTTTCCTTGCTTTGATATCGGACATGGACGTTCACTTATCCAACTATCCTCAAACGGCAAACCTACGGTTCCTGCATTCTCATGCGTTATCGTATTTATGACCATCCATACGGAACGCACATAACCTATCGTCGCTCCTTGCTGATTCTGTATCTCAAAATTTCGCTCAGAAAAATGTCGATTCCAACTCTCTATCCACGTAATGATTCGATATGTCTCATTAACCTTCGGATATGACAACATCTCTACAGTCAATCGGCTCAATACCCAACCCGTATTTAAATGATTCATATTGGAATAGCCAATTCCCAACGTATTGGCATGCTCTGTGGCTATCTCTATCACTCGTGACACCAATAGCGTCAACGGCATCTCCTGCTGGGCATTCGATTCGCCCGGTATGAGAAAATATTCCTTTTTATACTCTTTTTCCATAATTGTGCAAAGTTACAAATTATTTCGTACCTTTGTACTCGAAAATGAAAAAAGCCGACTTTTATAACATTTTATTCGTTGTTGTTGCAATCTTTTCGCTCGCGAGTTGCAGCAGCTCTCGGCACGTACCCGAAGGTAAATTCCTCCTCGACAAAGTCGACATATCTATCAACGATTCCTCCGGAAACATCTCTAAAGATGATATGATCAACTATGTCCGACAATTGCCTAACCACAAAATCCTCTGGTCTATGAAATTCCAACTCGGAATCTACAATATGAGTGGGAAAGACTCTACCAAATGGTACAATAAATGGATTCGTAAAATTGGAGAACCGCCTGTCATTTACGACTCTACACTCACGGACATTTCTGTATCTCAACTTCAAAAAAGCCTCATTAACGAAGGCTACATGGATGCTGATGTTAAAGTTGACACTTTCAAAAATGTAAAAAAGAAAAAAATAAATGTCAATTATACGCTTACACCGGGAAAACCGCATAAAATCAAAAACATCGACTTCCAATTTTGCAACGACACTATTAAAAATATCATCCTCGCCGATTCAGCTAATTTCGTAATTCGAAAAGGCGACAATTTAGACAGAAACATTCTCGATTCGCAACGACTACAATTCACTAACAATCTTCGAAACAACGGATACTACGCTTTCTCTAAAGAATTTATTACTTTCAATGCCGACACTTCTGAAAATTCCAAAGAAGTCAATTTGACTATTATCGTTAATCCTCCTTACGCCACTGTCAGACCGGGTGCAAAAAAAATTGATACCCACTCTCCTTATTTCATCAGAAACATTACGGTTATTACAAACTACGACCCGGTTACCATGGACAGCCTTTCCAACATTGTCGGACAAGACACCACTTTCTACGACAAACTGACTATTCTTCATAACAAAAACATCTATCTGCGACCTTCAGTTATCGATGAAAATTGCTACATCAAAGCAGGAAAGCCTTTCAACGATAATGATGTAGAACGAACTTACGAAGCATTCACAAGGTTAGGAATTCTTAAATTCATTAACATTCAATTCAAAACTATTGCCAACATCAACGGCGACCAATGGGTAGATGCTTTTATTCTGCTGACTCCCGGAAAATCTCAAACCGTATCTTTCGAACTCGAAGGCACTAATTCTGAAGGAGATCTCGGAGTAGCTGCCGGAATTACTTATAGCCATCGAAACATTGCGAAAGGCTCAGAAACACTTTCTGCAAAACTCAGAGGTGCGTATGAATCTATTTCCGGAGACCTCGACGGACTGATCAACAATCGCTATATGGAATACTCTCTCGACTTAGGTATTGCTCTACCGAAATTCCAAATCCCTTTCCTTAGCAAAAGCTTCAAACAAAAAATCAGAGCTACTACGGAGTTCAACATTTCCATGAACTATCAAGAACGCCCTGAATACACCCGAATTATAGCTACTGCCGGTTGGTCATATAAGTGGTCCGAAAAACGCAATCAATTACGACACACTGTAACTCCTATCGACATCAATTACGTCTACCTGCCTAAAAGCACCGATAATTTCCTCGACGAAATTGCTCCCGACAATCCTCTTCTGCGTTACAGCTACGAAGACCACTTCATTATGAGATTAGGATATTCTTTCTTCTACACTAATAAACGCCCGGAATCCATGTGGCGTAAATTCCAACAAAACACTGTCTCTACGGTGAGAGTTAATGCCGAAACTGCCGGAAATCTTCTACTCGCTATCAATAGCATTTTCACACCTCGCGACAACTTCCACGAAGACCCTTACAAGGTCTTTGGAATCAGATATTCTCAATATTTCAAAATTAATGGCGACTACTCGCTGACTCACAATTTTGACCACCGAAATTCAATCGCTTTTAACGTCGGGCTCGGTGTCGCCTATCCCTATGGTAATTCAAAAATCCTCCCTTTCGAAAAACGCTTCTATGGCGGAGGTGCCAATGGTGTCAGAGGATGGGATGTTCGCACTCTCGGTCCCGGTTCTTACAATGGCTCCAACTCTGTGTCCGACTTCATTAACCAATGCGGAGACATTCGCTTCGATATGAGCTTCGAATATAGAGCTAAACTTTTCTGGATTATCGAACTCGCAGCTTTCATTGATGCCGGCAATATTTGGACTATTCACAATTACGAAAACCAACCGGGCGGAAAATTCAAATTCAACTCGTTCTATAAAGAAATTGCCGTCGCTTACGGTCTTGGAATTCGTCTCGATTTCACTTACTTTATGCTTCGTTTCGATATGGGTATGAAAGCTCACAATCCGGCTAAAGGACAAGAAGAATGGCCGATAATCCACCCGAAATGGAGTAGAGACAGCAGTTTCCATTTCTCTATCGGATACCCTTTCTGATATTGTTTGTTTTAATCTTTAACTATTATGAAAAAATTAGTGATCTTTGACCTCGACGGAACTTTGCTCAACACTATCAACGACCTCGGAAATAGTTGCAACTACGCTCTTAAACAACTCGGTTACAACGAATTGCCTCTTAGCACCTACCCTTTCCTCGTCGGCAACGGTGTCAGACGTCTTATTCAACGTACTCTTCCCGATGCAAACCACGAAACAGAAGAAAAATTGTTTGAATTATTCAAACTTCACTATGATGAACATAACACCGACATGACAACTCCATATCCCGGCATTCTCAATCTGCTTAAAGACTTGACAGACAACAACATAAACATTGCAGTCGCTTCAAATAAATACGAATCGGCTACTATAAAAATTATTTCTCAACTTTTCCCGGAAATAAAATTCTCTGCCGTTTTAGGTCAAATCGACGAAAGAAACATCAAACCCGACCCCTCTATCGTGTTTGCTATTCTTAATCAATGTCCTACACCTAAAAATGAAGTCCTTTATGTAGGCGATTCTGCTGTCGATATTGAAACAGCTCGTAGAGCTTGTGTCGAATCGGTCGGTGTCACATGGGGTTTTCGTCCCGTTTCTGAACTCCGACAAGCATACGCCGACCACATCGTCAGCACTCCTTCCGAAATCCTCAAAATAGCCCTCGAAAACTAAAAAATTCTGTTCTCTGTTTATCCTCGCTAATTCACATAGATTATCTCCTATCGATAACCCTTTGGCATTCAAAATAACAGAGCGAACCGAGCCAACGCCCGATTCGCCCCATATCTCTAAGTCTTCATTCTTCGTTTATTTCCCTGCCTGAATAAAAATCATATCTGCATTCAAACA
>CAZGEX010000038.1:0-23583 GCA_964524385.1 uncultured Sangeribacter sp.
CCTTAGTGCTACTTCCTTTTTTTGTTTTTATGAAATTTATTTAGGACAATATTGGATTTCGTCAGGAAAATAGCGTGAAAGAGGATTGTTAAAAGCAAAATAAAGGCGGATCAACAATTGACCCGCCTAATGAAAAGGAATAGAATTATCAGTTGTTATTTAACGACAATCTTAGCAATAGCGTTACCAACTTTGACGAGGTAGATACCGGCATCGCAAGCTACTCGAGCGTTGTCTCCGGCGATGTCTATGTGTCGGAGATATTTACCGTCGGTAGAATAGATAGCGAGTTGGTCGCCTGCGTGGCCTGTAACGATGATAGTGCCTTTCCCTCCGGCAACACCTTGAAGAGCGGTAATGTCGTCTACGTCAAGGCTCCAAGCATAAGCATTGTTGGAAAGGATACCTTCTACATCTCCGTTTTCAGTAGCAACAACTGTAGTTACGTTGTAAGTGTAGTTGTCGTCAGAGATGTTGTCGACGTAGCTTGTGTTGACGATGCCTTCAGCGATGCGTTGTTTGTCGCGATAGACATTGTAGTGTTTAAGATCCCATTTGAGAAGTTCTTTCGGAGAGAAAGCAATGTCGTCGATAGTGGCGGCAAACATACCCCAGCTTGTGTATTTCAGAGCGAAGTATTTAGCATCAGCAGGAAGAGTTACTTCGATGTATTCCCATGCTTCAGAACCTGATTTAGAGAAGTTTCTTACTTTCTTGAATGATTCTGTGTTTTGGTCAGTAGTAGAATACCAAAGTTCGATAGTTTCAGTGTAAGCTGTGCTTGCAGTACACATCCAGAAACCTAATGTAGTACCACCTACGACTTCAGGAGAAATCAACCAGTCTGCATTTTGAATTGGTTGTTGAGTTTCTTCATCATAGTAGATAGATCTTGCCATGAGGTATTTTTTACCTGAGTGAGGGCAAAGACGAGCATCGTCGAGGATGTTAAGTTTTTCAGCGTTGATTACTTGCCAAGCCATAGGAGATTGTTCGTCAGGAATAGCAAGGCCGCCGATAGCGAATTGAGGAAGACCGTCTTCGTCGATATTAATCCATTGACCGAGTTTGTCAGCGTAAGAGAAGTCTTCGATGTTTTCGAAGCTGTCGTAGTCACCGTATTCGAGGTTCGGTTCGCTCCAAGAAAGTTCTACGGCTTCATGATTTTCGGCGTCGCTCCATTCAGCAGTAAGGTCAGAAACGATAGGTTCGATTGTTGAGTTAACAGTCCATTTGACTTGTTTGTAGTTGTTAACCGGCACCATGTCGTCTGCTGATTCGATAGAAGCAACTACTTGAATTTCTTTGTCGATGTATCTTGGGTCAGCTAAGAAATCCACATAACATTCCACTTCGTCTTTAGGATTAAGGAATCCTACTTCATATAGGTGGTGTGTGTCAAGTTTACCGTCAACGAATACTTGGAATAGGACGTTCGCTTCAGCGGCTTCAGAGCCGGAGTTTTCGATAACAGCCATGAATTGTCCTGTTTCGCCTGCGATAGATTCAGGAGTTCCGGTCATAGAGTCAATCTTGAAGTCATATTCTACGTCTTCATACACTTCGAAGCTGTCGAATACACCGTAAGCAGCTTCAGCGGCTTTGATGTCACATTCTATCCAAAGGTGAATCCAACCACAGTCAGCAAAGTCATCAGGGAGGGCAGTGATGTATTCCACCCATTGATAGTTTTCGTAGTCAGCAGGGTTGATGCGAACGAGAGCTTGTTTTTCTTCTTTGCCGTAGTGGCTGCCATAAAGAATCATGGTTGGAGCGTCAGGATGGTTCCAGAAGCTCATTTTGAATGATACAGCTTTATGACCTTTAGTAGTCATTTTAGGTATGCTTATCAAAGATTTGGTAGCTACGCTTGATGTGCCGAATGTGATGATAGCTTTACCTTCTTGAACTGTAGATCCTCCGATTCCGAGGTTGCTCAGGTTAGTTACGAGTTCTACTTGAGAGTTTGCGTATTGACCGGTAGTTTCATAGTTCCAAGGGTAGGTGTTGAATTTGCTGCCGCCGGTAGAAACGAAACCTTCGAAAAGAGGGAGTTCGTACGGAGGACCGATAACGTCGCTAACGTATGTTACGTCGGTGCTGTATACGGCTTCGTCAGCGTTGATAGAGTTTACGGCACGAGGACCAACGGAATAAGGTTCCATTTGAACTGAACCCGGAGAGAATACGAATTTAGGTTCGTCGGAAGAGCCAATCTTCACAGTGTAGATAGAGTAGTGGTTGAAAATATCGTAAGATAGGTTTTCAGGGTCGATATATCCACCGTTTACACCTTCAGTAGGAGGTTCCCAAGTAAGAGTCATGGAAAGGTTGTCTTCCGCAGTTACGCTATTTACTTTTTCGATGTTGACAGGAGTGTCAATACCTGTAAATATGCGGTGACGGCGTTCGATACCTGAGCCGTTTGAGTTGGCAGGAGTGATTGCAACGTTGTTCCAACCTTGACGAGTTTTAACATCGGTAGAAGCTTGAGCACCCGGAAGCACTCTGTATTCTTTTGTTTCTTTACCGGTTTTGATAGTGTAAACGATTTCTTCGTTAGGGTCGAGAGCGTTTCCTAAGATAGTTTTAGTAGGAGCGGTCCAAGTCAATACAGCTTTAAGTTCGCCTTTTTCAGCCGGGAGGACAGAAAGGTTTTCGCAATCGTCAGGCACGTCGGCTGATTCGTCGAGTTGATTAATAGCAAAGTTGGAAAGTTTCACGCCTGAGCCGTCGGAGTTGCGAGTGATGTGGAATCCGATGTAGTATTCGCCCGGTTTAGATACAGTGAAACGGATTTTGTGGGTTACAGGCACGATAGTGATGTAGTCGACCACTTTGTATAGGTCGTTAATCATGTAGCCGGATTGACCGCGGGTGCCGAAACATACTTCCATATCGTTCATTTCATTTTCGTATGGGTAGTAGTTTTCATAAGTGTAGCTAAGTTCGTAGACTTTGGTTTCGTCAGCGAAGTGAGTTACAGGCATGAATAACCAGTCGTTGGCATCGGACATGTAATTGTAGCTGAAAATCCATTTTTGAGATTGTTCGTCGTAGAACCAAACGTTGCGGTCTTTGTTTGTGTCTTCAGAAGTGAAGAGACGAGATTCGGCATAAGTCGGAGTAAGGCTAACCGGAATAGAAAGAGCGTCACCATGCACTAATTCTTTAGATGTAGTAGCTTTAGAAGTGTGTCCGTTAGCGATAGCTTCGACTTTAGCGATGAATGCAGTCATTTGAGTGCCGAGGTCGATAGTGAGTTTTGTCTCCGCGATAGGTTCGTTAGTTAGAAGTTTGTCGTTAAGATATACGTTATAGCGAATTGCTTCAGTGTCAACGTAACCGCCATGTACGCCTTCAGCACCCGGAGCTTCCCAAGAGATTTCAGTTTCAGAGAGGGTCACTTTAGAGGGGGCAAGCGGAGTGTCATTACCGATGTATCTCATTTCTTTAGCCATAGGGCCTGTCAAATCGTCAGAGATAGAGCAAACGGCTTTGAATGCTTTGTAGCCTTCAGTAGTTTCGAACGGCACTTTTACGATAGTACCGGGAGTCACAGCTTCGCTGTAGACAGGAGTTCCGTTTTCGTAAAGGTCAGTGTCGATATATACGCTAAGAGTGATAGTTTCGTCTGTAATGGTTTCTCCGCTGAAAGTAAGAGCAGGGACAGCAATTTCGATGTTACCTGACAATTCAGCATCTACGTGGTTGATAGAGTTGATAGTCGGGATTGCCGGAGCTTCGTCGACAGCGTAAGGGTCAGCACAGCATATAACAGGGCAGAAACGACCGCCTTTGAGAGTGGAAAGGTAGAACACTTCGCAAGTTTCAGGGTCAACAGCGTAAATGTCGCCGGCACCTGATTGAGGGTTATGCACTATAGCGAGGAACATATTGTCGGCAGGGCTGTAAACGAGAGGTTGAGCCATTAAGTCGTACACATACCAAGATTCGTCGTCGATTTCACCCCATTGTTCGATTCCACCTGTTTCTCTGTCGAGTACAACGATGTCGCCGGCAGCACGAATACCGTAAATTTGGTCGTCTTTAGGGCTGTAAGCAATACCGGAGATGAAAGTGCCTTTAGAGGCATTGTAGGTGTTGGTTGTAAGTTCTGTAACATCCCAAGTTACAGGGTTGATTTTTACAAATTTGTTAGGGTTGGCTTGAGAGTCGAAAGCCATAGCGTAGAACATATCTTCGCTTTCAACATAAGTCATAGAGTAGCAGCATCCTAAAAGGTTGTTGCCAAGAGAGATGGTTTGAAGTTCTTCGCCTGTTGTTGCATCGAAAGTGCGGAAGAAGACGTAAATTGTACCATCAAGGTCTTGTATATAAGAAGAGAGGTAAAGGATGCCTTTACGTACAACGCCACCGGCAAAATCCACGTCGTTAGTGTAGAAAGATGCACTTTCTGCAAGGATGGAATAATTACCTGTGTTAACGTCGATTGTGCCGTATGAAGCTTGGTCATAGTACATCATGCCGTTGAATTGCATACATACGCCGTAGAGATTGGCACTTGAAGCAGAGATTCTGCTTGGGGCCAAAAGATTTTTGGCAGGGCGTTCGGCCGGAGCAGGAATCATACCTGTTTTAGGAGCCGCTGACAAACCATTGAAGGTTTTTAAACCGCCTTGAGCCACAGATGAAAGTTTCTTAGCCTTAGAGAATGTTTTGCAAATTTTCTCACCGGCAGGAGTGGCTCTGTGGTGATCTTGTGCATAAAGGTTGACTGAGAAAATCATACCAATAGCAATCATCAGTGCCACACTGATTTGGTTTAGTTTTTTTGTCATTGTGTGAAAAATTTGGTTAAATATTAAATTTATGTTTTTGTTTCGATGGTACTAATTCGCACGAAATCGGATTTATGGCACAAAAGTAATATAAAATTTCAAATTTCATATATGTGGAGAATATGTTTTTTAACATAAAAATGAACAAATTATGGTGGTTATTATGGGTAAATGTTGTCGGAAGAGTTTTTTGTGGAGGTTGATGTGGTTTGATGAATTCGATAAGTGGGGGGTGATATTATTGTCAAGGTGTGTTCAAGGTGTGTTCAAGGTGTGTTTTTTTGTAAGAATGATGAGTAAATATTATCTTTGCGGAAAAATTAGTCAGAAAGAAATGGTTGAAACGGAGAGGTCGTCAATGCTCTCAAAATGGGCATTATATAAGCGAGAGTATGTGTCGTTGTTGAAATTGGGTTTGCCGGTGTTAGTGGCGGAGCTTGGTGTGATAGCAGTGAGTTTTGCCGACACGATGATGGTGGGCGATTATGGCACACGAGAGCTTGCGGCGGCGGCATTTGTCAATAATATATTTACGGTGGTGGTGGTGATGCTAATCGGCTTTGCATCAGGAATTACGCCATTGATAGGGGCATTGTATTCGCAACGAAAGAATTATGATGCCGGCAAGACGTTGCGAGTTTCGTTGCAGTTGAATTTTGCGATGTCGATGGTGTGTACGATAGTTATGGGCGGATTGTATTTTTTTCTTGACAAGATGGACCAGCCTGAGGAGTTGTTGCCGTTGATACGTTCTTATTATTTGATAGTTTTGTCGTCGATGGTTCCGTTGTCGATATTTAATTGTTGTCAGCAAATGGCAAATGGGATAACGCATACATCGATGCCCATGTGGCTTGTTCTTGGGGCGAATGTACTTAATATTATAGGGAATTATGTATTGATATATGGTCATTTCGGGGCTCCTGAGTTGGGGTTGGATGGAGCCGGAATAAGCACTGCATTTTCGCGACTGATTTCGGCGGTGGCGATAGTAGTGATTCTATTGACATCGAAGCGTTATCGTCCTTATATGAAAGGACTTAGGTATAGAGGCAGATTGAGGGCTGAGCGAAAGAAAGTGTTTGTGACCTCATATCCGATAATGATACAGAGCGGAATAGAGTGTCTGTTATGGTCGTTTGGCGCTGTTGTCAGCGGGTGGTTCGGCGTTCAGCAACTTGCGTCTTATCAGATATTGATAGCGGTCAGCCATATTGGTTTTATGACTTATATCAGTTTTGGGATAGCGACTTCGATAAAGGTATCGAATTATATGGGAGTAAAAGATTTTGTTGGGATTCGCAGGGTGACGAAGACCGGTTTGAGTGTGAATTTAATGTTGGGGACTATAGCCTCGCTGATATTTCTTGTGTTTGGCAGGGATTTGCTTGAGTTGTTTACGAATGATATTGCTGTTATAGATTTGGCGGTGTTGATGATACCTCCGTTGGTGCTTTATCAGTATGGGGATGCAATTCAAATCACCTATGCCAATGCCCTGAGAGGCACATCGCATGTCAAGCCGTTGTTGTGGGTGTCGTTGGTGTGTTATATCATAATAGGTATTCCGTTTTTACGGCTTTTGGCAGAGGGATTTGATATGAAAAATGTCGGAGTGTTTTATAGTTTTTCGGGGGCGTTGTTTTCAGCGGCGTTGTTGCTGTATCTTTCCTATAAAAGGGCAGTTAGAATCGAATATGATAAGGCATGTTCAACAAGTTGAGTGCGGCCTTTAGGATGTAGCCGAGTTTAGAAGTGTGTCCACTTTGTCGATAATAAGCGAGGGCTGAATTGCGTGTAGGCAATGGTAGTCTTTGTGGATGCAAGGTTTGTTGCCGAATACGGAACAAGGGCGGCAGACCATGTCTAATTGTACGGCGTTTTCAATCGGTTGTTGCCAACCGTAGAAACCGCAGAACGGGTGTGTAGCCCCCCAAATGCTGATTGTCGGCAGTCCGACAAGCGAGGCCATGTGCATATTAGCCGAGTCCATGGAAATCATGACATCGCAGAAGCTGAAAATGGTCAGTTCTGCCGGTATGCCTTTTTGCATGGCAGCCATATTTACGATGTTGTCGGGATGTTGGTTTTTCCATGATTCGAGAATTGCCGTTTCATGGCTTCCGCCACCGAATAGGAAAATCTTGTAGTTATTGCGAGTGGCGAGTTGTGTCACAACTTGTTGCATCAGTTCCGGAGGATAGATTTTCCCTTTGTGCATGGCAAACGGAGCGATGGCAATCCATTTTTCTTGAGGGTTTTTAGGCGGGGTAATGTCGCTGATGTCCTTGAAGCATGGTTTTTCGGTATCGAAAATATTTTTGAATAAATTATTGTCTTTCAGACCTATACGAGTGAAAGCATCGTGGTAACGTTCGATGCTGTTTTTGAGTTGTATTAGGGTTTTCTTGTGTCGTCGCGTCATAGCTTTTTTCTCTTTGCGACCTTTGTCAATGCAGCTTGTTTTGACGTCGTCGAAGCGAGCGAAAAGGCGTAAGACTTTGGTGCGAAGCACATCGTGCAGGTCGATAAAAGAGTCGAAGCTGTAGTTCGCTTTTAATTCTTTGTAAAGCCGACGAATTCCGGCAAGACCTTTGTAAAGGCTAAGGTCCACGTCATAAATGATGAGGTTTTCCGGGTGATTTATAAAAAGTTTGGCGGCGTTGGTTTTAGTGATAACGACGAATCGAATTTCAGGATTCGACAAAGCGAAAGAATAGGCAACGGGGATTGTCATGGCGACATCTCCTAATGCGGAAAATCTTGAAATTATTATGGTGCGGTCAGTCTTATTTTTTGCCATAAAGGACAGGGTTTGTAGCCAGGTCGTTATAGAGCTTCATTTGTCGGTAAACCTTCATGTATTTTTTGCCGTTGGCGATGTCATCGAGTAGTTGGTCGATTGCGTTTGTCAAGTCGATGCGTTGTTCGAGAAGGATGTCTAATTTTGTTTTGCATTTTTGAATATGAGCGTCATCGGCATCCGAGCGTTCGGCTTGTTCTTTCATGTGCCAGATTTTGAGCGCAAGGATTGAGAGCCGGTCGATAGCCCATGCGGGACTTTCGGTGTTGATTGTGGCATTGTCATTGACAGCTACATTCGAGTATTTTTGGAGGAAATAAGAGTCTAATTCTTCGACCATGTCTGTGCGGTCTTGGTTAGAGCGGTCGATACGACGTTTGAGTGCGACGGCATCAATAGGTGATATTTCCGGGTCGCGGATTATGTCTTCGAGGTGCCATTGCACTGCATCAATCCAATTTTTAGCGAAAAGAGTAGCTTCGATAGAGCCATCGGCATAAGGGCAATTGGGTGTTGCATCGACGTGGTCGGTGGAGTGGTAAGATGCGACGGTTTCGTCGAATATCTTATTTGAAAGTTGTGCAAAAGTCATTGTAATGTATTGTTTATAAATTGAATACTACGGATTATTAATTTGATTTAGATTGTTTAGTCAGGCTTTGGCTACATAAATATTTTCAGTCTGATTAAATTATTGGCAAACTTAGAAATTTTTTTTGAATGTAGCAAACTTAATCGGCAGTTTTCTTCGCTTTAGTCGGTCGTTTAGCTCGCTAAGCTCTTTCCTCAATCTTGAAACCTCCCCGCTTAAAATTTCAAAATCTATCCAAATCAATTTATCTCACCTGCCCGAATTTTGTCGGGGAGTCAGATGAGAATATCGGGGAGAGGTCTGAGCCAATCGTCGTTGGCTGTTTCGGGGTTTGATGAGTTGTTGTGATTGTCGAGATTGTCGGAATTGTCAAATAGAGAGGGAGTAGGTGATGCCATTTGTCTTTTTTGAGTGGCTAAGTCTGATTGAGGAGAGTGTGTCGTCGATTTATTAGAGTTGTTGTCGATGACGTGATGCAAATTGTCGAAGTCGATAGGTGTGATTTCCGGAGCGGATTGTTTTTCGGCGGTGGCAATCGCGAGGGCTTCTTCGAGATATTCGATACGATTTTTGAGTTTTGCAATTTTGTTGTCGTAGTCGTTTTTCAGTGATTCGAATTGTTCGACCATTTTCAGTATGTCGCCCAACTGCTTGAGTTGTTGGTCAGAGCGGTGTAAATCAGCAAGATATTCGTCACGTTCGGAGCGAGTTTTGGCGAGTTGTGCGAGGAGATTTTCGACGGTCTTTTCGGTGTCTGTAATCTGTTCTTTCAGCACATTATTTTCATTCGACAAATTGTCGAATTTTTCTTGTAGTGCAGAGTGATTTTGTTCCAACTCATCCGTGTAGAGATTCATTTTGTCGAAAGCCTCTTTCCATTCGGCGAGGTTTTCGGCAGATTTTTTAGGATTTAACATTACTTTAATCCAGGACATAGTTAAAGTGTTATGGTTTTGCGACAATACCTTGAGATTTTTTGCCGTTAATGGCTATCGTCAAAGGTTTATCGAATTTTACAATTCTAATAGATTCTGATTCATAGACGGCAGGCTGCGAGTTGAGGTATTCCAAATCATAAAAGCCGAATCCGTTAGTAGGGTCGACAGTGAAGTAGCCGACACCGAACGATGTTAGGTTTTGGAAGAAATGAGTGCCTTGAGAAGGTTCGATGTTATAGCCCGGAATGGCCGATTCGACGATGAGTTTGGCGGCGGTGATTTGAGGCCATTTCACCGGGATTCCGAGAGTGTTAATCGAGGAGCCCCATCTTCCCGGTCCGATAAGGACGTAGAATTCCCCTTTGTTGATAAAAGATTTGTTGATTTTTTCGATTTCTTCGGCGGTTTTTTGATTTTTGAGGGGGTGGAATGTCTCAGGTTTGACGTAAACGATGTGGTCGACATTGTCCATAATGCCATGTCCCAAGGCGGTGGCACTGCGTAGGATAAGTTCGTTGTCGTTTTTCTGTAGGATAGAGTCGTCGAGCATCTCTTTTTTATCTACTATAGGGCGGATTTGCAACCAATAGAGAGAGCCTTTTTCTTTGCTTGTAAAAGCGTTCGGCTTAATGTTGCCGGCAAATTCTATTTCTACGGGGCGACCCATTTCGTATTGCCCTGTAGCGAGGAGGAAATCTGTGATTTCTGCTAAGGGGAACACGTTCATTTGCAGTATGTTGGCAAATGTGACTATTTTCATTCCGAAGCCGGAGTCGGTGTCTCGCAGCCGTTGGTCGTTGGCGTCGTAGGTCGAGAGCATGTATTTCAACGAACCGTTTTCGTAGATGTCTTGCACATTTAGTTTTTTGATGTTAAAACTGTCGTCGGTAGAGAATTTGTTGTCGAAATTGTGAGAGGCCGGCAGGGCGTAGAATGAAGTTTGAGTGTCGCGTAGTGCGAGGTGTAGCGATGATGTTTGCAACACCTTTTTAGGGTGTTTCGGGGAGAATCTGAGAGCCATGCCTCCCTCGACGATGTATTTGCCGAGACCGACGGCAATTTCAGCTACGCCGTCTTCGGCTTTTTCATCGTTGACGGGGTAATAATTAATCGAGCGTCCCACACCGGAGAAAGAAGGATAGTAGAAATCGTCGTGATATTCGCCGATTACTTCTTGGATGATTATAGCCATTTTTTCTTGGTCGATGACGTTGCTTGTGGCGTTCATATATGCTTTGGAATCGGTGAAGAAAACGGAAGCATATACGCTCTTTATGGCATCCGACATAAGGTTTAACATAGTGTCGTAGTCATCGAGATGAGGGATCATATATGTGGAGTAAACGCCGGCAAAAGGCTGATAATGCGAGTCTTCTAAAAGACTTGAACTGCGAATTGCCAAAGGGCGGTCGATGACGTCGAAAAGAGCATAGAAGTCGTCGGTAAGTTTTTCCGGCAATCGTGCTTTGAGGAAGTGTTGAAGGATTTCGTCGTCGGGGATATTTGACAGTGCAATAGGGTAGAGATTGTTAGTCTCCATAAATTCGTCGAAAATATCGGTGCAAAGTACCACCGTACGCGGTATTGAAATCTGAACGCCATTGAAGTCGTCACATTCGGGGTGGCGTTTAATTATAGAGTCGATAAAAGCCAATCCACGTCCTTTGCCTCCGAGCGAGCCTTGTCCGATGCGGGCGAAATTGGAATATTTGTCGAAACGGTCTTTTTCGAAAATTGCGACCACGCCGCGATTTTTCATGCGTCGATATTTGACGATACATTCAAAAATTAATTGTCTGACGGCCGGTGTTTGCGACAAATCGGTGAATTTGTAGGATTTCAGAGCGTCGGCAATAGGGAATAATGCACGAGAGTAGAGCCAACGCGAAATGTCGTTGGATTGGCAATGGTGGAATAGAGCATCGCTTGGGATGTTGAATATGTTTTTTTGTAGTTCCTTGAGATTGTGGATTGTAAGGATTTCCATTCCGGAGGTTGGGTCTTTGACGATGAAA
The DNA here is from genome assembly GCA_964524385.1 of uncultured Sangeribacter sp. Lineage (GTDB taxonomy): Bacteria > Bacteroidota > Bacteroidia > Bacteroidales > Muribaculaceae > Lepagella. The sequence goes on from CAZGEX010000038.1 coordinate 11,151, forward strand.
TCTCCAAATCCGAAATTTTTTCTGACTGCTCGGCGAAGGTCTTGAGGTAAGGTTTTTGAGTTTTTGTCGATAAAAACGCCGTTGAAATCGCTGACTTTGTCGGCGTTTTCGATTTCGCTGCTTTCGATAATAATCGGCAGGCAATCATTGAGTTGGCGAACATGTTTTGCGAATTTTAATCCGGCGTCTTTGTTTTTTTTGCCTTCTTTAGGAAATGAAACGTCGGAGATTATTCCGAGCATATTGTCGCCATATTTGTCGAAAAGCGATTTTGCCTCGTCGAAGTCGCGAGCGAGGATTACTTTCGGGCGACCTCTCATACGCATCATTCGTTCGTGGTCGTTGAGGGCTTCAGTGGAAAATTCTTTTGATTGTTTGAGTAAGAATTTGTAGATGTGCGGAAGCACTGCGGAATAGAATCTGACGGAGTCTTCGATCACCATAATAGTTTGGATTCCGACTTCTCCGATGTCATTTTCGGCGTTCATGCGGTCTTCGATAAGCTTTATAATTGCCAAAATCAGATCGACATTTCCGAGCCAGCTGAACACGTAGTCGACGCCTGAAAGGTCTTCGTTGGCGATGCGGTGGCTGACTTCTTTTGAGAATGGAGTCAACACAACAAACGGGATGTCAGGGTATTCGTCGTCTATCCGTTTGGCTTCTGTGAAAGTTTCGCTGACATCTACTCCGGGCATTGCGATGATTAAATCGAAGTCCTTTTTTTTCAGTTCTTCGTGAGCTTCGGCGTAGGTTGCGACTTTAGTAAATCGCGGAGGAGAAGAAAGATTCAGAGAGACGTATTCGAAATAGACTTGTTCTTCTACTCTGCCGTCCTCTTCCATCATAAAAGCATCGTAAGGAGTGGCGATAAGCATGACGTTAAAAATGCGGCGTTGCATCAGATTTTGGAACGCGGTGTCGTTGAGATTGTTCATAGCTATTGATACGTCAAGTTATTGAATCTATCATTAATAACGGCAAAGATATAAAAAAAATGTATGATTTGCAACTGTGTTATTTGGAATTATTCTAAATAAGCATTATCTTTGCACCGTCAAATTCAATGATTTTGAAGAGATGATGATAATATTTTTTGATATAACCATATATAATAATAAAAATCAATGAATAAAATTTTATTTGCTTTTGTTGCTGTGTGTATATTTGTGATTGCACCTGTAAAAGCAGATAATCATGGTCATAAACATAATAGCGAATGTGGCTATGAACACTCTGACGTAGACGAATCGGATGCGAATATCATAGGTCTCGTGTTGGATGCCAATACCAATGAGCATTTGCCTTACATCACAGTTACAATCAAAGGCACTACAATCGGCACCACAACCGATGCTGCCGGGCATTATTTCTTAAAGCATCTTCCGGAAGGGGAGTTTGAATTAGAGGTTAGTTCGATGGGATATATCAGCCAATCGCGAAAAGTAACTTTGAAGAAGGGAGTGGTATTGGAAGAGAATTTTGAGGTGTTTGAAGACATAATTTCACTTGAGGGGGTAGTGGTGTCGGCGAATAGAAATGAAACACACCGTCGCGAAGCCCATACATTAGTGAATATTCTTGATACAAAACTTTATGAAAACACCACATCTTGCACCTTGGCACAAGGTCTTAATTATGTGCCGGGAGTGAGAGTGGAATCGAATTGTCAGAATTGTGGATTCCAACAAGTGAGAATCAATGGGCTTGAGGGTCCATACACGCAAATATTGATTGATTCACGTCCGATATTCAGTTCGTTGTCGGGAGTGTATGGCATCGAACAATTGCCGGCGAGTATGATTCAGCAAGTGGAGGTGATGCGAGGCGGTGGTTCGGCATTGGTTGGTTCGTCGTCACCTCGCAGCTATTTTGCAGGAGTGAAAATCAGCTATTAATTATAGAAGCGTTCTGATTATAGAACCTGCTTTAAGAAAATCAACGCTCCTTTACGGGTATTTAATAGGTCAAATTGGGAGAGATTGTCTTGTTTTCAGACAGCCTCTCCTATTTGTATAATAAGAGAATAATGGGAATATTTGACCAAATTTGCACCAAAAAGACAAATTTTGACGGTAAATTTTGGCTGGTTCGGCGGAAATGACTACTTTTGTTACGTTTAACGTAGGACGGGTTTGTAAAAAGGACCGGTAAAAAAATTAAATCTGATGGAGTGGATAGCAGAAATCTTTCAGCCTGAATTGTTTGATACGACATTGACCGTAATGTCGGTGTTGGCAGTAGCAGTGTTTCTCTGTCTGTTGAAAATAGAGGCAGGCTATGGCGTTGCATATACCAAGAAATGGGGACCGACAATCAATAATCGTATCGGGTGGATATTGATGGAAGCACCGGTGTTTGTCGCAATGCTCTGTTTGTGGATGGCAAGTCCGCGACAGGCAGAGATGGTGCCGATAGTGATAATGCTATTGTTTGAACTTCATTATTTTCAACGTTCGTTTATATTTCCGTTGCTTATAAAAGGGAAAGGTCGGATGCCTTTCACAGTGATAATGATGGGAGTGACGTTTAACCTGATAAATGCGTATATGATAGGAGGCTGGTTGTTCTATTTGTCGCCCAAAGAGATGTATACGGCGGAATGGCTGTTATCGCCACAATTTATCGTCGGAATAATCGTTTTCTTTATCGGAATGGCAATCAATCTTCATTCCGATTATATCATACGCAATCTTCGCAAGCCGGGCGATACCGGACATTATATTCCTCGTGGCGGGATGTTTCGCTATGTGACGAGTGCCAACTATTTCGGGGAATTTGTGGAATGGTGTGGCTTTGCGTTGCTTTCATGGTCGGTGGCAGGTGCGGTATTCGCCTTGTGGACTTTTGCAAATCTTGCACCTCGGGCCGGGAAATTACATCAGCGTTATTTGCGGGAATTTGGTGCAGAATATGCATCGTTGAATAGAAAAAGAATATTACCTTTTATATATTAATGCAGATATGAGTCTGTTTACACCATATAAAATCGGACCGATAGAGCTTCGAAATCGTACGATTCGGTCGGCGGCATTCGAAGGAATGGGAAAGGATAACGGTCCGACACAGATGCTTCGTGATTATCATGTCAGTGTGGCAAAAGGCGGTGTCGGAATGACGACATTGGCTTATGCGAGTGTGTGTGAGTCGGGGTTGTCGTTTAAGACTCAGTTGTGGCTTCGTCCGGAGATTGTCGGCTCGCTCAGGGAGATTACAGATGATATTCATTCTGCAGGAGCTAAAGCATCGATACAGATAGGTCATTGTGGCAATATGACGCATCGTTCGACAGCCGGATGTGTGCCGGTCGGGGCAAGCACAGGTTTTAATCTCTATTCGCCTACCTTTGTGCGAGGGTTGCGAAAAGATGAGTTGCGACCGCTGGCAAAGCAATTCGGCGATGCCGTTCGCACAGCACGCGATGCCGGATTCGATTGTGTGGAAGTGCATGCCGGGCATGGATATTTGATTTCTCAATTTCTGTCGCCCTACACCAATCATCGTAAGGATGAATATGGTGGCAGTTTGGACAATAGGATGAACTTTATGCGTCTTTGCATGGAGGAGGTGATGAAAGCTGCCGGCTCGGATATGGGAGTATTGGTAAAAACCAATATGCGAGATGGCTTCAAAGGCGGGCTTGAAATCGATGATTGCATCACTGTGGCAAAAGAGATAGAGCGATTGGGGGCTCATGCTATAGTGCCTTCGGGTGGCTTTGTGAGCAAAGCTCCGATGTATGTGATGCGTGGCGAGATGCCAATCTATTCGATGACTCACTATATGAAGCAATGGTGGCTCAAATATGGCGTCAGAATGTTCGGGAAATTGATGATGCCTGCTGAGCCGTTCAAGGAACTGTATTTTTTGGAAGATGCCAAAGAATTTCGCAACGAACTGAAGTGTCCGCTTGTCTATGTCGGCGGGGCAGTGTCAAGAGAAGGTATCGACAAGGTGCTTGACGAAGGTTTTGAGTTTGTGCAAATGGGACGAGCCTTGCTTAACGATCCTGCATTTGTCGAAAAACTGCGTCAAGGAGCTGAACGATGCGGATGCGACCACGTGAATTATTGTATAGCCCGAATGTATTCGCATGAAATGGCGTGTCATAAGCATCTCAACGACTTGCCGGCGAAGATACAAAAGGAGATAGAAGTAATCAAACGAAAAGGATGAAATACGATAGTGAACATATCGGAAAATTGACGGCATTGATTACCGGGGCAAGTTCAGGTATCGGACTTGAATTTTCACACCGATTCGCCGAACTCGGTCATAATTTGGTGATGGTAAGCAATCAGGAATCGGAACTGCTGAAATATGCTTTGGAGTTCGAAAAAAAATATGCTGTCGCTGTAACTGTCTATGCGATAGATTTGACACAAGCGAATGCCGCGTTGTCGTTGATGAATTTCCTGTCAGACAATCATTTGACGGTGGATGTGCTGATAAATAATGCCGGAATATTCTCGTTCAATCCGGTGCTTGAGACTCCGTTGCAAAAAATATCCTGCTTTCTGGAATTGCACAACAGGGCTGTTACGGAGTTGTGCTACCACATCGCTGCGGATATGAAACGCAGAAAATGTGGCTACATACTGAATATGTCGTCGATGTCGTGCTGGATGCCGATGCCGGGGATTGCGATGTATGCTGCCACTAAAGCATATATCCGAACTTTCTCACGTGCCTTGCATTACGAACTGAAAGAGGATGGTGTGTCGGTGACGGTGGCATGTCCGGGTGGAATTGCGACCGACTTGTTCGGACTGCCCGAAAATCTCAAACGCCTCGCTGTCAATCTCGGAGTGCTTTATACCCCCGAAAAGTTCACTCGCAAAGCGGTGCAGAAGATGTTCAAGCGTAAAAAACAGTATATCAACGGCATTATCAACCGAATATCGATATTCTTCGTCGCTGTGATGCCGACATCAGTCAGAATGATGGTCAAGCACAAACTGTTGGATAAAAATATTAGAAAGCCATGAAGCCGATTTATAAAGGATTTTATTTGCTGACCGGAGCTACCGGGGCCATCGGACGAGAAATTGCCGAAGCTCTCGCCGCCGAAAAGAAACCGCTGATTCTCGCTTGCAGAAATATGCAAAAAGCAGAGGAATTATGCGACTATTTACGTGCAAAATATGGATATACCCAATATGGATATGATTGTATATTTACGTGTGAGTTGGATCTTGCAGATGAGGATTCGGTTAGAAAAGCGGCATCTTCCTTTGGTGGCACATTTAGAAGTCTTGCCGCTATAATCAATAATGCAGGGATTATGAATAGGACCTACCGAACTGATTCAAAAGGTCGAGAGCTGACAATGGCGGTCAATTATTACAATACCCGGCTATTTAATGAATTGATACTGAAAAATACATACGTCGAGAGAGTGGTGTTCACGACATCTCTCACTCGTTTTATGGGGCGTCGCAGATGCTATTCGCTTGAAGTGACTGAAAAAAATTTTTCACAGTTAGGCACTTATGGCTTATCGAAAAAGGCGATTACGGATTATGCTGTCGAACTTGCAAAAAGGTATAAAGATCGAAATACGAAGGTGAATTGTGCCGACCCCGGGATAGTCGATACGGGGATGATTTCGATGCATCGTTGGTTTGATCCCATTGCCGACATCTGTTTCCGCCCGTTCATACGCTCGCCGCGACAAGGAGCCGAACCGACATTGCGTGCCTTGCGTACCAACTTGACCGGCAGAATCTTTTGCCGCTTCAGAATCCGCAAAAGACGCATTTTCCGCAAATCCACACCTGAAGATATAGTTTAGACAGGTTCTATAAATTGATTCGGACAGAATTATCCGTTGTTTTTTATTTCTGTTACAGATTTTTTATAACTTTGCAACACTATATAGATTTGAATTTCAATGAAAGCGAAACCATTTGTCAAGTGGGTTGGCGGAAAAACGCAACTCATTGACCAACTCGAAGCAAAGCTTCCTGCTGACTTTGACCGATGGGAGAATGTTACTTACATTGAGCCTTTTGTAGGCGGAGGAGCTATGCTCTTCTATATGTTGCAGACACACTCCAATATTCAGTCGACCATTATTAATGACATCAATGAGGATTTGACCACTTGTTATAAGGTGGTTAAACACTTTCCACAACTTTTAGTGGACTCTCTCAGTGAGATTCAAAAGGAGTATTATTCATTGCGTTCAGAGGATTGTAGAAAGCAATATTATATGATTATGCGTGCTGAGTTTAACACAAAAGCACTCGATCCGATACGCAATACAACTTTATTTTTCTTCTTGAATCGAACTTGCTTTAATGGATTATACCGAGTGAATAAATCGGGACTGTTTAATGTGCCTTTTGGTCGTTATGAAACACCAACAATTTGTGATGCTAATACAATTTTTGCTGATAGCGAGTTGTTGCAGAAGGTTGAGATTTTGACCGGAGATTACACTCAAACGCTTAATCACGCCAGAGGTAATTCATTCTTTTATTTTGACCCTCCGTATCGTCCATTAAATGCCACAAGTAGTTTTAATGATTATACAAAAGAGGCTTTCAATGACTTGGCCCAAAAGCGACTGAAAGATTTTTGCGATGATGTGCAAGCAGCCGGTCATCATTTTATGTTGAGTAATTCCGATTGCCAAGATAGATTCTTTGATGACCTCTATATGCAATATCAAATTGAAAGGGTTTGGGCTTCTCGAAACATAAACGCTAACCCAAATAAACGTGGCAAATTAACAGAACTATTAATCAGAAACTACATATAATTATGACAGCACATACTTCTGCAGAATTTAAGATATTCATGTCGCAATTAAAAGAAACAAATCAGACATTAGATTTCTTCTGTGATTTTGATAAGATTTATAGTAATGTGAATGATATAAGATTGAGCCTTTGTATGCTCAATAGTTTGATAGGTGCAACGAACATGCGAAATGCTGTAGAAACAATCTGGAGAAGAGATAGAACAACGTTTAATGTAATGAATATTTTGATTGCCGTTCGTAGTGAGGGCAAAAAGAGAGTACTCAATTCTCTCGGAGAATGTGTAATACTTGACACACTATTCGAATCCATTGATGGGGTTATGGAATTTTTAGAGAATACTGGGCTCGCAGAGGTTCTCCAATCTAGAAAAATTACAAACTTGATAGATTATGTGTTTGGAGTTGAAACCGGTTTGGACTCGAACGCTCGCAAAAATCGTAGCGGATATGTAATGGAAAATGTGGTTGCTGAAATTTTAGAAGAGAATAATATACAATATCGCACAGAAGTATATTCTAATGAGTGGCCTGAAATAACAAAAGCATTAGGCGATGATGAGAAACGCTTTGACTTTGTAGTTGAGACTGCAGAAAAAATATATCTGATTGAGGTCAATTTCTACTCCGGAGGTGGCTCAAAATTAAATGAGGTTGCTCGTTCCTATTCAGATATAGCACCTAAGATTAATGCGGTAGACGGATTTGAATTTGTCTGGATCACAGATGGGATCGGATGGAATTCCGCTAGAAACAAGCTTCAAGAGGCATTTAATATTATCCCAAACATTTATAATTTAACAACAATTTATTCATTTCTTAACGATAAATTATAGCAGTTATGGCTAAAATTCCTGCAATGCCACAAACTTTTAAGGGCACACAATCGTTATTAAAAGAGTTTCCTGTTAACGGTTCATTCTATATAGGTATTTATCAAGGTACTATTTCAGCTCAAGATATAATAATTAGGTATAGGCAGAAAGAGAATGGTGTATGGAGTAGACCTCGTACTCCTAAGCATATACATTGGGCAGTAGATATATTGATAAAACAGTATTTAGATAATCAGCAAACAAGTCAGTTGTTGGATTTCTTCATTGATTTATGGGATAATAAAACTACTCCTTGGCATACTAATGCGGAGCGAATGACTTTTATCGATCCTCAGAAATTATTAAACGACGTAAACGTAGAAGCTGCAAAATATAATGCCTTGGCTCAAAAAGGCGAATATAGTATTAAGTTTTTGATTCTTTTAGCTAAGTTACTAATGGTCCAAGAGAAAACAAATAATAATCAGGCGTATATGTTCCGCCAATTATTAGAGTCTCTCAAGAATCATGATAATATTTTCAAGATCGTTTCAACCGCCACTCATAGATAAATGCAATACTCATTTGAATCAAACAATAAAGATTTTGCCCTCTTGCAAGGCGATTGCATGGAGTTGCTTGAACAACTTCCGGATAATTCCATTGATGCCATTTTTGCGGACCCGCCATACTTTTTGAGTAATGGCGGTATTAGCGTGCAAAGTGGTAAGCAAGTGTGTGTTGATAAAGGAGATTGGGATAAGGGAGGAACGTCTGAAAGTATTTATCTATTCAATCAACAATGGTTGTCAATATGCAGAAATAAACTTAAAGATGATGGTACAATATGGGTGTCTGGCACTCATCATAACATTTTTATAGTTCAACGTTGTTTACAAGAACTTGGCTACAAAATATTAAATGTGATTACTTGGCAGAAGTCAGATCCTCCGCCTAATCTGTCTTGTCGCTATTTCAATTTTTCAACAGAATTAGTTATATGGGCAAGGAAGTACGAGAAGAAGCCTCATAAATTCAACTATGAAGTTATGAAGCAACTTAATGGAGGAACGCAAATGACAGATGTTTGGCGTATTCCCTCTGTGGGAATGTGGGAAAAAACTTGCGGTAAGCATCCTACGCAGAAAACACTTCGTTTGCTTTACCGCATAATCTTAGCATCGACAAATAAAGGAGATACGATTCTTGATCCATTTGCCGGTAGTTCTACAACAGGCATTGCGGCAAATCTATTAGATCGAAAATTTATTGGCATTGAAAAGGATGATAGCTTTATAGAATTAAGTAAGCGTCGTCGTGCATTATTAGAGAATGTAGAAGAGGCTGAAAAACTTCTATATAAAATGCGTGAAACTCCGGACGAAGCAACAGTATTGATAAATCATGCTCGTCAAAGAGATTATGAATTGATGTTGAAAAAAGGCATTTGCTATCTTCGTGCCGGTGATAGTAAAGGTTCGTTGTTAGTAAAAAAAGGGTTTGAACGATTAAGATATATCTTATTGCATTGTAATGGAGAGAATCCTCAAATATTTCCGCTTGCTAAAAATGGGTTTCAAATTTGGAGTGCTGAAAGTTTGAGGTCAATAGGTTTTACGGCTGAAAATGCCCCATATTATGCTGTGTTGAGGTTTGATACGGATAAGCAAATAGAATATAACAAGTCTTTAAATCTTAAGCAAAGAGCCTTTACAAATGTTGTAAAAATTCTACCATTGAGATATTTAGTTGATATTTAGTTATTGCTGTCCGGTAAAAAAATTAATTAAATAAAATAAGGCTGATTCCTTTTTGCGGGATTCAGCCTTTTTTGCGGTATGTGTAAATCGATATTGTCTTAGTCTCTGCCACCTCCGAAGATGCGAAGAAGGAAGAGGAATAAGTTGATGAAATCCAAATAGAGGTTCAACGCTCCGATAGTGGCGAGTTTGTCGGCAAGAGCCGGTTCGAGATTAGCTGCTGCAAGACGTTTGATTTGTTGAGTGTCCCAAGCAGTCAATCCGATGAAGATTGCCACGCCCACTAAGGAGATAATCCAATCGAAAGTGCTGCTGCCTACAAAGATATTCACTACGCTCGCTATGATAAGTCCGAACAAAGCCATCATGAGGTATGAACCCATTTTAGAGAGGTCGGTCTTAGTGAAATATCCATATACGCTCATTGCTCCAAACACACCTGCTGTGATGAAGAATGTGTAGGTGATAGTGCCTAATTCAAAGACGTAGAATATAGAAGCGAGTGAGCATCCCATAAGGGCTGAGAACAAGCAATATAGGAGCAGACAGGTGGATGTTTTCATTTTGTTGACGCGGGCAGGGATGGTCCAAGCCATCACAAACATTGCGATAAACATCCCCCAATAGACTAATTTATTTCCGAAGATAAATTCTGTTGTGGCAGGGGAGCTTGCCACACCGAGGGCACAGAATGCAGAAATCAGCAAGCCGATAAACATTCTGAGGTACACACGTTTCAGTACGGCATTGGTTTGTCGTGTTACAGCTTCTTGTCCGTAGTACGGATTCGAATTGAATTGGTTTTGATTGTAGTAATCCATATTTTTTTTTAATTATAGGTTTTTTATTTAGGCAGGTTCAATAAATTGAACGCTGCGGTGTTGTTTTTATTTCAGTTTTTTTGTTTTGGCAGGCTTTTGGTCGCTTTTGATTTTTAATCGGAAGTTTTCTTCGCTTTCGTCAGTCGTATAACCCGCTATACTCTCTCCTCAATCTTGAAACCTTCTCGATTAAAATCTCAAAATCTCTCCAAATCAATTTATCTCACCTGCCTTTATATGTTGTTTGACAATCATTTGAAGTCGTGGTTTATTGCCGATAACATCAAAATTTGTGCCAAACTTCGGAATTTACATTCTTGAAGGCATCTCTATGCCAAGCAACGCTGTAGCATCTTTTAAAGTTCGAGCGGTGATGCAAGAAATCAAAAGACGGAGCTGACGAGTGGCTTTATCCTCTTCTTTTAGGATAGAGTAATCGTGATAGAATTGGTTGTATTCTTTGGCAAGGTCGTAGCAATAGTTTGCAATCAGAGCCGGGCTGTAAGTTCTGCCTGCTTCTTCGACAATAGATGGGAAATCGGCAATTTTTTGAATAAGGGCGATTTCTTTGTCGGAAGGTATAGGCGAGCCGGTGATGCATCCGAGTTCGGATTGTTCGGCTCTGCGAAGCACCGACTGGATGCGTGCATAAGTGTATTGAATGAACGGACCGGTGTTGCCGTTGAAGTCGATTGATTCTTTTGGGTTGAAAGTCATGTTTTTGCGAGGGTCGACTTTCAGCAGGAAGTATTTTAATGCTCCAAGACCGATGATGCGTGCGATTTCGGCGGCTTCTTCTTGCGACACGTCTTTGAGGCGTTCGGCAGAAGCTTCTGCAGCCGAATGAATCATTTCGTCCATAAGGTCGTCGGCATCCACGACAGTGCCTTCGCGACTCTTCATCTTGCCTTCAGGAAGTTCGACCATTCCGTAAGAGAAATGGGTGAGGTCTTTACCCCATTTGAAGCCGAGCTTGTCGAGGAGTAGTGCAAGCACTTGGAAGTGATAGTTTTGCTCGTTGCCCACGACATATACCATTTTGTCGATAGGGAAGTCCTGATAACGCAATTTGGCTGTGCCTATGTCTTGTGTCATATAGACAGACGTTCCGTCGCCTCGAAGCAATAGTTTGTGGTCGAGACCGTCGGCGGTAAGGTCTGCCCATACAGAATTGTCATCTTTGCGATACATTATCCCTTTTTCTATTCCGCCAAGCACTAAGTCTTTGCCTTCCAAATAGGTGTCTGATTCGTAGTAAATCTTGTCGAAATCCACTCCCATACGTTTGTAGGTGTCATCAAAACCGGCATATACCCATTCATTCATCATCGACCAAAGGCTGCGAACTTCCTTGTCGCCTTGTTCCCATTTACGAAGCATTTCGCGAGCTTCGAGCATGAGTGGCGATTGTTGTTCGGCTTCTTCTTGCGACAATCCTGATGCCATCAGCTCTTTGAGCTCTTCTTTATAATGTTTGTCGAAAGCCACGTAGAAATCGCCGATCAGGTGGTCGCCCTTTTTGCCGACGCTTTCAGGTGTGGCACCATTGCCCCACTTTTTCCAAGCCAACATTGATTTGCAAATGTGGATACCGCGGTCGTTGACAATGTTTGTTTTGACCACTTTATGTCCGTTTGCTTTAAGGATTTGTGAAAGCGAATAGCCCAGCAAGTTGTTTCTGACGTGTCCCAAATGAAGCGGTTTGTTGGTGTTTGGAGATGAATATTCCACCATTACGAGGTCGGAATGTTCGTCGGCTTCTTTGATGCCGAATTTTTCCACTTGGGCAATTTCTGAAAGTGTTTCTACCCAAAAACTTGGTTTGATTGAAATGTTGAGAAATCCTTTGATTACATTAAATTTCTCCACGATAGGCTCGTTGGCTGTAAGCCATTGACCGATTTCGTCGGCAGTAGCTTCCGGGGCTTTGCGTGACGCTTTGAGAAATGGGAAAACAACGATTGTGAGGTTGCCTTCAAATTCTTTCTTTGTGGCTTGCGGTACGATTGATTCCGGTGCAATTTCCACTGAATAAAGCTCTGCTACGGCACGAGCCACTGCTTTTGATATGATGTTATCTATCGACATGTTGCTGACTGATTTAAATTTTTATTTTATTGAAAACCTATTTAAACTGCAAAGATACAAAAAATAAATCAGATTCATTGCCGAATAGATTAAAATTAACTCTTTGCTCTCCATTTCTTGTTCTTTTGTATTGAAATAATTTGCGTATGTGTAGATTTATCGCTATCTTTGCGTCAACAAATT
>CAZGEX010000039.1:0-22661 GCA_964524385.1 uncultured Sangeribacter sp.
ATTTCATGATGAATATAGATTATTTTGCCAAATTTAAGTATAAATTTCCAATCCCCCAAGTACTCCGTTTAAATTCTCAAAATTAAATCAATTTATAGAATCTACATAAATAGATTCTTGCATTAATCGATGTTGTGATTTAAGAGAGTTTTTACAGTTTAGCATTGATAAACTATGATAGGAGTATTTTATATATGTTCGTTCTTGAAATTTTTCTGATTTTTAAATCTTTGCCGAGTAATTTTTAGAAGTTATCTTAATTGGAAATAATCGCATATGGTAATTTGATTGTCGGATTGAATAATTTGAGATTGTCAGTCGGGTTGTGAATTTAAAAAAGTGTGAATTTATTTTGCACTTCGGTGTCGTTTTCTTAAATTTGCAGAAAATTGGTGTAAATGGAAAATGAACTAAAGGAAGCATTGGCTGTGCTGAAAAAAGGAGGTGTCATTCTATATCCTACGGATACAATATGGGGATTGGGATGTGATGCCACTAATGCAGAAGCAGTAGCGAAAATATATAAGATTAAACAGAGATTGGAAAGCAAATCGATGTTGATGTTGTTGGGACGAGAAGACGATTTGGAATATTATGTAGAAGATGTTCCTGCGATAGCGTATGATTTGATAGCGACAACAGATAAGCCATTGACCATCATATTTGATAAAGGGAAAAATATAGCGAGGAATCTTTTAGGAGAAGATGGTTCGATAGGAATAAGAGTTACGCGAGAGAAATTTTCGAGTCAGTTGTGTAATCGTCTGCGTCGCCCTGTGGTTTCGACCTCGGCTAATATAAGTGGTCGCCCCTCTCCTACTAATTATACTGATATAGATTCGGAGATATTGTCGGCAGTGGATTATGTGGTGAACTACGGACGAGAAAGTCGCGTGCATGTTTCGCCGTCGAGCATAATAAAATTAATGGCGGGAGGAGTATTTAAGATAATAAGATGATATCAGCTACATTTCAAAGGATAAAATATATAGTTGGCGATTATTTAACCGCCAATGTCGGTCTATGTCTGTTTAATATAGTAAGATTTTTTACTTTAGATAGGACAAATACCGGATTTGGAGATTTGGGAGCGTTTCTGATGTCGCCTAATTTGTTGATAGAGCAGATAATAATCCCATTAGTATTATTGTTTATCTATTATTTGTCAGGTTACTATAATCGTCCGTTTCAGAAGTCTCGTTTGCAAGAATTGTTTACGACGTTTGTAAGTTCGTTGATAGCCGGTTTATTGATATATTTTGCATTATTGACCAATGATCAGGTTAAGCTTAGAGCGACCAACTATGAGTTGATAACCGCTTTGGTGCTATTGATTTTTGCAGTGACGTATGTGGTTAGATTGAGTATAACTGTTTCCGCACTGCGTCAGATGCGTAAGCGTAATTGGAAATTTAACACATTGATAATAGGAAATACACCGGTAGCACATGATGTAATCGACAAATTGAACGATCCGAAGTGCAGTTTAGGTTATAATGTAGTCGGATTTGTGGATATACCGGGAGAAAAATCCTATAAGGAGTCAGGTTTTAAATTTGATGAAATCGAATCAATATGCAAGAGATACGAAGTAAGAAATATCATAATAGCTCCGGAACGAGACAGGGATAAGCGAATATTGAGTTTATTACATCGATTGTATCCGTTAAACATACCGTTAAAGATATTGCCCGATACCTTTTCTATATTAACATCCAATATACGACTGCAAAACATCTATGAGGAACCGTATATAGATATATCATCAGCAGATATAAGTGAATCGACAAAAAATATAAAACGATTAATCGATATAATTTCCTCAGGGATAGCATTGCTGTTGTTGTCATTGCCGATGATTATAGTTGCATTTATGATAAAGCGAGATTCCAAAGGCAAAGTTATATATAGTCAGGAGCGAATAGGTTATCGACAGAAGCCATTTAATATATATAAATTCAGGACTATGCGAGAAGATGCAGAGCAAAAGGGTCCGCAATTGTCGACAGAAAATGATTCTCGAATCACCGGAATCGGCAGGATATTGCGAAAATATCGCATAGATGAGTTGCCTCAATTTTGGAATGTATTGAAAGGAGACATGTCGCTTGTAGGCCCACGACCTGAGCGAGCATATTATATCGACCGGATATTGAAAGAAGCTCCCTACTATTCATTAATACATCAAGTACGTCCCGGTATCACATCTTGGGGAATGGTGAAATATGGTTATGCAAGTAGCGTAGAAGAGATGGTTAAGCGACTAAAATATGATTTGATATATCTTGAGAATATCTCCATATTAGTCGATTTCAAAATAATAATTTACACCGTAAAAACAGTATTTTGCGGTCTTGGAAAATGAAATATCATATATGGCTTATAAAGAGCGAAATGGGAAATTAAATGAGTTGTGGCTGAAGGTAGTAGCCTGGCGAGAACGCCACATAAAGGAAAAGACATTTCTCATATTAATGGCATTGGTCATTGGAGTGGTTTGCGGTTTTGCCGCCTTACTGCTAAAATTTTTGATACATTGTATTGCAGGAGGGTTGACGGAGCATTTCAGTCATACATCTGCCAATTGGCTATATTTGGTTTATCCGATGGTTGGTATTTTGTTGGTGACGTTGTATATCCGTTATATCGTGAAAGATAACATATCACATGGCGTAACACGAGTTTTACATTCGATATCGCAGAATAAATCTCGATTGAAACGTCATAATATGTATTCATCGTTAATATCCTCGTCAATAACAATAGGTTTTGGAGGTTCGGTTGGAGCAGAAGGACCGATAGTGTATACCGGAGCGGCGATTGGTTCGAATTTTGGTCAGGCATTTAGATTATCACCGAGGATATTGATGTTGTTAGTAGGTTGTGGAGCGGCAGCCGGCATTGCAGGTATATTCAGGGCTCCAATAGCCGGTATGTTGTTTACGATAGAGGTATTGATGATAGATTTATCGGGAGCGACAGTAATGCCGTTGTTAATTTCTTCAATCTCAGGAGCAACAGTGGCATACGTCATGGAGGGATACTCAGCAGAGTTCTTTTTCTCTCAGAGTGAGCCATTTATGACAAGTAAAATCCCGTATGCCATATTGTTGGGAGTCTTTTGCGGTTTTGTTTCACTCTATTTTACACGAATGATGAATCGCATGGAAACAATGTTTTCCAAAATAAAGCGAAGAGCCATAAAGATAGCAGTAGGTGGGATTATACTTGCGGGATTAATTTTTGTATTTCCTCCGTTATATGGAGAAGGATATGAATCAATCAATATGTTATTGGATGGAGATACATCCAAAATAGTTGATGGTACATTTTTCTATGTAGATAGAGAATCAGTCTGGTTCATAGCAATCTTTATCGCGTTGATATTATTAACAAAAGTATTTGCGACGAGTGCGACAAATGGTGCAGGCGGAGTTGGCGGTACGTTTGCCCCGTCGTTGTATGTGGGAGCGATGGCAGGTTTTCTGTTTGCATACGTGCTAAATAATTTAGATGTCGGCATAGAAATATCCAATAAGAATTTCGCGTTGATGGGAATGGCCGGCGTAATGAGTGGCGTAATGCATGCTCCTTTGATGGCTATCTTCTTGACAGCAGAAATGACAGGCGGTTACAATTTGTTTTTGCCATTGTTGATAGTTTCTACGTTGTCGTATGGTACGATAAAGATATTTGAGCCATATAGCATTTATACTATGCGTCTTGCGAAACGAGGCGAACTATTGACACATCATAAGGATAAAGCAGTTTTGACATTGCTCAAGATAGATAATGTTATAGAGAAAGATTTCAAGGAGGTTCACCCTAATATGGATTTGAAAGAGATGGTAGATGTCATAGCGACCTCGAATCGGAATTTATTTCCTGTAACAGATGATGAAGGCTATTTGATAGGGATAGTATTGCTTGATGATATACGCAATATTATGTTCCGTTCGGACTTGTATAAGAAAATGCATGTTCAGAAATTTATGTCATCGCCTCCCGCTCGGATAGAATTGAATGATAATATGGATGTGGTTATGTCGAAGTTTGACAAGACAAATGCTTGGAATTTGCCTGTAGTGGACGATGGTAAATATGTAGGATTTGTTTCGAAATCGAAAATATTTAATTCTTATCGCCGAGTGCTTCGACACTATACAGATGATTAAAAAGATTTAGAGATGAAAAAAGAAGACTTGAGAATAGTGTTTTTAGGTACGCCTGAATTTGCGGTAGAAAGTTTAGACCGACTTGTTACAGGAGGATATAATGTGGTGGCAATAGTGACAATGCCGGATAAACCGGCGGGACGAGGGCATCATTTATTGCAAAGTGATGTAAAGAAATATGCGGTGGAGCATAATATACCGGTGTTGCAACCTACAAACCTAAAAGATACTCAATTTATAGAAGAACTGCGTGGATATAATGCAGATTTATTTATTGTGATAGCTTTTCGAATGTTGCCTGAGGAGGTATGGCAAATGCCTCGGTTAGGTACATTTAATTTGCATGCTTCACTTTTGCCAAAATATAGAGGAGCCGCACCAATAAATCGGGCTGTTATCAACGGCGACAAGGAGACGGGTGTTACAACTTTCTTTTTAAAGCATGAAATTGACACAGGCGATATAATCCAACAGCGTAGCATAGAAATTGGAGAAGATGAAAATGTAGGTAGCGTTCACGACAGATTGATGCATCTCGGAGCAGAAATGGTAATGACTACCGTAGAGGATATATTAACCGACAGCGTCAAGACCGAACCGCAGAAAGAAGGAGAAGCAACATCCGCCCCGAAAATCTTTAAAGATACATGTAAAATAGATTGGAATCGGGAGCGAGAAAAAATACGCAATCTCATAAGAGGATTGTCACCTTACCCCGCATCATGGACAGAAGTGGAAGATGTCAATGGTAATCGGAACACATTAAAAATTTTTGAATCTCGCATTAGCGATGATTTCGAGATGAATGAAATGCTAAATGTGGGAGATGTCGTTATAAAAAAGAATCGAATGGCAGTGAAATGTGCCGACGGTATGTTGGAAATTACAGATTTACAATTATCCGGTAAGAAACGAATGAAAACAGAAGCGTTTTTGCTTGGATTTAAGCCATTGAGATGTAGATGAAAAAGTTGACAAGCAATAAGAAATCGTGTAGGATATTATCTGATTTGCTTACGTCGCATGGTATAGAGGACGTAGTCATTTCACCCGGGTCACGCAACACTCCGTTGGTGTTGGCGATAGATGCAAATGCATCAATTCGCAAGCGAGTAGTTATAGATGAGCGAATAGCGGGATTTGTGGCATTGGGGTTGGCTTTGTCGAGCGGACGAACCGTAGGCTTGGTGTGTACATCCGGTTCTGCCCTATTGAATTATTCGCCTGCCATAGCAGAAGCATATTATCAGGGAGTGCCATTGGTGGTCATTTCAGCAGACCGTCCAATGCAATGGATAGATCAAGATGATAGTCAGACAATACGTCAATTTGAAGCTCTCGGTAATTTTGTAAAAAAGAGTTATGACTTGCCGGAGTTTGTCGAAGGAGATGTAGAGATGACGTGGTATGCTAATCGAGTCATTAATGACGCATTACTGACAAGCAATGAAGGTCGTAAAGGTCCTGTGCATATCAATGTGCAGTTGAATCAACCATTATCGGAAAGGATTGCAGTCGTAGAAAACAGCGAACGAGTGGTCCGCTCACTTCGATTAAATAGACAAATCGATGTAGAGGAGATGGAAATCCTCGCAGATATGTTGAATAAAAAGAAGGTGTTGATAGTGGGTGGATTCAATCGTCAAGATGATGAATTGTCTGGCGTAATCAATCGACTTTCCGAACGCAAGAATATTGTGGTATTGACTGAAACAATATCAAATGTAGTCGGTAAAAAAATCATATCTACAATCGATAGAGTAATAGCACCGTTGTCGAATGAAGAATTATCGGAATTAAGAGCAGATATAGTTATTACGTTCGGCGGAGCATTAGTGTCAAGATATGTGAAGCAATTTCTCAGAACATTTCATCCGGAACGGCATTTCAGCATAGGATATAATCATACCACAGTGGATTGTTTCAGAGCGTTAACCGATAAGGTTGAGTTGTCGGCAAGAGAATTTTTCGGTCAGCTTGAACAGAATTTACGAACTAAAACGCCGGAGGTGAATTATAATCATAATTGGCAAACTTTTTTGGCTCGTTCAGCCGAGACACACGATAAATTTATATCAGAGTGTCCATGGTCGGATTTAAAAGCATTTTCTATCATAAGGGATGCAGTCAAAGTCGGTCGGAAACATCACATAGTATTGTCGAATGGAACGCCGATACGTTATCATCAATTGTTTGATAATTATGGTAAAGGATATTGCTATTGCAACCGCGGAGTATCGGGAATAGATGGTTGTACGTCGACAGCGATAGGGGTTGCAAACGGCTTGGACGAAGCCGACACATTGTTGATAAGTGGAGACATGAGTTTCAGCTATGACATTGGTGCTTTATCGGTGGATTTTATTCCTGACAATTTTAAGATAATCGTAATCAATAATTCAGGCGGAGGAATATTTCGTTTCATTTCATCAACAGCATCATTGCCGCAATTGGATAAATATTTCGCAGTGAAGCCGCAACTTCCATTGCAAAAATTGGCGGAAGCATACAATTTCAAATATTATAAGGCAGTTGATGAAAGTGAGCTGATAGGTTGTATATCAGAATTTTTATGTTCCACGACTAAATCAATACTTGAAGTTGTTACACCACCTGAAGTAAGCGGAGAATTATTACGACAGTATATGAATCGAAAATAATAAAAAGAAATAATATGTATAATTGGAAGACAATCAAAGAATATGAAGACATCCTGTTCGAACAATTTGAAGGGATAGCAAAAATTACAATTAATCGACCGCGAGTTTATAATGCATTCCGTCCGCAGACCAATTTTGAGATGCTCGATGCGATGTCAATATGCAGAGAGCGTGCAGATATAGGAGTAGTGGTTCTGACCGGTATCGGAGACAAGGCATTTTGCAGTGGAGGCGACCAGACTGTAAAAGGTATCGGAGGTTATGTTGATGAAAACGGCGTGCCGAGATTGAATGTGCTTGATTTGCATAAAGCAATACGCTCCATTCCGAAGCCTGTGATAGCGATGGTGAATGGTTATGCTATCGGTGGTGGAAATGTGTTGCAAACGGTGTGTGACTTGACAATCGCCTCAGATAATGCACGATTCGGGCAGACAGGTCCGAAAGTTGGCAGTTTTGATGCCGGTTTCGGTTCTTCTTACTTGGCACGTTGCGTAGGTCAAAAGAAAGTGAGAGAAATATGGTTCTTGTGTCGTCAGTACACAGCACAGGAAGCATTGGAAATGGGAATGGTAAACTGTGTGGTGCCGTTCGATAAATTGGAAGAAGAGACAGTGGAATGGTGTCGTACGATATTGAAACGTAGCCCAATGGCTATTCGAATGATAAAACGTGCTTTGAATGCCGAGCTTGACGGTCAACGAGGATTGATGGAATTTGCCGGAGATGCCACATTGATGTATTATCTTATGGAAGAGGCACAAGAGGGTAAACATGCATTCCTTGAAAAACGCGATCCTGATTTCAGCAAATTCCCGAAATTCCCCTAATATGCGATTAGCTTACGCACCATATACGTTGAAATTCAACTTTGCTGCCGGCACATCGCGTGGTGTGATGCACGAAAAGCAGACTTATTTCATCAAGATTTGGGATGAAACCGATCCTCTCCGATACGGCATTGGGGAGGCATCGTTGTTTAAGGGTTTGAGTGCTGAAGACAACGACAGGTATGAATTTAAACTTATAGAGACGTTGGCAAATGTAGCATTAGGCATACCTACCGATTTATCGCATCATTCTTCAATTCAGCTTGGTCTCGAACAAGCAATATTGGACTTTTCCAACGGATGCCGAGGAATTTATGTGCCATCGGATTTCACGACAGGGCAACAAGAGATTAAAATCAACGGTTTGGTGTGGATGGGCGATTTCGACAAGATGATGCACCGGATTGAAGAGAAAATTGAAGCCGGTTTTCGGTGTATCAAACTTAAAATCGGAGCTATCGATTTTCGGAAAGAGATTGAAATGATTGAACATATCAGAACACGCTTTTCTGAAAATGATTTGACAATTCGTGTCGATGCAAACGGTGGATTTAATATGGATAATGTGATTCCTTGTCTATCCGCATTGCATAATTTAGGTGTCCATTCCATAGAGCAACCTATCCCTGCAAGGAATTGGGATTTGATGCGTTTTTTGTGTGAGATTTCCCCGTTGCCTATAGCTTTAGACGAAGAGTTGATAGGGATTTGCGACACCTCAGAGAAAATAAAAATGCTTGAATTTATCAAACCTCGCTACATCATATTGAAGCCGTCGCTATGCGGAGGATTTTCAGGTGCAAAAGAATGGATAGATTTGGCTGAGCAACGCGGTATCGGGTGGTGGGTAACATCCGCTTTGGAATCGAATGTAGGATTAAATGCCATTGCTCAGTGGACTGCTTCGCTCCACACCTCTATGCCACAAGGTTTGGGTACAGGCGGATTATATACGAACAATTTTACTTCTCCCCTCTTTTTAGATAGCGAAAATCTTCGTTATAATCCGAATAATCAGTTGGGTTACAGTCAATTTGACAATTTGGATTGGCGAGAATAATTTTATTCTATGACTATCACAGAATTTATCGACGAGTGGAACAGCAACACCGATTTTATATTGGCACATACATCGGGTTCGACAGGTGTGCCGAAAGAGATACGCCTGTCAAAAAGTCTTGTTGCAGAGTCTGCAAAACGTACAATCGATTTCTTTTCTCTTAATTCTCAATCGCGTCTGCATCTTTGTCTGTCAGTGGATTATATCGCAGGCAAAATGATGATAGTCAGGTCGATACTTTCAAACTCTCAACTGACGTTTGAAGAGCCGTCAAATAGTTTGCATCTGTTGCCCGAAGGTCGGATTGATTTGCTTGCTGTGGTTCCGTCTCAACTGATAGCATTGCTCGATGACGAAGCAAAATTGCAAAGAATCGGAAATATCATTATTGGTGGCTCGGCTATTCCTACGGAGTTGCGACAACGTGTTGCAAAAAGCAAATTAAATGCTTATGAGACTTACGGAATGACTGAAACAGCATCTCATGTAGCACTTCGCAAAATCGAAAATGATGACACTCTGCCCTATTTTGCATTGCCGGGCATTGAGTTTGCTATCGACGAGAATAACTGCCTTGTAATAAAAATGAATGGCTTTGATGTTGTTACTACAAATGATATTGTGCATCTTCTTGACAGTCGGCATTTTCGATTGATAGGTAGAAAAGATGATGTCATAAATTCAGGTGGTGTGAAGATTCATCCGGCAGAAGTGGAAAATAAAATAAGTGAGGTGTTAAAAGGTAATTTCCACTTTTGTATTTCATCGTTGCCTCACTCAAAGTGGGGCGAAGAGGTGGTATTGGTTGTAGATGAGCTGTGTAATCTTTCAGATGCTGATTTGCATAGTGCAATCGCAACGGCTGATTTATCATCCTACCAAACACCTAAAAGAATACTGAGAATCAAAGAATTACCAATTACAGACAGTGGCAAAATTCGTCGTTCATACCTCAAAAACACCCTTCCGGCACACTCTAACAACTAATATTCGACAAATTTACTTATTGATTTAGTGGCAATGTTGAAGTATACATTTCAGCAAAGTCAGTAGTTGTGATAGTTTTAGGTCTGCGATTGACTTAAGGCAGGTACAATTTATAGAACCTGCCTTAATACTATGTTTTACAACATAATTAACACAAATTAACATTTCGGGGGGGTAAAGCTACGCTTTCTATTTACCTTTGCATATTAAACCTAACTTTATTATGGAATTAGTAAAAGGAACATTGCTTCAAGGCGGAAAGTATATCATTGAAAGCAAATTAGGGCAAGGCGGTTTCGGAATAACCTATCTTGCATATCAGCAGTCGCTTAAACGCAAAGTGGCTATCAAAGAGTTTTATATGAAAGATTGCTGTCAGCGTGACGAACGAACAGCAATGGTAACAGTTCCGACAAAATCAAATGTAATCATAGTAGATAAATACAAGAAGAAATTTATCTCGGAAGCACTACGTACGTCTGAACTCGCACATCCTAACATTATCTCTATAATTGATTGTTTTGAGGAGAACGACACTGCTTATTATGTTATGCCGTATATGCCGGGTGGCTCGCTCGCTCAACACAACGGTGGCAACGCATTGCCGGAAGCCGAAGCTTTAAAATACATCCGACAAGTGGCTGATGCACTCTCCTTTCTTCATAAGCAACACAAGAATCATTTGGATGTCAAACCCGGAAATATAGTTCTTGACCAATACAAAAATGCAGTGCTGATAGATTTCGGTATTTCAAAAATTTATGACGATAATGGTAAACCTTTGACTACAACAGACACATTGACGAACGTCGGCTGTACTCCCGGCTATGCACCGCTTGAACAACAATATGCAAAAGAACAGTTTGCTGCAACCTACGATATTTATGCACTTGGTGCGACATTCTATCGACTTTTGGCAGGCACTACTCCTCCCGATGCTGGTTCTTTGGCAAGCGGAGAAGAAAATCTTCAACCGTTGCCTGATACTATTTCGCTCTCAACAAGAAATGCCGTATATGCAGCAATGAGAATAATAAAGCAAGAGCGAACTCAATCGATAGAAGAATTTCTCAAGATACTTGACGGCAAAGCATCGACTTCTGCCATATCCGAAGATACAACCATATCAACGTCAACTTCCGACATAACCACACTAAATTTCGATAATACAAATACATCCAAGAATATTAATGGAGCTAATTCCGGTGGTAATTCGCAAGGAAACAATGCTGATTCTTCCTTAAACAAAGAAGTTAAAGATACGGAAAAGAAAGATAATTTATGGCAAAAACTGAAAATAGAATTTGCCAAACGTCATATTATTACCAATATCGTTCTCGTCATTTGCTTTATATGGATATTATTTTGGTCTTTAATTGCAGTTAGTTTTCCTATACGTCCAAGTTATAAATTCGAAAGCGGAATTGTTTCTTTTATAAGTATTTTTGCTTTAATCGGATTTACTCAATTACTATTCAACAGAGTAAATGGATTTATTATAATGAATAGTTGCGTTATATTGTCAATTATAACTCAATTAGCATTTAAACATGAGGACTTCTTTCTGGTGAATAGTATTACTATATTTATACCTCTGATATTATCATATATTTCTCTAAATTTAAAAAAGAAAAAGAGTTCCGGCTTTAAAGTTATATTACAAAATAAAATTAGTCCCTTAAAATTGATTATATCATTATGCTTTTCTCTGCCTATTATGTTAATCAATGTTTCATTTTTTGAATGTTTGTTTACATTTTTAGCCAGTGATGGTACACTCTCATTTTTCATAAACTGGACTTGCCTATTTTTAGTTATAACAGAAATTTTAGGATTGAGTTATATTTTAAAAGGTCATAAAACGGGAGTATTTTATTTAAGTACATTTATTATTCTTTATTTTATTATGTCATTAACTTGGGGGTATTTTGGATTTGTAAAGTATGAACTATTTCGTCCTAATAATTTCCAGAACATTCTTTTAAAAGATCCACTCTTTTTTGCGTGCATAATATTAATTGTATTTATTTTTATAATGGCAAGTTTGTTTTGGAAGCATAATGGCAAAAGTAATTTTTCTCAAATGACTGACGGTAAAGGTATTGCTAATACGAAAAATGCAATTAAAATTTGTGTTGGTGTTATAGCTTTTGCTGTGTTAGCGGTATTTGTTGTCTCATAACAACATATAAAAAACAGCACGCAGATTAAGGTAATTTTGCTTACTTGTCTGCGTGCATTTCTTTTGTTAAAACTCTGTGGGTACTGCGGGAGCTTTTGAATGTTTAAAGCTGAATTGTTAATGCCTTTTAGCCATTTGTAGCCTTTAAACCCTATGCTCCGACTATTAGAAGACGTAGGCGATGCCGGCATCGAAGAAGCCACCGCCGAAGTCGTTCATCATTGAGTATTTCCCTTGCAATGTGAGTTTGAGATTGCTTGTCATATAGATGTCGAACCCTCCACCGATATCGAAGCCGAAACGTGTGGCACTGTCGCTCTGCCAATCCCAATTATTGAGCGTAACACCCATTAACGGATAGATTTTGAAACCGCGTGCCATTCGGAATGGGAAATGCACATCAACACAACATTCAAATCCCGAAATGCCGTTATTGCGAAACATATAACCGATTTCCGGTGCAAGACGGATGTGTTTTTGTAGTGTGTATTGGAAATATACAGCGGCTACTCCCCCGTCGTTTTTAGTAGAGAATCCACCTTTTAGACCGAATGCTTTTTCACCGACTTGAGCTGTAGCCGGTTGTGTGGCAAACATCATACCTACGGCACATACTGCCGTCACAATCCATTTAATACCTGTTTTTTTTATCATAATATATCACTTTACATTTTTCAAAATTGTTCGAAATCTATTTTATAAAACCCAATTTTCTTACTTTTTGCACTGCAAATTTAGTATAAAAATTTTTATTAATTAAAATTGTTTGTTTAATTTTGTACCTATTGAACTAAGAATAAGACATTATGGATAATTTTGGATACATAAGAGTAGCCGCATACGCTCCTAAAATGGTGGTTGGCAACACTGTTGAGAATTTTAAGACGATAGCAAAATGTGTTATGATCGCTCACGATGCAAAGGTAGATGTTGCAGTGTTTCCGGAATTATCGATTACAGGTGCCACTTGCGGCGATTTGTTTTTGCAACAAAAACTTATTGTAAGTGCTGAGCAAGAAGTGGAAAATTTATGCCGACTGACTGAGAATTGTGATGTTATGGTGGTGGTCGGTGTTCCTGTCAGCAAGTATCATAAGCTGTTTAATTGTGCCGTAGTGGTTTATAAAGGTCAGATATTGGGCATTGTGCCTAAATCGTATATTCCCAATCGCGAAGATAATCAAGAGAAGCGATGGTTTGCTTCAGGGTTGAATATAGCACACGAATCAGTGGAATTTTGCGGTGGCAACTACCCTTTCGGCACTGATTTGCTTTTTGAATATGGCGGTGTCAGAATGGCAGTAGAGATTGGCGATGATTTGTCGGCAGTTGTCCCACCGAGTGCGTTAGCCGCCACAGAAGGTGCGACTGTCATACTAAATCCGTCGGCACAATCGGAAGCTGTCGGAAAATATGAAAAAATTACACACTGCATAAAGCATCATTCGTCAAAAATCATTAGCGGATATGTCTATGCATCAGCCGGTTGTGGAGAATCTACCACTGACGTTGTATATAATGGCAATTGCATTATCGCCGAATCAGGTAATATTTTGAAATCGTCTGATCGTAATCTCTATGACACAAAATTTGCAATTGCTGACATCGATGTAGAGAAGATTGAGAATAAACGTCGATGTTCATCAGTTTTCTGCGACCATATTTCATCGTCGAATGTGAATTTCAGAGTAGTTTCTGCTAACGCTGTTATTCGCACGAAAGATGATTTAAAACGAAATATAGACCCACACCCCTTTGTTCCGAGCAATTCGGAAGAACTTCGCAGAAGATGTGATGAAATCATTAATATTCAAACACTTGGATTGATGAAACGTGTGGAAGCCACTCGTTGCCAAACGCTCATTATCGGTATTTCCGGTGGTTTGGACTCCACATTGGCACTGATAATTGCGGTCGAAGCCTTCAAACGTATGAACATTGATTTGAAAGGCATCTATGGCATTACGATGCCCGGATTCGGCACCACTAATCGCACTTACGACAATGCGTGCAATATGGTGAAACGAATGGGAGCAACACTTGAAGAAATCAGTATTAAAGATGCTGTAATTCAGCATTTTAAGGATATTGCCCATGATGTGAATATTCATGACGTTACCTATGAAAATTCGCAAGCACGCGAGCGTACTCAAATTCTGATGGATTACGCCAATAAAGTGAATGGAATGGTGGTCGGCACAGGCGATTTGTCGGAATTGGCATTGGGTTGGTGTACATTCAACGGCGACCAAATGTCGATGTACGGTGTTAATGCCGGTGTGCCTAAATCATTGATTCGCAGCATTGTGAATTGCTATGCCGATAGTGTCGACGATAATTCATTGAGAGAAATTTTGACAGATGTAGTCAACACTCCTATCAGCCCGGAGCTTATTCCGGCGGATGAAATCGGAAATATCAAACAAAAGACGGAAGATTTGGTCGGTCCTTATGAACTTCACGATTTCTTCATCTATCATTTCTTGCATAATAAATTTACACCGGGTAAAATTTATATGCTTGCTAAAAATGCTTTTGCTAATGAATATTCTGATGAAGTGATAAAACATTGGTTATCAACATTTATGCGACGTTTCTTCAATCAGCAGTTTAAGCGTTCTGCCATGCCGGACGGTCCGAAAGCGGGTAGCATCACACTGTCTCCCCGCGGAGGTTGGGTTATGCCGTCGGATGCTTCTTCCGGAATATGGCTTGATGAATGTAAGCATCTATAATTTTCGCTTGATTATATGGTTGAAAATCAATTGATTAGCGTAAATTGTGATAAAATAAACAAAAATTAGTTGCGACCATAAAATATTTTGATTAACTTCGCAACGTTTTAACAGGGGTGCTGACAAAATGCATTCGTCGGCTGAGATTATACCCTATGAACCTGATGCGGATAATACCGATGAAGGGAGTTTTTAAATTCTATTACTCGTTAGTCAGAGTTATCTCCATCAGTTTCCGGGTCTTTAGATGCACCCTTCTAATTAATTTTGAATGGAGATAAAGAAACATTATTCGACAGTATTGACAATCGCAGGGTCTGACAGTATCGGAGGAGCAGGTATCCAAGCCGATATAAAGACTTGTACTGCGTTAGGTGTCTATTCAATGAGTGTTATTACAGCTATTACAGCTCAAAACACTTGTGGTGTCATATCATTTATGCCTACCCCGCCCGATCTTCTTCGTCAGCAACTTGATGCTGTGCTGACTGATGTCATGCCCGATGCTGTAAAAATCGGTATGTTGCCCGATGTATCTTCCATTGAAATTGTTGCCGATGCTCTTAAAAAATACAATCTGAAAAATATCGTGCTTGACCCTGTGATGGTTGCCACTTCCGGCGATTTGCTCACCGACAACACTTCATCCTCGGCTGAAACAATGAAATCTCTACTATTTCCGATTGCAGATATTATCACCCCGAATCTGCCTGAATCGCAGTTTATTACGGGTACGAAAATCAATTCTGAAGATGACATAAAAAATATTGCAGAAATGATTACAAACAATTATTCTTGTCGCTCAGTTCTTATTAAAGGAGGACACCGCAAGAATGGTTATGCAGAGGATATTTTGCTTTATAATAACCGATTTACGGCATTCAAATCCGAATTGATTGATACTGTAAACACACATGGCACAGGCTGTTCGTTATCTTCTGCTATTGCCTGTTATTTGGCTAAAGGTGCTGACCATATCGACGCGGTTGGCTACGCTAAAAATTTTATTTATAATGCCATTAAAGAAGGCAGTGTGTATGAACTTGGCAAAGGACATGGTCCGATTAATCATATTTATAAAATATTGAATCAATGATAGTTATAATCAACGACATTCCTACAAAGGTGGAGCCTCGCACTACAATTGATGATGTGGCTCAAATGAATAATATTAGCACTTCAGGTGTGGCGATTGCCCTTAATGGAAGAATTGTCAACCGAAATAATTGGAGTATTACGGAACTGACAGAGGGAGATAATATTATAATAATCAAAGCCGCTTACGGAGGATAGTGTATGACTGAATTTAAGATTGTAGTATTTACATCTCCTCAATCGGTTGTTAATGAAGTTGCCAAACTGACTTCGTTATTAGACGGATGTGCCGATTATATCCATGTTCGCAAACCGAATTGGGATATTTGTCAGGTCAGAGCCTTGATAAACGCAATACCTCAATCTTTTCATAGTCAACTTCGTTTACACGACCATTTCGAATTGCTGAATGAGTTTAATCTTGCAGGAGTTCAGCTCAATTCGCGTTGCAATTCAAGTCCCGATGTTGCAATCTCAATCACTAAGTCCGTTCATAGTATCGATGAACTCTCTGATTGCTCCAACTTTGAATATGTTACACTCTCCCCTGTCTACGATTCAATTTCTAAAGCAGGCTACAATGCCGGATTTGATTTTGAGATGTTAAAACCACATCTCAAAAATCGAAATGTCGTGGCTTTAGGGGGAGTTACACCCGAAAAATTTAAAGAACTACACGATGCGGGGTTTGTCGGTGCGGCTTTGCTCGGCTATCTTTGGGACGACAACCTTGAATTTGATTTTAATCAAAAAGTTAGTCTAATTCAAAAATATAAATCATTATAATCGATTATGCTTCAATACATTACCAACACTTCAGTCTCTGTGCCGATTGCCGACCAAGTGCGTCAGGTGATTGCCGGTGGATGTCGTTGGGTGCAAATCAGAATGAAAGATGCATCCGACGATGAAATTACAAGTATTGTCAAAGAAATCAAGCCACTTTGTAAGGAAACTGAGACATTCCTTATAATTAACGACAGAGTGGAATTAGCAAAAGAATTGGAAGTTGATGGCGTACATCTCGGAAATGACGATATGTCGCCGAGTCAAGCTCGTGCAATTTTAGGTGCTGAAGCTATTATTGGGGTTACAGTTAATTCGTTTACCGACATCGAGCGTTTTCGCTATTTAGACATTGATTATTTCGGAATCGGCCCGTTCAAATTTACCGAAACTAAAAAGAACCTTGCTCCGGTAATCGGACTGCAGGGATATTCAGAAATAGCGACTAAAATCAAAGCAGAAAAAATTGATATTCCGACTGTTGCCGTTGGCGGAATCTCTTTTGACGATGTCGATTCGATTATGGCTGCCGGAATTAACGGGATTGCTGTCAGCTACGCTATTGCAAACTCCGAAAATATTACTGAAGAAACAGAAAAATTCATCAACCTCTTGACCAAACAGACCATCGAAAAATAACTAAATTTTAACATATTATGTCTGATATTCTTACTATTGGCGACAGACAATTCTCATCACGATTGTTTGTCGGCACAGGGAAGTTTTCATCTCCCCAAACTATGCTAAATGCTATTCTTGCATCTGATTCTCAGATGATTACAGTGGCAATGAAACGTATTAACCTACTCAATGAAGCCACAGATGATATGCTCACACATATCAATCGTGAAAATGTACAGTTTCTCCCAAACACTTCCGGTGCAAGGGATGCAAAGGAAGCTATAATGGCAGCTCAGATGAGTCGCGAAATCTTCAATACAAATTTCATCAAACTTGAAATTCATCCCGATCCGAAATATCTGCTTCCCGACCCGGTTGAGACGCTTTTGGCTGCTGAACAACTTGCTAAAGACGGTTTTGTCGTACTCCCTTATATCCAAGCCGACCCTGTGCTGTGTAAGCGTTTGGAAGAGGTTGGAACTGCCGCAGTCATGCCTCTTGCAGCTCCTATCGGCTCCAATAAAGGGATTCGCACTCGTGATATGCTTGAAATAATCATCGAGCAAAGTCAAGTGCCGGTTATTATTGATGCCGGAATCGGAGCTCCTTCACACGCTGCCGAAGCAATGGAAATGGGTGCTGATGCCGTTTTAGTCAACACTGCTATTGCCATTGCAGACAATCCTGTCGCTATGGCTGATGCGTTCCGGTTGGCTACTATCGCAGGTAGAAATGCTTTCTTGGCAGGTCTCGGAGCCGTCGCTAATCAAGCTCAAGCGTCAAGTCCCTTAACATCTTTTCTTAACTCTTAACTCCCAATAATCCCATGATTATAAAGAATATAGAATTAACATCTTATCCTAATTCCAAGAAAATATACATCGACGGAAAATTATTTCCTATAAAAGTCGGTATGCGACAAATCAATCTGTGTCCTACCGTTAAATTCGAAAACGGCAAGAGAATCCAACATGACAATAAGCCTGTAATTGTTTACGACACCTCGGGTCCGTTTACCGACTTTGCCCATAAGATTAATATCAACGAAGGGCTGCCTCGATTGCGTGAACAATGGATTGTTCAACGTAATGATACTATCGTAAACTTTTGCAGTGAAAGCACCTATGCTCTCGCAAGAAAAAAAGATAGAAGCCTTGATAGTATCAGATTTCCCGTTTCGCATCAAAGTAGAAAGGCTAAGGATAATCATAAAATCACTCAGTTGCATTATGCACGTAAAGGCGTCATTACTCCTGAAATGGAATATGTCGCTATTCGTGAAAATCTTAATAATGAGCAACTTGGAATTGACACCTATATTACTCCCGATTTCGTCAGAAATGAAATTGCTGAAGGTCGTGCGATAATCCCTGCCAACATCAATCATCCCGAAGCCGAACCTATGATTATAGGCACTGCTTTTGCCGTAAAAATCAATACCAATATCGGCAATTCCGCCCTTTCTTCCGGTATAGAAGAGGAAGTTGCCAAATCTGTTTGGAGCAGTTATTGGGGTGGTGATACTCTAATGGACTTATCGACAGGCGACAATATTCACGAAACTCGAGAGTGGATTATCCGTAACTCGCCTGTACCGGTCGGCACTGTCCCGCTCTATCAAGCTCTTGAAAAAGTTGAAGGAAAAGTCGAAAATCTTTCTTGGGAAATCTATAAAGACACTCTGATTGAACAATGTGAGCAAGGAGTCGACTATTTTACAATCCATGCAGGTGTACTGAAAAAGAACACGTCATTTATTGCTAACCGTCTGACCGGGTGCGTTTCTCGTGGAGGGTCAATCATGGCCCAATGGACCACAATTCACAATCAGGAAAACTTCCTATACACTCATTTCAATGAAATTTGCGAAATTCTCAGCAAATACGATGTCGCTGTTTCACTCGGCGATGGAATGCGTCCCGGCTCTATCTTCGATGCTAACGATGACTCACAATTTCTCGAACTCAATGTACTTGGAGAATTGACCGAAATCGCTTGGAATCATGACGTACAAGTCCTTATTGAAGGACCGGGACACGTCCCTATGAACAAAATCGGCGAAAATATGTCAAGACAAAAATCCGCCTGCCACAACGCTCCTTTCTACACACTCGGCCCGATTACTACCGACATCGCCCCGGGATATGACCATATCACTTCTGCAATCGGGGCGGCTATGATAGGCTCTGCAGGTGCCGCAATGCTCTGCTACGTTACTCCAAAAGAACATTTGTCGCTACCCGACTTGGAAGATGTCAGAAACGGTATTATCACTTACAAAATTGCCGCTCATGCCGCCGACATCGCTAAAAATCTGCCCGGGGCGGTTGTCAGAGATAATGCTCTCAGCAAAGCTCGCTACGATTTCCGTTGGAACGACCAATTTGCTCTATCTCTCGACCCTCTCAGAGCTAAAGAATACTATTTGGAAGCTCGAAAAATCGGCGATACTTCGAATGAGAAATTTTGTACGATGTGTGGTCCTAATTTCTGTGCAATGCGTATATCTCAAAACATTCAACAAAATTGTAATGACTTTTTGACATGAAACAAATTAATAATGGCTTTGCCGATCTTATTGACAGCTACAATTGGGATGATATAATTCTCAAAATCAATTCCGCAACCCCTGAAGATGTAGCTCGCGTATTGGCTAAAGCCCGAAAAAACACCAAGCAATTGGACGTCAGTGACTTTATGGTATTGATTTCTGATGCGGCATCTCCGGCTATTGAACAAATGGCTCTGCTCAGTCGCCATTTCACTCAGGAAAGATTTGGCAAAACTATCTCGATGTATATCCCGATGTATGTTTCAAATGCTTGCTCCAACAAGTGCGTATACTGTGGATTTAATCACGATAACAAATTCAAACGCACTACACTTTCTTTCGACCAAATTCGGCAAGAATGCGAAGCTATAAAAAAACTTGCTCCGTTTGATAACATCTTGATTGTGTCCGGTGAATATCCTTCTATCTGTGGTGTTGATTACTTCGAAAAAGCTATCGACGTTTGCAGCGACTATTTCAACAACATATCTATTGAGGTGCAACCGATGAAAACAGACTACTATGCTCGTTTGGCTAAATCCGGACTCAACGGGGTGGTCTGCTTTCAAGAGACTTATCACCGCGAAGCATACAAGAAATATCATCCAAAAGGAATGAAATCTAATTTCGAATGGCGTCTTAACGGTTTCGACAGAATGGGACAAGCCGGTATTCATAAAATCGGTCTTGGCATACTGATTGGACTTGAAGATTGGCGAGCTGATGTCACTATGCTTGCACATCATCTCAGATATTTACAGAAGAAATATTGGCGAACAAAATACAGCATCAATTTCCCTCGTATGCGTCCTTCTGAAAGTGGTTTCCAACCTAACGTAGTCATGACTGATCGACAACTCGCTCAGCTCACATTCGCTTTTAGAATCTTCGACCACGATGTAGATATATCCTTTTCTACAAGGGAATTACAATCGTTCCGCGACAATATGCTTTCTCTCGGAGTCACATCTATGAGTGCCGGCAGTCGCACTGAACCGGGTGGTTATGCAGTCAAAAACGATGCTCTTGAACAATTTGAGATTTCCGACGACCGACATCCTTTGCAAGTCGCCGACGCAATTTCCAATGCAGGCTATGATGTGGTTTGGAAAGATTGGGACGCTGTTCTCAATTAGCCTATAGCCATTGCGTTTGTCGTCTAATGACTGCGAGGAACCTTTTTTTTATTGCACCCTCGCAGTCTTTTAAGACAGGTTCTATAAATTGAACGCTGCGAGATTGTTTTTATTTCAGTTTCTTTTGGCATTATCAGGCTTTTGGTCGCTTGTGAGTTTTAATCGGGAGGTTTCGAGATTAAAATCTCAAATCTTTTCAAATCAATTTATAGAACCTGCCTTAAATAATCTTCGTTTCCAAAAAAATATCGGCACTCTTAATCTGCAATTTCAATCGTTGCTACAATATGTCAATGTACTCTTGATTGTCCTACACGTCTTCAGTTTGCTCAACGGCTGTCTTCCGACAAGAACATCCCGCCTTTGCCTCGTCTGAATGCCGCCATCTCAGCCTTTATGTACTCAAGCAAACTCTCCGGCTTACCGGTGCGGCGAGCATACTCTCGCCATGTCATATCTTCCTCTTTGTCGTTTCTCTTCGCGGCTTCTTCCTCTCGTCGGGCTTTCTCTATGGCTTGTATCTCGTGATTGCGTACCTGATTCGAAAATATCCTGATTGCGGCGGTAAGTTGTCCGGGAGTTGCCACGCGGTTCTGCACGATGTAGCCCATTCCCAACTGAAAGAAAAACACCATCAACGATGCCCAATGCATTGTGCGTATACTCGGATTGTAATACAGACTTTCTGACATCTTGCGTATCACAGCATCGTCCAATCGCTCACATTCCAATGCTCGCCTGAGATGCGTACGGAATATCGATATGACGGTGTCTGTCGCCCAAGCTTGACGAACTGTACCAAACTGTATGTCTTGCTTCAGATAGTAATCGTAGTTTTCATTCACTATGCTCGGTATTGTCGCTTCCGACCATTTCGTCATAAATGCTCGTGCATCGTGATTATACTCGCGTTGTAGTTTTTCTATTGGCTCTACTCTTTCCATTCTTTCCATAATTGCTGATTTTAAAGGTTATATGTTATGGCAACGTTCATTTTTCAGAACCTGCCTTGTGTTTTTTTATTTTTAACTCTGCGGAAATCTCGCTCAATCCGACA
The DNA here is from genome assembly GCA_964524385.1 of uncultured Sangeribacter sp. Taxonomy (GTDB): domain Bacteria; phylum Bacteroidota; class Bacteroidia; order Bacteroidales; family Muribaculaceae; genus Lepagella. Next base: position 21,876 of record CAZGEX010000039.1, read on the forward strand.
CTCTCATTTCATTCCGACTCGCATCGTGTAGCTCTTGCATCCGCTTCTTCCGGTCTGTCACATCTCGCCGGCTGAGCTGACGTTCCTGTGCCTGTCGTTGTCGCCTCTGCATCACTTGCTCATAATAGGCAATCATCTCCTCGTTGCGTTTCGCCCGCTCGCGTGCCTCTCGCTCGGCTTCGGCTTTTCGCTCCTCTGCCCGGCGTTGCTCCTCTCGCTTAATCGATGCTTCCAAGTCCGCCCGTATGCGGGCTTCCTCCTCCGCTCGCAGTTCACTCTCTCGCCGCATCGCTTCAAACTCTGCCTCCGCACTCATAGGCTCTTTGCGAACGCTATTGCCCGTCTGCATTCGATTTAACTCGACGGAACGCTCCTTTGCCACTTTGATTCGCAAATGGCTCGTAAGATGCTGATGGGCATCGGTATAGTCGCGATGTGACAATTTTCCCGCAGCCCGCCACTCTTGTAATGCAGCTTCTGCCAAGTATCGCAGTTGCTCAATGCTACATCCGGTCTCTTGCGACAACGCCTTTATAAATCCCTTATCTTTAAAAAATTCTTCTACAAAACCGATGTCGGCGACGACGACGAAATCTTTTTTCTTTTGTATTTCTTTTTCATCATCATCATCAACATCATAGATTAATTTTTTAATCTTGATGTTATCTTTTTCTTTTTCATTCTCATTTTCATTCCCATTCTCATTCTCATTCTCATTTTCATTTCCATTATCATTATCATTATATATGGAATTATCTTTTATCTCGCAAAAATCGCTCGAAACCC
>CAZGEX010000040.1:0-21670 GCA_964524385.1 uncultured Sangeribacter sp.
CTATTAATAGTCAAAGTAAAACATTTTATCCCAAAACAGATAGAATTAATGCCTCTCCTTGGAGCAAAATTTTCGGGAAGAAATATTCAAACGTATATAGTTCCATTTTTGCACCTGCTGAAGTGAAACGAAAATCTCATTTACAGGTACAGGTGTATCTGCATTTGTATGAGGAATCAGAAAAAGTTAAATCTCTCGCTAAAGAATCTGATAAAAACGCAGAAAGACGAGACTATATACCTCTATCACTTAAGCTAAAGAAGGGTGATAAGGTTGATATCGATTTCAATGTTTATGGGGAGACTCGCTTGGCATCAGAATGTAAATCTATAATATGGCAAGGTTCTTTTACAAAATGTACATTTGATTATTTTGTTCCCAAAGATATTGATGTAGAGGAACTAAGTTGTGTTGCGTTGCTCTCTGTGAATGGTGTACCAATTGGTGAGATGCGTTTTATAACAAGGGTAATCGAAACGCCAAGGCAACTGAATCCAGAGATTATCGCTCACAAATATAGTAAGGTATTTATATCATACTCACATCAGGATGAATCAAAGGTGAAGTTCCTGCATGAAGGTCTGGAACTTGGTTCTGTACCTCATTTCTTTGATCGCAAATATTTAAAAGCAGGCGATGTCTTTCCACAAGTGATACAGGATTACATCAACTCAGCAGATTTATTTATCCTCTGTTGGTCAGAGAATGCATCGAAGAGTGAATACGTCCAAAAAGAACGATTGCAGGCTCTTGAACGTGCTTTCCCGCAGGTACAGCCGGAAAACGCTGCTAAGCTCAGGATATATCCCATGAGCATTGAACCACGTGCTGACCTGCCAAGTGATATGAAAGAAGTTTATAATTTTGAAGTGATATAGTTTTATTATACATATGGCAGGTTCTATAAATAGAACATTGCGTAGTTATTTTTATTAGGTGTAACCAACAAGATTTAGCTATTTTTTAAATCGGTATTACAAATTAACAACACTACCATTCACTAAAAATTGTGGACATTCATAAAATTATTCATCGATGGAATTCAAATAATAACAAAGCTCCGTTCAAACATGAAAGGTGGTATAAGACCAATATACGATAGAATCTTGCTTAGAAAGCTTGCCATCATCGAAACCATAAACGATGAACTGAAAAATATCGTTCAAATCGAACATACAATACATCGATCATTTACAAATTTCATCGCTAATCTTATCGGAGAAATCGCTGCTTACTACTTTTTTTCGAAGAAACCGTCTATTAACCTTGTGCGTATTGTTGATAACCAATTGACACTCTTTTGATTATTTTCGTCGAACTAACGTTAAATAGCATTTAATATATGTCTGCTATACAGGCTAAAAGGAGACTGTGTCAAAAATAGTTTGGCATAGTCTCCTCGTTTTATTGGGTGACGTAAACTTATATGATATTGACGTGAAAGAGAATATGTTATTTCAGGGGAGCTTTGCCTTCGCGGATAATTTGCATTTCGTTGGAAGTGCAATCGACAATGGTCGAGGGTTCGATTCCGCCTGTTCCGGCGTCGAGGAGCATATCGACTTTGTCGTAGTAGGATTCAGCCATCAATTCGGGGTTAACAGCATAGTCTTCGTCAGAGAAGTCGATGGATGTAGAAAGGATTGGAGCGGCTAATTTTTTTACAATTTGAATTGCGGTGTTGCAATCCGGAATTCTAACTCCTACGATTTTTCTGCCTTTGAATGCTTTTGGCAGCGAAGAAGAAGTTTTGAAAAGGAATGTGAACGGACCCGGGGTGTTGTCTTTAAGAAGGCGAAAGGCGTAATTGTCGTAACGAGCATATTCTGCAACTTGGGAAATGTCGGAACAAATAATCGAAAGATTGGTTTTATCGGGATTTATACCTTTGATGCGACAAATTCTGTCGATGGCTTTGACATTAAGGGCATCACAGCCGATAGCATATAAAGTGTCGGTCGGATAAATCATGATAGCACCATTTTTGAGGTCTCTGACAACTTCGTCGAGCTGCCTGTCGCTTGGGTTATCGTTCCAAATTTTAATGATTTTCATGATAAGAAATATAGTTTTGTACAAAGGTAGTTAAATTCCATGAAATTTCGTAACTTTGCAAAATAATAAAAACTTAAGAGATGAAAATAGGAGTAATAGTGGCAATGGGCAAGGAGTTGAAATTGCTTCGTCCATTGATAGAGCGACAAAGCGAGACAGAGCTAAATGGTTTCTGTTTTATAGAGGGTAAAATCGGGAGCCATGATGTGGTTGTAATGCAATGTGGCATAGGCAAAGTCAATTCAGCCATAGGCACATTGTCGATGATAGATAATTTTACTCCTGATTTGATAATAAATACGGGAGTTGCCGGTGGTGCAGATTACACGATGAGAGTATTGGATTTGTTAGTAGCCGATGGGATTGCTTACCATGATGTGTGGTGTGGACCCGGCACCGAATATGGAGCTGCATCGGGCTATCCTCGAATAATGCGACCTGAGCCAAAGATATTGGATGTGGCACGTCAGTATTTGAAAGGCGACAAGGTGAAATATGGATTAATCTGTTCCGGCGATAAATTTATCTCTACAGCGGAAGAGGTAAAAAAGATAAAGAGCGATTTTGCGGAGGCATTGGCAGTTGATATGGAATCGGCATCGATAGCACAAGTGTGTCATTTGAAGAGAGTGCCTGTGGCAATACTACGTGTTATCAGCGACACACCGGGAGCAGAGGAGAATATCTCACAATATGAAAACTTTTGGACAGATGCACCTGCAGAAACATTCAAAGCGTTAATCGAAATACTTAAGCATTTGTGATTATGAAAAAGATACCGAGTTTTACAATCAATCATTTGACGCTCAATCCGGGGATATATGTAAGTCGCAAAGACATCACTTGCAGCGGAGATATTGTAACGACCTTTGACATCCGTATGACATCTCCCAATCGAGAGCCGGCATTGTCGATTTCCGCCCTTCACACGATAGAGCATCTTGCCGCCACCTTTTTGCGTAACCATACGGAATGGAAAGAGAAAGTGGTCTATTGGGGACCGATGGGCTGTTGCACCGGTAATTATCTATTGTTGCAGGGCGATTACGACAGTCGAGCAGTGCATAAATTGGTAACTGAGACATTTGAATTTGTCGCGACATACGAAGGAGATGTACCCGGAGCGACACCGCGAGATTGTGGCAACTATTTGTTGATGAATTTGCCGGAGGCACGAATTGTGGCATCTCGCTTTTTGGAGATATTGAAATCAGATAAGTGTGGGTTTGAATACCCTGCATAAGATGAAGCTAAGCCGACGTACACTTAAAAGCATAATGTTGCCAATGGCAATGGTGTGTGGGATAATCTTCCATAATCGGATTGATACACTCACTCCGTTATCGCTGATATTGATATTTTTAATGTTAACTATCACATATTGCAGGATACGTCCGAGTGATTTGATGATAGGAAAATTTCATTGGCAGATGCTGACTGCACAGATGCTATTGTCAGCCATAACCTATTTTGTATTACTTCCATTTGGCAATATTGTTGCGTCGGGAGTATTTATATGTGTCTTTATTCCTACGGCAACGGCAGCACCAATCGTGACAGGAATGTTAGGCGGGAGCGTGTCGCACGTAGCTACCTATTCATTATTATGTAATTTGGCAGTAGCTGCATCCGGTCCGTTAATACTTGCAGCCATAGGCGATCATGCAGAAATGACATTCTATGAGTCCTTTTTGATGATATGTAAAAAGGTGCTTCCTTTGCTTCTTTTGCCAATGGTTGCGGCATTTTTGATGCGTAAATATTTTAGGAAATTATATGACACGATAGCAACTCATCAATCTTTGTCATTCTATTTGTGGTCAGTAGCACTGTTTATCGTTGTGGGGAGTTCGGCAAGCTTTGTCATCAACCGGTTTACTCCGTCGCTTGCACCTATAATGGTGAGCCTTGCGATAGGCTCGGGGATAGTGTGTGTATTGCAATTTTACATCGGTCATAAGATAGGCAAACGATTTAATCAATCGATATCCGGAACTCAAAGCCTCGGACAGAAAAACACGATACTTGCAGTGTGGCTTTCACTGACCTATTTAGATCCGATTGCATCCATTGCTCCTGCTACATATATGGCATGGCACAACATACTTAATTCGTGGCAAATAGCCCGAAAGAAGTAGATACACAATATTTCATTTTTTACAATCGCTGTTTTTGTAATGATGTTTTGAAAGCAGACAACGCTCGGCATCAGCACATCCGCAACAGCAAGATGATTTTTTTTGTCTGTTTTTACGCAAAAGTTTTACCACAATCCAAGCGATAGCGGCTACAATGCAAATAGCTACGATTATGTACTGAATAATGATGTTCATAAAATAAACTACACAAAATTATATTTAAATTTCCGATTTTGCAAACTACTAACCGGATTTTATAAAATCGGATATGTCAGACTCGATAAATTTATTAAAAGGTATTTGAAATTAAAACGGAGATTTATCAAAATAGAGGATATATGGTTTGCATAATTAGCGAGCATTCATTATTTTTGCAAAAATAAAAAGAGATAGTTTATGGCAACAATGTACGAAACCATAATGGATTTACCACTATTTAAGGGTGTAAGCGAAGAACAAATTTCGGCTTTTTTAGAGAAAACGAATGTAAATTTCATCAACTATAAAAGTGGTGACAAGATAATCAGCAAAAGCGATAGATGCTCACATATAAAATATTTGATTAAAGGAGAAGCATTCTCACACATAAGCAATACAACCGGCACGCTTAAAGTCAGTGAGTTAAAGCAACCCGGTTCAGTATTTTTTCCCGATAGACTTTTTGGCATGGACACAAAATTTCCGGCAGAAGCAGAAGCTGTGGGAGATGTCAGCATATTGCAATTCAGCAAAGAGCAGTATATGACATTGTTGCAAACAGATGAAATATATCTATTGAATTTTTTGAACTATCTTTCACTACATTCACAACGTCCGGTCGATGCAATTAAAAATTTGACATCAGGGAAATTCGAATGTAGATTGGCAATGTGGGTAATTACCTTGACAGAATCAAGTTCGACAGAGATAACAGTGGAATCAAGTCAGCAAGATTTATCAGAACTGACCAACATTCCGATCGAGCAAATAAAATCCGAGCTGTCTGAGCTGTCGAGATCAGGATTACTCAGCTATTCCGATGATAAAATCATCATCAAGCAACGGAAAATGTTTATGGAATATATCACCTGCAAATATTAATCTCAGAGATGAAAATTACAAGCATCAAATCGGTCTATTTCAGTGCTGCCAACACCACAAAAAAGATAGCTCGAACATTCACATCACATTTGGGCGGAGAAGTGAATGAATACGAATTGATATCAGCACCAATAAATGAGATTATCTACATGTCGCCGACAGAATTATTGGTAGTGTCGATGCCGGTCTATGCCGGTAGAATTCCGAAAGTTGCAGCCGAATCGCTCAAACATTTTCGCGGAGCAGACACATCTGCCATAGTGATAGCAGTGTATGGCAATCGAGAATATGACGATGCTTTAGTCGAGATGAAAGATATTGTGGAAACAAACGGATTTAAAGTAATAGCCGGAGCAACGTTCATAGCTCGCCATTCGGTGTTTCCAAGTGTATCCGCCACACGACCGGATGCAAAAGATATGAAAACGATAGCTGAATATGCACAAAAATGTCAAGCCAAAATCAGCAATATATCGAATATTCAATTGCTCAAAGAAGTGGTCCTACCGGGAAATCACCCGTATAAAGAGGCTGGAGGAGTGATGCCAATCTATCCTACAGCAGAAGCAAATTGCACAAAATGTGGCAAATGCTATTCTCTTTGTCCTGTAAAGGCAATTCCGGGGAATGATTTTACAACCGTCAATCCTCAGAAATGCATACGATGTGGTCATTGCATACAAATATGTCCGACAAGGTCAAGAAACTACTACGGCGAAATTTATCAAGTAGCATCTGCAAAATTTCACTCCGCCTATTCAAAACCGGAAAAAGAGCCTGAAATTTACATCTGAAATCCATAAATGATAAAATAATTCGAGCAAGAGAAGCAATAAAGTTGAAAATCTCACAAAAAATTGCTAACTTTGCAGTCTCAAATAGGGATAAATAAATTCTTACGCAAATATTCAAACAAAAAAACAGGAAGCTACATGAAAAAGAGTGCATTACAGCGTGTACGATCAGAGTATCAACCAAAACTACCACGCACACTTCAAGGAGTAGTAAAAGCAAAAGCCGGCAATGCGACAGAATCAGTTGCCGACCAGGAAGAAATTAAAAAATTATTTCCAAACACCTACGGACTTCCCGTAGTGGAATTCGAAGTAGATGAAAATCCGACACGAGTAGAAGAACCGTTTAATGTCGGAATCATATTGTCGGGAGGTCAGGCACCTGGCGGACACAATGTGGTAAGCGGAATTTTCGATGGTATTAAATCACTCAATAGAGAATGTCGTCTATATGGTTTCTTGATGGGTCCATCCGGATTTGTAGAACATCAATATATGGAGCTCACAGCCGGTATCATCAAAGATTATCGCAACACAGGCGGATTCGACATCATTGGTTCAGGTCGTACAAAATTAGAGACACCGGAACAATTCGACAAAGGTCTTAAAATCCTTGAAGAGCTAAACATCAAAGCATTGGTAATCATCGGTGGCGACGATTCAAATACAAATGCGGCCGTACTCGCTGAATATTATAAAGGAAAAGGCGTGGATGTACAAGTAATCGGCGTACCAAAGACAATCGACGGCGACTTGAAAAACGAATGGATTGAGACATCATTCGGTTTCGACACAGCTTGCAAAGTGTATAGCGAAGTGATTGGTAACATCCAACGCGACTGTAACTCTTCAAAAAAATATTATCACTTCATCAAATTAATGGGACGTTCTGCATCACACATCGCATTGGAATGTGCATTGCAAACACAACCCAACATCTGTCTTATCAGCGAAGAAATCCTTGCAAAACGCATGACATTGGACAACATCGTCAGCCAAGTGGCTTACGTTGTCAGCGAACGTGCCAAATTGGGATGGAACTTCGGAACAGTGCTTGTGCCGGAAGGTCTTATCGAATTTATACCTTCAATGAAAGTGCTTATCAGCGAACTCAACGAAGTGCTTGCAGCTCACAGCGAAGAACTTGTCGGACTTGACGATGACAACAAGTTGATGACAATCCACTCATATCTCACCCCTGCCAACGCAGAGCTTTACAAAAGCTTACCAAAACAAATTGCTCTACAATTAAGTTTGGACCGCGACTCTCATGGCAATGTACAAGTATCGCTCATCGAAACAGAAAAATTGATTAGCGAAATGGTGGAAAAACGCTTGGAAGAGATGAAAGGACAAGGTCTCTATTGTGGTAAATTTGCCACACAACATCACTTCTTCGGCTATGAAGGACGATGTGCAGACCCGTCAAACTTCGACGCTGACTATACTTACGCACTCGGTTATAATGCCGCAATGCTTATCAATGCCGGCTTGACAGGTTATATGTCGTCGGTACGTAATCTTACAGGTCATACCGAAGAATGGATTGCAGGTGGTATTCCTATCACTATGATGATGAATATGGAACGCCGTAACGGTCATCTCAAACCGGTGATTCAAAAAGCACTCGTAAATCTTAATGGCAAACCTTATCTCAAATTTGCATCTCAACGTGAAACTTGCGGCCTTAACACACTCTATCAATACCCTGGTCCTATCCAATATTTCGGTCCGGCAGAAGTGTGCGACAGAGCTTCTATGACATTGATGCTCGAACACGATAAGGAAATTTGATTCCTACGAAATTGAGGGAAGTCATCGACGCCCCTTTAGATATAAAATAAGCTGACTCGAAATTCGGTCGGCTTATTTTTTTGTCATTACAGTACAACAGCTACAATATCTATTTATCAAAATTCTAATCTAACCGACTGCTATCTGCCAACCTTTTCTTAGAGTGATACACCAACGAATTTTATGTTTTACAACACAATTAACATAAATTAATATTTCAGGGAGTAAAACAACTCTTTATTCATAACTTTGCCAATAATATTATCTAACGTACAATATACTTAACAAATTAAATATTAAAAAGATATATTATGAAAAAGTTAGTAGTTTTATTTGCATTATTGTTGGCTTCAATATCGGCAATTGAAGCACAAGTCACAGTTCCTGCGACCTATTCATACACAGCTAAAGTATTCGGCAGAGGCATTAGCAAAGGTCAAGTAAAATCGTATTTTTTATTTACAGGAGGGAACGAAGTGATATGGTGTATAGAAAGTCATGATTATTACATCATTCCAATTGGATTTGGAACATACAATCGTGCGAAATCTACATTAACATTCAGCAACACATCTGAACGCAATAAACTAATTTTGGATTGGGATAGTCCAATTGTCTTTAAAATAAAAAACATCAACGGCAAGGTCAATTTAATACCAACGACAAGTTATGATACTCGAGTATTTGGAGAGTCAACAAAATGGGAGCTTTCCAAAGAAGGTTACAAACTAAAACCTAACAACAAGTTAGCAGGAAAGGGGTTTAGATACAATTATGATAATGTTTACTTTATTTCATCTACCGAAGCAATAGTTAACGGCGAAAAGCGAGGATATATATGCATAGATAGCACATTAGGGATGGTAACAGGTGATAATTGGGGGGATGAATGTTTGGTAGGAAGTGTTGGATATACAGAACTGATACTACACCGAAGTGGAATTGAGGAAAAAGAATTTCCAACCTTGACATTTGACCTTATTGAATAAATTCGAATAATCGATTTATTTGATAGCGATATAGCATCACTCGATATTTAAGACACATATAATATGAAATAGAGGATAGATTGATTGTCGGTCTATCCTCTATTATTATATAATGTAGTAAGTAATCTTATTTGTAGCGGCTATATATTTCCGCACCTTTGCGTTTCGCTTTAGCTATACATTCGGCATTGTCTGCATCTATGCCGTATTTTTCCGCCGGCGGAATTACGACTTTTGTTCCGGGACGAATCCGATCGGGATGTCCAAGTATGGCTTTGTTTTCTTCATATATATATGGCCAAAGATGATAATTTCCATAGTGGTCGCGAGCCATAGTGGTCAAGAAGCGTGTTCGCGATATTGTGTCATAGACTGGCCGGTCGCTTGGCACAGTTGCCGGAATTATTTCATTATCTTCTTTTTCGGATTCTCCTATCGGAGTCGACACCTCACTTTCTGTCTGTTCTTGAGCAATCGCATCTGATGACTCCGCTTTTATTTCTACGTCAACTGAATTTTCTGCAACTTCCGTTACAGACTCTGACTCTGACTGCGATGATGCTGTGAATCTTATAGGGAAATTATCTTTGTCAATCATCCACCACGCGACAATACCAATTACGACGATTGCCAACATCGAAGCCACTCCAAATAAAAATCCTTTAGCAAAGCCGTTTTTGGGAGCAGGCATATCTTCATCTTCTATATCCTCTTCATCTGATGATAAATTATCTTCGTCGGTTTCTTCGTCAGATAGATTTTCATTGCTATCGGCGGCAATCGGTGCTGCTTTCGGTTGCGACAAATCTTCGGCACTATTTTCGATGGCTTCGTCATCATTTTCTTCCCATTGAATCGAAGGCATACCATCGAAATGGTTGTCGCCTACAATTTCTTGCTCTTGTCTTGACTCTTCCAATGGAGCAGTTTCAGTTTTGACATCTTCGTTAGTAACTACAAAGACATCTTTAATCACTTCATTGGAAACCAAATCATTGTTATTGGTCTCTTCACCAACATTATCAAGCATTTCATCAGTCACATTATCACTGATTTCAACTGTTTCGAACGCGGAGAATGGCAGATTTACAGCTTCGGCAAGTTCTTTATCGGGCGTAAAAGTCACTTTGCGATAGCTTGGAATCACTATTTCTTCGCCTGTATTGACATCAATACTTCGTCTCTGTTCTACCTCGATAGCCTTGAACGTACCTAATTTTTTTATTTTTATCTTATCCCCTTCAATCAACGATTCGGAAATCAACGAAAACAATTCTCGCAACAAAACTTCGACTTGCTGCTTCTGTTTACCCGTGATAACGGCAATTTCGTCGGTCAAATCCGATAATGTTATTTTTTGATTCATACTGCGTTATGTTGTGAATTCTTGTTGCTTTTTATTGATTTTTTGATTTCAATTTTTGTTTCAACAGAGCAGAAGGTTTGAAACTGACGACAATTTTCGGTGGCACCAACATTCGTTTGCCCGTCGACGGATTGACAGATATTCTCTCAAGACGTTTTTTTGTCTCTATTGAGCCGAACCCGGGAATAGCTACAATATCCGATGAGCAACATTTGTCTTTGACCACCGACGAAAAAGCATCCAAAACCGCTTCTACGTCTGCTTTTTCCCATTTTATACGCTTCGAAAGGGTTTCTATTAGAGTCTTATTATCCATTTTAATTATCTTTACGACAAAATTAATGATTTTTTTTTGAAATTTCAAATTTATGGCAAATGATATAAATTTGTTGTGTTCAATTTATCTCTCCTGCCTTATAATTTCACTTTCACTATAATATTACTATTGATAATTAATCGGCTACAATAATCATTTGTTTGAGAAAAAAATATTAACTTTGCATCGTGTAATGGAAATATTAAAAAAATGAAGAAGATTATTATGACTTTGCTGATGCTCATCGTGATGGGTTTCAGCGTAAATTCTCAGGTATGTTACAAAATCACAGGCAAAGGTTTGAAACAGCCTTCTTATCTGTTTGGCACTCACCACCTTGCCCCACTAAAACAATTCTCTGAAAATCAAGAAGCTGTAAAAGCATTTGAATCGGCTACCGCTATAGTGGGAGAAATCGATATGACAATCGACCAAATGACAATGGCTCAAACCATACAACCTTATATGATGGCTCCTGCAGATAGCACTCTCTCTAAACTTTTAACTCCGGAACAAATAGTTGCCACTAACGATTTTATTGCCAAACATATCTCCCCGATGTACAACATCAGCATGTTTGATGCTCTTAAACCGATGGCATTGGAACAAAATATCGCATTGATGATTATAGCACAAAATCTTCCCGGTTACAATCCGGCTGAACAATTAGACAGCTATTTCCAAGCTCAAGGCAAAGCCTCAAACAAAAAAATTATGGCTCTCGAAACACTCGAACAACAAGCTGAACTTTTATATAACACTCACAGCATTGCCGAGCAATTGAACGACCTGATGGAAACTATAGAAAATCCGGCACAACTTATCGAAGAATCCACAAAATTATACGAAGCTTATGCCACTGAAGATATGAATCAAATGCTTGAAATTTCCAAATCAGTGGAAGATGACCCCGTATTCTTCGAAAAACTACTCATCAACCGCAACAACGATTGGATGACTAAATTGCCGGCGATAATGAACGACAATTCTGCTTTTATCGCCGTTGGGTGTCTGCATTTAGTCGGTGAATCCGGTCTTATCACGCAACTTCGCAATGCAGGATACACCATTGAACCCTTAAAGGCAGGTTCATCAAATTGATGACAAAAAAAATTGCATTTTTTTATTATAAACTTTGCATATATCAGAATTTGTGAGTAAATTTGAACCAAATTTCAAACACACCTAAACTAATACAAAAATATGGAACTACCTTTCGCAGAATCGTGGAAAATCAAAATGGTTGAACCGATTCGTAAAAGCACACGCGAAGAGCGTGAACAATGGCTCAAAGAAGCTAACTACAACTTATTCAACCTTCGTTCAGAACAAGTTTACATTGACTGTTTGACCGACTCCGGTACCGGTGCAATGAGCGACCGTCAATGGGCTGCTATGATGATGGGCGACGAAAGCTACGCAGGCTCATCTTCATTCTTCCGCCTTAAAGAAACTATCACTCGTCTGACAGGTTTTGAATATGTTATCCCTACTCACCAAGGTCGTGCTGCAGAAAACGTGCTTTTCAGCCACTTGGTAAAAGCCGGCGACATCTGCCCGGGTAACTCTCACTTCGATACAACTAAAGGACATATCGAAAGCCGCAAAGCATTCGCTGTGGACTGTACTATCGATGAAGCTAAAAACACTCAGCTTGAGCTCCCCTTCAAAGGTAATGTTGACCCTGCAAAACTTGAAAAATGTCTTGCTGAAAACGCTGACAAAATCCCATTCATTATCGTTACAGTTACTAACAACACTGCCGGTGGTCAACCTGTTTCTATGCAAAACCTCCGCGAAGTTAGAGCTATCGCTGACAAATACAACAAACGTGTGATTTTCGACTCTGCTCGTTTCGTTGAAAATGCTTACTTCATCAAAACTCGCGAAGAAGGCTATGCTGACAAATCAATCAAAGAAATCGTTCGCGAAATGTACTCTTTCGCCGACGGTATGACTATGTCTTCTAAAAAAGACGGTCTCGTAAATATGGGTGGTTTCATCGCTACTCGCCACGAAGATTGGTTTGAAGGTGCTAAACGTTTCTGCATCCCATTCGAAGGCTATTTGACTTATGGCGGTATGAATGGTCGCGATATGGACGCTCTCGCTGTCGGACTTGACGAAAACACTGAATTCGACAACATCGAAACTCGTATCAAACAAGTGCAATATCTCGCTGCTCGTCTTGATGAATACGGCATCCCTTACCAACGTCCTGTCGGCGGTCACGCTATTTTCGTTGACGCAAGCTTAGTGCTTACTAACGTGCCGAAAGAAGAATTCCCTGCACAAACTTTGACTATCGAACTTTACCGCGAAGCCGGTATTCGTGGTTGCGAAATCGGTTACATCCTTGCTGACCGCGACCCTGTTACTCGCGAAAACCGTTTCGGTGGTCTCGACCTACTTCGTCTTTGCATCGCTCGTCGCGTTTACACTAACAACCACATGGATGTAATCGCTGCCGCTCTCAAAAACGTTTACGACCGCAGAGATTCTATCAAACGTGGTGTGAAAATCGTTTGGGAAACTGAACTTATGCGTCACTTCACTGTAAAACTTGCTCCGGTAGAAGAATAATTCCATTTAGTCAGGTTATATAAACTGACTTGACTTCATTAAATACACAAAAGAGGCTTTCTAAATCGAAAGTCTCTTTTTTATTAAATCCTGTAACTTTTTTAGAAGATACATTCTGATTGAATCGCTATTTCCGGACGACAACGCAATTTTATCACTCTCAAAAATGAGATTCTGCGTTTTCTCTTCAAATTATCGCCTTGCTCAGGCTATCTCTTTCTGAACGGATAAGGCAAACCATAGAGATCGTCAGGATTTCCTCCGGCTTCGAGATAGCCCTCATTGACACTATCACGTCCCGACGGATTTTCAAAGGTATATAAACCAAACGACGGCAACATAGCCGCTATATGCTCAAACACTTCCGACTGAGTACCTTCGTAAGGTATCCATTCTGATGTCGCTGTGAAACAATACACTTGAAACGGTATTCCACTCTCTGTTTGCTCAAGGATATTCACAAAACACGTATTGTCGTTATCTATCATAGGATGTGACTGAAGATACATCTTAACATAGGCCCTGAACAGACCTAAATTCGTATCGATTGTCCCATCGACCAAACCATCCGAATTTGACACATTCTCTATTTTTCCCGATTGTTGCTGATTCAACTTCTTCTCTATATAATCATTCATCATCGGGATTCCTCTTATTTGCGACAACAGTTGCTCATCGACAAGACGTACGCTATCGGCATCAATTTTATACGACCGCATTATTCTTCGTGTACCGCTCTGCTGCATATTACGATAATTTTGGAAAGAACTCGACACTAACGTATAGGGAGGCAAAGTAGTGATAGTCTTATCCCAATTTTGTACTTTGACTGCTGTCAATGTAACTTCTATCACCGTCCCATTAGCACTCGTGCCATCCACTTTTATCCAATCGCCTACTCTTAGCATATCATTTTCAGATAATTGCACACCTGCAACTACGCCTAACAGACTATCCTTGAACACTAACATCAATACTGCCGCAAATGCTCCCAATCCGGCAAGTAACGTCAACGGCGATTTATTAATTATTATTGCAATACAAATTATTACGACCAACAGCCATACAAATAATTTTATAAGCTGCACCAAGCCTTTCAATGGCAATCTTTTCTTATTCTCTCGCTCATCAATATGCGACCACACCACAAATATTAATGTATTCAGTGCTATTGCTGTGGCGATTACTATGTAAATCCACGCCACCTTATTTAATATGACAGAAAGAATATCACGACCGACAAACGAAAATTGTAAAAAGACGATTACGACCAATGCCGGGATTATCCGACTCATCTTGGTAAAAAAATACCCTTGCCGAAGTCTTCGTATAAACTCTATTTGCGTGTGATCGGCAATTTTCCTGACTATCTTCAGTAATATCCATTTCACTACTGCTCCGACTACCAATGCCATACATATCACCACAGCCGAATAAACTGCATTTCGCAAAGTAACATCCCCCGTCAAGCCTACTAACGACAACAACCATTCCGAAAAATCCATTATCTTGCCGGCTATGTAATGCGTACTGCTATCATCTATTATGTCAAAAGGGTGAGATGTTGCACCACCTCCTGTCACTTCGCCTATTATTTCTATCGATTGTTCATTCATATATTTTCTTTTATTATTACAACAATTTTCCTTATTGTTGACATAGGGCAAGGCAATTTATAGAACCTGCCTTAATACTGCTCCAAAGTTAATCAATAATTTTTACAATTCATTGTATATAGGACACTTAAATCACTATTAACATTTTTTAACAGCGATTATCTGCCATTTTCTGCACATTCTAAACAGCCATGTGCAACAGCACAAAAACATGTTGTAAAACATAAAAACGTCATATCTGACTATTATTCAATTAATTAAAAACCACTCATACTACAAGTACAGACTACTTTAAGAATTTTTAGCACTTCAAAATTAGGTTGCTTCATTCAAAAATTGTAACTTTGAAGTGGCTGAGAATGAAAACCTAAAATTAGTTAACCTTTAGCCATTAAATATAGAGGGTTTTCCTGAGGTAAAAAATCAATAGTAATTAAAGAACAAAACAAAAAAGATATTTTTTATAATGAAGAAACATTTCAAAACAGCTTTTGCAATCGCAATCCTTGCTATCGGTGCCGGTAGCGATGCTTTAGCACAAAAAATCATATCTAACAATCCTCATTCAAACGTTCACAAAGACCTTATTGCCAAACAAACAAATACTAAGGACCAAATCCGACTTATCGACAAAGATAATTTCATCGATTTTGAAGACGACATCGAGCCGGAAATGGACATCTACACTGAAGGGTGGGATAGCAATCTGGTTAACCCTTATAAATCTGCCGACGTCCCTAACTCTGCTGTAATCGACGTTACTAACTTTGCCATTCCTCACAGTGGCAGAATCACATCAAACTACGGCTATCGTCGTCGTTTCGGCAGAATGCATAAAGGTGTCGACATAGGTATTCGCTCGAACGATACTATCTATGCTGCTTTCGACGGTAAAGTCAGACTGACAAGATATGAAGCTCGAGGCTACGGTTACTATGTTATAATCCGTCACACCAACGACCTCGAAACAATCTATGGTCACTTAAACAAATTCCTCGTTGAGCCTGACCAAGAAGTTAAAGCCGGCGACCCTATCGCTTTAGGGGGTAGCACAGGAAGAAGCACAGGTCCGCATCTCCATTTCGAAACAAGATATATGGGATATGCTATCAACCCTGCCGCTATCTTCGATTTCGCTAACCAAACAACTCACACTGACACTTACACTTTCAACAAAAACACATACACACAATCCAGAAATTACGCTCCTAATAGCGACAACAAAAACACATACAAAAAAGCCAACAATAAAAACAGAGCTACCTACACTATCAAAAAAGGCGACAACCTTTCTAAAATCGCAAAGAAAAATGGTATTTCCGTAACTACTCTTTGCCGACTTAATGGCATCAACAAAAATACCCCGATTCGACCGGGACAAAAACTGAAAGTGAAATAAAGCTAATACGACAAAGGGCTGATTATCAGCCCTATTTTTTTATTCTTCTGAAAATGTCATCTCATTTATTGCAGACATTATGCTTCCCATCTTGAAACATGAATCAATCATAATCGACGGTGTCGAAATTCTTATTCTTTGGAAACAAGTGAAAGCCGCCACTATCAGAGTGTATCCCGACAAATCTCCTCAAATCACTGTGCCTCGCCATTACTCAATAGATAATGCTAAAAATATATTGTCTGAACGAATCGACTGGATAAAAATCACTCAGCAGAAAGTAATAGAAAAGAAACGCAATTCATGCGAAAATCGTCTGACATATGAACTTGCCAAACAATTTTTCGATAACTTTCCTACCCTATTAGAAAAATGGGAAAAGCAAATGAATCTCAGATCTTCAAAAGTCACTCTTCGATTGATGAAAAGTTGTTGGGGAAGCTGTCGAAGCAATTCGCGAGCGTTGACATTCAATTTGCTGCTTGCAACCAAGCCCCTTGAATGTGTGGAATATGTCATAATTCACGAACTCGCTCACATCGTATATCCGAATCATAGCCCTGAGTTTTGGAAACTTGTAGCAAAATATTGTCCTGACTATATTCGTATTCGTCAAAGTCTTCGTCGCTTCGAAAAACAAGAATAAATGCACCCGACAGCTTTGCATCTATAATTTTCACCTTTATTCGAATCATATTTTATTTTTTTTGCTAAATTTGCAGTGAATTTATCGAACTTGCCTATTTAATCACAATTAGTCTAAACTAAATCTGCTTATAAATTTTATCATTATGAAAGCTATTAAAACAAGACTTACAGCAATGAATTTCCTGCAATTTGCTGTCTGGGGTGCATACCTTACTTGCATCGGCAATTATTTGGGAGCTGCAGGAATGGGCGACCTAATCGCTTGGTTTTATGCAATTCAAGGAATTGTATCAATCTTCATGCCTACAATTATCGGTATCATTGCCGACAAATATATTCAACCGCAAAAAATGCTCGGTATATGCCACGCTATTGCCGGCACATTTATGCTCGCTTGCTGGTGGATGGGCTACGATGCCGCCACAAATGGTGTAATGCCTGATAAAACAATGATGGTCGCAGCCTATTCGCTAAGCGTCGCGTTCTATATGCCGACTTTAGCCCTATCCAACACTGTCGCTTTCGCAGTACTTAAACGATACGGCTACGACACTATTTCTGCGTTCCCTCCGATAAGAGTATTTGGTACAGTAGGTTTTATCGCTACTATGTGGTTTGTAAATTGTGCCACTTGGACTCAAGACGGCGAATTCTTCTTCAGTATGGACCACAAACTCCGATTCCAATACACTTATATGCAACTCCTCGTTTCCGGTGCATTAGGAATTTTATTGGCAATCTACTCTTTCACGCTCCCGGCTTGTCCTATCTCTCGCAAAGTAGGAAAACGCTCGCTATCTGAAACTTTGGGACTAAATGCGTTCAAACTATTCAAACAACGCAAAATGGCTCTTTTCTTCATATTCTCTATGTTGTTAGGAATGTCGTTGCAGGTCACTAACGGCTATGCCACACCTTTCATCACAAGCTTTAAAGCCGGTGATTTTGCCAACACATTTGGTGCAAACAACGCCACTCTCCTAACCTCCCTATCTCAAATATCCGAAGCTCTGTGCATACTCTTAATCCCATTCTTTCTCAAACGATTTGGCATTAAGAAAGTAATGTTGATTGCTATGGTGGCTTGGGTATTCCGATTCGGGCTTTTCGGTTTGGGCGACCCGGGTAGCGGAGTTTGGATGTTCATCCTTTCCATGATTGTTTACGGAGTGGCTTTCGACTTCTTCAATGTCTCGGGAGCTCTTTTCGTAGAACGCGAAACAGACTCTTCTATTCAAGCATCCGCTCAAGGACTGTTTATGCTTATGACCAACGGAATCGGTGCTACTGTCGGAACACTTATCGCCGGAGAAGTAGTAAATCACTTCTGCCATTGGCAAAAAGTGGGCGACCAAACTTTCCTTATCGGCGACTGGAAAGCTACTTGGATGATATTTGCCGCATTTGCTCTCGTTGTTGCTGTGGCATTCGCTATCGTTTTCAAATACAAACATAATCCTCAAGCTGATACAAAATGATTCAATTCTATTCACCGAATATTGAAGAATCTAAACAACTGACCGAATCCGACTCCCAACATTGTATTAAAGTGTTGAGAATGAAAGAGGGAGATGATATTTATGTAGTCGACGGAAAAGGGTTTCAATACATTTGCAAAATCATTGAAGCCCACCGTAAACACGTATATCTAAGCATTACCGAAAAAATTGAACTCCCTAACCACTGGAAAGGGAATATCAATATAGCCATCGCTCCAACTAAAAACCTCGACCGTATGGAATGGATGGCTGAAAAATCAACCGAAATCGGCATCGATCGCATTACCCCCCTTCTTTGTCGACATAGTGAACGTAAGGAACTGAAAACCGAACGTCTGCACAAAATCCTTGTAGCAGCCATGAAACAAAGTCTTAAATCGGTAATACCGCAATTAGACGATATGACACCTTTCTCACAATTCGTCAACAACGCTCCCGAAGGACAGAAATTCATCGCTTATTGTGATGCCGACACTGAGCGTAAAATCCTCGCCCAAGAATATAAACCCGGCTCAAATGTAACTATCTTAATCGGACCCGAAGGAGATTTCAGCCCGGAAGAAGTCGACGAAGCCATTAAAGCCGGCTTCATCCCTATTTCTCTTGGAAACAGCAGATTAAGAACCGAAACTGCTGCCATTTTTGCTCTCGCTGAAATACATACTATTAATCAACTTAACAATCTTTAGCAATATGAATTTCGACAAAAACAACATAATTTCATACCTCAAATCATCTGCTACCGACAATTTCTTCCTACTTGCAGGACCTTGCGTTATAGAAGGGGAAGATATGGCTCTACAAATCGCCGAACATCTTCTCAACATTACTTCCAAACTGCATATCCCTTTCGTATTCAAAGGCAGCTACAGAAAAGCCAACCGCAGCAGATTGGATTCTTTCACCGGTATCGGCGACTTGAAAGCTCTCGAAATCCTAAAAAAAGTAAGCGAAAAATTTGACATCCCGGTCGTTACAGATATTCACGAAACACACGAGGCTGAAATCGCTGCTCAATACGTCGATATTCTGCAAATTCCGGCGTTCCTTTGCCGACAAACAGACCTCCTCACCGCTGCCGCTCGCACCGGAAAAATGGTCAACATCAAAAAAGGTCAATTTCTATCTCCCGAAGCTATGAAATATGCTGTCGATAAAATTCGTCAAAACGGAAACAACCGGGTCGCTCTGACTGAACGCGGCACTACCTTCGGGTATCAAGACCTCCTTGTCGATTTCAGAGGTATTCCCATTATGAAAAATTCAAGCCAATGCCCTGTCATTATGGACATTACTCACTCGTTACAACAACCTAATCAGACTTCAGGCGTTACAGGCGGTATGCCTCAAATGATTGAAACTATCGCTAAAGCAGCCATCGCCGTTGGTGCTGACGGTATATTTATGGAAACTCATCCAAATCCGGCTCAAGCTAAAAGCGACGGTGCTAATATGCTTCAATTAGACAAAGTAGAAAATCTACTCTACCGACTTTCTATGCTACGACAGACAATAAACCAATTCATTTAGACCTGTCTAAGTAACAAAAATGACTTTTAATTCCTACTTTTTATGAATTTCTTCAAATTTTTACTATACATCGTTATTGCAACAGCTGCCTCTAACTCTTTTGCTCAAAAGATAAACCCTATCACCCAAGCAATGCTCGACGGCTATGCTCAAATCCTTAGCGACAATCCCAACGACTATTTCACGCTATATCAACGTGCTCAGCAATATTACCAACTATCTGAATACGACAAAGCTCTGACAGATGCTAAAAAAGCAATTTCACTGACTCCGAATAAAGATAAAGAACTTCTTGCCGATGAATGGCAACTTTGTGCCGACATCTACATCCAAACTCAAAATTTCTCAGAGGCTCTTTTCGCCACAGACAATGCGTTATCCTATCGACCTGAATCCTACTCTATTTTATACCAAAAAGGCAACATCTGCCTTTATATGCAAAATGCCGACGAAGCTAAAAAAAGCTTCCTCGCCATGCAACGCATGAAATCACGCAGCCAAGAAGCTTACTTCGGTCTCGCAAAAGTTGCTATCATGCAAAACGACATACCCCAAGCCGAAGCATTCATGAAAGAAGCCGAAAATTGCGACCCAAGCAACTATATCACTTACTGCAGACTCGGCGACCTCTCTGCCGATATGAAGAATTACAACAATGCAGCCGTACATTATCTCAGTGCTTTCAGCTTATCTGCCGGAAAAGACCGACCGCTTAAATCGCTACTCAAAATCGCTAAAATCGACTACGACCGGACTATCGACGCCATAGATTTCGCTATTTCTAAAACTTCTAACGTCGTTCCGATGTACTTCCTCAAAGGCAACATCGCTCTCCAAAACAACCGGTTTACTGATGCTTACGATGCTTTCCGCCATTTAGAAGAAATTCAAACCGACGACACTGATGCTATCTACGTAAATCTTGCATACATTTGTCACGCTCTCGACCAACAAGATGATGCTCTCAAATATGCTAATAAAGCTCTTATTGCTAATCCTTCTGTCGAGAACAACATCCTTAAGGCTAAAATCGAACTCGCGTCAGGAAACATTAACAATGCTCTTATTTACGCAAAAAATGCACTCGCTAAAAATCCAATTTCTACTGATGCCATGATTATGGTGGCTAACGCCTATATTGCTCTCAAACAATATGACGAAGCTATTGAAATTCTCAACGATGCCATAATCAATGATGCAGAAAACACCCTCCCTCTGATGTTGCGGGCATTCGCGTTCAATACATTTCTCGACAATCGCTCTAAAGCTATCGCCGACTATGCCAGAGTGATAAAAACCACCCCAACCTCACCTCAACTAATGGCTTATAAAGCTATTGCTCAGACAATTAGCGGTAAAAAATTAGATGGCGACCAAACCATCGAAAACCTCATCTCAATGAATCCTGACGATGCCGAATCGCTATTCTATGCAGCAATCTACTTCGCACAAACAGGTGCTTTGGAACGTGCAAAATCCTCTATAGACAAGGCTATTGAACTCGGATTCGAAAATGAATTCCTTCTACATAAAAACAATACAGCCAACCTGAATTTAGCCCCAATCCGACATCTGCTAAAATAATTTCAGGAAGGTTCTATAAATATATTTGGAAGCTTTCAATTTACAGAACTTGCTTCAATACGTCAATGTACTCTTGCCAAGTCATTAGCAACAATCTTTTCTAAATTTGTGGCAGTTAACGGCTACTATATGACCGCATCTGAAGCGAATAGTGGCGAATGACAATCATTTGCCTGATTCTCACTTCCGAACTTTCCCACCCTATTTCAGCTCCTCCGGTCGGTTGGCGGCACCGACAGTGCGGAAACTCGGATCATTGGAGAAATTCACGATATGCAT
>CAZGEX010000041.1:0-21315 GCA_964524385.1 uncultured Sangeribacter sp.
ATTTCATGATGAATATAGATTATTTTGCCAAATTTAAGTATAAATTTCCAATCCCACAAGTACTTTCGAAATAAATTTGCAAATATCGCTAAAAAATATTGTCGAAAAATATCGCGTTTCAATTTGAATCCTTCATCTTTTAATTTGAATCCCTCTAAATACATCGCGTTCTACTTAGATTCTTCTGTGTTTCTATTTGGATTTTTCAGAATACGTCGCGTTTTATTTGGATTCTTCGCGAAATACATTACATTTCCATTTGGATACATCATGTTATTTCATAGGTCATCAGAAAAAGTTCTGCATCTCGCCAAAAACTATCCGCCGGACATTCCACAAAAACTCGTAATCGCAAAAAGATACTTAAGGCAGGTTCTATTAATTGAACCGATTTTATATGCAGCAATTATCGGTAAAATAAATAAAGCTTACGATTATTCAAGATTTACAATAGTAATTCCAGCCCCACCGAATCTGACATCCTCATCGTGGAAAGAAACTACCGCAGACGTTGCTTGCAACTGTTTACGAATGGCTTCTCTTAAAGCACCCGTACCCGTTCCATGCAAGATTCTGACACGCGAAACAGAAAATTGCAAAGCATCGTCTAAAAAATAAGTAATGGTTTGCAGAGCTTCATCTACACGCATACCTCTGACATCGATTTCTTGCTTAAAGTTTAGCTGTCGATTTCTTATATCATCGGAAGTAGATTTTGAAATTGTCAACACTTGAGTAGAAGCCGTTTCTTTAGGTTTGCTTGCAATTGACAATTTATTCAATTCTACGATTGTACGCAAAGCACCAAAAGCAACTTCAGCTTTCTTATTTTGGATAGATAATATTTTGCCTACCACTCCCCCATCTGACATTCGTACATAATCGCCAATAACCAATGCTTTATGTTTAGCATCTATCGGTTTTACGTCTTTATTCTTCTTTTTCGAATTATGATATTTTAGAATTTCAGGAAGTTTTTTGTCTTCACTATTTTGAGATTGCTTTTTAATCTGCTGCTTATAATTTTCTAATTCTTTACGGACCTCTTTGGTGCGTTCTTTTTCCGCATTCGCCTTCTTAATTTCACTGATAGTACGCTCCACTTGAGCATTGGTAGTTGATAATATTTCGGAGGCTTCGCGGCGTGCTTCAGATATTATGGCTACTCGCTGCTGTTTTAGAGATTCGACACGTTCCTCATACTGAGTAAGCAGTGTTTCCAATTTTTGCTCTTTTTCTTTGATATTCAGGCGTTTATTAGCCCAATATCGTTTATCGCGAGCCAAGTCGAGCAAATATCTATCCATATTAATATAATCGCTACCGACTATATTTTTTGCTTCATCAATCACCGATTTTGGCAATCCTATTTTATTAGCTATTTCAATGGCAAAAGAGCTACCCGGGGTTCCTATTGACAATTGAAACAATGGTTGCATCTGTTGTCGGTCGTACAACATTGCACCATTGATAAATCCATCGGTTGACTCTGCAAATGTTTTCAAATTTTGATAGTGTGTCGTAACGATGCCCATAACCCTCGATTTGCTCAGCTCCATTAAAATCGATTGAGCTAAGGCTCCACCAATCAAAGGTTCTGTTCCTGACCCCATTTCATCAATCAATATCAGAGTTCGCTTATTGCTATATGAAATAAATTTTTTCATATTTTTCAGATGCGAACTATAAGTGCTTAAATCATTTTCTAATGACTGCTCATCACCTATATCTATGAAAATATTGTCAAAGACGCTCATGTGGGAATTAGAGTGTAATGTAGGCAACAATCCGCACTGCATCATATATTGGATCACGCCAACAGTTTTGAGACAGACCGATTTTCCCCCGGCATTAGGACCTGAAATAATTAGGATTCTGTCTTTTGCATTGATTGAAATATCGAGTGGCACAATTTTTTTGTTTTGAGCTTGCAGTGACAATAACAGAACCGGATGAATTGCGTGAAACCAATCAAGTTCGGAGTAATGTTCAAGTATAGGCATTTCGCCACCGACTTTTTCAGCAAACAAAGCTTTAGCCCTGACGAAATCGAATAGTCCTAAAATAGAATAACTTTCAAGCATTTTATCGATTTCAGGACGTATGATGTCGGTTAACGCAACTAATATCTTGATGATTTCGCGTTTTTCTTCATTTTCAAGTTGACGCAATCGATTATTAGCTTCGACCACTTCTGCCGGCTCAATAAAAACAGTTTTACCAGTGGCACTTTCATCATGAATAATGCCGTTGATTTTACGTTTCATCATCGACACTACAGGAATGACCAACCTTCCGTCACGCATTGAAGGAGAGGTATCCTTGTCCAAATAGCCGTCAGCCATACCTTTGTCAATGACCTTTTTCATAGAAGAGGATATTGAGGCACTGACAGAAAGTTTTGCTTTTCTGATTGTCGATAATTCCGGTGATGCCGTATCCTTAATTTCTCCGAATTTATTAAGAATTGCATCAATATTTGATATTACTTCCGGGAATAATATCAACGATTCAAATTCTGAAGCTAAAGTAGGGTATAAATATTTATCGTCATCTCCTTTTTGCAAAAAGAACAGGTGTACTTTTCGCAGAGTTTCCAATGAAGTTTTTATTTTATAGAGTTGATCCGGCTGAAGATAGCTCCCATCCACCTTTACTGCTTTTAGATACGGGGTAACATCGTGCATATTATCGGTGGGCAATTCATAGCCATTTTTGACTACTGCAAGCATTTCGTTAGTCTGCTTAAGCATAATCAAAATTTCACTAAAGTTTGAACTGAATTTCATAGCATTGCATTTTGCAACGCCTAAATTACTCAAACAATTTTCTGATAATAAGTTTCTAATTTGTGCAAACCCGATTTTATCTTCGTAATTGGAAGGATATATCATATTTTAGACAGGAAGTACAAGCATAGGAATATCGCGTTCGAATAATATTTTATGGGCGATACTCGGATTGAACAATCTTGAAAATATACTTTTTCGTTTATTTGGCACAACTAAAAGTTTGATACCCCTTTCAACTATCAGTTTATCAACTTCTTTTGTAAAGTTTTTGCCTTTTAATATAGCATACCCAAACTGTATGTTAGTATAATGTTTTTCGTAGTAATCAATCAAAGTTTTTGCTTTCTCTTCACTTTTATTAACGGCTCTTTCGTTTGCAGGGATAAGGTCAATACCATACGGTTCTTTGTCAAACATTCTGGCAAATGAATCCATGACAATAATATCCTGTTGGTCTAAGTTACAAAAGAAGCCCACTTTATCGATGTCCTTTAAATCCGGGAATTCATACCCCTCCGGAACACTGAATACCGGGACACGACAAGAATCGAGTACTTCAGCAGTGACACTTCCAATACCTTCAGATTCTTTTTTGCAAATACCTCGTGTCACCATAATTATTAGTGAAGGATGCGTATTTTTTGAATAATCTAATATGACTTCTTCAGGGACGCCTTCTCTTATAATGGATGTGTAACTGACTTTTGCTATTTTTCCTTCGCTAATTATATCGTCTAATTTCCCGGTGAAATCTTTCATTTTAATTTTTGCTTCATTTTCGAGCTTACTTCTAATTTCAGAATCTCTCAAATCTGCACTTAAATTGTCAGACAAAGGGAGTGAGCCTCTAAAATAAGGTGTAATAAAAGTGTGAAGCAACACCGGATGCAGAGATAAACGAGCGGCAAAAGCGAAACCCACTTTGCAAGCGAGGAAGCCATAATCAGAAAAATCGACAGGAATGAGGATGTTTCCACTCATTCCTGCCATTTTGTAATTTACAAGTGCAGGCGATAAATTATCGGCTGACTCTGTAATTCTGAGAGCTAATGGGAGGTCTTTTTCTTTTATACGAACTCTTACTCCTGACGACAGGATAGGTTCATTCAAATTTACATTTTGGAGACGTACTTCAATGCCGTTTGCTTCAAGAATTTGTTTTAGCACAACTGCATGGTCATAGGTGTGTATGACTAAAGTTATAAACGTCTCATTTCCCATTTCTCTTATATTACGACTCAATGCGGTCGAATTATTTTATTCTTTTGATTTATTATGTTCTTCAAGAATAGCTACTGCCATATCATAGATAGTAGTGTCGTCTAATACTACGATACCTCCATCAGGTCCCGGTTCAATGTGCATCCCCGCGTTCTTTCCAAACTGATAATTTACTCCACCAAAATAATTTCTTACGGTTTGTACAGTCACATTAAGTTCGTCGGCGATGCGATGAGTTGATCCATCAGGTAAACTGTCTTTAAGGCGACGAAGCTCGTTAAATGTTATAGTCTTGCTCATGATACTAATGTTTATGAGATTAAAATTTTTTATTTTTATTTTACGCTTGCTAATTTAGATATAATTTTTCAATTGACAAAGAAATTTGTCGGATAATTTTATAGTTTTATAACACATTTTATGTTAACATCCTATTAATTAGGAAAATAGGATATTATTTAATTGTAATTATTCCTACTTCATTATTATTTATCCACCCTATATAATCTGAATTCAATCTGACTTTTAACCAATTCTGATTTCCGGTAGATTCGGAAGATTGCAGGATTTTTAATTTTGTTCCGCTGTGTAATGGAGAACCTATATCTTGCGAATTTTCGCTCGGTTCTGCTTTTAGTACAGTCTGATATTCAGTTATCACACATTCTGAATTGTCATAGTAATGAGTGTAAGCCATATAAGCAAAAATGATGAATACTATTGCGAAACACAAGGCCGCCATGCCTCCAAAAAAACCGATTTTTCGCACTGTTACATTTTTGACAAATACGTAAATTGTCGCACCTGCGATCAATATCAAAAACGAAATTATAGCCCATATTGCCCAAACATTAGAATAGACTTTTTTTGCTATTGCATTGTATATACTGTCCCAAAATGTGATAGCTTCGGCTGACACATCGCCGTTTTTATCTGACAATTCGAGTTCATTTATATCGTTGACTTTAGTATATAAAACATCTAAATTATGGATAGCATTGTCGTTGGACGGATCTATTTTAATAGATTTTTCATAGTTAAGCACAGCTTTACCTATTTGATTATTTTGGTAATAAGCATTTCCCAAATTATAGTAAAGTTCGGAATTGGCATTGCCTTGACGTACAGCTTGTTCGTAAAGTTCGATTGCTTTGCCGTAGTCTTTATTATTATAGGCAGAATCAGCTTGCAGAATAGTATTTGCGTTCATATTTGCAAACAGATTTAGGGCAATTAATACAGCTAATATCTTGAGATTCATAATTGATCTATCTTTTTTTGATTTTATCGTTGAGAGAATTGATTATTTGAACTCCATTTTCGTAGGCAGATTTCATATTTTCTGCAGAGAGCATTGTAGAAGCATACTTGGCATATTCACATTCATCAAGGAGAGTTATCAAGCTATCCACTTCTCTTTCCACATCGCCATATTTAAGCAATTCATATTTTATGTTATCGCGATTTAAATCAGATGTAGGCATTGATAATTTATCGCTTACGTACCCCCATAATGCTGACAACATTTCATCATAGAATTGTTCCGACTTGTTCTTTTTCAGACACATATAAGCCTTTTTCAATCGTTGTTGAGCTACTTTGTTAGCTTTTTTGATTTTGAGTATTTCGACATTTGCAATGTTTTTAAGATGTCTCTTATAGAACAAAATCACAATAATCAACAATATAGTTGGAAGCAAATACGCCGACCAGTACGATAAAGACTCTATGAGCAATTCGATGTTGTTATCAGAATCGACTGCATTAAGCAAATTTGTATCAACTTGTTTGGTTGTTGTATTTTGATTAGTATCCTTTGTTGTTTTACCGGGTTCTACGGTAACATCATATCCTTTTGCTGTTGTCGATTTATACTCTGAAATTGTCGGGTCGAAATACACAAATTCCAATTCCGGCAATTGATAATTGCCCGATTCTAACGGCATTATAACATTTTCGAATACTGTTTTTCCAATTATATTACCTGCTACGGGTTCACATTCTGATGAATTAGAGCTTGAGTACACTTTAAACTGTTTCGGATAAATCGAAGACAGGTCCGGTAATTTAACATATTTCAGATTTCCTTTTCCCTCAACAGTATAAGTGATAGTGGCAACTTGGTTAGCCACCATTGAATTATCAGGCAAACTTGATGAAATTGAAAATTGACCTACAGCACCGGTAAAATTAATTGGTTGAGGCTGAGGTAATGGTTTGATATCGACTTCTGCGTCATTTGGAGTTGCTTCTAATTGCACAGGCACAGAATGAGAGAAAGTACCGAAAAACGGATCATTATAGACATTTTTTTGTTCTAAAGTCATTGTGTATGTATTTCCTTGAATGCTTAATTTTCCTGATTTCTGTGGAAATACTATGTACTTATCTATTACAGCTGTTTTGTAACTTTTTCCATTGTAGGTTTCTATATTGAATGATCGATCTATTTCGTTGGTTTTTTCAAACACAAAATCTTTAAATGTCGGTGATGCAGTTGCAATGTTTGAAAAGACTCCTTCATAGGTAGTATATAGTTTAACAGTATACACCAATGCTTCCTGTTCGTAAGCGGAAGTCTTTGACAAATAAGCTTTGAGGAATAATTCCGAGCCTCCTTTTTCAACTAATTGAGGACCGGTAGTATTATTCGGGTTTGGATTTTTTACAGGAGTTGAGCCTGAGCCTTTAGGGCCAATAGTGTATTTAACAGTGTTTGATTTTATCCCGCCTATTGTCAATGGGCCAAAAGAATATGTTCCTTCTTGCAAAGCTTTCAAAGTAATGCAATAGTTGGCAACGACCGATTGCTCACGTTTTCCGTTAACTATTACAACATTTGTACTTATAGAATTTCGATTGAAATAGTTCACTTTACATCCCGGCACACTTGTCGGCATCTTCACATCAGCATCTACGTTTTCTAATGTGATGTTGATGTAAAATAAATCTTCTACACCGATAGCACTTTTCCCTCGTGGATTATCCACCGAAAGCGTTACCTTTCCGGCATCCATACTACTTGCAGAACATAATAATACGGCAAGAAGCATCAATATAATCTTTATCCTACTTTTCATTTTAATATTTTAGTGAATTGCTACCAATTTTTACGGCTACGTCCGCCTCTATTATTTTGTTCGGCTTCATTACCCATACCGGAACCGAGTACGCGAGCTCTTAATTCTTTTTCTTTTGCCTCTCCACGCTTAAGAATTTGGTCGGCAGCAGTTTCTTTTATATCGTTTTGCTGTTGTTGCAGTTGTTGATTATCTTTATTTTGTTGTTGAGGCTGATTGTTTTGTTTGTTTTCCTGCTTATTCTCTTCTTGTTTATTTTCTTCTTTTTGTTTTTCTTGATTTTTATCACCTCCGCTCTGATTTTTCTGATTTTCTGCAAGTTTTTTTTGAGCTATGCGTAGATTTTTTCGAGCATTTTCATAATCAGGATTAAGACGCAGTGCCTGCTTATACATATCAATTGCACCTTTATAATCTTGAGAATTAAAAGCTGCATTGCCCATAGCATAATTAGCTTTTGCCGCCAATTCGGGAATTTCTTTATAACGTGTTGAAATTTGGTTCATTGACTGAATGCTTGAATTGAGCAACGAATCTTTATATTCTTTTTTTGCTTCGTCACTAATTCCAAATGCAATTTGCATTTCAGAAAGAGCTTTGTTAAATAAGGCACAACTACTCGACGGATTTTCTCTCAAAGCATTGTTATAAGCACCAATAGCCTCCGAATAAAGAGAATCTTTATATAATTCATTGCCTTTTACGATAAAATTTCGCTCTTTTCGGGTAGAATTTTGAGAATAACATTCGGCAAATCCCAAAATTGACAATATAATAATTAATATGATAGATTTTTTCATTTTTTATTTTCTTTAGCGAAGAATGTAATTTTTTCAAGCCAACTATTTTTACTTTCCAAGAGTAATATATCAGCCAATAATATGACTAAAGCCAACCAAATAAAATAGACATACAATTCATCATGCATAGCCAAGAGGCTTGATTCTAAAGTAGCCTTTTTTACATTTTTTAATTGCTTTTGTAATTTTGACAAAGCATCTTTATCTGCAGCATTTACATAGACACCTTTTCCGGCATTGGCAATCGAACTTGCAAGAGCTTCATTAAGACGTGTTGTAACAGTATTCCCTGATTCATCTTTAAGGTATCCTCCACCGACAACAGGAATCACAGCACCTTCACCCGAACCTACTCCAACGACATCTATCTGGATATTTTTTTCTGCCGCCGCTTGTGCAGCCTTTATCACATCATCTTCATTTTCCAAATCTTCGGCATCAGTTATTAAAATCACAGCTTTTCCAACTTCGTCGTTTCCGCTAAACGATCTTGTTGCGGTCTCTAATGCACCGGAAATATTAGTGCCTTGATTTGTGATTTGTGTCGGATCGATGGAATTCAGATACATTTTTGCCGAAACATAATCTGATGATATAGGAATTAATGTATAAGCATCGCCTGCATATACCACTAACCCGACTTTATCGTTAGTGAATTGGCCGATAAGCCGTTCCAACATCAATTTTGCCATCATCATACGGTTGGGAGCTTTTGGATCGGACGTAGAAGAGGCCAACATTGAATTACTTGCATCGACAGCCATGACTATTTCAATACCTTCGCTTGTCACTTTTTGATCGGTCAAAGCACCCCAAGGACGTGCTACTCCGATAATAATCAAGGCCAAAGCAGTTAATTGTAACGTGATTTTAATGGTCGGCTTATATCGCGACACATCAGGCATCAACGATGAAAGGACATCCGGTTGTCCAAATTTTTTAAGTCGTTTGTTCCTAACTTTTCGTGCTATAATATAGATTATCGCAAATATAGGGACAAACAACAATAATAATAACAATTCCGGATATGCAAAACTGAACATATTATTTCCTTTTTAATTTAATTACGGGATACGACGGAGTACAGTGTATCTCAATAACATTTCTATCACAAAAAGAATCAAAGCACACCAAAGCCATGGCATAAAGTTTTCATCTGTTTTAGAAAACTCTTCTATTTCTAATTTTGTTTTCTCTAACGTATCTATTTCTTTAAAGACTTGGTCTAACGCATCGTTATCAATGGCTCGGAAATATTTTCCGCCTGTAGTGTTCGCAATATTTGTTAGAGTAGCTTCATCGATTTCAGTGCGAACTTGAGTAGTGATAAATCCAAATGGGTCCGGAACGGAAACTACACCATCCGTTCCAATTCCGATGGTATAAACTCTAACTCCTTTTTGCGAAGCAATAGCTGCAGCAGTCTGAGGGTCTACTTCCCCGGCATTATTAGTGCCATCGGTCAATAAGATAATGCTTTTAGATTTTGCTTTGCCTCCCAACACTCTATTTATGGCACTAACCAATCCGTCACCGATAGCTGTACCATCGCCTAAAACGCCAAGCGAAAGATTGCCAAGACAAGTTGTCAAAGCTGCCTTATCGTTAGTCAACGGCATAAGCGACATACTTACACCGGCAAATGCCACGATCGACATATTGTCGTGTTTGCGTTCGTTGATAAATCCTGAAGCAATATCTCTTGCCGCTTCAAACCTGTTAGGTTCCAAATCGGGTGCTTGCATACTTCCGGAAACGTCGATAGCCAACACTATATCAGTACCTTCTACTTGTGAGGAGCGGATTCCGTCAGTGGTCTGTGGACGACATAGTGCGATAATCAATGCCGCAATGGCCAAAAGGCGGAACACAAACAATGTATGTAGTATTACCACTTTCCACGAAAGTGAACCGGCATTATTGAACACCGATGTTGATGATATTTCAATACAAGGATTTCCTTTTCTATATTTTTTCAGATACCACCATATCAGAGGGATAAATAGAAGAAACAATAACAGACACCAAGGATTGTTGAGAATCATTTTTCACCCTCCTTTCTCTTATTTTTTTGAGAATTTTGTTTATTTAATTCTTCATCGGATAATACTTTGTCCTTAATGTCAACTACTTCCTCTATCGGTTTAGTATCTTCCACAAAATCATTTACTATCGAATAAGATTTAATGTTATCTTCAGAGAGTGTACGCATCTTGGCAAATTTTACATAATCGGCTATTTCAAGTACATCTCTGATTAACAATGCTTTATCTTTAATTGCATCATTTTCTTTGATTGCACTTATTAGCTGAGTAGAGGTCATTTCAGTAGCGTTAATGCCATCAAATCGGCGAGAAATGTATCGTCGAAGAATATCTGTCAAACGAGTATAATATTCCTTGTCTTGATTAGATTCCCACAATTTTTCTTCCTTAAGTTTTTTCAAGGCGGCTACAGCTTCATCGTAAGGGGGGATAATAATTTCTTTTCTGATAATAATAGAGCCATAATTCTTGTAGCGTTTCCAAAGCCATATCCAAACTATGAGCAATATAACAGCAGTAATAAAAGCCCACCAATAATCAACAATAACATCAGGCAGATAGTCGGTCAATTTCAAATCAATTGATTCCACATCCGGCAAACCTTCAATTATATCATCTTCTAATATAACAGGCAACACTTTAAGATTTACATTATTACTTTTGACAGTGTCGTCTGCTGATACATAGATAAATTCGGGAAGTTTGTAATAACCGGAGTCGAATGCTTGCAACGGGATATGATAATCAATCTGAATTCTGCCGGAGCCTAATTCTAAAGTATCTGTTGTGAAATCAGTACTCAGTTCAATACTATCTCCGTTGACACCAACGAATGCATCTTTTGGAGCATTTTTAAACAGTTGCAAATCACCCGGTTTTGATTCATCTTTAACTACTTCAAGGTGGAGAGTTGTTTTATTTCCCATCAGTAGTTGGACCGAATCCAATTTTGCTTTGATTGTAGGAGGCAATGCTGAGATTGCTACTGAATTAATCATCAATAGCAAAGTCATCAAAGCCATTATTATAAATTTATTCTTCATTATTGGTAATTATCAATGTAGACTTTTACGTTGAAAAAGTGCTAACAAAGCCTTCACATAGTCTTCGTCAGTGGCAACGGAAGCAATATCCACTCCACATTTTCCAACAGTTGAGAATAGCTTTTGTTGCTGGCTGTACCATTGCTTTTCGTAATTATTTCTGATTGATTTAGAAGAAGTGTCAATCCACATTTCATTAGATGTTTCACTGTCTTTGACTCTTAACAAACCGATGTCAGGCAATTTTGCATCACGTTTATCATATATTTGTATTGCAGCCAAATCGTGTTTTTTGTTAGCTATTGACATTGATTTTGAAAAATCTCCACCATCAATAAAATCGCTGAGTAGAAAAGCCGAACATCTTTTTTTCAACATATTTGTCATATATTCTAACGCGAAATTGATATTTGTTCCTCTACTTTGAGGTTGAAAATCAATAATTTCACGAATAATTAGAAGTATATGTTTTTTACCTTTTTTGGGAGGGATGAATTTTTCAATTTTATCACTAAAGAAAATCACTCCTACCTTATCATTGTTTTGAATAGAAGAAAATGCCAACGTAGCAGCGACTTCAGCCATCATATCTTTTTTTGACTGACCGACGGCACCAAAGTTACGACTACCGGATACGTCGATAAGGAGCATCACAGTCAGTTCGCGTTCTTCTTCATATACTTTGACAAAGGGGCGATTTTGACGAGCAGTGACATTCCAGTCAATATCTCTTATATCGTCGCCAAACTGATACTCTCTCACTTCGGAAAATATCACACCTCTACCCTTAAACGCAGTGTGATATTCACCGGCAAAAATATTTTGTGATAATCCACGCGATTTAATTTCGATTCGTCTAATTTTTTTTAGAAGTTCATTTGCATCCATAATCGGAATTGATTGTGAATCGAGAAAGATATTTGACAATTATATATTAAAAACGATACAAGTATCGTAACGTATATGTTTATGGAACTTGTACTTTGTCGAGAATTTCAGTAATAACTTCATCGGCACCTATATTATTAGCTTCTGCTTCATAAGTCAGACCGATTCTGTGACGCATCACATCGTAGCAAACCGCTCTCACATCTTCCGGGATAACATATCCACGACCTTTAAGGAACGCATAGGCACGAGCAGCCAAAGCCAAACTTATCGATGCACGAGGAGAAGCTCCATATTCTATAATGGTTTGCAAGTCGTTCAGTCCATATTTAGATGGTTCTCTTGATGCGAATACAATATCCACTATGTAGTTTTCGATTTTCTCGTCTATGTAAATTTTTTCAACAATTTTCTGACAATCTTGAATTTCTTGAGGAGAAATTACAGGCATAATCGGCGATAACGAGCCTGAAATATTTTGACGAATTATTATTTTCTCTTCTTCTTTAGTAGGGTAACCAATGACAACTTTCAATAAGAATCGGTCCATTTGAGCTTCCGGTAAGGGGTAAGTACCTTCTTGTTCGATTGGGTTTTGAGTTGCCATTACCAAGAATGGGTTTTCTAATACGAACGAATCTTCGCCGATTGTAACTTGTCTTTCTTGCATAGCTTCAAGCAAAGCACTTTGCACTTTAGCCGGAGCACGATTGATTTCATCGGCTAAAACAAAATTAGCAAAAACAGGACCTTTTTTTACTTGGAAATTCTCGTTTTTGACGCTGTAAATCATCGTGCCTATTACATCTGCAGGCAAAAGGTCAGGAGTGAACTGAATTCTGCTATACTTAGCATCGACCAAATTCGACAAAGTCTTTATGGCTAATGTCTTTGCAAGCCCCGGAACACCTTCAAGGAGAATATGTCCGTTGCATAATAAAGCGATTAATAAAGAATCAACTAAGTGTTTTTGTCCTACAATTCTTTGATCCATACCTTTTTTCACCAGAGTGACAAATCCATTTTTGGATGCGATCAAATCGTTCAATTCCTTTATATTAATAAATTCGTTCATATTGATAATTCTTGTTATTATTTAAAGACTTTGCAAAAGTACATACTATTCTGCAGAAAGGAATAATTTATTGTGTTAAATTATATTGATTTTAACATCAAATCCTTAACACAAAATTTATATTTTGTTAATTTTCGAAAGAATTCCATCCTTGAGCTTTAAGTGGCAACTCTTGATTGTCTCTTGTAACGAGTGCAGCACCAAGTTCGGGTTTAGTGATATATCCTATCATAGTAACACCTTTGATGTTTTTAATTTTTTCGTGTTCAGTCAAAGGGACAGTAAATAACAGTTCATAATCTTCTCCACCATTGAGAGCGGCAGTTACAAGATTCATATTGAATTCTTCTGCCATACAAGCTGTTTGATAATCGATTGGGATTTTATCTTCAAACACTCTGCACCCTACGTTTGAAGATTTGCAGATGTGTAATAGCTCCGATGACAGTCCATCACTTATATCCATCATGGCAGTAGGAATGATTCCATTATTTCTGAGCAATTGTATTACATCTTTACGTGCTTCTGGCTTGAGTTGGCGTTCAAGAATATATTCCTTACCTGAGAAGTCAGGATTGAATTCAGAGAGACCTGCAGAAGCTCTGTTTTCGCGTTCGAGCAGTTGCAACCCCATATATGCAGCACCTAAGTCGCCCGACACACATAAAAGGTCAGTTTCTTTAGCTCCACTACGTAATACTACATGATCTGCGTCAGCCTCGCCAATACAAGTAATGCTTATCACTAATCCTGTAACAGAGGCAGAAGTATCACCACCGACTATATCGACACCGTATAATTCACAAGCTAAACGAATTCCACTATATAAAGCTTCAATATGTTCGATGGTAAAGCGATTGGAAATACCTAAACTGACTGTGATTTGTTTAGGATTGCCATTCATGGCATAAATATCACTAAAATTAACTACCGCAGCTTTATAACCTAAATGTTTTAGCGGCACATAACGCAAATCGAAGTGTATTCCTTCGAGCAATAAATCGGTAGTAACTAAAGTTTGTTTATCCTTATAAGACAATAGAGCGGCATCATCTCCAACACCTAAAACAGTCGATTCATTATTGATTGTAATTTCGCGTGTAAGATGGTCTATCAGACCAAACTCTCCTAATTTAGATATTTCTGTTTGTTTTTCTTCCATAGTAAATTAACAGGAACTTCAAAAAATCACATTTGAATTATGTAGTCAATAGTATAGTAGCACAGATGGCAAAATCGCCATCTGTGCTTTTGACATTTACACTCTGTTGACTAATTCTTTCATTATTTGTGTCATAAACGGTTGTGCTTGGATAGCAGCCTTTTGAACCTCTTCGTGTGTAGGAACATCGGTTACATCTTTACCACCGAGATCGGTTATAACAGAAATTCCAAACACCTCTATACCGGTATGATTAGCTACTATTACTTCAGGAACAGTAGACATTCCGACAGCATCACCACCGATTACTCTAAAATATTCATACTCAGCGGGAGTTTCGAAAGTAGGACCTGCAGTACCGACATAAACTCCATGCATAATTCTTATACCTTTATCATCAGCTATTTCATCGGCTAATTTTATCAATCTGTGGCTGTACGCTTCAGTCATAGCCGGAAAACGCGGACCTAATTCATCGTAGTTTTTACCTCTGAGAGGATTTTCCGGAAAAAGGTTAATATGATCTGTAATAATCATTATATCTCCGACTTTGAATTCTTTATTCATACCGCCTGCAGCGTTGCTTACGAACAATCTTTCTACGCCGAGTTCTTTCATAACTCTTACGGGGAAAGTGACTTCCTTCATATCATAACCTTCATAATAGTGGAATCGCCCTTGCATAGCCATAACGTATTTACCACCGAGATTACCAAAAATCAATTTACCTGAGTGCCCTTCAACTGTAGATACGGGGAAATTTGGTATATCCGAATAATTAATTTCCTTACTAATCTCAATATGAGATACCAATTCGCCTAATCCGGTGCCAAGAATGATGGCAGTTTTAGGCAATTCGTTTACTTGTTGTCTGATATAATCAGCAGTGGCTTTAATTTTAGCAATCATATATATTAGATTTATATTTAGTTGAATAACATTTGATTTTACGATTAGTTTTATCAATTATTTCTTAACAACTTGATCAATTGAAGCACGCAAGTTTTGCAAAAAATCTCCATCCTCTTGTCTTGAAATCATTTGTACAGATATTGGAATATAGAATGTAAATGCTTTCAAGTGCTGAGGATAATATGGATTATTTGCCAATCTTACTGCATCTTTTTCTGTTGTCATAATCAATTTTTTAGCACCTTTCATTTCAGAGAATATTTTCTCGATGTACTCCATATCACGACGTGTAAAGTCATAATGGTCGGGATAATGAGCTATTTTAATTCTACACCCGAATTTTCTGAAATATTTGATAAAATTTCTTGGAGAAGCAACTCCGGTAAGCAATAAGACACAATCATCACGAGTCAACTGAGAGAGATTGACCGAATAATTAGTTTCATCATTAAATACTGACACCGGATTTGAATAAATATATCTTGAAAAGAAAAGTTTTTGGAATGCAAATAGGTCTAAATTTTTCGAAATCAATCTAAAATCTAAAGGATTTAGATTTTCAGGGCATTTAGTAACTATCACATAATCAGCTCTACCTACAGAGGATGGGGCTTCTCGCAATCTTCCGAGAGGTAAAATTTTGTCCGAATAGATAGGATGATTGTAATCTGTAAGTAACACCGATACTTTGGGCTTTACATATCTGTGTTGAAAAGCATCGTCGAGGAGAATGAGATTAATATCAGGATAGATAGATAATAATTCTTTGATACCTTTGGAACGTTTTTCGCACACTGCCACTTTAATTCGGTAACCGTATTTTTGATAGATTTGGTAAGGTTCATCACCAATTGTGTCGGGGTTACTTTTGGAAGTAGCCAAGACGAAGCCCTTTGTTTTTCGTTTGTATCCGCGACTTAAAACGCCAATATTGTAAATCGAAGATAGATATTCGATAATATATTCCACATGAGGAGTTTTACCTGTTCCTCCCACAGTAATATTTCCGACAGAAACAACGGGTACATCGAAGGACTCGGTTTTGAGTATACCCCAATCAAACATTTTATTACGGGCATTTACTATTCCACCATACAAATAGGAGAATGGAGTTAATAGATATGTCAATATGCGATCCTTAGCTGTACTCATGTGTTATTAAATTTAGGTGTTACATTTCCACTATAATTTCCGGCATTTTAGCATAGATAACATTATTATCCAACATATTTCGGAACATTTCCACGATTTTCGATTCCATTAGGTCAAACTTATCAGAATAGATAAGTTTAGTCATACTATCTTCGCTAAACATCGACAAATAGTCGAATACTGATACGGGTACTTCGGGATAATCACAAACTGTGTAGGAACTAAGTTTTGCTTTTTCAGCCACCCATTTCACAGCATCATCAATCGAACCAAATTCATCGACCAAGCCTAATTTTTTAGCATCTGTAGCAGCAATGGCACTACCATCTGCCAAGGTTTTAATATCATCTATTGATTTGTTTCTTCCTTCGGCACAGCGTTTTACAAACAATTCATATCCACGTTCCACCATATTTTGCATCACTGCTAATTGTTGGTCGGTCATAGGTTTTACGCCTGAAGGATAGACTGCGTCCGGGTTGGTCGCAACTAATTCCATATTTACGCCAAGCTTACCTCGAAGAAGACCATCTACATTAGGAATAAGTCCGAAAATACCGATAGAACCTGTAATTGTCAAAGGGTCAGCAAATATTTTGTCAGCACCTGCCGAGATGTAATATCCACCTGAAGCAGCATAATCACCCATCGAGACAGCGTAAGGTTTATTTGATTTTTTAAAGACCTCCAAAGCCTCCCAAATTTGTTCGCTACCAAAGGCAGAGCCACCCGGAGAATTAACACGAAGCACTAAACCTTTAACACTTTCATCATCCGCAAGGCGAAGAATTTCTTTTACCAAATCTTCAGAAACGATGCCTTGATTAGAGCCATCATCGATACCACCCACAGCATATAACACAGCAATTTGGTCAGAATAACCTTTCATCATTTCGTTAGCATTCCTAATGTCAGACAACACTATTGGAGAAGTTGTTTTTTCTAATCTGCCTGTCTGGCCAAGGTCTTGAGAAATTTTCTCTTCCACTTCGTGACGATAGCATAAAGCATCCACTAATTTTTGTTCCAATGCTACTTTAGCAGGACTGAATGCAATATGTTCTACATTAATTAGCGAATCGATTTTTGTCGGTGTGACATTATTTGCTTTAGCCAAATCTGATTTAATTATATCCCATAGTTCGCTGTACATATGAGCGTGTTTGTCGCGAGCATATTGACTCATCGATGAAAGGATATAAGGTTCGACGGCACTTTTACCTTCACCCACTTTTACGACTTGAAACGAGACACCTAATTTGTCTAATAATTCTTTGAAATAAGGTGTATATCCGCCAAAGCCTTTAAGGGAGACGGCTCCTTCCGGATTTAAGAAAATTTTATCTGCATTACATACGATGTAATATGCACCTTGAGTCATTTCATCAGCATAAGCATATACTTTTTTTCCTGATGATTTGAAATCTTCAAGTGATTGCTTTATTGCATTGATAGTGGCAGGAGCGGCTTCAACGCTTCCACATTCCACATATATAGCCTTTACATTAGGATTTTCTTTGGCCTCTTTAATCGCATTTGTAAGAGTTTCGAGAGATTGAGACATTGAAATTTCGCCGGAAGTCAACATTGAAACATCAAATTCCGGAGCTACATTACGCTCGTTTATTACTCCCGATAAATCTATTTTCAACACACTTCCCTCTTCAAGTCCGACATTTTCAGACGACATACTTATGCCTATTAGAGAAATGATAATTATCACAACTACAACACCACTCAACACTATGGCTAACCAAGCTCCAACGAATGAGGACAATACTGATAAAAAAAACTTCTTCATATTACTTTAACTTCATGTTACAATGAATCAATTACTTCTTTAATTTTTTCTGCCAAGGAGTTTGCTTCTTGCTCTGAGTGAGCCTCACTATATATTCTAATAATAGGCTCGGTATTTGATTTTCTCAGATGCACCCAACTATCTTTAAAATCGATTTTGACCCCATCAATATCAGTGATTTGCTCATTAGAATAAACTTGCTTCACCGATTCAAGTATTTTATCGACATCAATATCAGGAGTCAATTCAATTTTGTTCTTAGTTATTGCATATTGCGGATAGCCGGCTTTAAGTTCGCTTACTTTCTTTCCGGATTTTGCCAATAAAGACAGGAACAATCCGACACCTACCAAAGCATCTCTACCATAGTGGCTTTCAGGATAAATCACGCCTCCATTACCTTCTCCTCCGATAATAGCATTTGTCTCTTTCATTTTAGCCACAACATTCACTTCCCCAACTGCTGCTGAATTATATTCACAATCGGCATAACGTGCTGTTACGTCTCTTAAGGCTCTTGACGAGCTGAGGTTGGAAACTGTATTTCCGGGAGTATTGCTCAATACATAATCTGCAATAGATACTAACGTGTATTCTTCAACAAACATTTCGCCGTTTTCCATTACAATAGCCAATCTGTCGACATCGGGATCTACGACGAAACCGACATCAGCATTACCCTCTTTCATTACTTGTGCTATTTGCGTTAGATTTTCGGGTATAGGTTCGGGAGTGTGAGCAAATTTTCCATGAGCATCACAATTCAATTCGATGACATCCTCTACGCCTAATGCTTTCAACAGCTGAGGTATTACAATTCCTCCGACGGAATTGACAGCATCAACCACTACTTTTAATTTTGCATTTTTAATAGCATTAACATCGACCAATTTCAGATTGAGTACTTTTTCGATGTGGCGACGATTATAGGTTTCGTTAATATATATTTTTCCTAATTCATCGACAGGAGCATAATCAAAATCTTCTGCTTCGGAGATTCTTAACACCTCTTTACCTTGTTCGTCATTGAGGAATTCACCATTTTCATTAAGGAGTTTCAGAGCGTTCCATTGTTTTGGATTATGACTTGCAGTGATGATGATACCTCCACAAGCATTTTCTTCTACGACAGCAATTTCGGTAGTTGGAGTAGAAGCCAAACCGATATTCACGACATTAAATCCCATAGACACCAACGTGCCACACACTAATTTGTCAACCATTTCACCTGATAATCGGGCATCTCTACCGACTACAATAGTAGCAGAATCACGTGTTGTATGCTTTTTTATGAAAGAGGCATAGGCTGATGTGAATTTCACAACATCGAGGGCACTTAACCCTTCGCTCGGACGACCTCCGATTGTGCCTCTAATACCTGATATTGACTTTATTAATGACATTCCTCTAATTATTTAAATGTAGACTCAATAAGAGAACACTACGATGTTTTTAATTATTAATTTCTTAGGTCAGGCTTAAATTCCTTGAGATTGCCCCCTATAATATTTCACGTTATATAAAAATGGTACGCATTGTCCGGTTTCTCCGGTAAATCCATAATATGCACGTACGACTAAATTTACCTCACAATCTACACCTAAGAGATATAAAGGCATTTGAATTCCGGAGCCCCATTTATAGGATGAATCCAAGTCCATATTTTTAAATCTGAAACTTAGGGCAGTGTGATTCATATCATCGGCATTTCCGGATGGCGTAGGATTTAGACCGGCATACATATCTTTGAGATTGGTACGCATATAACGGAAATAAATTAATTCGTTATCTTTAGCCATGTTTCCTTTAGTGCCGGGATTGACTACTTGCATATATATATAACCTTCCTCATCAATTTTGTAGAAAGGAGCATCTTTACCTGTAATGAAGATGCTGTCTTCCGGCACTTCCAATTCTATTTTTTGCTGAGCAAGATACCAATTAGTTGCTTTTTCCTCTTCGTTCAACAATTCCGAATAGCTTTGAGTTTTACTGCAAGCAGAGTAAAATAGAGCAATAAAAGCCGAAATTAATACGAGTATTGATTTATTGATTTTTTTATTCATAACTTATTTTAAATATTTATCGTATTTAGACATTGATTTCAATAAAATTTGTTCACATTCATCAATCGTACCATAGAATTCTCCACCGGCAGCTTGAATATGTCCGCCACCGTTGAAAAGATCTTCGCACAATTTATTTACAGGGAAATTTGCAACACTTCGGGCAGAAACTTTCACACAGTCAGGGTCTTCTCTTAAAAATATTGCGTATCTGATGCCCTTAATAGCAAGAGCTTCGTTGACCAGACCTTCCGAATCGCCTCTTTCATAATTAAAACGTAAGAGTTCATCTTTGTTTAAAGTGACAATGGCAGCGTGGTGTTGTTCGAATATTTGAAGTTTTTCCAGCAAAGCATAAGAATGTAGTCGTACGCTGTCGAGCGAACGAGTTTCCAAAGCTTCTTTAACGATAGTTTGCTTATCGACACCTTTTTTCGCTAATTGCATCATAATGAGATATAGGTCGGGGGCATCACAATTTACCGATAGATTGCGAGTATCGGTAATTATTCCGGTAGTAATGGCTGTGGCACAATTTTTATCCATTTCTACATATAATCCCATTGCAGCAATAATTCTAAAGACAAGCTCACTTGCCGACGACATTTTCGGATAAGAGAATGACAGGTCGGCAAAGTCATCCGGATCTTGATGGTGGTCAACAAGAACTTTCCGGCATTTTGCCATTTCGACAACTTTGCCCAACTCCCCTTGACGAGATAATTTATTGAAATCACAACATATAATCAGTTGAGCTTCGCTGATTAGACGTTCACCAAATTCTTTATATTTCGAATATGCCACTAATTCCTTGAATCCGGGAATAAATGCCAATGATTTAGGAGGGAGATCAGGAATAACCACATTAACATTCTTACCCAATTTGGCAAAAATGTGATACAAACCCAATGTAGAGCCAAGTGCATCACCGTCAGGTCGCACATGGCAAGTCATAACTATGTTATCGCTTTTTTCTACAAGCGACCATAATTTCTTTATGTCGGAACTATCTAATATTTTATCAATCATTATTTTTCCAAATGAATTTACAAAGTTATGAAATATTTGCCAAATTCTAACTATCTTTGCATTCAATTTTTCAATCTTAACAGTTTATTTACACTCTTTAGGAATATTTACGTCCTATTTTGATTGAAAAATCTATTGGCAGGTGAGATAAATTGATTTGGAGAGATTTTGAGATTTTAAGCGTGGAGGTTTCGAGATTGAGGAGAGAGTATGGCGAGCTATACGACCGACGAAATCGAAGAAAACTGC
>CAZGEX010000042.1:0-20103 GCA_964524385.1 uncultured Sangeribacter sp.
TCAGCCCTAATTTTAGATATCAATAAAGTTTTACCGGACAGCAATATTAAATTATCAAATTTCAAATCAAAGATATAGCTTCAATAATCCTGACAGGATCATTGAAGCTATATCTTTATTGAACGCTCCGGGAAAGCAGGATTTGTTTTGGATTGTACGGGTGAAAGTGTATCTTTGTAGCTATTTAATTGTTTGTATATCACAAGATAATATTTTGTGATACAGCAAAGCCCCGTCTTGGGAAAGTCAGGACTCTGTTTACTTTTTTACATCTTTTTTTATATTATCCTTACAAAAAAGAGGATGCCTCGTTTTGAGACACCCTCTCTATTGTAGTGATTAAGGTTTTCTGATTTATTTCACTTCTTCGAATGGAACATCTGTAACGGTGTCATCATTGTTTCCACCATTATTAGGCTGAGCAGAAGCACCGGCTTGAGCCCCTTGTGTAGCTTGTTGAGCTGCATACATTTCTTGAGAAGCAGCATGGAAAGCAGTTTCAAGCTCTTTCATGTTAGCATCAATAGCATCCATATCTTGAGCTTTGTGAGCTTCTTTAAGTTTGCCGAGAGCTGTTTCGATTGGAGCTTTTTTGTCAGCAGGGAGCTTATCTCCAAGTTCTTTCAGGCTCTTTTCAGTTTGGAAAATCATTGCATCGGCTTGATTGATTTTGTCGATACGTTCTTTAGCCTTTTTATCTGCTTCTTCGTTAGCCTTTGCTTCATCACGCATACGTTGAATTTCG
Organism: uncultured Sangeribacter sp.; assembly: GCA_964524385.1. GTDB lineage: Bacteria > Bacteroidota > Bacteroidia > Bacteroidales > Muribaculaceae > Lepagella. The sequence continues at coordinate 746 of CAZGEX010000042.1, forward strand.
GCATCACTTAAGCCGCTTGAAGCTTCAATGCGGATGCTTTGTTCTTTACCGGTTGCTTTATCTTTAGCAGAAACATTAAGAATACCATTTGCATCGACTTCGAAAGTTACTTCAATTTGAGGCACGCCACGAGGAGCAGGAGCAATACCACCGAGATTGAATTCTCCAAGGAGTTTGTTGTCAGCTGCCATTGTACGTTCACCTTGAAGTACACGGATGGTTACTTCCGGTTGGTTGTCGACTGCAGTTGAGAATACTTGGCTCTTGCGGGTTGGGATAGTGGTGTTAGCATCAATAAGTTTAGTCATCACATTTCCGAGAGTTTCAAGACCGATTGACAATGGGATAACGTCAAGGAGTAACACATCTTTAACATCTCCGCTTAATACACCGCCTTGGATTGCAGCACCTACAGCAACAACTTCATCCGGGTTAACACCTTTATTTGGTTCTTTCCCAAAGATTTGTTTTACTTTTTGTTGGATAGCCGGGATACGAGTTGAACCGCCTACAAGGATAACTTCGTCGATTTCAGAAGCAGAAAGACCGGCATCTTTCAATGCATTGCGGCAAGGAGCTTCAACAGCATTGATTAAACGCTCGCTGAGAAGTTCAAATTTAGAGCGAGAGAGTGTTTTTACCAAGTGTTTCGGACCGGATGCAGTAGCAGTGATATACGGAAGGTTGATTTCTGTTGAAGAAGAGCTTGACAGTTCGATTTTTGCTTTTTCAGCAGCTTCTTTAAGGCGTTGCATTGCCATAGGATCTTGACGAAGATCCACACCTTCATCATTTTTAAATTCATCAGCAAGCCAATCTATAATTACGTGGTCGAAGTCATCACCACCTAAGTGGGTATCACCATTAGTCGATTTAACTTCAAACACACCATCGCCAAGTTCAAGAATTGAAATATCGAATGTACCACCACCAAGGTCAAATACTGCTATTTTTTGTTCTTTGTCTGATTTGTCAAGACCGTATGCAAGTGCAGCTGCAGTAGGCTCGTTGACGATACGTTGAACTTTAAGACCTGCAATTTCACCGGCTTCTTTTGTAGCTTGACGTTGAGAATCATCAAAATATGCAGGAACAGTAATCACAGCTTCTGTTACTTCTTGACCGAGATAATCTTCAGCAGTTTTCTTCATTTTTTGAAGAATCATTGCTGAAATCTCTTGTGGAGTATATTCACGATTGTCGATGCTTACTTTAGGCATGTTGTTTTGGCATACTACCTTATAAGGCATACGGCTGATTTCATCTTGTACTTTTGAGCAAGATTCGCCCATAAATCTTTTGATGGAGTAGATAGTGCGTGTAGGGTTAGTGATAGCCTGGCGTTTTGCAGGATCGCCAACTTTGCGTTCTCCACCATCTACAAAAGCAACTACTGAAGGAGTTGTGTTGCGGCCTTCGTTGTTTGGAATGACAACAGGGTCATTACCTTCGAGAACTGCTACACATGAGTTAGTCGTTCCTAAGTCAATACCAATAATCTTTCCCATAATTCTTAAATTTTTTGTTTATACTTATTTATTATTATTATCAATTATATTTAATGTTTTTTTTAACGTATATCTTATAAACAAATGTTGTGCTAAAAAAGATGACAAATTTATAGAGTTTATTTGTTTGTTGCTTTAACTAATTGATAATCAGATTATGGAGATAAGCATATTTCTCTTGTAGTGACATAAAATCAATACTGACACACTGACATTCATTGTTCTGAAACAAGAAAATTTGTCAGTTATTCGCAAGTGCTTTTAATTTACAATAAACATAATTTAAGCTGAGGTTTTTTTTCATAGAAACCGCATTAAGACTAATATTGTCAGATTGGCACGATTGTTGTTGTTGTCGTACTAAAATTTTGAAATTATGAATAGCGAATTTTCAAAACAATTTAAATCAATTCTTGAAATGGGACGAAAGGAGGCTTATAGTCTTAATTCATCGGTAATTTCAAGTGAACATTTATTATTGGCAATTGTAAAACAAGAGAATGGTTGTGCAGCCAAAATACTTCGACAATTGAATCTTCCAATAGAGCAAATGATTGACGAAATTGTAGAACATCTTCAATTGAATCCTCAAATTGCAGCAGATAATGTCAAATTAGATGAAGATGAATATTCTGTATCGCAATCAGCAATTCGTCATTTACAATTAGCTACCTCGGAAGCGAGAAAGTTGCGAGCATCAAAAATAGCAAGCGAACATATTTTGTTAGCTTTTTTACATGACAATAAGGCAATGGAAAATGATTTTTTGAAACATATAAAAGAAACTTATTTTAATTTTGATATTACAGTTTCCAGTGTGGAATTAGGAAAATCTCCGCAAATGGGAAAAGATTTCACTGACGATGAGGACGATGATGTGGAAGGAGGAAATACTACACCGTTTAGTAGAAATCCATTCCACCAAAAACGTTCCGATTCCAAAGGTGATGCGTCTTCCGGAGGAGGTAAATCCGGAAAGGGTAGTGGTACATCTGACACACCGGCGTTAGATAAATTTGGTCATGATATGACCAAAGCTGCTCAAGAAGGTAAATTGGACCCTGTTGTAGGTAGAGAAACTGAAATAGAACGATTAGCACAAATCTTGTCTCGCCGAAAGAAAAATAATCCGGTGTTAATAGGTGAGCCGGGGGTAGGGAAGTCTGCTATTGTAGAAGGTCTTGCTTTGCGTATTGTTCAGAAAAAAGTTTCGAGAGTATTGTTTGATAAACGTGTAATTGCTCTTGATATGGCAGGAATGGTGGCCGGCACAAAATATCGAGGACAATTTGAAGAACGAATAAAAGCCGTATTGGATGAATTGAGTAAAAATCCGAATATTATATTATTTATTGATGAAATTCACACAATTGTAGGAGCCGGAGGTACAACCGGATCGATGGATGCCGCCAATATGTTAAAACCGGCGTTGGCACGTGGAGAATTGCAATGCATCGGAGCTACAACACTTGATGAGTATCGTCAGAATATTGAAAAAGATGGAGCATTAGAACGTCGTTTTCAAAAAGTGTTGGTAGAGCCTACAAGTCCGGAAGAGACTTTGGAAATTCTTAAGCAGGTAAAAGAAAAATATGAAGATCATCATAATGTTACATACACAGATGATGCACTTAAAGCATGTGTTTCACTGACAGAAAGATATGTCAGCGACCGAAACTTTCCTGACAAAGCTTTAGATGCACTTGACGAAGCCGGTTCTCGAGTACATATTACTAATATTATAGTACCGGAAGAAATAGAAAAGCTTGAAAATGAAATTGATAAGACTACTGAAGAAAAACTTGCTGCTGCAAAATCACAAAATTTTGAACTTGCTGCAAATCTTCGAGATAAAGAAAGTCGTCAGAAAGAAGAATTAGAACGTACAAAACGCGAATGGGAGGCACGCTTAGATAGTGAACGTCAAGAGGTCGATGAAGACAAAGTTGCAGAAGTAGTAGCAATGATGACAGGAGTACCTACTCAACGTATAGCTCAAGCCGAGGGAGTGAGATTGCTTGAAATGGGTAGTAAACTTAAAGCCGGAATCATAGGTCAAGATGATGCTATTACAAAGATTGTAAAAGCTATTCAACGAAATAGGATAGGATTGAAAGATCCAAACAAACCAATTGGAACATTTATGTTCTTAGGTCCCACCGGAGTGGGTAAAACACATCTTGCCAAACTGTTAGCAGAAAATTTGTTTGATTCTGCAGATACGTTGATAAGAATGGATATGAGTGAATATATGGAAAAATTCACTGTGTCAAGACTTGTTGGAGCACCTCCGGGCTATGTCGGTTATGAGGAAGGTGGTCAATTGACAGAAAAAGTGCGTCGTCGTCCATATTCAGTAGTGCTTCTTGATGAGATAGAGAAAGCTCATCCTGATGTGTTTAATCTATTACTTCAAGTAATGGATGAAGGTCGATTGACAGACTCTTTAGGTAGAAAAATCGATTTTAAAAACACAATTCTAATTATGACCAGCAACGTAGGTTCACGCCAACTAAAAGAATTTGGTGGTGGAGTAGGCTTTAATACCGAAATTGTCAGCAAAGAGCAAGCTCAAGGTGTAATTTCCAAGGCTCTGAATCGCGTTTTCTCACCGGAATTTTTGAATAGAGTAGACGATATTATAATGTTTGACCAGCTTGATAAAGAAGCAATTACAAAGATTATAGATATTGAATTGAAAGGATTTTATGATCGTCTATCAAAGCTTGGATATACTTTAAATTTAAGTGATAAGGCGAAGAATTTTATCGCAGATAAGGGTTATGATAAACAGTATGGTGCACGTCCTTTAAAAAGAGCAATTCAAAAATATCTGGAAGACGAATTGGCAGAATTGTTATTGCATTTGGGTGCGGAAGGGAAGACAAGTGGTGTCATAGATGTGGAATATCAATCCGGTGAAGAAAAATTAATAATGACATTCAATGAGTAGAATTCTAATATAAATAATGTGAAACGTATAGGAATTCTAAGTGATACCCATTCATATTGGGATGATAAATATTTAAGTTATTTTAAGGATTGCGATGAAATATGGCATGCAGGTGATATTGGAGATGTAAATATCGCTCGCATGCTTAACGCATTAGCTCCATTAAGAGCTGTAAGTGGCAATATTGACCATGGAGAGGTGCGTCGTAAATTTCCCGAACAACAAATATTCGAAGTGGAAGGTGTCAAAATATTGTTGACACATATCGGAGGGTATCCGGGGAAATATAATTACGGAATTCGTGAAACACTAATCAAAGAACACATAAAATTATTTGTATGTGGTCATTCACACATACTAAAAGTAATCGCAGATAAAAAACTTAATTTGCTACATATAAATCCCGGAGCTGCCGGAAATCAAGGGTGGCAAACTGTCAGGACACTAATTCGATTGGTATTAGACGAAGGTAATATTCGAGATTTGGAAGTAATCGAACTAAGTGGTAGATAAATCAACTTGATTAATTTATTATCAAGTTTAATATAATCCACATTATGTTAAATAGAAGTATGGCGTCAATGCTTTTCTATACAATTTTAAGTATGTATAGCAATACAAAGAATGTTATGAATATTATTTTAATTGTTGTAACATACATAATTTATATCAATATTTTCTCCATTGAGCAAATGGTTTTCTAATATTCAAATAATTGAGATTTTTACCATTCTTATACGCTTCTTTTTCAAATGAAATGTTCTCATAAGCTTTATTCCAATTTGCGTAACGACAAAGAAGAATTATCCACTCAATAAGATAAATAATATAAAAAGTTATCCACAATAATTCCTTTTGTTGTGCTGAATGAATCAATTCGTGATTGATTACATATTTGTCGATCCACGATTTATCCTGAGTGAGAAATAGCCCGAATAAGTTGAGACAAATCCCTTTCGGCATTAATTTTGTAACAATAATTCTATTCATAATTATTAACAAAGATTATCAATCAATATTTATAGGAATCAAAATTCGTGCCATAAAAATTTATTCTAAAATAGTTAAAATTAATTTCTTATTTAAAATCATTCTAATTTAGTTGGTAGATTCAAAGTAAATTGCGAAATTTGCGAAAAAATTGAGTTGTTTATAAAAAACAGCGATAAAATAGATATGAGACTATCCGATTTGATGCCGGGACAAACCGGTGTTATAACTAAAATACTAGGTCATGGTGCGTTTAGAAAGCGTGTTATGGAGATGGGGTTTGTTAAGGGACATAAGGTGACAGTTTTGCTTAGTGCCCCTCTTCAAGATCCTATAAAATACACCGTAATGAATTATGAAGTTTCGTTACGTCGTGCAGAAAGTCAAATGATAGAAGTAGTCGCTGAGGAACAATGGGAGAATCAAAGTTCAAATAAAGTAGCAACTTTAGTGGAAATTTCTGATATAGAACAGAATAAGCCTATTAGGGAAGATAAAGTAATAAATGTAGCATTAATAGGGAATCCCAATTGTGGTAAAACATCATTATTTAATATCGCTTCCGGTTCACATGAACGTGTGGGTAATTATGCCGGTGTCACAGTTGGGGCTAAAGAAGGAGTTGTAGATTATAAAGGTTATCGCATAAATATCGTAGATTTACCGGGAACGTATTCTTTAAGTGCATATTCACCTGAGGAACTGTATGTTATGCGATATTTAAGAGAAGAAACCCCGGATGTGATTATAAATGTTGTAGTTGCATCAAATCTTGAGCGTAATTTATATCTGACATCCGAACTGATTGATATGAATCGCAGTATGGTAATTGCTCTGAATATGTTTGATGAACTCAAGAAGAGCAATACGACACTTGATTACGTTCAATTAGGAAAAATGATAGGAGTTCCAATTGTTCCTACAATAGCTTCTACCGGATTTGGAATTGACCAATTGCTTGATACGATTATTGATGTTTTTGAAATGCGTAATCCTGATGTAAGACATATTCATGTCAATCTTGGTCAGGAAATAGAAAAAGGAGTATCTGCAATAAAAGAAGAAATCAAGAAAGATTCATTAATAAAACAAGACATCTCCCCTCGTTATCTTGCTATAAAATTTCTTGAAGGAGATAAAGAGATAGAACATATCCTTTCCGAAAATCCTAAATATAAAGATTGGAAACAATTAAGAGATAGTGAAGTAAAAAGAATAGAAAATATATTAAACGAAGATGTGTCGTCAGCAATTGCTTCTGATAAATATGGATTTATATCAGGAGCATTAGCAGAAACGATGAAATGTGGGCAAAAGCAGGAAGAACATTCAACAAAAATTATAGATGCATTTGTAACTAATAAATTATTTGGCTTCCCAATATTTATTCTGCTAATGTGGTTTATGTTTTGGGCAACATTTCAATTAGGTTCATATCCAATGGAATGGATAGAAAATGGTGTTGGGTGGATTTCTGAAAAAATAGGCTACCTCATGTCAGATGGTCCATTGAAAGATTTATTATTAGATGGTATTATCGGAGGTGTCGGAGGTGTTATCGTATTTTTGCCGAATATATTGATTCTATATTTTTTTATATCATTTATGGAAGATTCCGGGTATATGGCCCGAGTTGCGTTCATTATGGATAAACTGATGCATAAAATAGGATTACATGGAAAGTCTTTTATCCCTTTAGTGATGGGTTTTGGTTGTAATGTGCCAGCAATAATATCAACAAGAATAATAGAGAGCAAATCAAGCAGATTAATTACAATATTAATTAATCCATTTATGAGCTGTTCTGCAAGAATTCCAATATACGTACTATTAGTGGGATGCTTTTTCCCACAGTATGGTAGTTTAGTATTTTTAGGATTATATTTACTTGGTATCATAATTGCTATATTAACGGCTAAATTGTTAAGGAAATTCCAATTTAAGACGGATGAAACGCCATTTGTAATGGAATTGCCACCTTATAGAATACCTACTGCAAAAGCCACAATCAGAAATATGTGGTCAAAAGCATGTCAATATTTGCAAAAAATGGGAGGAATTATTCTTGTAGCATCAGTAATAATATGGGCACTCTCCTACTTTCCTACTCATACTATGGATGATATGCTAAATGACACAGATTATATATCCGGTATCCATATTAATGAAAACAGTAGTGAAGAAACATTACAAAATGCATTATCAGAGTATCAACAGAGTAAATCAATATTAGGCACAATCGGACATACAATCGAGCCATTGGTAACTCCATTAGGATTTGATTGGAAAGTATCTGTTTCATTGCTTTCCGGAGCATCCGCCAAAGAAATTGTTGTGTCAACTTTAGGAATACTTTATGCCGGAGAAGATAACGATGAGTCTGTACTATCTGAACAACTCACTGCAGTAAATCCGGCAACAGGAAAAGCACCATTTACGCCGTTGACAGCATTGACATTTATGGTATTTGTCTTAATATATTTCCCTTGCATAGCATCAATAGTTGCAATTGTCAAAGAAACAGGTTCATGGAAGTATGGAGCATTCTCGGTAATATATAATACATTGTTAGCGTGGTTATTTTCTTTTGCTATATATCAAATAGGTAGTTTAATATTATAAATAGACAGATGAAGAACCATTATTTATATATTTCAAGAAAGATAACAATAAAAAATGGCAAAAGAAGTTCATTAGCTTTAAATATCGCTATTGCTTCAGTTGCCTTATCACTGATTATAATGTTATTCTCTATTGCTATTATAAAAGGTTTTAAGACAGAAATAACTCAACGGGTATTAGGATTCAATCCGCATATAACGATATATCCTATGCAGGTATCTGATTCTCGTGAACAAAACATATTTACTTTAAGTTCTCAATTAGAAAATCTATTAAATGAGGAACCTTATATTATTGATTTTGGTATTACGACTTCTATTCCGGCAATATTAAAAACTGATAAAGAATTTCAAGGAGTATATATAAAAGGGGTTTCGGAAGGGAGTAATCTCGACTTCATAAATTCATGTTTATTAGAAGGTTCATCTTTTGATTGTAAAAATAATGATGTCAATTCCATATTAATTTCTGAAAAATTAGCTAATAGATTAGGTATTAATGTTGGAGATAAGATAGAAGTATATTTTGTAAATCCGGAAATAAGAGTTAGAAAAGTTGAAATTAAAGGAATTTTTAGCACACATTTTGAGGATTATGATGATATATACATATATGGGAATATAGGGATGATTCAAAATCTATGCGGATTAGATACAACACAAGGAACATCCATAGAAATAACAACAGATAATTTTGAAAACATAGATTTATATAGTAATCAACTTTATAATAAGTTAGTTAATGCCGTAGATGCCGGCATTATACCACATTTTCAATTGTCCAATGCTTTACATCAAGGTGCTGTATATTTTGGTTGGTTAGCATTACTTGATGCCAATGTAATTGTTATACTTGCTCTAATGATAATTCTCGCTTGTTTTACACTAATTTCAGGGATGTTAATTATAATTTTAGAGAAAGTAAAATTCATAGGAGTAATGAAATCCTTAGGAGCATCAAATAAACTTATAAGGAAGATATTTGTAATAATCATGTTGCGTATCGCAATAATAGGTATTGGAATAGGTAACATCATCGCAATTCTATTACTGTATATTCAGAATAAATTTCATATTTTATCGCTTGATCCACAGTCGTATTATATAGATTTTGTGCCGGTTGAATTTGATTGGCTATCAATATTAATTTTGAATATATCAGTTATATCGGTAATTTATCTGATGTTGATATTGCCTTCGCATTTTATAGCCAAAATATCACCAATCCAAACAATGCGACAAGAATAAGAGTTTAATAATAAATGATAGAATAAAATGGAAATCATCAGTATATTATTAATTCCTTTATTAGGAACAATCATAGGTTCAGCATTTGTCTTTTTAATAAAAGATCGTATACCGGATACATTACAAAAGTTTTTGTTGGGATTTGCCGGTGGAGTTATGGTCGCAGCTTCAGTGTGGTCATTGCTAATACCTGCAATGAATATGGTGGAAGATATGGGTAAATTCAGAGTAATCCCGGCTGTAGCCGGATTACTTCTTGGTTTTCTATTTCTGTATATTATAGACAAATTTACTCCACATATTCATATAGAAGGTAACGATTCTGAAGGTCCGCGAAGTAAAATGTCGAGAACATGGAAATTAGTAATGGCAGTTACAATACATAACTTGCCTGAAGGAATGGCAGTAGGCGTAGTGATAGCATCTGCATTAGATTCAGTGTCGGGAATAACAATGGCAGCAGCAACAGCTGTAGCGATAGGTATGGCAATTCAAAACATTCCTGAAGGTGCAATCGTGTCAATGCCAATGCGAACGGCCGGTAATTCTCGTAAGAAATCTTTCTTGATAGGTGCTTTATCCGGAGTTGTTGAGCCATTAGGTGCAATAATAACAATTCTTTTGGTGTCGGTAATAAGTCCGGCTCTCCCCTATTTGCTTGCATTTTCTGCCGGTGCAATGCTTTATGTTGTAGTAGAGGAATTAATTCCTGAAGCTTCACATGGTCAACATTCCAATAGAGCTACAATAGGTTTTGCCATAGGCTTTGCATTAATGATGATTCTTGATGTGGTTTTATCTTAAATAGGATTCGCAATGAATTCATATTTGTTGTAATATTTGTGAATAGTGTGTGAATTGGCATAATATTTGCACATATTTAGAATATAACTAAAAGAAACTAAATTAACTAAATATGACAAATATACCAAAATGTCCGAAGTGTGGCGGAGAATACACTTACTACGATGGCTTTCAATATGTTTGTCCGGATTGTGCTTATGAATTCGGAACAGAGGAAGAAGCAGACGTAATAGTCGTAACAAGAGATAGTAATGGGACCGAATTATTCGATGGAGATGCAGTAGTAGTAATAAAAGATTTGAAAGTCAAAGGCTCATCAATGGTCATTAAAAGAGGAACCAAAGTAAAAAGTATCCGATTGACAGATAATCCGGAAGAAGTGGATTGTAAAATTGAAGGTAGTAGCATCGTTTTGAAAACGTGTTTTCTAAAGAAGTAATCTATATTAAAATAAATTTTAGAAATCAACAAAAAATATGAAATAGTATGGCAACGGGTAAAATTGGAGTTACAACAGAAAATATATTTCCGGTAATTAAAAAATTCTTATATAGTGATCACGAAATTTTTCTTCGTGAATTAGTATCAAATGCTGTAGATGCAACTCAAAAATTGAAAACACTTGCATCGATTGGCGAATATAAGGGTGAATTAGGCGATTTAAATGTTGTGGTAACTATCGATAAGGATGCAGGAACTCTCACTGTTACAGACAATGGTCTTGGAATGGATGCAGAAGATGTTGAAAAATATATAAACCAAATTGCATTTTCCGGAGCAGAAGAATTTCTTGCGAAATATAAAGATGCGGCAAATTCGATAATCGGGCATTTTGGATTAGGATTCTATTCCGCATTTATGGTGTCAAAACGAGTAGAAATATCATCATTATCGTATAAAGAAAATGCAAAACCTATAATTTGGAGTTGTGACGGTTCTCCCGAATATTCAATGACGGAAGGTGAAAGGAAAGAACGAGGTACAGACATTATCCTATATATTGACGATGATAACAAAGAATTTTTGGAACAATCTCGAATTGACGCACTTCTAAAAAAATATTGCCGTTTTCTTCCGGTAAAAGTTGTCAGTGGAAAAGTTCAAGAATGGAAAGATGGCAAATATGTTGATACCGACAAGGATAACATTGTAAATTCAACTGAGCCGTTGTGGAGCAAAAAGCCATCTACACTTACAGATGAAGATTACATTAAATTTTATCACGAACTTATACCTGGAAATGAAGATCCGATGTTTTGGATTCATCTAAACGTCGATTTTCCATTTACCCTCACCGGAATTTTATATTTCCCGAAAATAAACAATAACTTTGATTTACAGAAAAATAGGATACAATTATATTGTAATCAAGTATTTGTTACAGACCAAGTAGAGGGAGTTGTGCCGGAATTTATGACAATAATGCAAGGGGTAATTGACTCTCCTGATATTCCTTTGAATGTTTCAAGAAGTTATCTTCAAGCAGATGCACAGGTCAAAAAAATTTCATCCTACATATCAAAGAAAGTAGCTGAACGATTAGATAAAATGTTTAAATCTAATCGTAAAGATTTTGAAGAAAAATGGGACGACATTAAGATATTTATTGAATATGGGATGCTTACTGATGAAAAATTCTGTTCATCATCAACGAAGTACTCACTATTTAAGACTGTAGATAATGAATATTTCACATTTGATGAATACAAAACTTTAGTAGAAAGCAACCAAACCGATAAGGAAGGAAATATCATATATCTTTATGCTACAGATAAAGAAGAACAATATTCTTATATCAATTCAGCTAAAGCTAAAGGATATAGTGTCCTAATTATGGATGGTCAGTTGGATAATCATTATATAGGTTTGCTTGAACAAAAATTAGAAAAGACACGATTTGTCAGAGTTGATTCAGATATCGTGGAAAATCTTATTATCAAAGAAGAAAAGAAAACATTATCACTCGATGATATTGAAAGAGATACTATGACAGAGATATTCAAATCATCAATACCCAAGATTGAAAAAACAGAATTTTTGATTCAATTTGAAGCTCTGACAGAGAATGATGCACCTGCTACAATCATCCAAAATGAATTTATGCGTAGAATGAAAGATATGGCATCAATGCAAGCCGGAATGTCATTCTATGGAGAGATGCCTGACAGCTATTCCGTAGTGGTGAATCTTTCTCACTCGGCAGTAAAAAATGTAAAAGATGAAGCAATGTTATCGCTAAAATCGATATTAGCTCCTATATACGATGAGATAAATCGATTAAATTCTGAAATCGATGAATTGAGAAAAAAATCTGATGTTGATGTCTCTGAAGAAACTACTGAAAAAGAAAATAAAGTTACAGATCTAAGAAATCAAATTTCAAGTGCAATAAATGAATTTACAACCAAACAAATTATTGTTCGCCAAATTGTAGATTTAGCTCTACTGCAAGCAAATTTATTAAAAGGGGAAAATTTAAATAACTTTATAGTTCGTTCAGCTCAACTGCTGTAATAATCCTCAAGCCTTTTAATATTGATTGATAAGTGAAAAAGTTAGGAAAAGTTAGGATTTTTCCTAACTTTTTTTGTGAACTTTTTTAAACATAAAATGTTTTACTATCATCGAGGGCAATTTTTTTAATTTAGCAATTTATGGGAAATTCAGAATCTTTTAAGAATAATTTAATTAAGCTACAAAGTAGTCTATATGATTTGGCATTGAAGCTTACATCAGACCCTGATGATGCAAAAGATTTGTTGCAAGACACAACATTAAAGGCTCTTAAATATGAAGACAAATATGTGGATCAAGCGAATTTTAAGGGTTGGGTTTGTACAATAATGCGTAGCATATTTCTTAATAATTATCGTCATGCCTCAATTCGTTCGACTATAATAGATGATAATTACGAAATTTCTCAAATAGGTTCATTAGTTACAGTAGCCCAAGAATCAGCAGAGGATGCAATTTCAGCTAAAGAGATAGCACAAACAATAGCTACATTTTCGGAAGATGTAAGGAAACCATTTGCACTTTATATTGCCGGATATAAATATAGCGAAATTGCTGAAATTTTAAATATACCGCAGACCACTATTCAAAATAGAGTTTTTGTTGCAAGAAAGAAACTTCAATCAGTCTTAAAAGATTATAGATAAGTGTTTATTATGTCAACAAATGACAATTAAAAAAATATATAAAAAACCGACTCATTTGCGAGCCGGTTTTTATATTTGAATAACTTAGGTTCAGTTATTATTTAGTAATAAATATTTTCTTGCCATTTACAATGTAGATACCATTATCTAATTGTTTAAGATCAGATACTTTTGCATTACGAAGAACAAGAACACCATTTACATTGTAAACATTGAGGTCTTCTGTGTCAGATAAAATGTTTTCAACGCCTGCAGCGATATAGTATTCGAAAGTTCTTTCAGCTGAACGCTTACCATCAACGAGGAAGAATCCTTCAGGAATGATAAGATAATAGTTGCCTGCAGCTGTAACTTCTGTATGACCGGTAAGTTTAACTTCATTGCCATTAATTTCAATTTCGAAAGCAATTGTTGGCATACCAAAGTCGAGATCATTTCTATTTAAATCAGTTGCTGTGCTTGTGAAAAGGGTAATTTCAATGTGATTTCCTTCATAGATTTCAACAACTTCGTTGTCCGGGAATGTAAGAGTAAAATCTTTAAGTGAGTCAACAACTCCTTCTTCAACATCTATCTCCATTGGTCTGTTTGTTACAGGAATAGCCTCAATATAATAAGTGTAGTTGAGTTCTTTGTTATTAAGACCATCTACTGTGAACATGTCAGCTTCGATAACAAGAAGATATTCGCCTTCTTCTGTAGCGGCTTCAGCCATTACATCAAGCATAGCACCATTTGGTGTAGGCATTGCGATAAGATCAGAATAGAATTTCTTACCCTCTTCGGTGATTTGATATAGGTATGCACCATTCATTTTTTTATTTTCATTCAGAAGAACTTCAGTAGCACCTTCAAAAGAAATTTCGAAATGATAGATGCTTTCTAATTTACATTCAGGAGTAGGAGCAATAACTGTAACAACTTGATTTTCATTTTCAATAACAGTATAATCTATTACGATTTCTTTTACAAGAGTTGTTGTAACATCATTGCTGCCTGTAACTGTCACATAATTGATAGGAATTACGAATTCATAGTTGCCCGGTTCAAGGTTAGAACGGTGTTGAACTACCATAATATATGTAAATCCTGTTTCATCTGTGTCATATGTTCCATAGAATTGTGTGCCACGTTTACCATCTTCGGTAAGTTTGTAAAGAGTTGGATAGTTACCCATATCGTGGAATTCTACGTTTTTAGCACCTTCAAAAGTAACATTGATTTCATAAAGGTCTTTTGCTACTACTTCACCGGATTCAGGAGAAGATACAAGTGTATATTCAGCAGACTCACCTTCAATTGTGTAGTCAAAACGAACGTCTTCGGTTGATAGTATACCATCTATTTCTACATAGCCCGCAGGAATGACTACAGCGTAATTTCCCGGAGTTGTTATTGCTTTAGTATTAGTTGTGCTCATTGTAATAACATTGCCTGAAGCACTGGATGTGAGTCCGTATTGAACTTTAGTGATTGATCCATCTTCGTTTACAGTTCCATAGTATGGGAATTGAGCCGGACCGATGTCTGAAGGAACAGAAAGTTTTCCAACGCCTTCGTATGTAACAGTTATAGTGCGTAATTGAGATACTACACCTTCAGCAGGATTAACTACAATGTTGTATTCGCCTGTTTGGCTCAACATATTATATGTAAGTTTGATTTCTTCGTTTGTGAGACCACCTTCCAATGTAGCAAAACCGGCAGGGAATGTCACAGTGTAAGTGCCTATTTCAGAGTATTCTTTTTCGAAGATAGCTGAAACTGCAGGAACAGGTCCAAATTCTGAAAGCATAAGATTTGCTACAGGTATAGTTTCAAGTACTTCATCACCTTTTGTCAACACTACATTTGCATCAATATCGTTGATGCTTGTGATTGAAGGAGTGAATGTTAAAGCAACATATTCAAGAGAAGATACATTTCCTGCAGCAGGTTCTGCAACATATGTTACTGTTGGCTCTTTCGGACCTTCAATAGTGTATGATGGACTATAAGCATCATTTATAAGTTTGGTGTCGCCATTGAAATAGAAACCGCCTTCAGGGATATTAAGTTTGTAAGTTCCTTTAGTCGTGAATTCGCTTTCCCACATAGGAGTTAAAATAAATGATGTGCTTGAACCTTCTATAGGATCTACTGTGTACACTTCTGCCCAATCACCCAAAGTGATGAGGTAGTCGCTATTATCATAGTCAGTTATTTTTGTAGTAGGAGTTGCTGATTCTACGCCACTAAATGTAAGTGTGAAAGTAGTAAGTTTTTCTATATTACCTGGAGCAGGGTCGAGTGTAAGAGTATAATCGATACCTGCTTCTTCTCCTGTAACTGTGAATGTGAATGTATATTCAGGAGATAATGCCACTGTGTTAGATACGTCGAAATCGAAAGCACCGGCAGGAATTTTAACTGTATAAGTACCGGCATCTTTTACTGCAGGACTAAATTTTACATCTACAATTTTTGCAGACCAATCATTCTCATTGAATTCAACAGCACCTTCTGACACGACATTGTTTTCAGCATCATATACTTGAGCTTTTGCTGCTGCACCATTTTCTAACCCCGGGATTTCAATTGATTTTTCAAACGCTAACGTAATTGTAGATAGTTTGTCAACACTACTATTGTTTTCAGGAGTAACTGTTACATTATTTTCAATAATAACAACCTCTCCTGCGTAGTTATAGAATAATAAAGTTTCTTCAATAGTATTAGAACTATCTCCATTAAACCAGAATTCACCTGCCGGTATTTTCAATCTATATACTCCTGATGCGATAGTTTCTTGAAGAGGTATTAATTGGAATGTGGTATCATCGATTTTATCAATATCATAGTATGTTCCTTCTCCATACCAACCTTCTTGACCATTACGAGGATGTTCTCCCCAACTTACGAATTCAATCCAATTTTCTGTTCCTGTGCTTTCGACAGAAGTAACACCATCGAATTTTACGGTAAATGTGAATGTATCAGTGTCAACAGCAGTTTCTTTAGTTGCACCACCGGCAGGTGTAATTGTCATAGTCGGCTCAACAACTACTGTTTTAGGACCATAATATGTTGCGGTATAAGTAGTCAAATAATTACCGGCTTTATAGTCGTTTTCGCTGGCAGCAATGTATATGTATGCAGCATAAACATGGTCATCGGCAAAAATTATTGCCGTCAAAGGAGAAACAGTCCAATTACCGTTAGAGTCTTCTTGTGGTTCATAAGTAATCAAATCTGTTGGATTGCTTGGGTCTGTAATGTCTTTAATGTCTACATAAACGTATCCAATCTGAGAGTTGTCAGTTGTTCCAACGCTGAATTTAGATAGAACGTCTACTTCTTCTCCATCTTCAGGCAAAAGATAGTTGACAACGATTTCTTCAGCTTGTTCGGCTTCAAATTCAAATGTTACATCGAAAGCATTAATGCCTGATGAACATTGAAAATAGTAAGTCGTACCTTCAGTTGCAGAGAATGATTTAGCTCTTGATGCCTCGTCACGATCGCAAGTGATAGTGATTGAATAATCAGCATCTGAATACGGAACAAGGTTGTAATTGACACCCAAAGAAGATGTCAATTTCACTACGCCATCAGATGTAGCGTTGAATGTTGCTGTCGCATGGGTGTTAGCAGGAATAGTATAAGTACGTCCTGACATCAATTCACCCAATTCTAATTCTGTAGTAGTGTTTGCAGAAACGTATGTCCCTGAAACACATAATACTACCAACAATGTGACTGCCTTGAGCCACGCTGCTGTGGAAGAGTAAATTTTCTTCATTAGATTAAAGTGTATAGTTAATATTATAAATAGTTGTATTTATATTCGCTTTATGTTGCTGTGTTAAAAATATCGTTGCAAAGTTAGTAATTTTTTTAAATTTTGCCTCTAATTTTCGATTATTTATATCATGTTTTTTACTAATATTTAAAAAATAAATTTTTTTAAGTTTTACGATTCTAGTTTTGTGCTTAAGAATTGCTATGCGAACTTTTTTTACTAACTTTGCAAATTATTATAATGTGTTGCTGTAACGAATTTTACTAAATAATAATAACATGAAAAAGAATTTTTTAAAATCATTTATTTTATCCACGACAGTGTTAACCTGTGTAGGATTTAATGCCTCGGCAGTTGAACGCCCGGAATTCCAGGTATTCAACTTTGAAGATGGTTCCATTGTCCAAAACATTTCAAACAATGGAAAGTGGGCTGTGGCAAATGGTATAAATCCTGCAAATACGTTATGGACGTTTTTTCCTAAATTGATTGATTTAAGCAAAACGTCGGACAATGTAATCGAATTGCTCACAAAAGAAGAATTAGGTGGTTCTGTTAATTCTGCATCAGCTAATGATATTACTGATGATGGAAAATTGATTGTTGGTAATTACGCAAATGCTCCGGCGATCTATCACGTAGATACGCAAAAATGGGAAATGTTGCCGACACCAAATGCTCCTTACGATAGTCCTTGGGTAGATGGGATTGTTTCAGCAGTTACTCCTGATGGAAAATGGGCAGTAGGAAAAATGAGTGCAAAAGCGTATTTCTATGAAGAACCTGTTTTATGGAGCTTGGAAGGAACTCCAACTATTGTAGAAACAAATTGGCCAATGGAAGATTTATCAGGAAATTGGCAGGAACAGACACGTTTCACCGGAATTTCTGCTGATGGAAAAACCATAATCGGATGTGTTTCTTATAGCTATCCTGATGATGTAATGTATTTTATATACGATGTCGATTCTAAAGAATGGTCTCCTATCGGTTTTGATATAAAAGATGGTAAATATGAACCTAAGTTCGAAGGAATTCACCACGCTAATGATGTAGTGTTATCTCCAAATGGTAAATATGCAACAGGAAGTTTGTATATGGTAAAATTTGAAGATGGTTCGAATAATGCTTCACAATATACAGTTCCATATTTATATGATATTGAAAATGATAAATTTGAAATTTATGATGGAATTGAAGATGTAGGAATGAGTGGTGGAGCTGTTGGAGATGATGGTGTTATCTATGCAAGCACGCCTGACGGCAATCCTGTAAGAAATTGGCACGCAAGAGTTGATAATTATTGGTATTCATTTAATTCGATAGTTAAACAAATTTATGACATTGAATTTGTAGGAGCAACCGGTTATGATAACACAGGTACAATGTGGGCGATGAGTAGTGACGGATTAAAATTCTGTTCGTTCACTTATCCTATTGGTGAATCATACATTGTAGAAATGCCTAAAACACTTTCCGAATTAGCACCTCAAATAGATTTGCTCAAGAACTATTCAGTAACACCTCAAGAAGGAGCAATAATGTCATCAATTAGTTCTGTATCAATTAGTTTTGATCGTTATGTTGAAGTTATTGGAGATAAATCATCAGTGCAGATTCAAGATTCAGAAGGAAATGTACTTAAAAACTCTGTTACATTTAAAGCAGAAAGCGAGGAATCAAAAACACTTAATATAGGATTTAGAAGTCCGGTATTGGAAGATAATAAAACATATTATGTCGTTATTCCGTCCGGATCATTCCAAATACTTGGCGATGAGACTAAGAAAAATAATGAAATCAGAATATTATATAAAGGACGTTCAAGCAAACCGGTAGCATTAAAAAGCATTAACCCGTCGGATGGTTCATCAGTAGCTTTACTTAACAATTCATCTAATCCTATTTTGATGACATTTGATGCCAACTTAGCTTTAGGTGAAAGCTCAGCAACTAATGCTCCGGGACATCTTTATGTTATTGATAAAGATAATAGCGAAGAATTGGTGGCAGATCTTTATATTGCAGTGTCAGGTCAACAAGCATTACTCTACCCTATTTCCGAACAACGTCTATTCGAAGGAAGTAATTATAAGGTAGTTGTAGATGCAGGAGCAGTAACAGACTTGTCCGGTAGTAATGGTAACGAACAATTCAGTGTGACTTATGTAGGTACTTATGTAAGAGAGATTAATCCGGGAGCATCTACATTATTTAGCGAAGACTTTTCTAAAGGGGTCGTTACACCCAACCTTGTCAATGAAAAGAACTACGTGGAATCCATTGAGTATC
>CAZGEX010000043.1:0-18657 GCA_964524385.1 uncultured Sangeribacter sp.
TGCCAAAACAAAAGAAACTGAAATAAAAACAACATCGCAGCGTTCAATTTATTGAGCCTGCCGGGCAGGTGAGATAAATTGATTTGGATAGATTTTGAGATTTTAAGCGTGGAGGTTTCGAGATTGAGGAAGGAGTTTAGCGAGCTATACGACCGACGAAATCGAAGAAAACTGCCGATTAAAAATCAAAAGCGACCAAAAGCCTGCCAAAACAAAAGAAACTGAAATAAAAACAACATCGCAGCGTTCAATTTATTGAACCTGCCATCAATATAAAGGAAATTGCAGGATATGGAATTGATAAACGATACCGACAATCTACCCGGCTCAGCGGAAAGCACGAAAGGCGATGCCCTTGAAGCCTTTTTACAAGGGGAAACTTCTGAGACAGGCAGTAACCACAAATCAGGATTTGTCAACATCGTGGGAAATCCGAATGTAGGGAAATCGACGTTGATGAATGACTTGGTAGGTGAACGTATTTCTATAATAACCTCCAAAGCTCAGACGACACGCCATCGGATAATGGGCATAGTCAATACGCCGGAGTATCAAATAGTCTATTCCGACACACCGGGAGTGTTGAAACCTCAATATAAGCTGCAAGAGTCGATGCTTGATTTTTCTCAGGGAGCATTGACCGATGCCGACATACTGATATATGTGACCGATGTGATAGAGGATCCAACCAAGAATATGGAATTTCTTGAGCGAGTGGCAAAGGAGAAAGTTCCTGTGCTACTTGTGATAAATAAAATCGACTTACTGAAGGGGAATAGTGATTTGGAAACAATTATCGACAAATGGAAGATAATATTGCCGGAAGCGATAGTGTTTCCAACCTCAGCCAAGGAGCATTTCAATGTTGATAATTTGAAGCGACAAATATTAGAACTTCTCCCCTATTCACCTCCATTTTTCGGAAAAGATGCGTTGACCGATAAGCCGGCAAGATTTTTTGTAACTGAGATAATCCGCGAGAAGATATTGCTCAATTATGACAAAGAAATACCATACAGTGCAGAAGTGTTGGTGGAGAAATTTGATGAGAAGGAAAACAGCATCCATATAATGGCGGTAGTGTATGTGGAACGCGACACGCAGAAAGGGATACTTATCGGCAATCGCGGCAGCAAGATAAAGACCATCGGGATAGAAGCCCGCAAAGATATAGAGAAATTTTTCGACAAGCGAGTCTTTTTGGAAATATATGTAAAAGTAGAGAAAGATTGGCGAAACAGAGAGAACAAACTCCGAGCATTCGGCTATATAGAATAACCCTATAAACGGAAAAAGAAATGAGCAAACTCATAGCAATAGTGGGACGACCCAATGTAGGGAAATCGACACTTTTCAACCGCTTGACACAGACACGTCAAGCCATAGTAGATGAAACAGCCGGCACAACACGCGACCGACAATATGGAAAGGTGGATTGGTGTGGACAGGAATTTTCGATAGTTGACACCGGAGGCTGGGTAGTCAACTCGGATGATATATTTGAGGAAGAGATAAATAAGCAGGTGGCAATCGCAATTGAAGAGGCAGATGTCATAATGTTTGTGGTGGATGCTTCAACGGGCGTAACTGATCTTGATGACCATGTAGCAGAAATCTTGCGACGTTCGAAGAAGCCGATAGTGCTTGTAGCCAACAAGATAGATATAGGCGATTCTCGATTCAATGTGCCGGAATTTTATAGTTTGGGATTGGGAGATCCGATAGATATATCGTCATCGAGCGGAAGCGGAACGGGCGACCTGTTGGACATCATAATGAAGATGATGCCTGCCAAAGAGGAAGAAGATGATGATGTGGAGAAGAATGTGCCGAGATTTGCAATTGTCGGGCGTCCCAATGCGGGAAAATCATCGCTTATCAATGCATTTATAGGCGAAGAGCGACATATCGTCACCGACATAGCCGGCACGACACGCGATTCGATTTATCATCGTTACAATAAATATGGATTTGATTTCTATCTTGTCGATACCGCCGGCATCCGCAAGAAACAGAAAGTGAACGAAGACATCGAATATTATTCAGTGATACGCTCGATACGTGCCATAGAGAATTGCGATGTGTGTATATTGATGATTGATGCCACTCGAGGAATAGAGTCGCAGGATGCCAATATTTTTCAACTCATCCAAAAGAATAAAAAAGGGTTGGTGGTCTGTGTCAATAAATGGGACATTGCCGAGGACAAGAGCCTTGAAGCCCAAAAGCGAATGGAATCTGCTATCCGCGAACGATTTGCACCATTCACAGATTTCCCGATAATCTTCGGTTCGGCACTGACAAAACAACGTATCTATAAGGTGCTTGAAACCGCAGTGGATGTGTACCGGAATCGCACACGCCTGATACCGACTTCACAGCTCAACACATATATGCTTGAAATCATCGGTATCACACCTCCTCCAAGCAATAAGGGCAAGTTTGTAAAAATCAAATATGTTACGATGTTGAAAGACTCTGTAATACCGACGTTCGTGTTCTTCTGCAATCTTCCTCAATGGGTGAAAGAGCCTTATCGACGCTTTTTGGAAAATAAGATACGCGAGAAATGGGATTTCAGAGGAACTCCCGTCTCGATATTTATGCGTGAAAAATAAATATACTTCTGACTTTTTTAATTTAAAATACAACAATCCCCATTGGTCTTATTGCCAATGGGGATAATTATATACATCTTAAAAGAAAAATTAAAAGAAATTGAAAGAGGAATCGGGAGAAAATCTTATTAAAAAATGTTAAACAAACATTTTTGTATTATTTTTTTATAACCTTGTCGGCAGAGATAAAAAAATCAGAGGTGCAAAAACCGACAAATTGCAAGCAATAAAGCAGACAAATTGCAAGCAAACATAAAACACCCGGATGAAGAAAAGAGGACAAATCTAACTTTTTAACACATAAATGTGAAATATTGACCAATATGCAATAATACTTTCTCAACTCCAAAAAAATACTAAAAATTCAGTATATGCATTTTTTTCTGTATAGAGATTGTCAATAAATGAGTAACAGCGGAAAAGAATGCGACTTTTTTTAAGTAATTTTCACTATTTTTATTTGCATGATTTAAATAATAACTCTAAATTAGCAACAGAAAACAATTATACAGATTTTATCAAGCGAATAAAAATAAACAAACACAACATAATTTTTTACCAGATGAAAAAACGATTACTAACAACAATGAGTAGCGTGCTGGCGATAGCGAGCATAGCATTTGCAAATGGTCAGTGGGGTCAATACGAAAAGATCCAGGCACCACAAAACGCATCAGAAGGAGAAACACCAATTACTTATTTGGGTTACTGCAGTCCAAGTGATATGATATGGCCGTCAGATGGTCTGTCGATCGACAGAGATGGTCGTGTGGGAGTCGGCATCATACTTCCGGAGGAACTTGTGAAGCAATATGCAGGGACAAAAATCGTATCGATGTATGTCGGCTACGATGATGAATACACATCATCTTACTATGAATGCTTTGTAAAAGAAGGCACATTCAATGGCGAGACCATTGCATCCGGCGAGGGAGAAGTGTATTTTGGATGGAACAACATCGAAATGGAAACGCCGGTAGAAATTACCGAAGAGATCGGGGCATTGTGTGCAGGGTTCTATATGGAAGCCTCAGCCAACTTGTGTCAGATACCCAAATTATACCCATTAGACCAAGCAAATTCGTGCTACTTATGGGATGGAGAATTGGATGAGAATGGAGCGGAAAAATGGTATGATTACACAGGGATAGGCACAATGACCGTCGTTTTAGTCTTATCTGACGAAGAAGGAATTTTAACGAATTTCATTGCAATCAATAATTTTCAAACAGATGTCGTTGTAGATCAAAATGAAGAAGAGAAGATCGGAATTTTCTCATTCAGCAACAAAGGTTCCAACTCAATTTCAAGTATAGAAGTTACAACCACATTAGGAGAAGTAAGCAAATCATACACAGTCGATTTTGAAAAGGGAATCGGACAATTGACAACAGTGAAAACAAGTTTACCTATTTATTGTTTTGGAACCGGCGAACACACTATCAGCTTTACCAAAGTAAATGGCGAAACACCTAAAAACATTGCTACTGCAACAGCAAAATTAATAGGCGTTCCGGAAGAAGTGTCATCTAATTATGACTTCCGTCCTTTACTTCAATACTTTGTGTCGGAAGAAAACTATATGACACCATCGTATATAGACGAATTATTGATGCCGGCATTCGAAGATTATCAAGATTATTTCACATTAGTAATGCCACACCTTGATGATAAATATTCATTCTTGACCGACAATGAAGAAGAGCAAGTAACAGTCAATGGTCAGGTGATAGATGATTTGGCATTGTTGGAATTAATCGACCTTGCAGGTGATGATGCGATGAAGGTCAGCGTACCACAATATCTATTCAACAGAAGTTACTATACATTCTATGTAGCGACAATCGAAGGCACACCATTCCACAATGGCACACCATATCCTGAAGCAGTGAAATACTATGGATATTATGACACAATGTTGACCTACCCTACATTTGCAAGCGTCAACATTGAAAGCGAGCTTGACGAAAGCGGAGAAAACATGAAAGTGAAAGTATTTGGAGATGTAGCAGAAGGAATTATGCCTGCAGACGAGCCATTGTATCTGACTGTTTACGTTACCGAAAATGATGTATTGTCGGAAGATCAATTGTTCTGGGACGATAAGGAAAAAGGAGAACTGAATGGAGAATACACCCATAAAACCATTATCAGAGAAATCTTGACACCATATTGGGGCGAACAATTAGAAAAGACCGGAGGGGACTACAGCAAAGAATTTACAGTAGCATTGGATTCTGAATGGGATTTGCCAAATGTGAAAGTAGTCGCATTCCTCAATCGTGGCAAAGATAACGACCATATGAATCGTCAAATCATCAATAGTAGCGAAGCATTTGCGGGCGAAAGTGGCGTTGAAGGTTTGAAGGTTAACGACCAACGCATCGAAATTTCAGGAGGCACAGTGCTTGTAGGCGGACATCCTGCAACAGATATTTACAATCTATCGGGAGTGAAAGTATCATCAAGCAATCTACCTGCCGGTATTTATATCGTTAAGACCGACAACGGTTGCAAAAAAATATTTGTCAGATAATTATTTATCACGGGAATGCGAAATGATAAAATCAAGAGTGGGCAAAACAGATGCCCACTCTCTGAAGGCAGGTTCTATAAATTGTTTGGATAGATTTTGAGAATTTAATCGTGGAGGTTTCAAGATTGAGGAGCGAGTTTAGCGTGCTAAACGACTGACGAAATCGAAGAAAACTGCCGATTAAAACTCAAAAGCGACCAAAAGCCTGCAAAAACAGAAGAAACTGAAATAAAAACAACATCGCAGCGTTCAATTTATAGAACCTGCCTGAATATAAAAACCCATAAAAAAGAGAGAATATGTTACGAAAAATAATATTCAGTTTCATGCTTGCCGTTGCGACAGTGATTACATCACAATCGGAAGTAGTCAGATATGGCTATGCACCGGAAGTAGTGTCGGAAGAAGATATGCGAGCTCAAGGCACCGGAGCAAACGGCTTTATTTACGGAATGATATGTCTTGACCCGGCAACCGACCCTGTTGTAGCACGTTTAAAAGGTCATGAGATATTGGGATTGAGGTGCTACATGCTCTCCGATTATAAGCAATCCAAGCAGAAACGCACAAAGATAATGCACACCACCGGCAGCCCGACGGAAAATGTGGTAGAGAAAGTGTGTGATTTCACTGCCGGGTGGAATGAAATCTATTTTGACGAGCCTGTCAAGATAGGCGACGAGAAGAAATTTGTAGGGATTCAGGTTTATGAACTCCGAGGCACCCCATATCCACTCGTGTCATTTGGAAATGCCGAAATCGCGGGAGGATGCTGGATTAACATCGATAAGAACGGCTGGGAAGAATACAGCGACCATGGCACATTGATGATTCAGGCCATCCTTGATGAAGGAGCGGCAGACAAAGTGAACAATATCGGGCGAGCAAGATTGGAGGACTATCCGTTGACCATAGCACCGTCAGAGATGTTTGATGCCACAATATTCGTAGGCAATTATAGTGATGAAGCGGTCAACAGCATGACATTAGAGACAATCGGTCAAGGCGATAGCGAGGCACACGTACAGGAGATAACTTTTGACACGCCATTGGCGGCCAAAGAGGGCAGAATGGTAGAAGCATCTATAAGAGCGGGAGCCGAAACAGGTATGAGTCAATGGATAAAACTACGCGTGACAGCGATGAACGGGAAAGCCACAGATGAAACCTCAGGAGAGACAACATATCATTATGTCACAGTCGATGCGTTTGAACGTATTCCATTAATTGAAGAATTCACAAGTCAATATTGCACCAACTGTCCGTTTATGATATATTATTTGGATATGGCAATGGAGATGTATGACGGTGAATATATCTATTTGACTCGCCATAGCGGGTATAGAGAAGATAATTTCACACAGCCATGCGACAATGAATTGGTCTATCTGTTTAATGAAAAGGATGGTAACGGTAATTGGGTTGGATTTAATCCGGCAGTGATGTATGACCGCTATGTAGCCGACGGCGAAGTCAGACCTGTCATAGGAGCATCATTGGCAGAGCCGGGTCCATATTATGAGCAGATAGCGGCCGCGGCCTTACGCCCGGCAAAAGCATCTGTAAACATTGAATTCAGCTATGATGAGACAGCCGGTACAATCACGCCGAAAGTGTCAGGACGCATCGGCAGTGAAATCGCCGCATCCGGCGACCCTGTCTATCTGAGTGTCTATTTGGTTGAAGACGGCATCGAATTAGACGATCGCCGTAATTTCCAATATGGATTGGATGATGAGACAGCACCGGTCGACTTGGTGGAAAAATTCCGTCATAATGGTATAATCCGCCATGATTTCTGCGAAGAGCCTAAAGGGTATTTGTTGGAACTCGAAGAGGATGGTACATATAGCATAGACTGTCCGACATTGACGTTGTCGGCAGGATGGAAAGCAGAAAATTGCAAACTTGTGGCATACGCAAACAAACGCAATGAAGCGGATATGGGCGACAATGACATCCTTAATGCCAATTATGCGAAATTAAAACCGAGTGGTGTAGAAAAAGTCAATGTTGACGGAGACCGTCCGGTGGTAGTAGTTGCCCAAAATGGAGGATTGAATGTTTCAGGCGAAGTCAGCGGATATAGTGTCTATGGTATCGACGGCAATAAAGTCAGAGCCGACGAATCGCTTTCGACAGGTATATACATTGTGGATTGCAAGATGAATGACGGCAGTCGCCGGACAGTAAAAATCGCCGTAAGATAACAACACTCAAAGAATAAAATGAGGTTCGAAATAGAATGAGTCTTCAGACACATACAAGGAGGTCGGGCAATGCTCGACCTCTTTTTTGGGAGTAATTTGCGGCAGGCGACATTGGGATTAACATGAGGCAGGTTCTATAAATTGAACGCTGCAAGGTTGTTTTTATTTCTGTTTCTTTAGTTTTGGCAGACTTTTGGTCGCTTTTGAGTTTTAATCGGCAGTTTTCTTCGATTTCGTTGGTCATATAGCTCGCTATACTCTCTCCTCAATCTCAAAACCTCCTCGATTAAATTCTCAAAATCTATCCAAATCAATTTATAGAACCTGCCATGAATTTGTGAAATTGTGATGAAGTGTGTATATTTGCAAAATATAAATTGGCAGATAGAGCCGAAAAAAAATATTACGCAAGATGAAAAAACAAACACAAGCAATACATACCGCTTTTCAGAGCAAGGATGCATACAATTCATTGAGTATGCCTGTATATCACACCGCAGCCTACGAATTTGACGATGCTTCGTCGATGTCGGATGCATTTTGCGGGCGGTCGAATGTGCCGGATTATTCACGCATCACAAATCCGACAGTAATCTATTTTGAGAATAAGATAAAGGCACTGACGGGAGCGGCAGATGTAGTGGCATTTTCATCGGGAATGGCAGCGATAAGCAACGCATTGATGAGTGTGGCACGAGCCGGGCAAAACATTGTGGCATCACGCCATTTGTTTGGCAACACATTTACGCTGATAGCCAACACTTTGCCACGATTCGGAGTGTCAGCCAATCTCTGCGATTTGACCGATGCCGAGGCAGTGGAACGAGCTATCAATTCCGAGACATGTTGCATCTATTTGGAAATCATTACGAATCCGCAACTTGAAGTGGCTGATTTGCGAATGCTTGCCGAGATAGCCCACCGTCATAACATTCCGTTAATAGCAGATACGACAGTGATACCGTTCACCGAATTTGACGCTCATGCCTTAGGTGTGGATATAGAATTGGTGTCGAGTACGAAATATCTGTCGGGCGGAGCTACTTCGTTGGGCGGACTTGTGATAGACTATGGCACCACGCCGGGCTTTAATGCAATGTTACGCAAGGAGATACTTTTCAATCTTGGAGCGTATATGACACCACATGTGGCTTATATGCAGACAATCGGACTTGAGACGCTCGATGCACGTTATCGCATTCAATCGAGCAATACGCTTGAAATCGCACGTCGTCTGCAAGGAGTGAAGCAGATAAAATCGGTCAATTATGTCGGACTTGAAGACAATCCGTATCACGCACTTGCAGTCAAACAGTTCGGACCGACAGCAGGTGCGGTGTTGACGATAGATTTGGAGAGCCGGGAAGCGTGCTACGATTTTCTGAACCGATTGAAATTGATACGTAGAGCAACCAACTTATTCGACAACAAGAGCCTTGCAATCCACCCTGCCGGCACAATTTTCGGCAATTTCACTGCAGAAGAGCGATGCGAAATGGACGTAAAGGAGACTACAATCCGCTTGTCGATAGGGCTTGAGGCAGTCGATGATTTGTACGACGACATTTTGCAGGCATTAGGCTGAAAGGTATCAAGGTTTTGAAGCCCGCAGGATTTCACGTTTACCGCCGGGAGGACCGGGTATTCGCTCTACTATGAAACCGATGGATTGCAGTCGGCGACGTATTTCACCTTTGGCACAGTAAGTGGTCATTATCGCCCCCGATTTCATCGCATCAAAGATGCGTTGGAGGACTTCTACGCTCCACATTTCCGGTTGTTTATCGGGAGCGAAAGCGTCGAAATAGACAATATCGATATTTTGAGGTAATTCGGCATTCGGGTTTGTCAAATCGCACTTGATTTTATGCAGTCGGAAAGATGGAGTAATCT
The DNA here is from genome assembly GCA_964524385.1 of uncultured Sangeribacter sp. GTDB lineage: Bacteria > Bacteroidota > Bacteroidia > Bacteroidales > Muribaculaceae > Lepagella. The sequence goes on from CAZGEX010000043.1 coordinate 9,258, forward strand.
CGACCGACGTCTGCCACTCGGCATTATGCAGGTCAAGGAACAGCTGCTTGACATTTTCGCCGGCGAGGAGTTTATGATAGCCTGTATTGAGGATAATGTCGGTCGAAAGCGGATACAGTTCGAGCGAATGATAGATGATTTGAATATCCGACTGCATTGCCGACAGAAGGGCATTAAGCCCTGTGCCGAAACCGATTTCGAGAATATTTACCGGCATCGATTGGGGGATATAATGTCTCAGAGCCGAATCGATAAAGATGTGTCGACTTTCCGTCATCGCACCTTTGACGGAATGGTAATGTTCGTCCAAGTCGGGGCGATAAAGTGTGGCAGAGCCGTCGGCTGTGGCATGGAATTCTAAATCAGGGAATATCATCTCAATTGAATTTATGGACAAAGTTAAGCATAATATCACAAAAATGTTTAACTTTGCGTATCAATAAATACAGAAAATCTATGAAACGTATAGGATTATTATTATCAATATTGACATTTAGTGTCGCCACGCTATTTGCAGAGGCGAAGTATCTGTTTTTGTTTATCGGCGACGGAATGGGAATGGGACACGTCAATACAGCAGAAATCTACAATCGTGATGTGTTATGCTCAGAGACAGTGATGTTGATGCGACAATTTCCGATAGCGGGTCAGGTTACGACTTATTCGGCATCAAATCCTGTGACTGATTCGGCTGCGGCGGGGACAGCGTTGTCGACAGGTAGCAAGACTCGCAACGGAATGATTGGAGAGGATGCCGATTCTGTTTCGGTCAGCAGCATAGCGGCAATATTGAAATCTCAGGGCTATGGCATAGGGATAGCATCGAGTGTGGCAGGCGATGATGCAACACCGGCATCGTTTTACGCACACGCTGATAATCGAGGCGACAGCGAGCGAATATCCCGGCAAGCCGCGACTTCGGGCTATGACTTTTTTTCGGCACCGATGTGGCGAGGTATGAAGAAATATGATTGGGAAGGATTGATGCGTGATTCCGGCTATACTGTGGTGCGACATCACGATTTCGACAGGAGTAAGAACGGCGAAAAAGTGGTATTGCTTAGTAGCAATCCTTACGGTGAGCAAGTGGGTTATAGCCTTGATTCGGAAGCAGATGCATTGACACTGCAAACTATCACGGAAGAATGTTTGGCACATTTGGAACGAGTGGCAGACGACAAATTTTTTATGATGGTGGAAGCCGGCAATATCGATTGGGCATCGCATGGCAACGACGGCGGGACAGTGGTCAAAGAGGTATTAAACTTCCAAAAAGCAATAGCAGTGGCCTACGAATTTTATCTCCGTCATCCGGAAGAGACGTTGATAGTCGTAACAGCCGACCACGACACCGGCGGCATGGCTTTCGGACGTAAAGACAATGAGCGAAACGGAAAATTGAAATATATTGATTATCAGAAGATTTCGAAAGACAAATTTTCGGACTATTGCAAACGTCGCCTTGCCGACGGCAAAAACTTCAGTTGGGAGGAGATGCAATCTTATTTATCTGACAATTTGGGTTTCTTCAGCAAAATAGCATTGTCGGAGAAGGATGTTGATGAATTAAGAGCGGCGTTCGACCTGACATTCACACATCGTCAAGGGGTCGACGAAGAGACGCTTTACAACAATTTCAATCAGTTTGCCGTGAAGGTATTCGATATGTTTAATCGCGAATTGGGTATCGGGTGGACTTCCGGCAATCACACTGCCAATTTTGTGCCGGTGTATGCGATAGGAGCCGGAGCAGAATTGTTCAAAAGTTCGATCGACAACACTGATATACCACGCTTGATATTGAAAGCCACCGGATTGGAGATGAAATAGAGAGACGGGATGAAAATCGGAATCATGCAGCCCTATTTTATGCCGTATATCGGCTATTTTCAACTGATAAAGGCAGTTGACCGATATGTGGTGTATGACGATGTCAACTATATCAGGCATGGCTGGGCAAACCGCAACCATATCCTTGTGAATGGAGCGAAACACCGATTTGTGTTGCCAATACGTGATGTGTCGCAAAATCGAAAATTCAATGAGCATGAATATTGCGGAGATTTCGATAAATTTTTGACCTTACTGCGGAGAGAGTATGTAAACTCGGACAATTATCCATCTGCCTACCCTTTGATAGAGCGGATAATGAGCTTTTCGGATAAAAATGTGGCACGCTTTAATGCTAACAGTCTTAAAGAGATATGCCGGTACCTTGGCATCGAGACCGAGATATTGATGTCGTCGGAAATAGCAAAAGACAACAGCCTGAAAGGGAGTGAACGAGTGTATGATATATGCAAGATAATAAAAGGCGATATTTATATTAATGCAATCGGCGGACAACATTTGCATTTTAAAGAAGAACACAAATTGCATGGCATCGATTTGTATTTTCTTGAAACGGATTTTTTGCCATATCCTCAGCCCGGTCAGCGAGAATTTGTGCCGGGTTTGTCGATGATAGATGTATTGATGAATAACAGCGTGGAGGGGGTAAACCGACTATTAGATGCATACAGATTGATATGAACAGCGAGGGATTGTCATTTCGAGTAAACACATTATCCGAATCAGAAATAGCATCTCATCTCAGAGAGGTGTCATCAGCGTTTACTCCGCCGTTGGATGAGGAGACAGACATATCAACCTATGCTGCAAAAATTCGAAAATATGCTATTACATTCTCCCTGTGGGAAAAAGACAAACTGATAGCACTTATAGCGTTTTACGTCAACAACGAGCATCAATTTGTCTATTTCACTCACGTATATCTCTATCCGCAATTTCGCCGAAAAGGATATGCAAATTTTCTGTTCAAGAAAGCTATTTCGACTTTTGACGACTACGAATTTCAACTTGAGGTGACGAAAAATAATGCAACGGCAACAGCATTCTACAAGCAAATAGGATTCGCCATATCAGAAGTTCGCGAGAATAAGTACTTGATGAAACTCGCAAAACACCCGTAATCTGTCGATGTCTATCGACTTGCGGAAGTCGAAAGCAATCAGTTGACGACGAGAATTTTCGACACTTTGGCTTCTTTGCCACCCTCCCGGCTGTCGGAAGCTACAATGTAATAGACGCCTGTTTTGACACGTTTTCCTTCCAAATTTGTAACATCCCACGAAGCCATACCGCCACTTGAGAGTCCGAGTTCTTTGACAAGACCTCCGGAAGCATCGACTATTTTTACGAGGGAGTTGTCCATCAACCCTTCGATAGTTACCCAACCGAGATAGTCGGGACGTACGGGGTTGGGATATGCCAACACATTATCGAAATCGGCTTGTGCCGGAGTGGCATCGGAATAGTATTGAGCGATACCGAATTGAGTTCCCAACCACACAGAGTTGGAGGTAGGGTCGCAACCTACACCATAGACGGTGTTTGATTGTATGTAAGAATTATCGGTTGTCAGTTGGCGAATTACTTCCGAGCCGTCGGACGAAGTCAATACTGCACCGGAGCCTCCTGTGGCAAACCATTTACGATTAGCACCGTCGGCAGCCATGCGATAGACAGGGATACCGTCGAGAAGATAGTCGGCGAGGTTGGTGCCGTCGTTACGGGCCACTTTGATGCGTTGAGCTCTGAAATTGCTGTCGAATGCATCCTTGGGATTGAATGTAAACACGCCGTTATAAGTGCATACCCACACTTTGCCTGTCTCTTGATCTTCGTAGAAGCCGTAGATGTAGATTTTCGGAATTGAATTTCCGTCTTGGTCGTAGATAGTGGTGAATTTCACAGAGCGGTCGTCGGAAGTGTCGTCCGGCGTACCGTTATGGTCAAACACCCACATCGGACCGTCCCAAGTGCCGTTGGCAAGGACTATCATATTGCTTTTCTTCAACACTTGCATCACATTATGCTCTTTGGAGATAAAACCTTGAACCGGCACAGACTTGAAGTTGGCTACATTATTATTCAGGCGGTCGTCGGTTTTCCAATAGTAGAGCGAATTGGCATCGGTTTTGACCGATTGAGTGTCGTGGCAAATCCATAGCGTATTGTCTTTGTCGAAACCGGGCTTGGTGACGTGGCAATAATTCCATGAACTTGAAGGTAGTAAAGCGTGGAAACCTTCAAGATTTTTATTGCTGCTATCGCCCGAATGAGAATATACATCTCCTGATGCGGGATCGGCAAGATTCATTCGGAAGAGTCCGTTTCTGTAAGTTCCGAACCAACACACATCCGGATCGGCAGGATCAATAGTCGGACCATGGGGATCAAGGACCGTCACAGAGAACGGACTGTTGTGGTACACCGGGGAATAGTTTGTCCATTCACCGTCTTTGTATCCGCTCATAAGAATCCAATATTGAAGCCAATTGAGTGTATAGACCACACTCGGACCATCGTTGCAGACCAGCATACCGTATTTGTCGCTGTATTCAAAGTTGAACGATCTGAACACACAAGAAGCGTCAGGCATAGCGTAGTCGCGAGTTACGGTCCACGTTTTATCTTTGTATGTTTGGCTTGCAAGCCCTTTGCGAGGCATCGCAAACCAATATTCATTGAAGTCGGAAGAAGAGAATTGACCGCTACGATTTTCTGCCGGCACACCTGAAAGTTGCAAAGTGCCATTTTCGTTCAAAAGTCCGGCATTCCAACCTGTCAGCAAGAAATATTTACCACCCGGCACAGGATGCACATTACTGATTGAATTGCCGGGATATAGCGGAGTTATCGTTACTGTATCGTCGTCGTTAAACACCGCTTTTTGCAATTCGCTGTTGGCGTATGCAAACGAATTGTCGGTGAGCGGCATAAGGAATTTCGGGTTAGTGATTCCCTCTATAACAGAGAATGACGACATCGACAGATGCGGGTCGTTGATGTCGCTTTGGTAAGCAGCCGAAGGTGTCATCAGAATCAATTTGTCGCCCACTCTGCCGACAGCAGTCAATTCGGTGTTGTAGATGTGAGATTCCGCAATCTCTTTTTTCTCGTCGTTGATGACGATGTAGCCGAATTTGGCAGCCACGTAGGCACGATTGTTTTCTGCATCGAATGTGACATAGTTGACATCTTTAGCTGAAGTCAACACCGCCGACATCATCCCCGGAATGTTATAAACCGAATCATCATCGTAGAGAAGGTCGATGTTGCTGTCTTCATATACGATGAGGAGATAGCCTTTGTCGGCGTTATAGTTCATGTAACGCACGATATTTCCGTTGAGATAGTTGCGAGCGGTATAGCCCATAAATTCTTCGGCATCCTTGTCATAGACGAATAGCGAAGAATAAGGGAGTTCGTAACCGGCTGCATCTGAACGATAAAATTGTCCCGGCACTTGCATATACACTTTCGAAGGAGTATCGATAATTTTGTCGATGTAATTATCGAAAGTCGGGTGTAATTGCCAATCTCCGATGTTGGATTGTGCCGACAGAGGCACTGCAGCGACGAGAATCAATATGATTGATAGAAATATGCGACTGATTCGATTCATAATTATATGTTTGCGTATTGTTTTCTAAATATTTTCCAAGTGGTTGATGAGTTTTGCAATGGCTCTCGCTCTGTGCGAAATAGCATTTTTCTCTTCTGCCGTCATTTGGGCAAATGTGATGTCGTAGCCTTCAGGGATGAATATCGGGTCGTAGCCAAATCCGTCGCAACCGGATTTTTCAGTAGCTATTGAACCATTCACCTTGCCCTCAAGGATGATTTCGTCTTCATCTATAATTAGTGCTATTACAGTGCTGAACCGGGCTTTACGATTACTTTTGTCGGCAAGTTCGCGTAGAAGTTTATCGATATTTTTTTCAGAACTGCATTCTTCGCCGGCATATCGTGCCGTATGCACACCGGGAGCTCCGTCGAGAGCATCGACCATCAGGCCTGTGTCGTCGGCAAAGCAATCAAAACCGTAGCGTTCTTTGACCCAACGTGCTTTAATCAAAGCATTTCCGTTGAGCGTGTCGGCTGTTTCGGGAATGTCGTCGTGACACCCGATGTCGCTCAGCGAACGGATGATATAGCTATCGCCCACAATCTGCCTTACTTCTTGGAGCTTGTGGGGATTGTTGGTGGCAAAAACTATTTCTTTAACCTCATTCATACTTAAATTAACGATAAATTGGTGGTTTTATTATAGGTGGGAGCGGTCGGTGTCAACTTAAAGCAGGTTCTACAGGCAGATTCTATAAATTGATTTGGAAAGATTTTGAGGTCCTGTCTTAAATTACTTTCCTCTATTTATATAGGGGAAGACGCTCGACGTCTTCCCCTTGTTTTTAGTCAGGTTCGATAAACTGTTAGAGGTCAAATCACGATGTTGACGATTTTACCCGGCACTACTATAATCTTTTTCGGTGTCTTACCGTCTAACCAGCGAGCGGCGTTAGGGTCGGCAAGTGCGATTTTTTCGACTTCTTCACGCGGTGTGTCGGCAGGTACTTGAATATTGAAGCGGGCTTTGCCGTTGAACGATACGGGGTAAGTGATTGAATCCTCTTTGAGAAAATCTTCGTTGTGGACAGGCCATTGTGCATCGACCACCGAAGTTTCGTGTCCTAATCTGTGCCAGAATTCTTCGGCGATGTGAGGTGCAAACGGAGCTATCACTCTTGTCACGATTTCCAACGCTTCGGCATTCGTGGATTTTAACGATGTCAATTCGTTGACACAAATCATAAATGCTGAAATTGAGGTGTTGAACGAGAAATTTTCGATGTCTTGCGACACTTTTTTAATGAGTTTATGTGTGGCTTTCAACTCTTGTTTGGAAGCCGGAACACGATTTTGCAAATCCACTTTGTCGAACAATCCCCATAGCTTTTTGATGAAACGATTCACTCCGTCGATGCCGTTGGTGTCCCATGGTTTGCTTTGTTCGAGCGGACCGAGGAACATTTCATAAAGTCGTAGCGTGTCGGCTCCGTATTTCTCTACGATGTCGTCCGGATTTACGACGTTAAACATCGATTTCGACATTTTTTCGACTGCTGTGCCACAAATGTATTTGCCGTCTTCAAGGATGAAATCGACGTTGGCAAATTCGGGTTGCCAATTTCTAAACGCATCGATGTCGAGCACATCGTTGGTCACGATGTTAATATCGACGTGGCGAGGTGTCACATCGTATTGATTTTTCAATCCGGCACTGACGTAAGTATTGGTGTCTTTGATACGGTAGACGAAATTGCTTCGACCTTGAATCATGCCTTGGTTGATGAGCTTTTTGAAAGGCTCGTCTTCGACAATCACACCGAGGTCGAAAAGGAATTTATTCCAGAAGCGAGAGTAGATCAAGTGGCCTGTGGCGTGTTCCGTACCGCCGATGTAAAGGTCCACGTTTTTCCAATAGCTGTTGGCATCTTTTCCGACAAGGGCTTCGTCGTTGCGAGGGTCCATGTATCGGAGGAAGTAGGCTGACGAACCGGCAAATCCCGGCATTGTGCATAGTTCAAGTGGATAGCCGTCGACAGTCTGCCAATTTTCTGCTCGTCCTAATGGAGGTTCGCCGGATTCGGTAGGAAGATACGACGACACTTCGGGCAATTCGAGTGGCAATGCCGACTCATCGAGCATATATGGCTCATTATCTTTATAATAGACAGGGAACGGTTCGCCCCAATAGCGTTGACGACTGAATATCGCATCGCGAAGACGGAAATTGGTCTTGACTTTTCCAATACCTTTTTCCGAGATGAATTTCTTGGTGGCTTCGATGGCTTCTTTCACCTCAAGACCATTGAGATTCAGTTCCGGACCCTGAGAGTTTATCATTTTCCCCTCTTTGGCATCAAAAGATTCGTTCGACACATCGGCACCCTCGATAAGTGGAATTATCGGCAGATTGAAATGGCGAGCGAATGCGTAGTCTCTTGAGTCGTGGGCAGGTACAGCCATTATAGCTCCTGTGCCATATCCGGCAAGAACATAGTCGGAAATCCAAATAGGAATGTTTTGACCTGTCAACGGATTGACTGCGTATGCTCCTGAGAACACACCCGACACTCGTTTGTCGATTTGGCGTTCACGTTCTGTCTTATGTTTCACTTGGTCCAAATAGTCATCGACTGCTTGCTTTTGTGATGCTGTTACGACCATTTCCACATATTTCGATTCGGGAGCAAGCACCATAAATGTTACCCCGAAGATTGTGTCTGCTCGTGTGGTGAAAATTTCAAGCTCGATGTCGGAATCCGCCACTTTAAATTTCATTTCCGCACCTTGCGATTTTCCTATCCAATTTCGTTGTGTCTCTTTGAGCGAGTCGGTCCAATCAAGCTTATCGAGACCGGCAAGCAGTCGCTCTGCGTAGGCTGAAACTCGCAGACACCATTGATTCATCAATTTTTGTTCCACCGGATAGCCACCTCGCAAACTGATACCTTCGCTGACTTCGTCGTTGGCAAGCACTGTGCCAAGCTTCGGACACCAATTGACCATCGTTTCGCCTTGATATGCAATGCGATAGTTCATCAGACGCTGACGCTTCTCTTTTTCCGACAGGCTGTTCCATTCATCGGCAGTGAACTCCAATTCCTTTCCGCATGCCACGTTAAGCCCTTGAGAACCAAACTTTTCGAAATGCTCGACAAGCTGAGCGACAGGCAGGGCTTTGTCTTGATCATAGCAATAGTAAGAATCAAACATCTTTTGAAACGCCCATTGTGTCCATTTGTAATATTGAGGATCGCACGTTTTGATTTCGCGATTCCAATCGTAAGAAAATCCGATTTTATCAAGCTGTTCGCGATAGCGATTTATGTTCTGACGTGTAGTGATTTCAGGGTGTTGCCCGGTCTGAATGGCATATTGTTCTGCAGGCAAACCGTAAGCATCGTAGCCCATCGGATGCAACACATTAAAACCTTGCTGACGTTTGTAACGAGAAAATATATCTGACGCAATGTAGCCTAACGGATGACCCACATGCAATCCCGCTCCCGACGGATAAGGAAACATATCAAGAACATAGAATTTGGGACGTGCATTATCTATCTCTGCTTTGTAGATATTATTATCTTTCCAAAATTTTTGCCAACGGGCTTCGATTTCTTTATGATTATATTCCATAGTAGTGAATTATTTTTGCAAATTTAATTAATTTGTTTCAACCGACAAAACGCGAGATGCAAATAATGCAAAAGTAGCCATTTGTAAGGCACCCCCTTGAATTCCGATATGCAATATCTTTCAAAATCCATTTATCTCACCTGCCCCTACTCTTCCCTGAAAAACGCTCTGTGAAACTCTGAGGAAATCTGCCGAAAATAACACATCGGACTCTGTAATGGCGGCTTTGCAGTGCAGCGGAAATATAAAAAAAGCAACCATTTATCACAAATGATTACTTACTAAAGCATTACTTATTTTCGGTGGGCGTTGACGGATTCGAACCGCCGACCCTCTGCTTGTAAGGCAGATG
>CAZGEX010000044.1:0-16769 GCA_964524385.1 uncultured Sangeribacter sp.
ATAAAAAGACTATAGAATGTTTAGTCCTATAGTCTTAAAAGATGTTAATAAACCTATATGTAGATATTATCCTTACTGTAAAGTAATATATAGTTACCAAATATAAATAGCTTAACATACACTCTTACATATTTAAAAAATCAGAACAAAACAACACCTAATAATCTTAAATAAGCGACGAACATACAATACAATATAATAAAACAGCAGGGAAGACTAAAAGTAGCGAATCAATTCTATCAAGTATTCCGCCATGACCCGGAATAATATTTCCGGAATCTTTCACGTTCAATGACCTTTTAATCATTGACTCAATCAAATCTCCCCATGTGGCAAATATTGTAACAACCACAGCCAAATCGACTATAAATCCATTCGGAATAAATATATACGATAAAAGAATTGCAACAACTACATTTAATAGTAACCCTCCGAAAAATCCTTCCCAAGATTTCTTTGGGGAGATTCGCTCAAATAATCGATGCTTTCCAAAGCTACATCCTACTATAAATGCACCTGTATCATTAATCCAAATAAACAAAAAGACAAATAAAATCATCATTGGGCCTGCCAATTTATAAAAATACGAAATGAGGAATAATGGTAAACCAATATAAATATAGGACATCAATGACAATGCTAATGACTTTAATGGATTTGCATTTTTAAGATAAAGCTCCATTACTAACCTAAAAACACCTAAAAACAACGCTAATATAAATGTTTTGCTAAAAAGCGAACCTACCACTAATGATATAGCTAATATAACATCTACCGTTAAAGGCAAGAATTTTATTTTATCTTTACCAAAAGTCATTTTTTGAAATTCAATTATAGCCAATCCTGCAAATAATGCCATTAATGACATAAAATATGCTTGACCTAAATATATAGAACCCAAAATTAAGGCGACATAAATTATTCCTGAAAATGATCGAACGATTAAATTTTTCATATTTTACAAGTTTTCAAAATCATTTAAATCAAAAGTTATTTCTATATAATTACCTCTATTAGCAATCTTATATTTTATGTAAAGTTGATTATCTTTAAGAAACGTTACAATATCATTCAATTTATCCTCTGAATATGTTTCTGCCATTAGTTGAAGAATCATATTTTTCAAAGAATTCACATCAGTGTCTTCATCGATTTCGATGCCACAATCATTATATATGAAAATCAACTCATTTCCATCACATCCTACAGAATTCAAATTGCTATTATTGTTAGAAGTATTAATAGCAGACACAAAATCGAGTATGTTTTTATCAATATTATTTTTGTCCTCGGCATAAATATTATGATTCGACAACATTAAAATCAAACACGATAGAAATAAGACTCTACAAATATTGACATGAAAGTTTACTTTCATAAATTTCTATACTTTTGGTAAATCAACAAAATTCACGATTATTTAAAATCAAATTAATACTTAGATTCTGAATCAATTTTAATAAAAAAGGGACATCTTATAAAGCAGATGTCCCATTTTATCTATCTATCCGCTACGTTAATCGTCTAAGCGGTCTTTTTCTTTTGCCGGATTGCTAAAATACAATTTATTATCAATATACTCTTGAGCTGCAATCAAAGTTGGCTTAGGAAGCTTTTCATAAAAGCGAGAAATTTCAATTTGTTCTCTATTTTCCGCTATCTCTTCCATATTATCGGTAGCCGCAAATTCTTGAAGCTTTCTCTCAAGATCTTTTTTCATCTCTACCGAGATTTGATTAGCACGTTTACCAATTATACAAACTGTTTCATACACATTGCCTGTTGGCTCTGCCAACGCCATCATGTCACGGGTAACAGTATTCAGCGGTGCATTTGTCTTTTTGTAATCCATAAATATATTTTATTTTTCTACTTTTCTTAATCTTTAATATGTCTTTTTGCAATTTTTAAAATATTGTCAGCCTCTTTTCTATTAGGTCCTTCAGGGAAATTGTTCACAAATGAATAATATTCATCAACCACTTCTCTATATCGCTCCAATTTTTTTTCTTCCACACTTTGTTCGGCTTCTTGGAATTTTGCCTTTAGTTTTAGCATTTCAAGTTGTTCTCGATACTTTGTGTACGGATAGGTTTTTAAAGCATTATCAACTACTATTATTGCACTCTGATAATTATTTCCCATGTATGTACCGAGGTTATAGTACAACTGTGCATTTTGCAATTCTTTCAAAGTCAACTTATCTTGCAATTCAAAGATTGCATTTTGTGCTATTGTAACATTGTCACTTTTAGGGAAATAATCTAAAAATCCTTGCAGTTCTTCGATACCTTTTAGCGTAACAGATTGATCTAACTGCGGGTCGGGAGAATCAAGGTAATATCCATATCCACAATAGAATCTCGCCATTTCTGCATATATTCCTTTAGGATAACGAGAATAATATGTCTTGAAATAGACTCCGGAATTCAGATAATCTTTATTTTCATAATAACTTCTCCCTAACAGATATAAGGCTTCTTCACCTTTAGGACCTCCTTTTAGAGGAGTAATAATATCGGTAAGTATTGTTGCCGATTGAACATACTTGCCCTCATTGAAAGCTCGCTTGGCATAATCAAATTTATAATCGATATCCTTGCTTTTCAATGCTTTATTATACTCTCCACACGATGTAAAGATGACTGCCAACAATAATATATATATGAATCTACACATAATTGTTATACGCTTTGGAGTGCAAAGTTAATAAATTATTCCGGAAAACGTGTGATATTTCACATTTTTTTAGTTAACTTTACACCGTCAAAAATTATTAATACGATTTGGGAACTAAATTTAATCAGAAATCAGACTCTTTTATCAAGAGATTTGCGAGCAAACACCCTATTCTAACAAATTTGCTCATTATTATTATAATTGCAGTATTGGGTATCTGGATTGCATATCTAAGCTTGGCTATATTTACCAAACATGGCGAATTCGACACTGTTCCGAATGTAACAAATATGACTTATACACAAGCTATTGAGACTTTGAATGAACATGGATTCAGGACTTCAATTCAGGACTCTGTGTATCAAGAAAATATTAAACCGGGATATGTTATCGAACAAATTCCGAAAGCAAATTCCAATGTAAAGCCGGGACGTAAAGTGCTTCTATATATTAATGCTGTACATCCAAAACGAGTACTTATTGACGGAACAAGCAATAATCGACTCGAACTTGCACTCAAAGGAATTTCGCTTCGACAAGGAAAAGCCCTGTTAGAGGAACTCGGATTTAAAAATATTAAAGAAAAATTTGTACCAGGCACAACTGATCGTATTATTAGAATATTGGCAAATGGCAAGCCTGTAAGAATGATGGAAAAGGTAGCAATTAATTCTGCTATAGTTATTGAAGTTAGCATGGGGACAGACGAAGCTTTAGCTGATACTACCTTATTCGATGATCCATCCATCGACATCCCTTACGATGAGACTGCTATACCGGAGGAAAATCCGGTTGAAGAAACGGAAAATTCTGAAGAATCTGATATCATCTTTATTGAAGAATCAGCAGAATCAAACGAAATGTCAGAAATTTTTGAATAACTATTATTTACTGTGATAAGCGAAAGTAATATCTTCAGTGAAGATTTGGATTATGATGATGATTTCTCTTCATCGGCACAACGACATATTACAAACGATGATGAATCGGATACGCTTGGCAACTATACAACTGCTGATGGCAGAGAGATGTATGAACATTTCAGATTTATTGCAGATAAAGGACAAACTCTACTTCGTGTAGATAAATTCCTTGTGGCGAGAATGGAAAAAACTTCTCGCAATCGCATCCAACAAGCGGCTGATGCAAATTGCATCATTGTAAATGGCAACCCCGTCAAATCAAGCTATAAGGTCAAACCCGGCGATGTCGTAAGTATTGTTATGGACCGACCTCGCTACGAACTTGAAATTATTCCTGAAGACATACCTTTAAACATCGTATATGAAGATGACGATTTATTAGTAGTGAATAAACCTGCAGGATTAGTGGTACATCCGGGACACGGTAATTATCATGGGACTTTGGTCAATGCTTTGGCATATCATTTCAAAGACAATCCCGACTATGACGTAAATGATCCTCGTTTAGGATTGGTACATCGTATAGATAAAGACACTTCCGGTCTGCTTGTCATAGCTAAAACACCGGAAGCAAAAACTCATCTTGGATTACAATTCTTCAATAAAACCACTAAACGACAATATGTAGCTATCGTATGGGGTGATTTTAATGATAATTCAGGCACAATAATTGGAAATATCGCTCGAAATCCTAAAGACAAACTACAGATGGCTGTTTTCGATGACCCTTCCATAGGGAAACATGCTGTCACTCACTACAATGTAATTGAGTCGTTTGGATATGTTTCTGTCGTTCAATGTATTTTGGAAACTGGTCGAACTCACCAAATTAGAGTTCATATGCGACACATCGGACACCCCCTATTTAATGATGCAAGATATGGTGGTGATCAAATATTAAAAGGCACAACATTTTCTAAATACAAACAATTTATAGCTAATTGTTTCGATACTTGCCCTCGACAAGCTCTTCATGCCAAAACACTTGGCTTCATTCATCCTCGGTCCGGGCAACAAATGGATTTTGATTCTGAAATTCCTGATGACATGACCTCTCTAATTGAAAAATGGAGAGACTACAGAAAATCGCAATAGAAATCACCTGAGCAAAGTAACAAAAATCATACAGATATTAAAAATTAGCATTCCCAATTTCTGAGAATGCTAATTTTCTATTTATTTTACAGATTTACTTATCGTCTAACTTATCAAGCCTATAGCAAAACCATTTCCACGCTTTATACATTCCTAATGCCATAACCGCCACTAAGATTAATTTAACAAAAGGTGTGTATGTTTCATTAACTCTGAAATATTGAGCCATTAAAGCTATTATAGCACCAAAAACACTGACAGCGACTAAGAATATAACAAAGATGAAAATTGCTTTTCTTACTATCGGTTTCATAATTATGCTTTAGTAAATCAAACTTCTGCTTTATACTTTGCTTCCCAACCAAGAGCTGATGCACCCAATACGGCAGCATCGCTTTCTTTCAGTTCAGAAAGGATTACTTTAGTTTTGCCTTTGAATACCATCATCACATTCTTTTCCATTGCTTCACGAATAGGTTTGAGAAGAAGATCTCCACTCTTTGCCAAGCCTCCGAAAAGAACGATTACTTGAGGTGATGAGAACGCAATCATATCTGCAAATGCTTCACCTAAAATTGTACCTGTATATTCGAAAATATCTTTTGCCAATTTATCACCGGCAATTGCTGCATCATACACATCTTTGGAGGTAATATCTTCTATTTGCAAATCTCTCAAAACAGATGGTTCAGTACGTATTTCAAGGAATTCACGTGCAGTGCGTGCTACTCCCGTTGCAGATGCGTATGCCTCAAGACAGCCTGTACGACCACAGCCACACATTCTACCATTGTTGCGTTTCATAATCATGTGTCCTAATTCTCCTGCAAAGCCATCATGACCATATACAAGTTGACCATTAACAACAATACCTGAACCAACACCTGTACCAAGTGTAATCATAATAAAATCACGCATTCCTCGTGCAGCACCATAAGTCATTTCGCCAATTGCAGCTGCATTTGCATCATTTGTAATAGCTACCGGAATACCACCGAAAACACGACTTACTTTTTCTGCCAATGGAATATTTTCCCAAAGCAGATTTGGTGCACTTGAAATCATTCCGGTGTAATAGTTTGCATTTGGAGCACCGATTCCGATTCCTTGGATTTTATCCTCTGCATCATTTGCTTTTAACAAACGCATTACTTCTGCGTGAAGTTCTTCAATATAATCATCGAAGTTAGGATGCTTTTTTGTCTTAATTGAATCACTTGCTACTACTTGACCGCGAGCATCTACAATTCCGAAAACTGTGTTTGTACCGCCTATATCGATACCAAGAACATACGGCTTAATCATTACTTTTAATTTTAAGATTAACTGTTTATATTTAAGGCAGGTTCTATAAATTGAACGCTGCGATGTTATTTTTATTTCAGTTTCTTTTGTTTTAGGCAGGCTTTTGGTCGCTTTTGAGTTTTAATCGGCAGATTTCTGCAATTTCGTCAGTCGTTTAGCTCGCTAAGCTCCCTCCTCAATCTTGAAATCTCCTCATTTAAATTCTCAAAATCTGTCCAAATCAATTTATAGAACCTGCCTTAATTTATTTAGTCAGAAACCATTATTTGCCTACGAATTAAGCATAAAAACTATGCATTTCGTTCCTAAATTAGCAAATATGTTACAAAGTTATAAAAAAATCCGCTATTCCAACACATTCTCTACAAAAATTCTTTATACCAATACAATGACAATATCTTATAATTCATTGTATATTCAGTAAAAATTCTGCTACACCGCGATAATAATAATAATTAGGGAATATACTTGCACTTGCATAATCTAATGAATAATTTACACAATTTCCATTCGTAGTATTAACAAACAATATATCAGTAGTCTCTATTTTGTTACCAAGCTCATTTACAAAATAATATTTATGTATATACCTTGTTGTTCCTTTAGTTTCTGTCTCTATACTACAAGTCCCATAATATTGAGATAACAGACGATCATTTAACACCATATTATTATTTAAATCATCGTTAATTAGCATAAGCATACTATAATTAAAATTGAATTCCTCTATTGTAATTTGCTCAGTTTCTACAATTTCCACAAATTCATATCCATTGACACTAAATCTGCTATTCATTATATTTTCAACCATTAATTTATTAGGGTCATTGTTTTTCTTATCCGTTATCATAAGACAAAATATTGATGCAAAAACAACACTAAAAGATAAAACCCAATAACATAATATTTTATTCACATATCTTGTAATATATCTACTGCCTCTATAATTTGAAATATTAGTGATTTTGCAAACTATTGGCATCCAAACTAATAATGATAATATTATTGCAAATATGACTATATAATAGTCTATTAATAGAGAAACATATAATCCTAATCCAATTGTAATCAATTCAAATAAAACAAATACTGAGAACCACCTTTTATTCCATCCATTAAACCTTATATACATTAATGGTTGAAATAAGAAAGAGATCAGATGAAATCTTTTACCATATGTTATTTTTTCTTCATAAGAAGATTTAAAGACCGACAATATACGTGATTTGGTTTTTACTTCTGATTTTAATTGATCATGAGATTCGATATATTCATTGACTAACATTTTTATATCATCTGTACTACGTAATTTCACAACTTTCCATAGACCAGTATTACTATCAATAAACAAGGCAACACATCCTTTGTAATTAGTATTAATATCCGGCAATCGTAGATTATTTCCTACGAGACGATCTCTTAATAAATCTAATAATTTCAATTCTGACAATAAGAATATGGTTTTATTAATATGCAAATTAATACAATGGCTTAATTCCCATAAGCAACCGTCTGTTTCCACTACACGAAGGACTATTAATTTGCTTTTGGAGGATAGAGTTTCCACAGCAGACTTCCATTCATTATCGGAAGCATAAATACATGAAGTACTTAATGTCGTAGGAATTGCAGAATTCGGATCTCCTATACAATATGTTTGAGCTATTTTTTTATTTAATCTTCGACATAATACTTTTTCTATGGGCTCAGGTAAAAACATTTTAGTTCGTATATTTAAGCCTTTATTTATATGTATTGATTCAAATGGACGAAGATATAAACAAAATGAATCTAAATCATCTATTATTTCAGTTGTATAATATGGTTCAAAAATTATTTTGCTATAATTAAATAACATCATACAAGGATAGATATAATACAAATCTATAAATCCTTCTATAATTCCCCAATTAAATAAAACGAAACATACACAGACAACCAATAAAATATACCCAAAACTAATAAAATATCTATATTTTTTTCTTAAAGGAAGTAATTGTGGCTCAATATATTTTCGTCCGTACTTTTTCCACCAAATTATTTGAGGAAAAACGCTAAGACATAAAGAAATAATCACAGATATTATTAATATATTCGTATACATTCTAAATATTTATTATGAGAAAGTAATTATACTCATCTATCAGTTAACTTTCACAATATATGCAAAGGTAAATAGAAAGCGTAGCTTTACCCCCCCGAAATGTTAATTTACGTTAAATATGTTTAAAAACATATTTTCTAAATGATAATCGGATAAATCAATGATGTAAATGACTTTATCAGAATTCCATTGTCAATCGGATATTAAATTGACGACGAGTGAGATAATTAGGTACGGCATATTGAATATTGTTGACATCTGTTACCCAATAATAGCTACTTACGTTTGAAATGTCAAACAGATTGAATACATCAAGTCCGATTGTTATGTTTTTAAAGTGACGCCAGAAGTTGTAAGGACGAACGCCATCAGATGGAGCTCCTACTAATTGATAACTGACACCGACATCTACTCGTTTATAGGAAGGTGCTCTGAAATAAGCCACATCACGAGTAACACGTGGTGCTGTCACAGTCAATCCATCAGAAAATATACCTCTCAGACTGAATTTTATTTTAGGGAACTTTGGGAAATAGTCGGTAAAGAATAACGAGAAACTGTAGCGTTGGTCACTCGGTAAAGGTGTTTTCACTCCGTTTAACGTTTGCTGAGTTTTCATTAAAGAAAAACTTATCCAGGAATCCGAACCGGCAACAAACTGCCCGAAAAGTTTGAAATCAATACCCATAATGAACCCTTTTGCATCATTCACACCGGAATATTGCACTTTAAGATTGTCATATTCGTAGGAAATAAGGTTTGAAAGACCTTTATAATAGGCTTCAGCGGATATTTTAAATGGTCGATTCAAGGCTCTAAAACTGTAATCGGCAGCAAAAATAGCTTGAATACTCCTCTGCGATTTAATATCTCTGTTTAGTTTTATTATACCATTGCCGTACTCATCAGTTTCTGTTACACGATATTCTTTATAGAATGGTGATTGATAATACATACCGGCAGCAAAACGATAAGTCCAACGATTATTATTCATTGGGGAGAATGAGATATTTATGCGAGGCGACACTAAAAATTCTTTATTGAAATCCCAATATGAAATCCTCAAACCGCCATTAAATGTAAAAAATCCGGCTTTTGTTTCCAAATAATAAGAATCTTCTGCGTAAAATGCCAAACGATTAGTTGAGACATCCTGTTTTGAACTGAGATTATATATTAGGTGTACACCTTCGGGAGCAGTAGGCAATGAATAGCCGGCAGAATCACGCCATTCCCATTCGCGAGTACGATCGTAAAAACTCTCATGTTGATAGACTAACCCGTAAGAAATATGATTGTTCTTTATGACGGTTTTTCCTTTAAAAAGAGTTTGGACCACAGATGCTTTGAGTCGATTTCGAGAGTGTTCCATATATTTTCCGACACCTAATTCTCCTCCTACCGCACCTTCACCGGATGTGCCTGCCTGATCTAACCAATATTCGCCGGAAATATCATAACTCACTAATTCATTTGTGAGGAATGCAGACAGTCCGAATGTAAAATCAGTGGCTTGATTTAATTTATAATTAGCAGATAATGCACCTAAATACGTTTCAAATTTATCACGTTCTTCACCATCAAAATAGACTGTAAACTGCTTCGTATCGGTTGAAGTTCCAAAACTTGTTTCTCTATTTACCGGCTTGAAATTAAAATGATTAAGCGATATATTACCCAACAATGAAATATTCCATTTTTTTGTTGGCTTAAACACTAAATAAGTTTGATAATCAAAATATGTAGGATCATATTCTCCTTTTGTTTCCAATGAACTCAACAAAGAATTGTTTTTCTTAAAACGCACACCGTGTAATTGTGAGAACTTGCCGGAATTTTGACCAAATGATAGAGATCCGCCTGTAAGGCTCAACGTAACAGCTCCTTCCAAAGCTTCCGGCTCACGATATGTAATATCCAATACGCTCGACATTTTGTCAGAGTATCTTGCCGGAAATCCACCTGTTGAGAACTTTATGTCACCTACCATATCGGGATTAATAATACTTAATCCTTCTTGCTGACCTGAACGCACAAGCTGAGGACGATAGATTTCAACGCCATTAATCAACACTGAATTTTCATCAAACGAACCTCCACGTACAGAATATTGCGAACTCATTTCATTAGAAGAATTAACACCGGCCATTGTAGTAATCATTGCTTCCACACTTCCTCCCGACACATCCGGTGAAAGTTTAAAACTTTCGGTATTAAATGACTCCATCCCATTGGAATTAGAACGATATTCCACTACTTCCAATTCATCAAGCACTATATTATCCGGGAGCATTTTGACATTAAGTGTTAATTCTCCTTTGGGTGAAATCAGCTTATGACTTACATCCTTAAAACCGACACAGGTAAAGACCAAATCTATGGTATCTTGCTCAGCAACTGAGAGTTTATAGTTGCCATTCAGTTCAGTAAACGTACCTAAAGCAGTGCCTGCGACTTTTACTGTCGCAAACTCTATCGGTTTGTTCTCATTATCAGTAACTTTACCTGAAATTTTAACATTGTCGCCGAATGCTATCGACGACATCATAATGATTGCTAATAATATTATTTGTCGTATATTCACATTTTTTTAACGAAGATATTGCCTATTTATTACGTTTCACCTCAGAATTGCTTCAATTCTTTATACAATCTATGCACCGGCAAACCCATCACGTTATAGAAACTTCCAGAAATGCCTTTTACAGCCACACATCCGATCCATTCTTGAATACCATAAGCACCCGCTTTATCCACCGGATTATATTTCTCTATGTAGTAGGTGATTTCCTCATCTGTTATTTTTGCAAATTCTACTTCTGTTTCAACAGAAAAAGAGACTGATTTTTCCGATGTCATTATTGTTACGCCGGTGTACACGACATGAATTTTACCTGACAAATTTTGCAACATTAATTTTGCATCAGATTCCGATTTGGGCTTACCTAATACTTTTCCGTCGCAGACTACGATTGTATCTGCAGTAATCAATAATTCATTTTTCGCAATTATTGATTTATGTGCCTCTGCTTTTAATTTCGATAGATACTCTGCAATTTTTGAAACAGCTAATTTTTCAGGATATTCTTCCTTTACGCCTTCGATTGTAACAACCTCAAAATCGACATCTAAATCTGTCAACAATTCTTTACGTCGAGGCGATTTGCTTGCCAAAAGCACTCTATATTTTTTTAAATTTTCAAGCATAAACTTCTGTGGGGATTATTAAGTAAGGTTATGTGTATGATTCAACCTATAATTTGATTATCTTTACCATCCGAATGCATCTTCATCATTCATCCATTTATTTTGAGCTTTCATAACTTGCTCTATAAGATCTCTAACGCATCCGTAACCACCGGAATAGCGAGAAATCCATTGTGAAGTATGTTTTACTTCCGCAACTGCATCGTTAGGAGCACATGGTAAACCGACATATCTCATTGCTTTTAAATCCGGTATATCATCGCCCATATATGCCACTTCTTCAGGTGATAATGACATTTCTGACATCCATTGTTGTAATATTGGCAGTTTATGTGCAGCACCAAGATAAATTCGTTGTATACCGAGATTTTCAAACCTAACTCTTACTCCATAGGTATTACCTCCTGTAATAATAGCTATTTTATATCCTTTTTTTACAGCTAATTGCAAAGCATAACCATCTTTTATATTAACCATTCTTAACGGCTCTCCTTCTACGGATAATGGTATTGTTGATGGTGACAAAACGCCGTCAACATCAAATGCAAATGCTTTTATTTTTTTTAAATCATAATCTATACTACTCATGTCTATTTCTTTGAATTTATAATACTTTTTGCTAAAAGTGTGTAAATATCTCTCAGCGGAAGATTATTTGATAAAAAATTAATATGTGCATCCAACACTGCAATATCTTCCCTTACAGCCGGACCTGTTTGTGCATCACTCGGTCGAAAATGTTTGATTTTATTAACAGTCTCCTCAATCAAGGGATGCAAAACGTCTAACGAAATGCCATCTTCACACAAAATATCATCTGCTATTTTCCACAAATGGTTCACATAGTTGCAAGCAAATACTGACGCTATGTGTAATCTTCGACGTCTATCAGAATTTGCCTCGTAAATTTTATCAGATACTACACTTGCAACTGATTTAAGTTGATTCAATACTTCATCGTCACTACCTTCTAAAAAGAAAGGAATTTCTGAATAATTGAGAGCTTTACCTTTAGTAAAGGTCTGTAACGGATAAAACACACCATATCTATCTGCGACACCTTCCAATAATTCAATCGACTTGCTTCCTGATGTATGCACTAATATGCCTCCAAATTTAGGTATTTTATTGGCAACTTCACTGATAGAATCATCTTTTACACAGATAATACATAAATCACATTGGTCAGGGAAATTATCAATAGTGCGTGAATTTACTTCATACAATTCAAATTTATCTTTCAACATTCTTGAAAGATGCCATCCGACATTTCCTTGACCTACTATTGCTATTTTCTGTATCATACCGCGAATTTAACTATTTTTTCACCATTCCACATCTTTTCCGGGAATAAAAATTTTTGATTTTACTTTTTGAGAATACAATGCCAACGCCACATGCCCCATTGTCATACGTAAATTAACCTCTACACATGGATTTATTTCTCCATTATTTCCAATAAGCATATCTATTCCAATCGGTCCTTTATAAAATGGTGCTATCCTACTCACTATCATATCCCGCTGTGCATCTATATAACAACGATTCCATTTTTCAGATTCAACTGTTAGCATAGTTTCAAATTCATCTTGAGAACATAACATATTTCCTTGGTATGTGCCATGTGAACCAACACTAAAAACCGAATATCCTAAAAAATTAACATCTGTATCTGTAAGCATCCATTCTGTTGCAAAATCCAATCGTCGTGACAAACCTTCCTCTGCAATAATTCCACCTTGCTTATTGATAATTCCGGACATCCACTGCTTGACAGGTCGTTCATCTGAACCGGATACACAAAAAACACCTCTTCCCGAACTGCTCCAGGGAGCTTTTAAATAACATCCTTTATGGTTCATAGCCCATTTCAATGCGTCATCCAAATTTTCGAAATATAGCGGTTCTGCAACATCTATATAACCTAAATGCTCTTTTATATGACGATGAAATGAAATGGTCTGCTTACGATGCGACAATTCACGATACCGAATCAAGACATCATCAGCCGGCAAACTGTTTTCAGACAAACCTATCCTCTTTAAATGCAACTTTTCCGACATATTCCATCCCCAAGGTATTACCTCATCAACGTCGTCTGCTAATTTATCCTCAGATACCAAACGGATATTTTTTCTATAAACTGCCGAATAGTATGGCAATTCTTCATATTTCAATCCTTCGGAAATACTCGGAACCAATAATAATGAATTTGGCTCTGCATATAAAGATGGCAACATAAACAATCGTCGCTTAATCTCTACAACATTTGTTGGTGGTGTGTAACTGATACTATTGGCTGCTAATGCCAAATCGGTCTCAGGATTGAACAAATACAATTTTTTCATCTTCACAAAATTAATAGTTTACAAACAACTATACAAATAAATTGAGAGACAATTTCCGCAATTGTCTCTCACCTCTTTCTTTAACTTATTTATAACTGCTTGTAATACAGTCTTACCTCATTGATTACGAAATTTCAATTCTCCATTTTCATAATCGATTGTTATCGGATGTTCTCTATCTACTTTTTGAGCCAGGATGTCTTTCGACAATTGATTAAGCACCAATCGTTGAATTGTTCGTTTGACAGGTCTCGCTCCAAATTCAGGATCATATCCTACATCTGCCAAATATTCCAAAGCCTTATCGGTAACATTCAACTCTACGCCATTGGCTTGGAGCATCTTCTTGACACTGTTAATCTGAAGTCCTACAATTTGACCTATCTCGCTTTGGCTTAATGGAGTAAACATTATTATTTCATCTATTCTGTTTAAGAATTCCGGACGAATCGTCTGTTTCAACATTTCGAGAACGTCTATCTTCGTATGTTCTATCAATTCTTCGCGATTAGCATCTGTAATTTTCGAAAAATTATCTCGAATCAGATGCGAACCCATATTTGATGTCATTATAATTATCGTATTTTTAAAATTGATGAAACGTCCTTTATTGTCCGTTAATCTGCCATCATCTAGTACTTGCAATAAGATATTAAATACATCCGGATGAGCCTTCTCTATTTCATCAAATAAAACTACACTATACGGCTTACGACGTACAGCCTCTGTCAACTGACCACCTTCTTCATAACCCACATATCCCGGAGGTGCTCCGACAAGACGTGACACTGAATGTTTTTCTTGATATTCACTCATATCTATACGCGTCATCATATCTTCGTCATCAAATAGATATTCTGCCAGAGCCTTTGCCAATTCTGTCTTTCCGACACCGGTAGTACCCAAAAATATAAATGAACCTATCGGACGTCGCGGATCATTAAGTCCGGCACGTGAACGTCTTACTGCATCCGCAACTGCTTGAATAGCATCATATTGACCTACCACTCTACGATGCAATTCCTCTTCTAAATGCAACAATTTCTCTTTTTCGCTTTGAGCCATTTTAGTTACAGGAATGCCTGTCCAACGAGAAACTATATCAGCTATATCCTCAGCCTCTACTTCCTCTTTTATCATAGCACCATCTCCTTGCAACGATTTAAGTTTCAATTGTATCTCTTTATTCTCGTCCTCCTTATCTTTTATTTTAGAATATCTTATCTCAGCAACTTTGGCATAATCGCCCTCTCTTTCAGCCCTTTCTGCCTCAAAATTAAGTTGCTCTATATCAATCTTATTCTGCTGTATTTTATTGATTTCTGCTTTCTCTGCATGCCATTTCGCTTTCAAAGACTTTTCTTCCTCTCTGAGATCAGCAAGACATCTGTCAATATCTTGAACTTTTGTCTTATCTCCCTCCTTTTTAATAGCTTCTCTTTCAATTTCAAGCTGTGCTATTTTTCGAGATATTTCATCAAGCGACTGTGGCATCGAGTCCATTTCAAGACGAAGTTTTGATGCTGCCTCATCGATTAAATCTATAGCTTTATCAGGAAGAAATCTATCAGTAATATATCTGACCGACAATTGAACTGCGGCAATTATAGCCTCATCTTTAATTCTCACTTTATGATGATTTTCATAACGCTCTTTAAGACCACGCAATATAGATATAGCTGACAATTCATCAGGCTCATCTACCATCACTTTTTGAAAACGACGCTCCAATGCTTTGTCTTTTTCGAAATATTTCTGATATTCATCAAGTGTGGTAGCACCGATAGAACGCAATTCACCTCGAGCCAAAGCCGGCTTCAAAATATTAGCGGCATCCATAGCTCCCTCTCCTTTACCGGCACCTACAAGCGTATGAATTTCGTCAATAAACAAAATTATCTCACCATTACTTTTTGTCACTTCATTCACAATTGCTTTCAATCGCTCTTCAAATTCACCTTTATATTTTGCACCTGCAACCAATGCTCCCATATCAAGCGAATAAATCTGCTTCGACTTCAAATTTTCAGGCACATCTCCTCTGACTATTCGATGAGCAAGTCCTTCCGCAATTGCAGTTTTTCCTGTACCCGGTTCTCCCACAAGCATAGGATTATTTTTTGTTCTACGACTCAAAATCTGCAACACACGTCTGATCTCATCATCTCTACCTATCACCGGATCAAGCTTTCCGCTTCTTGCTCTATCATTCAGATTTATAGCATATTTTCCGAGAGACTGATATGTGTCCTCAGCACTTTGACTATTCACTTTATTACCTTGACGAAGTTCTCCAATAGCAGCAATCAACTCTCGCTCAGTAATTCCCGAATCTTTCAATATCTGAGATGCACGATTAGACGATTGCAACAATCCGACAAGCATTGCTTCTATAGATACATATTCATCACCCATTGATTTTGAAAATTCTACTGACTTCTGTAATGAGTCATTCAATTCACGACTCATCATAACATCTCCACCTGACACCTTTGGAAGTGCTAAAATACTTCGCTCTAACAATTGTTTTGCCGCTGACATATTAGCACCAAGCTTTTGGAACACAAAATTTACAATTGTCTCACTCTCAGAAAAAATTGCCTTGAGCAAATGTAGTGGATCAATCTGTTGTTGACCATTATGGCGAGTCAATTCAATAGCCTTTTGAACTACCTCCTGCGATTTAATTGTAAAATTGTTGAAATTCATAATCTTTGTGTTTTAAATAGTTTTTTATAGTTTTTTTATCAAGGATTTTTGACGAATCCCATCACATCATTTATACCAAAACAAATTATGTGCCAAAACAGTTGACACACACTCTCGCTCCTCATAAGGATAGCGTTAGAATATATGTAACAGAAAAAAAATGAAATGAAAGTAATTAGGGAAGAGAATGTGAATAAACGGAAAAGAGGTCATCAAAGATGACCTCTTGTGATTCGTGCAGGATTCAAACCTGCAACCTTCTGATCCGTAGTCAGATGCTCTATTCAGTTGAGCTAACGAACCATTTAGAATAATAGATTACCGAAACTTAATACCTCTGAGTTTCTTGTGATTCGTGCAGGATTCAAACCTGCAACCTTCTGATCCGTAGTCAGATGC
>CAZGEX010000045.1:0-15806 GCA_964524385.1 uncultured Sangeribacter sp.
GCAAGAGGTCAACATCAGACCTGCCAAACCGAGAGAAAATAAAACTTTCTTCATGATGTAAAAATTAATGGTTATTTATTATTATTATTATTATTTCTTCTTTTTATATTGTATAATGATTTCATCCTCAAAATTATCACTTACAGACAATCCTCCCTTTTTGCCGGAATGGGCAAGGAAATCTCCTATTACTACAGTTAATTTATCGGCATAAATAGGTATATCGATCCCTTTATTACTTGATATAGCCAATCCTGACGGATTGATGACTTTCATATCAAGTAGTAGATTTGATTCCGTCCCATTAACAAAAGAATAGTCATCTGCAAGACAAACCATTTCTTCGTTATCGAAAATGTAGCGAGCCGGGCAGAATGAATATGTCAAACCTTCAGCACTATCGTTAGGGCGTCCTAATGGAATTGAATAACCTACATTAACGAAAGTAGCATAATATAAATCAACTGTATTGTCTTCAACCGGAGTGGTTGACAATTTCAAATAATCTTTATAGTCAGAACCTAACACCACATAACGACCTTGAGGGCGTATTAATGTTGTTTTATAATTTTTTTCTTCCCCCAAATACATCACGTCAGAGACAGTGAATTCGTATGATTTTGAGAAACAATCTCTAAGGTCATTATCTTCACAATTGATACGTTTTTCAATATCACTTGCAAGAGCAGAAAGATTGGAAGTATCGTAGAAGTAGTCTTTATTTGAATTTACCGGAACATAATCCGCCCACGCGAGCAAAGTGTACTCGCCTTCGGGAAGATTTACATTAATATTATGAATAGGGAAATCTACATCGGCATTTTTAAGTACGGATTCACGAGTAATCAAAGTAGCTTTACCACGCTTGACATCATCATTCGTACCGCTATACAACTCCCAGAGTATACGTAAGTTCCATTTTGAAGCATCGACTTGCTTATTACCGAGGTAATATCTTTCAAAATGGGGAGCATCAAATGCACGAGTCTGAATACCTTGCCATTCAGCTATTCCATATACCTCGCGACGACCACTGGTGTAATCGACAATAGTATATATAGCAGGAGCATCATTTTTTACCTCAACCGTCAAAATCACATTAGCCGAGCCTGTATCAGGATATTCGTGGATTGTATCACAACAACCCGTTGTAATCAATCCTGCAAAGAGAACCATTATGATTAAATATAATTTATTCATCACAGTTCAACCTCCTTTACTTTGACTTTTCTCGGAATCCACCACTTATAAGTTAGTGTAATTCCGGCACGAGTAGGTCCCCACCACCATCCTGAACCCGAGTCGAATTTCTGACCATTAGGACGATTGTAATAAGCGTTATACTTATAATTAGCGAAACCCACACCTATATTAAATTCGAGACCCCAATTCTTTGAAGCACCGAAATTAAGGGCATAACCGTAGCCTAATCCAAAGCCCCATAACGGGCTATCCGGATCTTGGTATCTGCCATTATCATTAATTGCCACATTAAAGCCGGCAAGATGTCCATGAATTCCAAAGAAATGTCCTTCACCGGCTTTTGTCAACCAACGACGCAGTTCCGGCTGGATTGCCATAACTCTTAATTTTCTATCTGAACTTATATTATAAGGAGAATAATAGAATGGAATATCTATTGACCAC
Organism: uncultured Sangeribacter sp.; assembly: GCA_964524385.1. Lineage (GTDB taxonomy): Bacteria > Bacteroidota > Bacteroidia > Bacteroidales > Muribaculaceae > Lepagella. The sequence goes on from CAZGEX010000045.1 coordinate 1,648, forward strand.
TTTCTTCCCAATTCGGCTTCGAAACCTATATTGGCAATAGTTGCAACGCCAAACAATAAATTGGTTTTGACAGCTAAAAATCTCGTTTCAATTTCAGGTACCGGGATAACAATCGGCTCCGGTTCGGGCTCCGGTTCGGGCTCCGGTTCGGGCTCCGGCTTCGGTTCCACCTTAGGCTCTTCAACAATCGGTTCCGGTTCAGGAACTTTAATATCTTCAGCTGAACAGACGATTACCATACGAGCATTTCTTGCTAACGGGAGAATTTCATTTTTTATTTCATCCCACGTGTAACCATTTTCGTGCTGTTTTAAAATCAATTCTTTTTTATCTACATCGCTTTCTGTCTCTAATTGGCTAATCAGTTCATCCTTATTTTCCAAATCAGAGGCAGTGAGTGCCAACATAATCGAATACCAACATTCACCAAGATTCTCAACTTTAATTTTATCGTGAGGGACATTTGTATGCGATTTAATATAATCAGCTAAAGCATTACCACGCTTTTCCGCCAACAAGATATTTTTGTCTTGCGGACCATCCGGTGACGCACTACCGCCAATCCATATATATGCTAAATTGACTCTATCGTCATTCAACACATTATTAATTACACTTACAATTTCTTGAAGTTCAGCGGAAGAATTGAATTCATACTCATTTACGTTAAATTTCACCGGAACTATATCTGTATAAGAAAATTCGAGGACTGAGTCTAAATGTTCTTCAGGCAAAAATGTAACATATTTAGGATACCACTTATATGCTTCATCCGGGACTTCACTAACTCTTGCAAATGTCGGATTGATGTAAACAATAAGCAGTAATATTATTGACAATATTTTAGTAATTGTATTCAAAATTTACATCTTTAATTCGTTATTTGAATTCGCGAAACAAAGTTATCAAAAAAAACTCGAAGAAGAACAATCTTCGAGTTAAAATTTGTTAATATCCGGTTAAGATTTATTATTCTGCAGAAGAACTCAAAGGAGAAGCTTGAGTATAGGTGCGAGATGCCAACTCTTGGTCTACCACATATAGCCCGTATCCATTGTCGCCAATCAAAGTGAATTTATCGATTAATTGTTGTGCGGAATCTTCTTCTTCCACTTGCTCATCAATGAACCATTGCAACATCGAACGAGTAGCAGGGTCACGTTCTTCTTCTGCAAGGAAGTAAAGATTATTGATAAGACTCGTAACAACTCTTTCATGCTTTAGCGTATCTTTATATGCTTCAAGAGGTGTACTCCATTCAATTTCTACTTCCTTAATCGGTTTAAGAATTACTCTACCACCGCGAGAGTTAAGATAATTGATAAATATTTCAGCATGATCTTGTTCTTCCTTAAATTGAATTTTAAACCAATTTGCTACGCCGGGCAATCCTTTGGCTTCAAAATTCATTCCCATAGATAAATAAAGATATGCTGACCATAGTTCGGCATTAATTTGCTCATTAATAGCGGCTTCTAATTTTTTTGATATCATAATTTTACTTTTTATTTTAGTTAGTAAACGTTCATATAATATATAACACAAAATTAATACAAAAGTTTTATTTCAACCAACTAAATTCGATTTTTTTTTATATCTTTGCGAAATACAAACTTATAAATCATTTAAATTATGAAGTACTTATTATCAATACCGACCTTAGCAATAGCCATCGTAATGTTTTCAGGATGCTCAGTCAACAAAAAAAGTGGAGAACAAACAGAAGAGAAATTAACAATTAAAACAGATGTATGTTTCTATCAGACATACAACGTTTACGAGTTGGATATATCTACAATCCAAATGGAATTGCAAAATGCTTGTGACACCGAAGTTTATTATTATAACCATTCAATACCTACCATTTTATCCGTTCAAAACAAAGAAGGGATGCTCAAAATAGATGAAGCATTCTCTAATCTGATTGGGAAAGATATTTTGCCAAAAGATTTTCATTATCTTTGGAACTATTGCAAAGAGCTTAACCTATATAATATGGTTGGTCTGAAGGGGGAGCCTGCCATTCGGAACGGCATATCCAAAATGGATATAGGATTGGATAGAGATGCCGGTTATTATTTAGACGTAGAATTTGACAAAGAGACTACAAAACTATGGGAATATGTAACGACAGAAAATGTCGGCAGAGCAATTGCAATTGTCGTGGACGACAAAGTATTGTCTTATCCTACTGTTGCTTCTACTATTACAGAAGGTACGGCTTGGATTACAGGAAATTTCAATAAAAAAGAGATAGAAGAGCTATATCAAAAAATAACGGGGGAGAAAAATCCGCCCCGTTATTTGGTTCTAATTAATATGAAATGAATTTAATCAGCTCTGTAATATTCTTGCAAATAGCAACGTGCCAAGAAATCCCAATTATCTTTCACTAATTCTGTATTTTCCGAATACGGGAATTTAGCATCGGGAAGAAATCCGTTTTCGCATACAAACAATAGCAAATCGGCAGGACATAAACCTCGACGAGCAATAAGTTGAAATGCATTTTCGTCGGCATACTCTTTATTGTAAAGATGATTTTTAGGATGTTTGATGCATTTTGCAACATTTTTAGCGACTAACATACCTTTATCGGGGGTAACCATCAAAACGAAATCTGAATGAGATTTCATAATTGGCAAATGTTCTTCACCTTCTTGCCAATTCATACCCTCGATAAAGAATTTGTTCAATTCTTCATAAGTTTCAATAAACAATATTTTCTCTCCATTTGTAGCCTTGACAAAAGCATCATAATATGGATGATTACCATTAGCGACCTTATTTTTCGCAGATGATTGTTTAGGATATTTCCCTGTGAGAATCAGATGAAGCCATTCATTAAGATACAAAGCAAGCGGACCGGTTGGGATAGACGACATCACTTCGTTTTTAATTGTTTCGCATTTTTCCAACGCTTCTTTTTCAGAGATGCCGGACACTCTGATTTCTTCCATTTCATTATATACCTGAGCATAAGTCAATTGAAATGGAGGCACAATCAGATAATTTTTCCAAAACAGCCATTGACTAAGATCATAGACCGGCTGAATATATTCCTCATCATAAAGTTCAACATCAAAAATTATAGTATAGTCAGACGGATTGGGTGATGATTCATAACACTTGTCGAGTTCTTTATAGAACAATTCAGCCAAAGCAATCAAATCAGCATCCAATGGATATAATTGACGATACTGCATTGAATTGAATGCGAGGAAATACCAAGTAAGAAATTTCACATCGTTACAATTCAATTCATATTCGATATAGTCTTCGGAATCAATATAGAAAGGGACATATCGCCCGTACATTCTTTTACATTCTGAAATGAAAGTTCTCCATACACCGGAATCAGCAATTATATCTTGATAATAGCCTACTAATCCGAGAGCAACAAGCTGCTTTAACGGATTTGGCACATCCTTCATTAATTTCGATTCACACCAAATCTTAATCAACCGATTTGCAAGCATCAAGAAACCTTTATCTGTGGGTTGCTCTATTGGAGCATTAGGCTGAAAATATAAAAATTGAGATAATGAAATTTTTTCCATAATTATAAATTATCTATTGCTGATATAAAATCATTTTGAGTAGAATCAAATCTAACTCCTTTCACATCAAACAATTCATCTATAGATTTATTTGCAATCAATGATTTTGGCGTACCAATTACTAAATGTTTGTTTGTGGTCAATAACCAAATTCTATCAGCCATTCGTAATGATTGGGAGACATCGTGCGACGATAGTAATATCCCGACATTATTTCTTCTACTGATTTGCTTCAACAAATTCAATATTTCAATTCTGCTTGCCGCATCTAAGAATGAAAACGGCTCGTCGAGCAGAATTATAGAAGTTTGTTGAGCTAAAGCCCTTGCAATCATCACTTTTTGACGTTCTCCATCGCTTAATTCCGACACATATGAATTCTCTTTATGTTTCATACCGACAGCAGATATCGAATTATGCACAATTTCGATATCACTATTATTAAGACGTCCTAAAAAGCCGGTATGCGGATGTCTACCTAAGGAAACAAGTTCTTTGACAGTCAAGCCCCCGGCCATGATTCTATCAGTTGTTACTATAGCAATCATTGATGCCAACTGCTTGAAGGTATAATGTTTGATTGATTTTCCTGAAATTTTCACATCTCCGGCAATAGGCAAAAGTTCGCCGGAAATAGTCTTTAACAATGTAGATTTTCCGATTCCATTAGCACCAAGCAAACACACCACTTCACTTGGATTCAATTCAGCATTAAGAGATGCCAAACAAGGATGATTCTTATAGCCAACCGACAAATTTTGGAATTGTATAAGCGAATTTTCCATTGGTATCAATTAAAATAGTTTAATCGCTTTCTATTGATTATAACATAGATTATTATCGGCACACCAATAATCGGAGTAATTGCATTTATAGGCATAACACCCAAATCAGAAGGAATCACACTGATACAAACACATAATAAAGCTATTACACTACCGGTGAGCATTGTTGCAGGAATCAACACAATGTGATTTGAAGTATTAGTTATAAGACGTGCTATATGAGGGACAATCAACCCTAAAAAGGCAATCGGACCACAGAATGCCGTTACGACAGCCGTCAACAAGCCTGAAACTACGAGCAATTCGGTTCTGATAGTTTTAATTCCGTAGCCCATATTTTGAGCATAACGCTCACCTAATAAAAGTGCGTTTAAAGGTTTTATTAACAGCATGGAAGAGAACAATAAAATTACTAATGTAATGCTGAATAGTGGTAATTGAGAGGTTGTTACTCCACTAAAACTACCTAATCCCCACACCACATAAGATTTTAATTGTTCTGCCGGTGCAAAAAAATTCATAAGCGATATAGCAGAGGAGGATAAATAGCTTATCATAATACCTATAATAAGCAACATCAAGGCATTACGAAGCAAGGAAGAGAACAACAATAATAATGCTATAATAACTCCGGCTCCTATCATTGCTCCTATCAATATTCCGACATATTGTCCAATTTCTCTGCCTAAAAAAATTTCCAAAAAGCCACTAAATCCTAACATTACAACAGCAACACCTAAGCTTGCTCCTGTAGAAACGCCTAATATGGAAGGTCCGGCTAATGGATTTTGAAATGTCGTTTGCAATAGCAAACCTGCAACAGACAGAGCCGCTCCGGAAAGAAGTGCTGTTATTGCCATTGGCAAACGAGATTCAAATAAAATATATTCCCATGTTTTTTTTAAAGATTCTCCTTCAATAAGGATTTCGATTACATCTGCATAAGGAATATCTACTGAGCCCCAGAAGAGACAGCATAAAAAAAGCGTAACCAACAGCAATGGCAATAATACAAATATCAATATATTTCTTTTTGTCATCTGCATTGTCAATTTGTCATCTTTTTAAAATATCTCATTTGAAAATCAGGCATCAATTGGGGGTGAAAAATCTTTATGTAATCTTTCAGCAATAACTCCGGATGAAATGGAAATTCCTCAAACAAGTTGACTTCAGCTGTATTAGAATAATATACTCCACCATTTTTGACAGCACCAAATAGCTCGTTTCTTTCATCTATTGCTATCAAACGCTCTTTTGTCAGCTCCTCACCAAACAATTTAAGCATCCAAATATCTGCATTCCATGCCTTATCATACACTTGCTCAAAAGATAGACTTAGGGAGCCGATAGAAGTGTCATCCTTCCAAAGATAATCTCCTCCGGCATCTTTTATCATTGTAGCATTATAACTATTTCCTCCACTGACATACCACACTCCTTGATACATATTATCGACTAATACAGTAGGTCGATTCTTAACTTGCGAAACAATATTTACCAATTCGTTGTAACTACGTTCAACCTCTGAAAAAATGCTATCTGCTTTTTGTCGTTCAGATGTCAATTCGCCTATAAATTTTATCCATTCAGCTCTTCCGAGAGGAGTTTGTTCAAAATTATCGGTAAATCTCAATATTGGTATACCAAGATTATCTATGGTCTTAGTATTCATACCATCATAAATACTTAACATGATGGCATCAGGAGATAATTCAACAACCTTTTCTACAATTGGATAAGTGGTACTACCAACATCTGTAATAGTTTTATTCACTAACCCATCTACAATCTCCGGAATTTTATAGAACGTGGCATCAGCGACTCCCTTCACAATGTCAATTTCACCAAGTTCCTTTAATGCAGCTGCATATACAGAGGTATAAACTAACAACGATTTTAGAGGAGTTCTAACAATTGTTCCATCGGGCAAATTGGACGGTAAATCCATACCTGTCGGTATCAACAAATATGTTGCTAATGATTTCGTCGTATCTAATGGATTTTTTACCGTTGCAATTGTGTAATCGCCTTTATCTTGTAATATCAATTGCGATGAATATTTCATACTATTTTCTACTAAGCTGATATTAGCAGGCGACGAGTTACGTTTTTCGCAACCGACAAATATTAAAAAGCAAAGCACTATAAAAGCAATTGATAATCTATTCATTACAATTAATTCAATTTAACAATTTGGTTTTTAACTCCGATATAGTTGTAGTGATTTGTTCGCCTGACAACATATCTTTTACGGTAATTGTACCTTCTGTCAATTCTGATTCTCCAATTATTGCAACATAAGGAATATTCTCATCGTTGGCTAAACTCATCTGTTTTTTCATCTTGGTAGAATCCGGATATAACTGAGCTGAAATACCTTCTGCTCTCAATTCTTTTATATATTTGAGCGATTGCAATGCTTCTGCTTTGCCAAAATTAACAAATAATACTTTAACTGCATTGGTTATTTCTTTCGGATATAATTCCAACTGATTCAACACATCATAAATTCTATCGGCACCGAATGAAATACCTACACCGGATAATCCCGGCATACCAAACACTCCGGTAAGATTGTCATAACGTCCACCTCCTGTGATACTGCCTATTTCTACATCAAGAGCTTTTACCTCTATAATGGTACCGGTATAATAATTTAAGCCTCGTGCTAAAGAAACATCCAAATCCAATATACATTTGTGTCCTAATTGTTCAATTCCATAAATCACTTCTTTGAGCTCCTCTACTCCCTTTAATCCTGTCTCTGACTTTTCAAGCAAGGAAGTCAACTTTTGAAGTTTTTCTTCATTAGTTCCTTCAAGCTCGAGCAACGGACGGAGTAGTGATATTGCTTCTTCGCTTAAGCCCTTTTCTCTTAATTCGTCATTAACATTATCAATACCTATTTTATCGATTTTATCGATTGCAACTGTAATATCGACAATCTTGTCGGCTTGCCCTATTATTTCAGCAATACCGCTTAGTACTTTTCTATTATTGAGCTTTATCGAAATTCGGATATTTAAATCGTTGAATACAGTATCAATCAGAGATAATAATTCAACTTCATTCCATAATGATTCCGAACCAACAACATCAGCATCACATTGATAAAATTCTCTATATCTGCCTTTTTGTGGTCGGTCTGCTCTCCAAACCGGTTGAATTTGAAATCTCTTGAATGGCATCGATAATTCTGCTCTATGTTGCACGACGAAACGAGCAAACGGCACTGTCAAATCGTAACGTAACCCTTTTTCACTAACTTTATTTGTCAGCTTCACTAAATTTCTGTTTAATAGTTCTTCATCAGACGACGATTTCAAGAAATCTCCACTATTCAAAATTTTAAACAATAGTTTATCTCCTTCTTCACCGTATTTTCCCATTAGAGTGGATAAATTTTCCATAGCGGGAGTTTCTATTTGCTTATATCCAAATAGTTTGAATGCATTTCTTATTGTATCAAATATATAGTTTCTTTTTGCCATTTCAATTGGCGAAAAGTCACGTGTACCCTTTGGTATGGATGGTTTTTGTGCCATATTGTGATTATATTTAGTATTTTATTTATCTGTAGCTGTGTAAAATTTCTATGCAAAGTTAGTTCAGACAAGCGAAATAACCAAATTAAATAACGCTTTATATACACCATTATGATATTAGTTATAATATTTGTACGCGAATATATAATTAAAATTTCTATGGCTCTACAAAAGAGTTGTTTTTTCTATAATATTGGCATTTTAACTATTTAGGCCGGCTTGTGCTTACTTTTGTTTTTTAATCGATAGCATTATACAATTTCGTCAATAGCATTGTATAAGATACTCTCTCCTGCTACTCGAAAACTCATCTTTAAAAAAATCACTCCAAACAACTGTTATAAACTTGCTTTTCAAAAATCCTCTTTACGTTTTAATAATTTTTAACACTTACACTTGTTTCTGTATTATTCACGCGAATTTTAATGCCAATAAATTATGTTATAAAGCATACTTTCAAAACATCTAATTGCTAAATATTTGGTAATCAGCATAAAAATGGCTACCTTTGCATCGCAATTAAGATTGACAAAAGATAAACAGAGGTTTAAATTTACAATCTACTGCCGAAAATCGGCGGGGATACACAACGAATTTACTGCGTGTATCTTATTCAAAAACTAAAATTTTTATATAGTGAAATCATGGTCATTCATATTGGCCGGTGTTTTTTTGATTTTCCTTACTTCATTAAAACCGACTGAGATTGAGTATGCCGAAATTGGACACATGGCACCTCTATTTAAAGTAGAAAAAGATTCTGTATCGACAGAACTTCAATTGATGAAAGGGAAATACGTTTTGGTTAATTTTTGGGATAGCAAAGATGCTTTATCCAGAATCAACAACAAAATGTATGATTCAAAATTAGAAAATGAGCCAAATATCAGTTTAGTTTCAATCAATTTGGATGAAGACAAATCTTTATATGACCAAATTGTCCTGACTGACAAATTAAACACTGAGAGTCAATATTCTGTTCTTGATGTAACAGTAGGCGATATTTTCGCCGATTATCATCTGAAAAGCGGATTTAAATCCTTTCTAATCAATCCGGATGGTGAGATAATAGAAATCAATCCGACTATTGAGGAGTTGGCAAAAGTAATTTCATAATAGTTTTTGCCAATTTAAGTAGAAAATTACATTACAAAAATAGAGTGTCTGCTACTGAATAGTAACAACACTCTTTATTTTTTTACAATTTTAAACATATTAGATGTTAATTCAAGCGATTATGTTTACCTCAACATTTTGGGCTTTTGCATACTTTTTTAAAAGACCAACTGAATATTCTATAACATCATCGATTGGCATTTCTTCTCCATAAACATTAATGCACATAAGTAATTTTGTGGTTGTTTCGCTCAACTTAGTGCGCTCATCGTCACTTGTGGGCGTTCCGATTCCCCTTAACGCATCTCTATAAACAGGCAGTAAATGAATGTTCAATGGTCCTCTGCCAATCCCTTCAAACAATTCATTTTCTTCGCCAACTCCAAGTGATAATCTATTTCCCTCTATCTTATCTTTATCGAAGCCTCCAATGCTGTATCCACTTTTTAATGAAACAAGATTAATTAAATCAACTAATGTATTTATTCGATATAATGACATATTTTTAACAGCCCGTCGGCACAAAGCTTCAGCGGAAGGTCGGTAACGATTTGGATCTTTACCTAAAGATTTATAAGCATTTCGTATAGCAGAAATTGCTTGACGCTTATTTATTTGCGACATTTCATACTTGGCACCCACATTTTTACATTCACTTTCTATTTCTAACCATAGTTCTTCAGATGTAGGAGAATTTTCCACCTCTGCTTCTATCGTTATAATTTTAAGACTTGGTGCTGCTTTATGTATTGCATCTTCTATTATGATATTCATACTGACTGAGGTATTAGTGTAATTAATTCATCTACATCTTCTGTTCGAGTTGACCATGAAGTAACAAAACGCACAACCGACTCTTTTTCGCCTCTACTACCCCATATTTCAAATGCTACATATTTTTTTAACACATCAATTAATTGATTAGGTAAAACCACAAATTGCTGATTTGTAGGCGAGTCAGCATATATTTTATATCCCTTAGCTTTAAACGCTTGCTTAAGCCTCAGTGCCTCATTTATTGCATGTTTGGAAATTTTGTAATATAATCCGTCTTTAAATAATGTCATAAATTGCACCCCCAATAAACGTCCTTTTGCCAATAATGCCCCATGTTGCTTGATTGTTGTAAAAAAATGTGGTAGCAAATCAGGATTAGAAGCCACTACAGCCTCACCAAACATAGCCCCTATCTTTGTCCCTCCAATATAAAACAAATCACATATTTCGGCTATATCTTTCATTGTCACATCGCTCGATTCCGACATTAATCCATAACCCAAACGGGCACCATCGAGAAATAACAACATTTTATATTGTTCACACACTTCCTTTATAGATTTCAATTCATCCAACGAATATAACGAACCATACTCAGTTGGATAAGATATGTAAACAGCTTTCGGTAATACCATGTGAGGATAGGTACTGTCCGCATAAAAACCTTCCAAATAGGATGACAATTCTTTTGAATCGAGTTTACCATTATGTTCAGGCAAAACGATAACTTTATTTCCCCACGCTTCTATTGCCCCGGATTCATGTACTGCAATATGACCTGATTCTGCCGTTATTATGCCCTCATATCGTCTTAAAATTGCACTTATGACCGTAGAATTAGTTTGTGTTCCTCCTACAAGAAACCACACGTCTGCATTTGGGCTTTCACACTCGCGTCGAATATAGCATTTTGCTTCTTCAGTATATTCATCTAACCCATAGCCACTGCTACACTCCATATTCGTACGCACCAATGCATCCATTACATTAGGGTGACATCCACACAAATAATCATTTTCAAAATGCAACATTGATAAATAATATTAGCGACAATAGGTCAATCGTCGGGCATCACGCTGTGAATCGAAAAACTTTCCTTTTGCATACACTAATTTTCCATTCACATAAGTTGCGTCAACTCTATAATTAAACATTGAATAATCAAATGGCGACCATCCACATTTTGAGAAGTATGGTATATCGTAACTTGCCTGCTTTTTATCTTTGACTATGACTAAATCTGCCCAATAGCCTTCTTTAATAAATCCTCGATTTTCTATTTTATACAATTTAGCGGGATTATGACTCATTAACTCAACTACCTTTTCAATACTTAACACTCCTTTTTCTACTAATTCCAACATAGCCAATAGAGAATATTGAATCATTGGGACTCCGGAAGCGGCATGTAATGAATCTCCGTCTTTATCAGACAATAAATGCGGAGCATGATCTGTTGCCACTACATCTATTTTTCCATTATTTAAAGCTTTTCGTAACGCTTCTCTATCGTTATGAGTTTTAATTGCAGGATTACATTTTATTAATGATCCGAATTTATCATAGTCTGCGTCATAAAACCAAAGATGGTTTACACATACCTCTGCTGTTATATTTTTATCTTCCAAACATGCATCCGTCAATAATTCTAATTCTTTAGCAGTTGTCAAATGTAGTATATGAAGTTTTGTACCAAACTTTTTAGCTCTTTCCACTGCCTTTTTTGTTGCAATATAACATGCTTCCGTACTTCTGATAACAGGATGACATTTCAATGGAATATTATCGGCATATTTTTCTTTTGCAATCGATGCATTCCTTTTTATTATTTCTTCGTCTTCACTATGTACGGCAATTAACTGCTTCATTGCAAATATCTTGTTCAAACCTTCTTCGCTATCGACAAGCATATTACCGGTAGACGACCCTAAAAACAATTTAATTCCGGGTGTTTTACTATAATCTATCTTGGATAACTCCGAATAATTATCGTTAGTTGCTCCGATATAGAATCCGTAATTTGCGTATGACACTTCCGCAGCACGTGCATTTTTATTTTCCAGCTCCTCAATAGTGGTCGTTGCAGGCTTCGTGTTAGGCATATCCATATACGATGTTACACCTCCTGCTATTGCCGCTTTACTTTCAGATTCTATATCTGCTTTATGTGTCAAACCCGGGTCTCTGAAATGCACATGGTCATCAATTGTTCCGGGCAAAAGATACGCACCGGCCAAATCGTCTGAAGACTCGTAATTACGCAATATCTCAGTATCGATGTCTCCTTTGCCTACTACATCTATTTTTCCTTGCTTTATACCGACATAACCTTTAAATACGCAATTTTCATTGACGATTATTGCATTATATAACAATTTACTCATTACATTTATGTTTTTCCGGATACTTGGTAAACCAACTTTTTACCTTTAATTTTATAACTCCAAAAACTGCTTCTCCGAATATACTTGTATTCATTTTACTCGCACCTAACACTCTGTTAATGAATATTATAGGCACTTCTACGATTTTAAAGCCACATTTATATGCCTTAAATTTCATTTCTATTTGAAAAGCATATCCTTTGAATTCTATTCCGTCGAGATCTAAAGTTTCCAACACTCTTCTACGCCAACACACAAATCCTGCTGTCGTGTCTTTTACTTTCATCCCTGTAATCAATCTTACATATGCAGATGCATAATATGACATCAACACTCGCCCCATTGGCCAATTCACGACATTGACTCCCGTTATATAACGTGAACCAATTGCCACATCACTTCCTTTTTTACACTCTCCATATAATTTGGGCAAATCATTCGGATTGTGTGAAAAATCTGCATCCATTTCAATTACGTAGTCATAATTTCTTTGCAATGCCCACTTAAATCCGTAGATATATGCCGTACCTAAGCCCAACTTACCTTCCCGCTGTTCCAAAAACAATCGATTGGCATAATGAGTCTGCTTCTGTTTGACACAGTCTGCAGTCCCATCAGGCGACCCATCGTCTATTACAAGAATATCAAATTTTTCCGGTAATGACATTACTGAATCTATTATGTTTGAGATGTTTTCTATCTCATTATAAGTGGGAATTATTACTAATACATCCGACATTGTCTTATTTTTTTGTTGCTACAAAGATAATTATTTAATACTATATTTAAAACAACTACTATAAAATTACGTTGAATTTTTTTAAAATCGTAATAGGATGATACGATAATTTCGCTTTTCTTAACCCCTCTTCTCCTGCATCATCTTCTCTATTTATATATTTTATATCCGGATAACGGCTAAGAATATCTTCTGCAAATCGTTTATTTATAACCTCATAAATTCCTTCTATTTTTCTATTTGCCTTTTCTATATGGACAAACAACGTATCTCCTTTTATATCCCCTATCGTAAATGCTTCCACATTCCCATTTACTCTCACTACTCCTCCTATCAACGGATTTTCTCCAACAAAAACCGTATCAAGCATGCTCAATACCAAATTCTTCTCAGTCTGAGCCATTGATGAGCTGCAATCTTCCAACTCAAAATCATTCATAAATGCTTTTACTTCATCTATATTATCCCTACTTAATTGCTCATATATTGAATCTTTATACTTTAAATAATGCTTATTTACATGATTTCGTTTCTTTGACATCTTTCGTCCTCTTAAATATGCAAGTGATTCTGCTGAATACAGATAATCTCCCCAACCAATCAATTCTGTTATTCCTCTTGAATTCAAATCCTTAAACAGGTATAGAAAATATTCCGGAACCGCTGAAAATATCAACTCTTCATCCTTTTCAGTACAATAATTTTTCAGTATCTTTAAAGATTCTTCTATAGACATACTTCCTATCGGAACAGAAAATGCCTCTCTCGTTCTATTGTCTGCCACTAATCCTTTAATAAATAATGTATCTTTGAATATTGAGTATTCATAATTAAAATAATCAACCCACATAAAAATACCACCATACGAATAATCGCACGATCTTCCTTTATCTTTACTAATATACCTCCAAACCTCACTTATTGAAGACATATCTATTTTCTGAAACTTCAGTATTTCGTTCATTGATAGAATTTAATTATGTCTATATAACAACGAAACATTAATTTTATTTCATTACATCCTTTTTAAAACTTAAATTATCCGTTTATTATTCTATAAAATTGTATCAAATCAACACTACCAAATAATTAATATTATAACACCCTATCATAATCAACAGTTCTATTAAATTATTTTCCACATAATACTGCAAAAATGATGTTTTATAACATATTTAACATTTTTTAACTAAATGGGGGGGTAATTTCTTACTTCTTAAGTACTTTTGTGTTAAGTAAACAAAATAAAC
>CAZGEX010000046.1:0-14555 GCA_964524385.1 uncultured Sangeribacter sp.
CCATCTTAAACGATCCGCCCTCTACGCCTATCATATCAAAGGATACTCCGTTGACATTGAAAGTCATATTTTCAATCTCTGCAGGGACTGCTTCGGCAGGGGCTTCGATAGTCGCTTCTTCTGTTACCTCAGTTGTCGGGGGGGCTGTATCATCGCTGCCTTCACAGTTTTTAAAGATAACGATGCCAATTACTAAGAGTACTACAGCAACAAATACCCATACCCAAATATCCTTACGTTTTGGATCAGGAGGTGGTGGAGGCGGTAGAATCGATCTCGGAGGTTCTGGTTCTTTCGGCGACACCGGCTTATCTATTCCGCCATTAACAGAACCGCCGCCTCCGGTAAGACGTGTCACTTCATCATCTGATATTATGGTTCTTTCACCGTCATCTTTTCCGTTTAAAATTTGGCGGAATTCTGCGACCGACTGCGGACGATCTTCCCGACGTTGCTGCATCGAGCGATTGATTACATTCTTCATATTTTTCGACATACTGTTCGGTATGTGAGGAACGTTGCCTTTATTCTCCACAATTTCCGATGACTTTGGCGGCTCCTTGCTTGTAAGCAGTTTAAACAATGTAGCTCCTACGGCATATAAATCGGTGTAGTCGTTAAATTTTTCTACTGCCGAGTCTTCCTGCTCCAATGGAGCATAGCCTTTTGTAAAGACTACGCCCGATGTCGATAATTTACTGCGTGTTTCTTCATTTTCCTCCTCTGTCAATGTGTTGTCATACTCAAATTGTTTGCATCCGCCAAAGTCGATAAGCACAGCACGATTGTCGCTCTTGCGAATCATAATATTGCCCGGCTTTATGTCTAAGTGCAACACTTTCGGATCATGATTGTGGATATATTCCAACGCCGACAAGAGGTCGTCGAGCCATGGCTTCACTTCTTCCTCCGAGAATGGGCATCCGCGTTCTTTCAACAAATCATTAAGCGACTTGCCGTCGATGTATTCCATCACATAATAGGCAGTTCCATTTGCTTCAAACACATCTCTGACTTTGACTATATTCGGATGGTCGAGTCTTCTAATCCTGACGGCCTCTTTAAAAAACTTTTTACGATGATTTTCATAAGTGGTCTTATTATCGGAATTCGTAACCTCGACGCTATTATCCGCACGACGACTACATATATCGGGAATAAAAAATTCTTTTATTGCAAAACGTTCTTCGAAAATTGTATGTGTTGTCTCATACGTTTTCCCAAAACCGCCACTCTTGATAAATCTATCAATGCGATATTTGCCGTCAAGTATCGTACCGACCGATAAATTTGTGCTACTATCTTGTTTCATTACAAATTATTTTTCCGGATAAAAAAATATTAATAGAGCCGCTACAACTACGGCAATCATAATCAACACACCGATGATGTTTTTAATCAATCTGCGACGTGTGGTCAACGGTTCTTCCTTTTCGTTTTCCGCTGCTGAGTCAGGCGTCGTTTGGCAAGTGATTTCTTCATCTTCGATTGCCATGCCGTCAACACTTTCGATGCAGAAAATATGAGCGGAATGATTATCGCGACTGTCTTTTGTCATTTCCAAAAGTCGCTGACGTTTCTCTTCATCGGAAATGGTCGAATCCGACAAAAGCCGCAAAAATTCTTCGTCTCTTACATTTTCAGTAACACCGTCGGAGCATAACATAAACCAATCGCCAGGCTTTACATCGTCAACATTTTTGACCACCGCACGCGAACGAGTCTCTTGATGCGGTTGCATCACCCTTGTAATCACATTCCTACGCGGATGATACCTCATTTCCTCGGCAGTGATTTCACCTATTTCATAGAGGTCTTGCACTAACGAATGGTCGCGAGTGTGCCACACATAATTTTCCGACGGGCGGAAATGATAGATGCGACTGTCGCCGATGTGTGCGAGCATAATACCACCGGAATGGATGCGTGCAAATGTGAGTGTCGTACCCATTTTTTTTACAGCTTCCGTATCACGTTGGTCAAGAGCATCGTAGGCTGCCGACAACGCATTTTGGAAATCATCTTCCGAAAACTCGTCGCCTTCTATCTTGGCAAGAGCCGCCGCCATTGTGGTGCAGACCGCCTCGCTCGCCACTTCGCCCGAATCGTGTCCGCCCATCCCGTCGCACACAATGAAAGTGCAATCGTCGGCTGTGGCTTCACCCACTGCCGGATAGATGAAATCTTCTTGGTTGCCGCGACCTCCCATCTCATAGATGCTTATTGGTCGGGATATTCTGATTTTCATATATTTTACATTTTAAAGTTAACTATTACATTCTTACAATCAGCATTTAAAAGTCAATACTGTTCTTGACAATCTGATTTTATCGCCATTCAAGAGAGAAATGTATCGTCCCTTTTCAAGTTCACTATCATTGATATAAGTACCGAACTTATTCTCTGTGTTGCAGATAGTGTATTTATATCCGCCTGACGGCTTCGGCACTGCAGTAATGGCAATATGATTACGCGACATTGATCTGTCTTTTGTCGGTATCTGTATTGCGGCAGTGGAACTATCGGCTTTCCGTCCAATGGTGTTACGCCCCTCTTGCAATTGATATTCGTTGCCTTCATCATCGATCAACACGGCAAGTTTCGGAGTTGCAATAATGGTTTTTCCGTCGTCATCATCTTTTTTCGGACTTTGTTTTGGCACCGGCGGCGGAGTAGCTATCTCGGTATCCAAATCGCTTTTTTCCTGTGCCGGCACCGGTGGCGGAGTTCGCTTCGGAGGTTCCGGCACTTGTGGTTTAGGAGTCGACGGCGGTGTTGCGGGCATCGCATTAGCCGCATTGACAAACTCACCTATCGTGGCAACTGTGTTACACTGCCGACATTTATAATCTTGCTTGAATACGGTTTCCGGATATAAGATTGTGAACACAAAAGCTTTTCCACAACCGGGACACTTTGCTGAATATTTATTATCGTTTGCTTCCATTTATAACTATTTTCTTTAGGCAGACTTTTGGTCGTTTTTGATTTTTAATCGGTAGTTTTCTGAGATTTCGTCAGTCGTTTAGCTCGCTGATTAATCACTGTATCATATCATCCATAGGGTTCATATAATCATCACTGCCGAAATCTCCACCGAAACCGGCATCCATATCATCATACCCCGGGATATACGCCATATCGTCAAAACCCCAATCATCTACTACAATATCATTTTCCGCTTTGGCAAATTCTTCGCCGAAAACAACCTCTTCCGGAGCTTCCGGTTCGATTTCTTCGACAGTGAACATTGGTTCTTCGACTGATGATGCCGGCACTGAAGCCGGTTGCGATTGGATTTCGATAGTCATCGCCTCCGCCGACCATTCCGAACGTGATTCCGGTGACATCGCATCCCACTCATCTGCATAATAGGTGCCATAAGTGCCGCCATTCCATTCAAACACACCGCTTGGACCTACTTCTTGACGAGCTGTGGCAAATGCCTCCGAGAATGTCATATCATCATTCACACCATAAGCCACTTTGATTTCATAAATTGGTTCTGAGGGCGTTGCCAAGGGAGACTCTATCGGCAAAATAGTTGACGGCTCTGCATCTTCTGTCGGCAAAGCAGGATTTATCTCTTCGGCTTCTTTCACTGCCGGTGACACAATTTCATCGACAACATCATCCGCCACAGGGACCTCTGTGCCATCTTCAAGCAATTCCGACACTATCCATGCGGCAGCCGCTCCGATAGCCACACAAGCTACACCACCTATCGACACACGTTTCCACATCGGCATTTCCCGATTGGAATCGTCTGTAACAAAACTGCCATAGATAGGTTTGTCGCCCCATTTCACAACCGATGACTCCGCTATCGCCGGAGTTGATTGTGTCAAATCGTTCATTATTGTATTGTCATCCATATAATTTCCTTTTCCCAACAAAATTATAGCACTTCATCCAAATAAAAAAATTATTTCCAACTTTTTTTAAGGTCGGTTCTAAAAATAGAACCTGCCCGGTAGTGCTTTTTGTCTAATTGCGTTTTTTTGACTACTTTTGCACCATGAATAAACGAATACGACAAAATACAATAATAATCGCTATTACAGCACTTTGCTTAGTCGGAATTTTCCCGACATTTGCTCAATCCAATCAACCGCAATTCATCCCTGACGGCAATGATTCAAAGCCGAACAACGAGCAACCTGTGAAACACACTCAGGAGACTCGTCGCAAAGGGAATGCATGGACATTAATTCCACCTCTCGGAGTGCATAAAACAGCAGAATTCGACACCTTGCCCCACAATTATCAAAAGCAATCGGTGCCGTCTATGCAATCTCTCGCTTACGCCACTACAGGCAACCTCGGTGCTGAAGGACAATCGCAAATCTATTTTGAAAGAGGCGGCTTCAGTGATTTCTTCTTCCGCGATGCTCTAAGTGCATGGATGACAAGTGCCACACAACAAAAATTCTACAACGTCTATGTGCCTATGACACTCCTCTCCTACAACACCGGAGGTGGAAAGAAAACCACACAAGACCGTTTGCGTGCCACTTTTGCCGGTAACGTCAATCGTCGCATCGGCATCGGAGCTAATGTCGATTACCTCTATTCTAAAGGTTCGTATGAAGCTCAAGCCACTAAAGACTTTACTTTCGGATTTTCTTTCTACTATAAAGGTGACCGCTACGAAGCTCAAGCCTTCTACAATCACTATAACCTACTCAACAAAGAGAATGGCGGCATCACCGACGACCGATACATCACTGATCCCGAAGAATTGCAAGGAGGGGTGAGCAAAATCGATTCAAAAAACATTCCGGTGCGACTGACTGCCGCTCACACAAGAGTCAACGGGCAAGAATTTTTCATGAACCATGCCTACAACGTCGGATTTTGGAAAGAAGTGCAAGTCAACGACACCCTGACACGCGAAGAATATGTCCCGACCACTAAATTCATTTGGACTCTCGACTATAAAAGTTCTCGCCATTTATTTCTTAACACAAATCCTTCTGAGGCTCAGGATTTTTGGGAAAATCACTACATGAGTTTGGAAAAAACCGACGATAATATGCACTACTATAATCTGCACAACACTGTCGGCATCCAAATGATTGAAGGCTTTCAGAAATGGGCAAAATTCGGGCTTTCAGCTTTTGTTACTCACGAATTGCGTAAATATTATCAACCCACCGACACAGTTACCGGTCTTTCTCCTCTTCCGGAAGGATTAACACCCCTCCCGGATGGATTTTCAATCACTCCGACTTCTACTCAAAATCTAATGTGGGTAGGCGGACAAATAGCCAAACGCAAAGGCTCTATCCTCACATACGCCGCTAATGCAAAATTCGGGATTGTCGGAGGTATTGCCGGAGACATCGAAGTGGCAGGGAACGTAAACACACGCTTCAAACTCTTTGGCGACACTGTCAACATTTCAGCCAAAGGTCATTTCAAAAGCACTACTCCGACCTATCTGCTTAAACATTACATCTCCAATCACTTCGCATGGGACAGAAAATTCGGTCGTACTAAAAGTGTTCATGCCGGAGGCGAACTAACTATACCATGGACACGGACTAAAATCAGTGTAAATTTCGAAAACGTACAAAATCTCGTCTATTTCGGCAATGATGCCACACCACAACAAGAAAACGGCAATGTTCAAATTTTCGCCACATCTTTAGACCAACGATTACGCTTCGGAATTTGGAATTGGGATAACACACTTACCTATCAAGTTTCTTCCAACCAATCAGTTCTATCTCTACCGGCTCTGTCGATTTATTCTAATATGTATCTCAAATTCACAGCATTCAAAGTGCTTGGAATTCAATTTGGTGTGGATTGCAACTACTACACAAAATACTATGCGCCGTCCTATGAACCGGCTATTATGACATTCCATAATCAAAACGAGATAAAATTGGGTAACTACCCTTTTATGAATGTATATCTGACTTGTAAACTCAAAAAAGTCAGATTCTATCTGATGATGGCTCATGTCAATCAAGGATGGTTCTCCAACGAGTACTTCTCCTCACCTCACTACCCTCTTAATCCACGAAGATTCCAATTAGGTCTTTCCATAGATTTTGCAAATTAATCTCCTCAATATGCGACAATTCAAAACCAAAAAACTCAGTCCGATTCTATATGCCATACTGCTATTTGTCGCCATTGCCTCGATGTTTGCAATCCGACAATGCGACAATTCACATTTTTCGTCATTCACTCAAATCGGAAATTCCCAAGGCGATACGATAGATGTTGCTATCTCTTATACTCCGATGAATTATTACATCTATGCCGACACATTAGGTGGATTTAATTATGATTTACTCAAAATCTATTCTCAACAGACCGGACGCCCGCTGAAGTTTCACCCCGTCGTAAGCCTTGATGACGCATTGCTTAAACTTGATGCAGGTAATTTTGATATGATTGTATCGCTCCCTATCGACAACAAATTACGCAAAAATTATCTGTACACAAACGATGTCTTTAAAGACCGACAAGTATTAATTCAAAAACGCAATGATGACGGCTCTATTGATGTCACATCAAGTCTTGACCTTGCCGGCGACACCCTTCACATTGAAAAGGATTCGCCTGTGATATTTCGTATTCAAAACCTTTCGCATGAAATCGGCGACACTATTTTCATTGAAGAACACGCCGAACTCTCAAGCGAACTCCTTTTTCTCAAAATTGCTGCCGGAGACTATAAATATGCCGTCGTCAACGAAAAAATTGCACGACCTTTACTCGAAATTCATAAGAATGTCAGTATTGACACTCCTATCAGCTTTACTCAATTTCAAGCGTGGTTGCTAAGAAAATCCGATTCCAATTTACAAAATCAACTTAATCTTTGGATTGACTCTATTAAGAATACTCAAACTTACATCGACCTCCTTAAAAGGTATCAATAATCACTCCGCCGGTTAATTGAATAGGTTAAATATCTATACTAATTCTTCTTCATTAAATTTTTTATATTTTCAGGATCAATTTTTCCTACTAAACGAATTAACACATACTCTTGTGGTTCTTCTACCTGCATCAACATTTCCGAGAATGTATTGCCGCCATCCACTACATATATTCTGACTCTTTCGCCATCTTCATTATTGCGGATGTCTTGCATCTTTTCCATTTTTGATGTCACTTCACCTATAAGTTTAACTATATCTTTCATGGCAGCAGCATCCTCAGTTGTTACTATTTCAAGGCTTTTCAAGTCGGAAGTAACACCATTCAAATCAATTCCTCCTACATTACCAACAGATGACAACATACTTTTCCCGATGTAAATATATTGCACATTTTTCATCTCTGCAATCTCGTCAAACGGATTGCGAGCTTTAGATTCTTCAATTCCAATTGTCAATGCGACAATCAGCACTACCATATATTTTATCACATTTTTCATATCGATATATTTTTTAAAATTTCCATCTGTTGTTTTTCTAATTTTATTGCCACAGCATTGGCTTTTGCCAAAGGTTCATCCGCTCGGTTTAACTCTCGCGATAGCATCATTAATGCTTTTTCGGTCTCTGCCTGAGCTATTGCAGGATCGGTCACTTCGCCCAAATGCTCTTGAGGCAATTGAATCTGCCAACCGGCAATCAATATAGCAACGCCACATGCTGCAACCGCGACAAATTTACGAAATTTTGACATCATCGTTTTTCGATGCATATCTCTTCCAATCTCTGCATCCAAAGCATTAGTCAATCGCTCTTCCAATCCTTTAGGGATTGCAATTGCTTCGCCTGCTCTTTCAATTGCTTCAAACACCTTTTGCGAAGATTTTAAATCTTCAGGCAAATCTGTTGCCGTCTTAAAGAACTCCGATAACCGATGCTCCTGCTCTGTCGAAGTTTCTCCTTCATAAAAGAGTTTTAACAATTCTCTTATTTCGTCTAATTCTTTCATCGCAATCTTTCGTATAGTTCTTTTAATTTTTTTCGTCCTCTCGATAGCAGAACCCTTACATTGCTTCCCGACAGTCCGGTAATCTCCTCTATCTCTTCCACCGAACAATCGGCATACGCTCTAAGTTCAAGCACTTTACGTGAATTTTCAGGCAATTGGTTCATCAAGTTTTTCACTTTGTTCAACTCATCTGATTCTGATAATCGACGAAATTGGTCTTGACTGTCATCTGTGTTTTTATCTAACACCGATAGCTCAGCTCGCTCAACTTTTCGTCTTAAGCTATCTATTGCCTTATGCTTGGCCGCCGCCACACTGTATGCTTTCAAATCATCTATACCGACCATTCTTTGCCGACGTTGCCAAAGAGTTATCATGGTCTCTTGTACCACATCTGCAGCATCATCGTCATCGCCCAAAATCATCCTTGCCGCCACATACATGGCTTGATGATAAGGCATAACTTTGCTTTTAAACTCTTCAGCTGTCATCTGTCGCTCTGTCTGAATTATTTTCCAAACATTTTCATTACACTCGACTCATCGAGATTTTCTCCTTCAAGTTCGATTTTTCCGACAGAATAATAGGCTCCATCGACGGTTTCGACTGCAAAGATAGTAATTCCATCTTCTTCTGTCAACATCCACATTCTACTATGTTTCTTTCCGTCGCCATCTTCCTTGGCAAACATCATATTTTCCGTCTTGGTGATTTTGCTTATTGCAACTTCTATCAATTCAGCATCTTCCACTTCAATTTTTTTAAATTCAGCAGCTCCGATCATTTTGATAGGCTCTACCTTCTTCATTGCTTCTGCAATCTCTTCATCAGAGCTATCTTTCATACCGGCAATTATCATTTGTTGCAACATCTCTTTTGTGAGAATTTGAGATTCGCAACCATCCACCGATTTTATAGCTTCGAAACATTCATCAAGGGTAATTGCTACTGCCGGCATATTAAATAATGATATTGCTAAAATTACTGCTCCTAAAAATTTCCCTTTTAATTTCATATTCGTCTGTTATTTGTTGTTTTTTTACTAATAGACGTTTGTCGAAGAAAAAATGTTACACAAAACTCCATTTTTTTTACAACTTTTTCTCGGACATTTGCACAAACTTACTTTCAATGATGAATAGAAATAAAAATATGACCGCACCAATAGTAGACGCAGTCATATTTATTTCTACCTGTTTACAATTACTTGATTACACCAAGTTTTTTACCAACTTTAATAAATGCATCTATTGCTCTGTCGAGGTGCTCACGTTCATGACCTGAAGACAATTGAACTCTGATTCGAGCTTGTCCTTTAGGAACCACAGGATAATAGAAACCGGTTACATAAATACCTTCTTTTTGCATTTCTGTCGCAAAGTCTTGTGAAAGTTTTGCATCATAAAGCATCACTGCACATATTGCTGATTGCGTAGGTTTGATATCAAAACCGGCAGCAAGCATCTTGTCGCGGAAATATGTAACATTTTCAATCAATTTGTCATGCAAAGAATTACTTTCTTTAAGCATACGGAACATTTCAATACTTGCTCCAACTATCGACGGAGCCAAAGAATTAGAGAACAAATAAGGACGTGAACGTTGACGAAGCATATCAATGATTTCTTTGCGTCCGGTAGTAAATCCACCCATTGCACCACCAAAAGCTTTACCAAGCGTGCCGGTAAAAATATCTACCTTACCGTAGCAATCGTATTGTTCTGCCACCCCATGTCCTGTAGGACCGACAACACCTGCTGAGTGACTTTCATCCACCATTACAAGAGCATCATATTTTTCTGCCAATTCTACAATTTTATCCATAGGAGCCACATTTCCATCCATTGAGAACACACCGTCAGTGGCTATAATGCGGAATCGTTGAGCTTGTGCTTCTTGCAAACAACGTTCGAGATCAGCCATATCAGCATTAGCGTAACGATAACGTTTTGCTTTGCAAAGACGCACACCGTCTATGATTGATGCGTGGTTCAAAGCATCACTGATGATTGCATCTTCTTCGGTCAACAATGGCTCAAACAAACCGCCATTGGCATCGAAACATGCTGCATAAAGGATTGTATCTTCTGTTTTGAAATAATCACTGATAGCACGTTCAAGTTCTTTGTGCATATCTTGTGTACCACAAATAAAACGAACCGACGACATTCCATAACCATGGCTGTCCATAGCTTTCTTTGCCGCTTCAATCAGATTCTTATTGTCTGACAAACCGAGATAGTTATTGGCACAAAAATTCAACACTTCACCTTCCTTACCTGCTACTTGGATGCCGGCCTTTTGCGGAGTAGTGATTAATCTTTCTTCCTTATAGAGCCCTGCATCTTTGATGTCTTGAAGCTCTTTTGCTAAATGCGTCTTAAAACCTGTGTACATACGTTTTAGATTTAAAGTGAAATATTTTGGTCCAAAATTAGTGATTTTTTGCGGAATTTATATAATTTTGCAGAAAAATTTTAAATCGAATAACCGATTAACTCAGAAACTGATGAAAAATGTTCTAATAATCGGAGCCACCGGCCAAATTGGTACGGAGCTTGCCATGAAATTACGCCACGAATATCCTAACGGACAAATCGTAGCAGGTTACATCAAAGGTGCAGAACCTAAAGGTATTCTCGCCGAAAGTGGTCCATCTGAAGAAGTTGACATTACTAATGCTCAACAAATCGCTGATGCTGTCGACAAATACAAAATCGACACCATTTATAACCTTGCCGCACTTTTAAGTGCTACTGCTGAAGCTAAACCTCAACTTGCATGGAAAATTGGCGTGGGTGGTCTTTACAACACGCTTGAAGTGGCTCGCGAGAAAAATTGTGCAGTGTTTACTCCAAGTTCTATCGGATCTTTTGGTAATGACACTCCTAAAGACAACACTCCTCAAGACACAATCCAACGCCCTGACACTATCTATGGTGTAACTAAAGTTACCGGCGAAATGCTTTCTGACTATTATGCTCGTCGATTCGGCGTTGACACTCGCTCAGTCAGATTCCCGGGACTTATCTCCTATGTTGCTCCTCCGGGCGGTGGCACAACCGACTACGCTGTTGACATCTATTATTCTGCAGTAAGAGGAGAAGTGTTTAAATGCCCTATCAATCCGGGTACGTTTATGGATATGATGTATATGCCGGATGCTTTACGTGCAGCTATCGAAATTATGGAAGCTGACCCTTCTCGATTAATCCACCGAAACTCTTTCAACATCGCTTCTATGAGTTTTGATCCTGAAATTATCTATAACAAAATCAAACAATATGTCCCTGATTTTAAAATGGAATACGAACACGACCCTCTTCGCCAAGCTATTGCCGATTCATGGCCTAATTCGCTCGATGATTCTTGTGCTCGTAATGAATGGGATTGGAAACCGGAATTCGACCTTGATGCAATGACAGTGGATATGTTGAAACATCTTAGAGAAAAATTAGGTAAATAATAATTTATGGCAGGTTCTATAAATTGATTTGGATAGATTTTGAGAATTTAATCGAGGAGGTTTCGAGATTGAGGAGAGAGTATAGCGAGCTATATGACCAACGAAATCGAAGAAAACTGCCGATTAAAACTCAAAAGCGACCAAAAGTCTGCCAAAACTAAAGAAACAGAAATAAAAACAACCTTGCAGCGTTCAATTTATAGAACCTGCCTTATTTTCATAGCATCCATTAGAGAGGTAGCCTCATGTGTGGTTACTTCTCTTTTTATGTATATTCCCATATCATAGACTGCACACAATTTCAAATAGTGTGCAAAAAATTTGGTTACTCCAATGTTTTTGCATAACTTTGCTCACCAAATTATAATGTATAGCAATATGAAAAAATCAATTTGGGCTATGTCTGCACTATTGGCAATGACAACTGCATGCAACAAAGTGGAAGACAATTCTTACAAACTTGAAGCCTCATTCAATTCTCAATTCGATGGTCTGACAGCTGTTATTGCCGACTATGATGATGCATCTGCAATAGATAGTGCCGTTATTGACTCTTGTAAAATCACAATACAAGGAAAAATCGAAAATCCTCGACTTACCAAAATTATGATTGACGGTAAAACTCGAGCTTATGCTGTTTTGGAACCTGGAAATATCACTCTTGCTGATACATGTGCGTTTGCAACAGGAACGACTAACAACAATCTCCTTTCAGAACTATCCTTGAGAATGGATTCAGTAGAAATTAATTTTGGTATGAATGCCTACCTTGAATATGTCGAAAAAGAATACAACAATCATAAAAACGGAATTCTCGGTGTATTTTTGGGTACAGCTTTAACTCGCTTCTTGGAACTACCTCAAATTGATAGCTTACTACTCTCTGCTCCCGAACAAATAAAAAATTCAAAAGGCATTGCAAAATATCGTGAAGCCGCACTACTTCGTCAAAAGACTATGCCCGGTCAAAAATTCACCGACTTTGAAGCAGTTCAACCTGATAACAACGTTCTTAAACTTAGCGATTTTGCCGGCAAAGGTAAATACATCCTTGTAGATTTTTGGGCATCATGGTGTCCGTATTGCATAAAAGAATTTCCAACATTAAAAGAAATCTACTCAAACTATAAAAACAATGGCTTCGATATTGTCGGAGTTGCAGTTCGCGATACTCAAGAAGACACAAAATCGGCTGTTGACAGATTTGCTATTGAATGGAACATCCTTTACAATGCTCAACGCATCCCTTACGATATTTACGGATTTACAGGGATACCACACTTAATGCTACTTGCTCCTGACGGCACTATTATATCACGAGGAGAAAGTGCAGAAGAAATAGCTGACAGACTAAACAAAATTTTCAATCAAAAACAATAATTATTATGGAAAAATCTCTAAACCTATATATCGAAAAAGCAATCAAAAACAATTGGGATAAACTTGCTCTTTCTGATATGGGAGGTATCAACTACCAATATAAAGATGTTGCAGAAACTATCGAAAAACTTCACATAATGCTTGAAGCAGCCGGGCTAAAACCCGGTGACAGAGTAGCAATCTGTGGTAAAAATTCCTCTAATTGGGCAGTCGCTTTTATTGCATGCTTGACATCCGGAGTTGTAGCCGTTCCAATTCTTCACGAATTCAAACCCGACACAATCCACCATCTCGTAAACCACAGTGAATCTAAAATTCTTTTTGTCGATGCAGCCATTTGGGAAAACTTGGACGAAACTTTTATGCCTAACATAGAAGCAGCAATCTATATTTCCGAATTTGGTATGCCACATTGCCGAAACAATAATCTTGCAGAGGCTCGCAATCATATCAACGAATTGTTTGGCAAAAAATACCCTTACGAATTCCTCCCCGATGCAATTGATTACTACAAAGACCAACCGGATAACCTTGCAGTCATAAATTACACTTCCGGTTCGACAGGAATGTCAAAAGGCGTAATGCTCCCTTACAAAAGCATTTGGAGCAACATTAAATACTGCCATGACCACCTCGATTTTCTTAAAGCAGGCGACGGAATAGTCAATATGCTTCCGCTTGCACACCTTTATGGCATGGTCATTGATATGCTTCACACATTTACAAAAGGCTGTCACCTTCACTTCCTTACACGTGTTCCCTCCCCAAAAATAATCCTTGCAGCCTTTGCCGAAGTAAAGCCTAAACTTATCATTACCGTACCTCTAATTCTTGAAAAAATAATCAAGAACAAAATATTCCCTATGCTTGAAAAACCTTTGATGAAGATTCTTCTCAAAGTACCATATTTAGACGAACGCCTTTTATCTAAAATCAAAGATGGTCTGCACCAAGCATTTGGAGGTAACTTGAACCAAATCATTATTGGCGGAGCGGCATTAAATGGTGAAGTAGAAGCATTCTTAAGAAGAATAGAATTCCCTTATACAGTCGGATACGGAATGACCGAATGTGGCCCATTGATTTCATACGCTCCACCTACTATTAACAAAGAAAAATCCTGTGGCAAAGTAGTTGACCGAATGGAAATCAAAATCGACTCTCGCGACCCTCTCAACGTACCCGGAGACCTTTGGGTAAGAGGCGACAACGTCATGCTTGGTTACTACAAAAATGAAAAAGCCACTGATGAAATTATGATGGGTGACGGGTGGATGAACACCGGCGATATGTGTCTTTTAGACGAGGATGGTTTCATCACTATATGCGGACGCACTAAAACTATGATTCTCGGTCCATCCGGACAAAATATTTATCCGGAAGAAATTGAACAAAAGCTCAACAATCTTCCTTTCGTCAACGAATCTCTGATCATTGATGACGAAGGCAAACTTGTTGCACTTATATATCCTGATTTTGAGAGTGCCGCTAAAGAAGGACATCATAGAGACATTATCAATAAAATTATGGATGAAAACATAGTTACTCTCAACAAAGAGATGCCTGCTTATAGCAAAGTATCAAGATTTAAAATATTTGAAGAAGAGTTTGAAAAAACACCGAAACGTTCCATCAAACGCTTCCTATACCAACCGAAATAAAAAGCAAATATAATATAACATAACATTATGGGGTGTACTTTCATTTCAAGGTATACCCTTTTCATTTTTAACAAAATTAATTTTATTAACATTTTTTAACTGTTCGGGGGGGGGTAATTTGACAACCTTTATTTACC
>CAZGEX010000047.1:0-14468 GCA_964524385.1 uncultured Sangeribacter sp.
TGAGGCTCAAGCAGAATGAACTTCCTGACTATATGAAGGTGAGTTTCGTTTCAACAACAAGATACTCTAAAAACAAACTATAAACAAGACTTAAAACACCGACAGATGAAGCAAAAAAACGCATTTTGTCTACATTTCCAGGCCTTTCACTTTCGTTCGAATGTAAACATGTAGACAAAATAATGAAAAAACAATATAGTAAAGCTATTGAATTCACTTCGTTTAAACTCTCACGATACAACCGAAACAATTACTCAAACATACATTCTTTTGCAAAAAAACTTGCCATTCTCAATATTTCTTAATAATTTTGCCCTTGGACTCTCATGCCTTTCCTTTGTAAAGGTGGTCTACGCCGAGCAATGCATCGTATGTGTGCAGAGCGGAAATGGGTGGGGAGAGAGTCTTGACATAGAAAGGCGTTTACTTACGCTTGTTCGAGACGTATCGGAATCTAGCAAATTAAGGTATTAAAGTCTTGGACATAGCAACGGTAGATGTCCCGGGTGTGATTGTATCATGAGCTATGGTCTTGATACATAGTTGTGTATCCTCACGATGGGATACTAATTGTGTATATATCCATCAGACTCACGTTCGTCATATCGGCGTGGACTCTGACGTTGTCTGTTCAACTTTAATGGGCAATGCTAGAGCCTCGATGCGTGGAATGGACAGCAGGACGAATCCGCGCTTTTTTTATGTGCCAATCGAACTGATGAACGGTACATGAAAACCGACACACCCGCATTGACTAATGCAACCAGCCGAGGAGGCGGCAACAATCCTCCCGACGTAGGAATTGCCTCCTGCGTTTCCCCCGAAGCCATCCGTAGCGGACAAGGGGCGACCTCGGATTATGTGCCGAAGGAAAACCACCGGTGGTTCGTGCTCCGCGCTACTTACGGACGGAGCGAACAAGCCTACGCTGCTCTCGTCCAAAATCACATCGTAGCCTATATCCCCAAGCATTACGTATTGAAACAGATAAATGAGAAGAAGAAGCGAATCAAGAAGCCTCTTCTTCCCAATTTTGTTTTTGTCTATGCCACGGAAGAAACCATTCGGATTTGTATGAGAAAACTCCCCTATCTCCGTTTTTATCGGGACAAGACCCAACAACCGAATCCATACGACGGCAAGCATCCGCCACTCACGATTGATTATGCGGAAATGATGAACTTCATTCACATAACCAGTATTAACGATGAACACATCATAACTATAAATGAGCAACAATGCCACTACAAAAGCGGTGATTTGGTCAGAATTATTGAAGGTAAATTTAAAGGAGTCATAGGACGTGTTGCAAGAATTAGTGGACAACAACGGGTCGTGGTGGAAATAGAAGGGCTATGTTTTATAGCTACAGCTTATATACCAAGCGTATTCATCGAAGAGTTGTGAATTCAAATAAATAATATAATAACTATAAATCGGTAATATGAAAAAAATAAAAATTGGACGTGGTTCTAGCAATGACGTTGTTATCAAAGACGAGGTTGTTTCAACCTTTCATGCACAAATTACGATTTCTGAATTTGGGGAAATATCTATTGAAGACTTGAATTCTAAAAATGGCACTTTCGTAAATGGGGAAAGAGTAACAAAGGCAACTCTTTCTTCATCATCAACAGTGTTATTAGGCAATCATTGTATTGATTGGAAAAAGATTGTCCAACAAGGCAAAGAAGGGGCTAAATCCCCCCTCTCCTTCCCTGATAATGTAGTAGAGAAAAAATTGATAGGTCGAAATATGATGTCAGACATTAGAATCTCTTTTGATGATGTTTCTGACAAACATGCTTATATATGTAAAAATAAGAATGGAGAGATAGTGCTGATTGATAACCACTCTACAAACGGGACTTATATCAACGGTAGTAAAATAACTACTCCACATGTTTTGAGGAAAGGCGACAATGTTATGATTTCCAACAAGCATCCATTTAATTGGGTTGCCGTATACCCGCCAACTCCCGTCATAAACCTTAAAATAATAATGTCCATAGCGGCATCCATCATTTTGATTGTTGGGATTTATTTTCTACTTCCGCGGATACTTCCTAATCCTGGCTGGAGTAAAATATATGCAGAACATAAAAATGACGTAGTAATGATATATGTGAAATCAGCTTATGCTGCAACCATCCAAGGGAAACCTCTTAGCTCATATCTAAACGGCAACGATCAATTAGATTATTGCTTTTTAGATGAAAAAGGTGAAATTTCTTCTGGTATTTCAAGAAGTACAGGTACTGGGTTTTTCATCTCTGAAGATGGCAAGATGCTAACAAACAGGCATGTGGTCAGCAGTTCTGGCGATGAGAAAAAGAACGAGGAACTTATAAAACGAACAATACAATCCATCTTAGTTCAAAACGACATGGCAAATCTAGCTGCTCACGTTGAGGTTGACTATGTAACATTAAGTGTTGGAATTGTTCAAAATGACACATATATTGACAATGAAAATAATTTAATTCCATGTACAATTCTTAGAATTAGTGATAAAGCAGAGTTAGATGTGGCAATATTGCAGACCAACAACAAATCAATTCCGAATGGCTCTACTTTTGTTGACTTATCCAAATCAATCCCGTCCAACAAACTCTCACTTGGAACAGAAATTTGTACTATTGGTTTTCCAAAAAACTTTGTTATCGGCCAAACATCAGTTGGACTTGAGGCTAACAATCAAAGCGGTGAGATAACTCAAGAAAGAGGAACTTATGAATATGGTCATAATATCACGATCCATAAAGGTGCTAGTGGTTCGCCCGTATATGACAAGAAAGGTCGATTTGCAGGTATAATCGTTTCTGGCTTTCTTGGCATTTCACAAGGCTATAACCATGCAATTCACCCATCTCCTGTTATTGAATTTGTTGAAAAGTCATATTGAATATATATTCAGTCCACTATTTAAATGAAGTTAATATAGATTACATACGCAAACTATTTACAATAAAAACATAAAAATATGAAAAAGGTTTTATTATCAGTATGCTTATTTGCATTATTGCTGAGCATCAGCAGCTGTTCTCATCGGTTAACTGACTTTACAGTCATTTCCACAAAGAATGTCCCTTTAGGACAAAAGGCTACTTCATTAAAGAAAGCGAACCAACGAGTTAAAGGTGTGGACAAAAGTCATGTTGTATTATTCCTTCCTTTAGGTATGCCCAACATGAAAGAAGCGATTGACAAAGCTATTGAAAAATATCCTGGAGCCGTTGGCCTAGTCGATGGTGTTGTAAAACAAAAAGGTTGGACTGCTATACTATATGGCCAAAATAGTTTTATAGTAGAAGGTACACCTATATATGAAGCAGACGCAGAAAGACTAGGCGTTTCTTCTTTTACAAAAACCCAATCGGAAGACAGTATGATATTTCTGCATGAAGTACAAGAAGGAGAAACGTTGTCTAATATCGCAACTTCATATAAAGTATCAATTAGCGATATTATCAAATGGAACAATTTGAAATCCAACACTATTGAAAAGGGTCTAAAATTGAAAATCTTTATGAAATAATATTCAAAATACGCGTTAAAAACTAGCCTTATTTCAAGAGTTACGAAAGAATACATGGGAAATAGGCAAACTTATCGTTATTTCAAATAAAACCTATTCTCAAGCCTATGCCAATAAATTTTGTAACTATTGATGGTAAAACATCTCAAGAAATGTATCACAAATTTACA
This sequence comes from uncultured Sangeribacter sp., assembly GCA_964524385.1. Lineage (GTDB taxonomy): Bacteria > Bacteroidota > Bacteroidia > Bacteroidales > Muribaculaceae > Lepagella. The sequence goes on from CAZGEX010000047.1 coordinate 3,709, forward strand.
AAGTGGAATTTAAAATAATCAATCATCAAAAATTATGGCAACAAAGAAATGTGCAAACGGACACCTTTATGACTCCGCTATTTATAACGACAAATGTCCATTTTGTCCCTCATCAACAAGTTCTACAAAAGTAAACACTGCGTTTCAAAACGACTCCAAGACAAAAGTTGTAGGAGAAGAACCTACTAAGCCTACAAGAACGGTAGGTCCTGACAACAATAATGATGCAGTTGGAAGTACTGTTATTCGTCATGTAGGGGATACTGTAACTGGAGAAACGAGTGTTGGTCAGAACAAGCGATTGGTTGGACTATTAGTTACATACGACCAAAACAAGACAGGAGAAGTTTATAAAATATATGAAGGTAGAAATATCATAGGTCAAAAGGCCACCTCAGATATAGTCTTGAAAGACAAGCATGTATCAGGAACTCATCTTTTAATCCTTTATGTGGATGCCGAAGGTATCTATTGGGCAGAAGACCAGAAATCTTCTAATGGAACATTTATAAATGGGAAATTTGCAAGAGAGCATCAGTTGAGTACACACGATGTCATTGTTATAGGTGCAACAAAACTAATGTTTTTTGCTATCCCCAAATTTTAAATCATATTATTATGAATAGTCCAGAATATAATTATTGTCATGTAGTTGGCAGAACTGACGTAGGAAGAAAAAGATCCGCCAATGAAGATAATATGTTTAATTCCATCACACAAAACGGCCTTGTATCGGTCGTTTGTGATGGAATGGGAGGTCATGTTGGTGGTGCTACAGCCTCCCAAATAGCCGTAACAACAATAATAGAAAACCTCAACAACATCTATTATGATGACCCAAGAGTTGCTATTGGAGAATCAATAGACAAAGCCAATAGAGCCATTATTCAAAAGACTGTAGAAAAGCCAGAATTAATCGGCATGGGGTCAACTTGTGTTTTGCTCTTAGTTCGTGAGGGAAAAGTCTATATTGGCCATGTTGGAGACAGTCGAATCTATCTGGTTAGAAGTAAAAAAATAATTCAACTTACAAAAGACCATTCATTTGTTCAAATGCTTGTCGATCGTGGCGAGATAACAAAAGAGCAGGCAGAACATCATCCAAGGAAGAACGAAATAACAAATGCTTTGGGAATACCAAACATGTCTCCTGCAACGATTGCGGATGATGCAATTGTTCCAGAAGCTGGTGATTGTTTTGTTCTCTGTTCAGATGGTTTGAGCGGCATGGTTTCAGATGATAAAATCTGCAAGATAATTGGTCGCCAATCTGAAATGAACGCTCAAGAAAGGATTGATAGATTAATTGAGTTGGCGAATGAAAATGGAGGTTTAGATAACATTACAGTTCAATTAGTTGAATTTCCGGTTTCTCCCAATACTATAGATGAAAGAAAGAAGCTACCAACCTGGACAAAAACTACTTGTGCCATTTTAATATTAATGACATTGGGATATGCCACATATCAATTGTTGAAAAAGCCGAGACCTGTTACGGATAATGATAGTTATACTACAGAGTCTCCGTTAACAGCACATTCAGATACTGTAGATTACCTTTACCCCAATAACATTCCATTTGAAAAGAATGCCAAAATTGTAGAATTGGAATTTAAAGAATCATCTCTTATATTAAAGCGTAATGGTATTCAGATATATCAATTCACTGATTCATTTGACCAAAATTCATTAAATGTAGAAACTCCTAACATTGAAGTTCAATATAATAATTCACTACTGTCTTTTAAAGAACAAACCCCAGGAGACTCTATTATTTTTTATATTGCCCAATCAGATAAATCCAGAACTTGGCGATGTAAATTTAACGTCCATAATAAAGGAGACAGTTTTGCCCAAGGTTTTTCTATAAATTCAAAAGTTAAAGGGGAAAAACCCGATAAGAAGGATGACAAAAATGCAATGCCTACCAAAATAGATACCATTAATGTTCAATTTGAATATGACAAACTTGAAAATGGGACAAAGTTACTTCTTAACTATTCTGCAAAACCAATCCTGATTTTTAACAAAGAAGAGGAAAAAGTTAATTCACCTGTATTAGGAAAAGTCTTAGATGATATTACATTCGATGACTTACATTGGGCTAAGGAGCCCAAAAAAGGTCAATTGTTGTTTACGTTTAAAGGCGAAAGTTCTAATAAAGAACATACAATAGTAATTCCTTGTCTTCTAAAAGATTCCAATGTTCAGATTGTTATTTCAGTTAAAATAGCTCCTAAGCAAAGTGAAAAAGATGAAGACGCTACGCTCGAAAGCTAAGAGAGGTATGTCTAGAATTATAAACTTAAAAAGCTATAAATATTAATCATAAAAGCATATATAGACCTTATGAGTATAGTAGATAAAATATTGTCAAATCCACAGCTTTGGGAATCTTTAAGCCACACTCCTATAAAATGTCCGGAATGTGGAAAAGTTAGCGATTCAATCAAATGTTATTCACTTCCTGGTTTGTGGATAAGTCTGTTATTTTACTTGCACTATGAAAGTAAAAAACATATGGGATGCCCAAAATGTATTCGTAAAAAGATATTCTTGAAAGGGTTTACCTATAACATTATAACAGGAAATGTCTATTGGCTAATAATGATTGTTCCATGGATGATATGTCAGTTTGCACGCTCTTTCACTAATGGACATTCTGATGAAATCACAGAAATGCTTTTCGACAATTTCAAAAATGCCAAAAAAAATTAAACCAATATCACAGATATATTGCAACACATGTAAATATTAAGTTATTAGCCATGAATGACTATAAAATTATACGCGAAGTAGGTAGAGGCGGAATGGGATGTGTATATGAATCTCTTGATTCTAATGGTCATAAAGTAGCATTGAAAATGATGAATGCTAAAGCTGCATCCCATCCTGAATACCGAGAAATGTTTGATTATGAGGTTCAGGCATTAAAAAAATTGTCGAATCCATCTGTTGTCAAAATTGTAGGAGAACCATTTTCAGACACTAAAGGAAATCTCTTTTTGCCAATGGAATTTGTGGAAGGAAAAACAATCTCACAAATAGTTCAATCCAATGGTTCATTTGACGAACAAGAAGCATTGATGATTTTCACTAAAATATTGGACACTTTTTCTTATATACACAATAAGTCGTGTATACATAGAGATGTTAAACCATCGAATATAATGATTAGACCTGATGGAGCTGTGTGTGTCATTGATTTTGGAATTGCAAAAGATAGTAAAACCAGTACAGGTCATACAATTGGCAGAATAGTTGGTACAGACGGCTACATGAGTCCAGAACAAGCTAACGGATATAATATTGACACACGTACTGATATATACTCATTAGGCTGTTTGCTTCATTATATGCTAACCGGTACACATGCCATTCAAAAGCAATCCAATGATTATCAAACAGTCTGTGCCATTTTGGATAATAAATTTCCACTAGTATCCGATAAAGGAATAACAGTTAGTGACAAAACCCAAAAGGCAATACTTACAGCAGTAAACAAGAATATGACCCTCAGATTCCAAAATATTGATGAGTTCAAAGCAGCGTTAGTAGAAGAATCTATATATAAAATTACAGTAGGACGATCAAATTGCAACATTACTCTTCCCGGAGAATATGTAAGTGGACATCACCTTGACATAATATGGGAACCGCAAAATGAAAATGGTTCTTCATATAAAGTAACAATAAAGGACCATAGTACTAACGGAACTGGAGTCAATGGCAGAAGAATAAACAATGAATCAATTTCTTTTACTGTAAATCAATCGATCAAATCCTTGATGAACGATTCTTCCTCTTTGCCGCAAGTCATGATTGCCGGTTTAGCTTCGCACATTTTGGATTGGGAATCTATCTTGAATATTTTATTTGAGAAGATGGATTTACAAACATCTGTAATTGATGAATTCAGTGGCAGCACAAACGATAATGGTAATATAACAGCCCTCACAAAATCAGAAGATATTACTGTTGGCTATGGAATTTTATGCTTTGTTGTCCCAATTGCTGGTTGGATTCTCGGAGCTGTTTGGAAATCAAAGAATCCTATAAAGGCTAAATCTGCCAATAAATTAGCGTGGTATGGCTTTTTGTTTAATCTAATTGTGTCATTTTTATCTAATATAATTTTTCTATGAAAACAATAACAATAGGAAGAGTGAATTGTGACATTATCATATCCGACAATAGCATCAGCCGCAAACATGCAACTATCTCTTTAGTGAATGGTCAGTATGTTTATAACGACATAAGTAAAAATGGTACAACTATTAATGGACAAGTATTTCAAAACGAAAAGATTGTTATTACACCTGGCACTCCAATATATCTCGCTAATAAAGTACCTTTACCTTGGGCTCAAATCTTGATGCTTCTACCAAACAATCCAATAAAGGTACAAGGCCATCTTCAAAATTCCTCTGAGTATGAGACTACAGTTGGTGAGACCCCCATTATTAAAGAAGAGTCAATAGGAGCAGGCTGGGGTATTCTTTCCTTTTTGTTTCCAATAATTGGATTTATCCTTTATTTTATTTGGAAAGATACTTCCAAGAACAAAGCTAAACAAGCTGCAAACATCGCTTGGATTAGTATTGCTATAAGTTTTGTACTCGGTTTTATTAGCGGATTATCTATGTAATTGTTAAATGCTTAAATATACACCTTTATGATTGGAGAAGAAATATTAAACTACATCATCGTTTCATTGATTGGCAGTGGAGGTATGGGTAGCGTATACTTGGCTGAAAACAAGTATATAAAACAACAAAAAGTTGCTATTAAAGTGATTAATAGCAATATGATTAATGACTTTACACGTACCAAACTCGCTAGTGAAGCTGCAAGTTTGGCACGAATGAACCATCCTAACATCGTACACTTTATAAACTATCATATTGATAAAGAAGGTAATATTTACCTTATCATGGAGTATGCGGAGGGACACACTCTTGAAGAGTATATAAAAAAAGTATCAGGATTGATAGTAGAAGAAAAAATATGTCCTTTGTTTGAACCCTTATTGGATGCATTTAACTATGCACATAAACATAAAATTATTCATAAAGACATAAAGCCATCTAATATTGTTATTACAAATGAAGGAATACCAAAAATCTTGGATTTTGGTATTGCAACTATTCTTGATGAAGATGATGAGACCAAGGACAAAGATGTGATTATGGGTACGCCTTCTTATATGAGTCCAGAACAAGTGGAAGGGAAACCATTAGATCAAAGATCGGACATTTATTCTTTAGGTGTCCTACTGCATCAAATGATGACCGGTAATCCACCTTATGATACCACAACTATAAGTGAACATGACATTTACAAACATGTTGTTAACGATGAGCTTCCGCGAATGAAGACGTACTATAAGTATGTTTCAGACAAAGTGCAAGCTGTAGTAGACAAGGCCACCAATAAAAATACAGCATTAAGATTCCAGTCTTGTTTAGAATTTAAGAAAGCTCTTCACAAAGCTATCTATCCTCCCGTAATACCCGTTTGGATTAAAGCATCCATTACAGCAGCTGTAGCAGTAATTATACTAGGAGTATTCTTTATTTGGGAATATAATCGAGTCAAGATTTCATATTATAAAGATTATGTAGAACTAATGAGTATTCCACAGGGAATAGGTGAAATATCTGGTTCTGACCGAAAGCATACTCATAGAATGTATAGATTTGAGTATAAAAATCATAAATTACAACGAGTTTCGCATGTAAATAGTTTAGGAACAATCATCAGAGACGGGGAGTCAGAACGCTACGACAGACCTATAGACATTATGTTCTATTATAATGATGACAATCATTTGAGTAGAGCAAAAGTTATGGATAATAATGGTCAGGTTTTGTATATCAAATCCTATAATGAAAAACTCAGCACCGTTATATTCCAGTTCAACGATGAATATGGAACAGAGAAGACTATTGGCAGTGAAACTGTTGGATACGTTGATGCTTTTGCTTCAAACCAAAATAGAGGTAAAATTTCAAGATATTTATTGGAATATGACAAAAACGGCTATATACAAACATTAAGATATGCAGGATTCCAAAACACTCCCGTTAGTGATTCTCATGGCATTTATGGCAAACGATATGTTAGAGATGCCAAAGGACGTGTAATAGAAGAAATGTATCTAGCCCATGATGGTTCCCCTAAAGCGACCAAATGGGGTATGGGGAAGAAGCTATTTTCGTATGATGAAAATGATAATTGGATTAAAACTATTTATCAAACAATCGATGGAGAACCTGCATTGGATGATACAGAAGGAACATCTGTTTGTGAAAATGTATATGATAAATATGGAAATGCAATAGCTCAATATTTTAAAACTTCTGACGGAAAATTAATGTTGCCCGGCAGACAAGGTTGCGCAGGAAGATTAACCGAATATGACGAAAAAGGTTTTATGAAGAAACAAACATCTGTAGGTATTGATGGAAATGTTGAAATAAATACAAATGATGGAGGATACGCAACAGTTGAGATTCAGTGCAATGAATATGGTTTTTACAGTGATATGACTTTTTTAGATGTATATGGGAAGCCATGTATTACAAGTCAAGGAAATACATATATAAAAATAGTCACGGACAGTAAAGGCAATGAATTAGAGCGATGGAACTATAATTTAAACAAAGAGCTTGTCGCTAATACAGAAGGTTATGCTGGACTTAAAGCTGAATATGACTCACTTGGTCATATGATAAAAATTATATATTATGGAGTTGATGAAGAACCATGTGAACTTAACTTAGGGTATGCTGGATGGACTTGCGAATATAATGTAATGGGAGATTGTGTTAAACAAACCAATTTGGGAATAGATATGCAACCTACCACTAGTAATGCAAATATCTGCTCGATTGTTATGGAAAGAGACCTAAGAGGCAACATTACCAAAATGCTTTATTATGATGAAGACGACAATTTAACATTGAGTAATGAAGGCATTGCAATTACAGAATATAAATTTGATGACAATGGGAACGAGATTCTTCGGCAATTCTTCGATAAAGACCATAAAGCAACTAAAGGATATATCGGATTTGCACAAAAAACATATACCTATGACGAAAAAGGACATATGTTGAGTGAAAGATATCATGATGTGAAAAATAATCTTGTACTTGTAAATGGTATTGCAGGCAATAATTACAAAAGAGATGGTCATGGTAACATTATTGAAGAATTCCCTATTGGTATTGATCAAAAATTAGCAAGAGGGCGTTTAATGACTAGGTATAAATATGACGAAAAGGACAATCTAATTGAATTTGCTGTATTTGACGCAGACGGAAAACCTGCAACCAATTCTAATGATATTCATAAATATACCCAGAAATTCAACAATAGAAATCAATGTATAGAAACATGCTATTTTAACACTAAAGGAGAGCTTACTTCGTATTCAAACCACAATTATTGCATCGCACGTTCTGAATATGACGAAAAGGGACAAGAGGTGAAAGTGTCATATTTCGATAAAAATAACCAGCCCACTATTTATTATGGCGATTCAGACGGTCATTATTCAAGTCGAACAATAGAATATGACCAATTTGGACGAACCATAAGAAACTATTACTTCGACAAGGACGGTGTTCCTACAGATTCTAAAGTAATGGTTCCAGAAGCTGTTTGCGATTATGACAAATGGGGAAATATCGTTTATGTAGCATCTTGTGATGGTAAAGGTAACTTGATTATGAACCCTCAAACCGGTTGGTCTTATATGAAACGTGAATTTGACAATAAGGGCAATATATTATGGATTTCGTATTATAATGATAAAGAAAAACCGATGTTATGCAAAGAAGGTTATCACAAAGCCATATATACATATACCAATAGTAATAATACGGAATCTATTTCATACTATGATGTTACAGAGAAACCAATGTTAATTAATGGCTATCATCAAGAACAATATAAATATGATGAAAACGATCTCCGCATAGAAATAGCTTGTTTTGGGACAAATGGAAAACCTATTGATTCTTCATTTGGATTTTATAAAGTAGTATTTACATATAACGATGACCATAGTTATCGTGACCGCAAATATTATAACGTCGCAGGAAAATTACTTTCGCATGAACAATACATTAACGAAACTTGGGAAAAGGTCAAGAATTGGCAAAAAGATGTATCAGATTTTGCGGATGAATTGCCTTTCAATCTTGGTGATGATGCTGATAATTTAGTGATTCAATCAGCAAAAGTTATCAGTTCATCAAAAGTGGAAATAGTTATGGTAACTCCTAAATCAAAATATGATATGTCAAATACTATGATTGACACATATAAACAATACTCTAATGCATTTACGGATTATTTTAAGCAGCAATTGAAAATCCCTAGAAACATTACAATAAAAGGAATACTAAAGGATAGTAAAGGTAGAGTCTTGTCAACTATTAGCAAATAATAAATATTAGGAACTATGAAGCGTTTAATCTTTACATTTTCAACATTACTTTTGATGCTGCCAACAATGGCAATTGCTCAAAACAATAGTGAGTTTAACTCTGAACAGTTACAACTACGAACTGAACTTTTCACTTTTTTAAAAGAAGAAGGTTTTATGCCCGAATTAGACTCTGATGGCGATGTCAAATTCAAGTCGGAAGGACAATCTTACTATATAAGAGTATCAAAGACAGATGAGAATCCAATGTATGTTGTTCTATTTAGGTCATTTAATAATCCTGAAGATTATTCTGCCGAAACTCTGGTAATGGCAACCAAAGAACTGAATCTTTACAAAGGAATTAAAGTCATTTGTTTCGACACATCTTTTAGAATTGAAGCTGAAATGTATGTAAGAAATGCAGAACCAGTAAAAGCATCATTTTATAAATTAAAAAACAATATTGATAGTGCAAAATCAGATGTTCTTGATGAATGCGAGAAGATTGGTTCCGTATCTTCTATTAATTCGATTTCAGAAATACCTTTTGTTATATCAAAAACGGAAGTTGCTAATGTAGACAACGATAACAATATAATCCAAGATTATACTTCCACAATATATGATTTCAAGACAAAATATCTAAAGCCGAGAATCACAATTAAGCCTATTAAAACTTCTGGCAGCTTTAATATATATGTAAGATTGTATAAAGATAACGTATTACAAAGAAACGCATCTTCATCACCTGAAGATTTCACTTATTCACACAGTGTGACAATAAATGGAAGTTCAAATCAAACAATAGGACTGCCTGGATGGGGTTCAAATAATGCCGGCCAATGGCCTGCGGGATCTTATCGATATGAAATCTGGTATAATGATTATTGTATTGGCAGTAAAAAATTCAAGATAATTTAATCTAAAACATATCGACAGATAATCTTATGACATTTGTCGACTAAATATAAAAATTGTTATGAGAAAAGTTATTTGTTCAGTTGTTTTCTTAGTTCTCATTATCGTTTCATCTTTTGCCCAAAAAAAAGGCATAGAACCTTATAAATTTGAAACAATTATTGAAAATCCAATTACTTCAATTAAAAATCAAGCATCTAGTGGTACTTGTTGGTGTTTCAGTGGTATTTCTTTTTTGGAATCCGAAATAATGAGAGCAACAGGTGAAGAATGTGATTTAAGTGAAATGTTTGTAGTGTCTAATGCATATTATGATAAAGCTATTAAATATGTAAGAATGCACGGACACTTAAATTTTGGACCTGGTAGTTCTTTTAGTGATGTTCTAACCGTGTTAGAAACATATGGAATTGTTCCAGAAAGTACAATGAAAGGATTGAACTATGGTACAAACCAACATATTCATTATGAGATGGATGAGATATTGAAAGGTATCGTAACCGCACTGATTAAAAATCCCAACCAGAAACTGTCAAAAGCATGGAAAACAGGTTTTAGAGATATGACTGCAGCTTATTTAGGCAAAACACCTATGACTTTTACCGTTAATGAAAAGGAATATACACCTAAGTCTTATATGGAGTCTTTAGGTATTGACCTAAATGATTATGTTGATATATCTTCATGGACGCACCATCCATTCTACGAAACAATGGTTATTGAGGTCCCAGATAATTGGAGAGGATGTACAGCTCACAATGTACCATTGGACGATATGATTGCCATTATAGATAATGCGATAGATAATGGATATACTGTTGCATGGGCAAGTGATGTTAGTGAGGACGGCTTTACAGGAGCTGGTATCGCTGTCGTTCCTGATGTAACGAAAACAATACAAGGAAATGACGAGGCGCATTGGATAGGAAAATCTGAAGTTAATGGCAGACCTTTATACACTCAGACACCATGTCCTGAAATAGAAATAACTCAAGAACTTCGTCAGGAAGGTTTTGACGATTACTCAACAACTGATGACCATGGAATGCACATATACGGAAAAGCGAAAGACCAAAATGGCACTGAATATTACATGGTAAAAAACTCATGGGGTAACGCTGGTCCATACAATGGAGTATGGTATGTAAGCAAATCTTATGTTAGATATAAAACAACAGATATTGTAGTAAATAAGAATGCTATACCTGTATCTATTAGAGAAAAAATGAATTTGTAATTTAGTAACGTGTAAAAATAAGTTGCATCAATTTTGTCATTCAACGAAGCGAAGACGTGTTGTTGAGGACTTCGTCCGAAAAATGACAAAACGGATGCAACTTATTTTTTATGCCTTACTAAATACACTCCCTGCGAACCGGATAATTTCCCCTAAACCATTCAA
>CAZGEX010000048.1:0-14037 GCA_964524385.1 uncultured Sangeribacter sp.
CGCACAGGGAGAACCATTAGAGGAACTTTTGGCATTAGTAGGGTAGTTTTGTGCATTTTTTCAAATTTGCTCATTTATAGTTTTTAAACTTTAATAAATACTAACTTCTGTTATTACCGTATCTTCATATTTGTTACCGGCATAAACAGATTCAATCGTAATTGATATGGAATCAGTTGCTACATTAGATGTTAAAATTATTTCCTGCACATCGTTTATATCTTGTAAAGTATGCTGTTCGCTTGAACCATCAGAATAAGTAATTGTTACGTCTTTTGGTCGGGAATTTTTCGCATATACATCTTCATTTTTTTGATACCCCGCACGAATTGTAATACCTTTTAAATAATAACTTCTGTCAAAAGAAAATTTTACTGTCTGTCCTATTCCTTGACCATCAACACCTTCCACCCATGCTGTTGAAATATCACCATCAGTTAATCGTTCCGGAGAATGAATCATATTTTGTTCAGCAAATGAAGATGTTGCAGAGATATTCGTAATATTATTCATACTAAAACGATATCCCAATTCCTTTTCATATTCTACAATTAAATCTCTGTTTGCTACTTCATATTCGTTTAACATAGATTCTTCAAAATCCTTTCCTTCAATCGTTGGTGTATACCAATCAAACGAATTGAAATAATTTTGAAGCCCCTCATCGTCAAATTTCCGTCCATGCCTTGCATATAATTCATTTCTTGCAAGTCTGCATTCTTCCGCTGTAAGATTACTCAATTCTGATTTTGAAATATAGCGAATGTTGCTTTCCGGTAAAATATACTCTCTTACAGTATTTTCAACATGAGATTCATCTACTGGCTCAACAATTTCTTCACTTTCAGATGAAATATTGTTTTCTGTATTTTCGGAAGACTCTTCCGAAGAACTTTCCGAAAGATTTACATTCATGGCATCCTCTTTTCCTGCAAGCACTTCATTTTCATCTTTTGGCAATTCACTCAATGCTGATTGTGCCTTTTCCGTAACTTCCGTTTGACTATCTTTTTTCATATAAATAAAAACAACTACAAGCAAAGCAATTGCTACAAACGATGTCACTATTAAAAATACCTTTAGGAATTTTTTCCCTGATTTCTTTTCCGTTTTCTGTTTTTCCTGTACGCTGGATTGTTCAAATGCTACTTTCCTCGTTTGATTACCATTAGATACTGCTGTTCCACAATGTATGCAAAAAGCATTTCCCGGTACAATTGAATTTCCACATTTAACACATTTTTCCTCAGACAAGATATCCGTATTATTTATATCCTGCTTTTTAACTTTATCTTGTATTACTGGATTTCCACAATATTTACAAAACTTACTTTCTTTATTTAGCTCATTTCCACAATTCGGACACTGCATATTATTTCCCTCCACATATTACACACATGATTCTCATATTTTTGCTATTCCATATAAAGCAATCTCCATGTATCATCTTCTTTTGACATTGTAATTTTTACTTTCTGATCCATTGTTTTTGAACCTTGTTTTGCTGTTACCGTTATGTCTGCAACTACAATTTTTTCTATAAACCCTGTATCAAAATCCGGATATTTATATTCGATATTTTCCATCATATCTTTTAACTTGCGTTCAGATAATTCATATATTTCATTCACTTCATAAGAAAGTTTATAACTATGTCCCACAGACATTTCAAAAGAATCCAAATCTGTTCCTACACTATTTTCAAAATACTGCTCAACATAATCTTCTGAATCATAATAATAGATGTCACTGGAAAGCACGATAAGTGTATCAATATCATACTTCTCATAAGCAGCCATAATTTTATGTACCAGTCCTTTGCTTCCAGTAAAATTTGTTACTACATTAGCAGCAACAACTCCTACTACCAATAATATAACTATTACAAATATTGCTTTTATCTTTTTCTTGAATTTCTTTTTTTTCTGCGGATCTTCAATTTTTAATTTAACTGTTGAAGGTGAGCCTCCCTCTAATGGAGTACCACAATTTCCGCACACCTTTGCATTATCTTCCATTGGTCTGCCACAATTTCCACAAAATTTTGCCATAATATTTTACCTCACTTTGTTTTTTCTTTTCTTCTTCAGCATAATTACAATAATAATATCAATAACTATTAATGTCCCTGCACCAATGACAGCATAATATACCCATTCCGCTATCTTCACTTCTTCACCATAACCATTTTCTTCTGCACGCAGCTTTAGGTCATATTTTCCGTCACCATCTTCATCAATATTCAGAACACTTTCCGCTGCAACTCCTGCAACTGTATCAATTTCCGTTTTTTTCGTAATTCTGATATTTTCAAATTTTCTAAAATCATTATAATTGCCATCTTCATCCATAAATCCAATGGTATAGTTCATAATTCCGTGACCTGTTCCCTCAATCTTTACGTCATAATCATCTTCTTCCTTTAATCTGAGAACCTTTACTCTATTATCAGCACCATTGGATGATGTTTCCTCATTTTCCTCAAATATTAAAGTTCCAAAATCTGTACGAAGATTTAACTTATCCTCAGCAGAGCAAAGTGTCTGACCTTGATAGGTTACTGACACATCTACCGGACAGGCAATACGAACATAGATATATTTCTGTCCGTTAATCTGGTCTGCCATATCTTCAAAAAAGAAAACTAACTCACTAGCGTTTGCCACTTCATAATGACATCCGTCACTTGCCATTTTTTCCATCAACAACTGTGCCGAAGATTTATTGCCCAAGCTTTCAAAAAAACCTATGGTATAAATTAATATTCCTTCTTCTTTTATTTGGTTCGCATATTCTATTAATTCATCACCCTGTTTTCCGTCATTTGGTTCGCCATCACTCATTAGAACAATAATCCTCTTTTTTGCACTACTACTTGTCAGCATTGACTCTGCTTCCCTTAAACCATCTTCAATATTTGTTCCCCCACCATCGACTAAATTTAAAATCGTATCTTTAAGTGCAATTTTATTTGTTGAAAAATCTGATAGCCTCCCTGCACTGTTATCATATGCAACAACTCCTATACTCGCATCATTTTCAAGAATGGTATCAATAAATTTTTCCGATGCTTTTTTTGTTTCTTCCATTGGAGTTCCTGACATACTGCCTGAAACATCAAGTACAAGAACAATATCTCGTTCATCAGAAGATGTTTTTAAAGATTCTTGTTGATTGTTAACACCAAAACTTGTATTAAAAATTAATTCCTTATCTTCTCTTTCTGTACGATTATTAAAAAGCTTTTCCGTCAGACTTTCCATTTCTACTTTAATACTCTTAGAATATGAACTTTTTCCATCTGTTACTATAACGTCATAATTTCCCTGCGATAAATTGATTGACACAGCCTCTGCTTTATCCACAAAAATTTCTTGATAATAATTCTCTTCTTTAGAAGTTCCCCATATTGCAGGAACATTCTTTTTACCTTCAATGATTATTTTATAATCATCGTACAAGTTCCCATCATTCCCATATGTTAATAAATTAAATTTTGTTGGATAAACTGCTTTTATCCCTTCTAATATATCAATTTGCTCTTGTACACATTCTTTATAAGCTTTTGCTCCCTCGTAATTTGGATGAATAGAATATGCACTACTTCTTCCTAATTCATTAATATCTTCATTCTGCGCCCCAAGTATGATTGGATTAATGTACGAATTACCTGCATATGCTCCATGCCCTTGAAATTCATCTTCTACAGAAACAAAATAAATATCCATCCCGTTTTCTCTACAATCATTTACCATAGACTCTATTGCATTATTGAAAACTCTTACTGCACTATTCACTAATTCAACTTCATATTCAGTAATAAATACCTCACTTCCATTTTCATCAAACAACTGTGGGTAGCCAGCTACAATAATTTTCGCTTGTTTTCCAGCTGCATTTTCAATACGATGATAAGCATCACAAATATCTCCATAAACCTCTCCACCCTTATCAATTTCTTCCTTTACAGCTTCTATTTTTTTATACAATCCACTTATATCAAAATAACCAGTACTTATAGCCATTTTCATTACAATATCAGAAAAACCAACATCGTTTCCTCCAATTGTTAAGGTAACATAATCTGCCTCTTTGCCTTCTTTCCTAAGTTCCTCAAATATATCCAGTTGAAAAGAAACCACCTTTTCTCCAGACCATACTTTAGGTACTAAAGGCGAAGCTGTTAAGTAGTCCGATGAAACTTTATAATATTTCTTTGTAATAAGTTTATGTCGCTCCTGTTCTTTATTTGATAAAGACAAATAGTACTCTGATGCATCAACATTTGCTGTACTAGTTCCAAATAAATTCAAATACGCCTCCGAAGTAATAATATCTGCTGTAGTTGCTCCAGATACCGCTGCAAAATACCAATGTGTGCCACGATTTTCAGCCATTGTTCCCTCAACTCCCGGAAGTGTCAGCATACCCGACCATGCATTTTGTGACCTATGTGCAAGCCAATCAAAATTATTTATCTTCTTTGATAAATCTTTCTCATCCTGACCATAAAACGGCTCTATTCCCTCTCCCGAAGAATAGGAATCTCCAAGAGAAACAATAACTCTGTCGCTTTTTGCTGGAACTTCTGTTGCAAAAACACAAATCGAAAATCCTGACAAAATCAACATTATACTAAATACCCATATAAGAAAATATGAGCTATATTTTAATTTACTTTTGAGCTTGGACATAATTATCAATCTCCTCTAACGTTAATTGTTCCAGTGTTTCAGCGTCAATTTTTTCTACAGTTAATACAAGTAACGCCGAGTCATTTGGCACTGTTTCATAAAATTTATTGCTTACACTATCATAACTTGTTACTGTATCACTCTCTGAAATCGTTACCTGAACCTCTAAATCAGACTGCATATTATAAGAAACCGGCGTTGCCATTATCGCATCATTAATTAAATACACCATCCATAAATCACTATTCTCTGAAATATAATATGTTTGATAAATAGGATGTTTTTCTGTTGAATCAGCAGAGATATCAACCGCATCATAATATGTACCATCCATAGAATATTCTGTCGTTATAGGATAATCTCCGAATTTAAGATTTGTAAAAAATGTCATTGCTTCTGCTTCTGTATATACTCCCTCTGAATCATTTGCATCAAATTTTGATACAATCTTAGAATTTTCCTCATAGTAAGAATCAGCATCCGGTGCGGAAATATTATAAGATTCCAATATGTCCTTATTTTCTTCATTTAAACCTAATAAATCAAAAACTTTATTAATCATAGGAATATTCACAATATCATAATGCGTAAGTATTCCAAATATGCCACCAGTAATTACAACAATCAAACAGATAAACAGGATTATCTTTCCCACTCTTTTAATAGCACTTTTCTTTTTTTGTCTTTTCTTATTTTTCTTCGCCTTTTTTAATTGCTTTGCATCACAATTAGGACATAAATTTGTAGTTTCTTCTAACTCAGATCCACATTTCCCACAAAACTTAGCCATATACTACCTCCGCTTTCACCTTAAATCTTAAAAAGGGCAATAGAAATACTCCTCCACTGCCCTTTTTGTTATTACATATATGTATTTACTAATTTGTCGATGATTGGAACTGATATTGTTCCTTGACTTAAAGATTTCATACCAAGTCCGATAAATAAAATCTTTTCAATAATATCAATTGCACTTACAATAACGGTTACTATTCTGCTTAATATAACTACACTAAAATTACCGCCAAAAATAACCACAATATTATTAATAAAATTTATTATGTTTGGGATAAGATTTATAATCACCGTTATAAGTGAAAAGAAAATCATTAATGCCACTGCTTTCACAGCATTTTTTCTTAACCACTCGTTTTCCTCAAACATCAAAACATATCCTGCCAATAGTACAGCAACTAAATATCCACTAAACAATCCTGTAAAATAAATAGCAGCTCCTAAAAACCCTACAGATATTCCTAATTTTGTTTTTTGCATTTTTTATACCTCACTATCTTTTCAATCAAAAACAAATTTTAATATTAAATTTTTGTACCACACTCCGCACAAAATGCTGAATCAACATCTACCTTATTTCCACAACTTGGACAAAATTTCTCTGTCGAAGCTTCTTCAACTGTATCATTTTTTACCATCGGTGTACCACATGATGTACAGAAACGCATTCCTTTTGCCACCGCAGCACCACAATTACCGCATTTTTCATAATTTTCTGCATCAAATGTTTCCATTTTGGGCATTGGTGTACCACATGAACTACAAAAAGCCACACCTTTCGGAACTTCTGCACCACATTTTTCACAATGCAAAACTCCTTTTATCTCCTGAATCTGTCGTCTATATTCTGCTATCTTAGCTTCCGACTCACAAATTGCTACTATCATTCCTTTAAAATCTTCTTCACAATCAGTACCGTGAATGGATACATATAATTTTCCTACCTGATAATAATTTTGATTAATTTTCTTTTCTTCTTCTGAAATCATTGAATTAAATTTTGCAGTATCTGACATTTCTTTTGTCTTCTGTATTGTTTTCTGTCCTGCATCAGAAACCTTTTTCCCTAAATCGTCAAAAAATCCCATGTCATTTTCTCCCTTGTAAATAAATTTTTATTTCATAAAAACATATTACTCATAATATGTATAATTACAAACATACTCCAACTGCTCTTGTTGCTCCGGATATGTATACTCATATTTCGATAGTAAGCTTCCATTTTTATTATATTCTTTATAAGTACGCTCTTCTAATTCTCCTTCCGAATTATACTCACACAAAGAAACTACATTTCCATTTTTATCATATTCCCAATATTTACTCGTTTCTAATTCTCCTTCTGAATTATACTCGCACAAAGAGACTACATTTCCATTTTTATCATATTCCCGATATACACTTGCTTCTAATATCCCTGCTGAATTGTATTTGCATTCGGAAATCATATTTTCATCTTTATCATACTCATATTCATATACATCATATTCTTCCACTAACTTCTCATTTTCATCATAAACAAATGCACGTCCTACACAGCTTGTACTATTCTGATTTCTTTGATTTTCATATATAGTGGTTTCTATTATACCTTCTTTAACATCTTTCTTACTTGTTACCTCTTCATATTCATTGTATTCGTAATAAACTCCAGTTATATTTGAATCATTTGATATATCTTCTCCACTTATAGAATACATGGAAACCAAATTTGCATTCTCTCCATATTCAACATAGCTTTCACTATTCCAACTAAGTTCTCCAGACGCATTATAATAATAGAAACACCATTTATGTGATTTTAATAAATCTCCCTCATATTCATAGTAGTATTCCGAACTTAATTTATCTTCGTTATAATATTTCTTGGAAATCTCCTGTCCTTTTTCATTCATTTCTATTTCACAATAAAGTCCGCCTTCAGCCAAATATGCTTTTTTTAAATTCTCACCATACTCCCATGTATAATTTTCTGTCACAGTTACTCCATCTGTTGTTTCCGTTAATGATATTATGTCTCCTAATTCATTATATTCTTTTTTCCCTTTTCTTCCCTCTTGCGGATATTCATACTCACAAATTTTGACAACATCTTCTTTTTTCCATAAATTTTTACTAGCAATGCTTGCTATTATCGCTATGCAAACAGCAATTACTATTATCGTAGGCTTCTTAAATTTCGATTTCTTCATACCGACCTTTGGTACATTTTCATTCATTTTTGCTCCGCATTTTCCGCAATAATCAATTCCCTTCCTTACCTGATTTCCACAGTTACCACAGTACATTTTTCGTTTTCTTCCTCCCACTAGCTAAATCCTATTTTTTCTACTCAAAATGCCCTATACAACTCGATTTTAAAGATACTTTGCAGAAAATGGTTCTATATACTCAAAATGAAGTGCAAAACTGGAACACATACTTGTAGCACTTACGTCTTCTGACGTATATCCATAGTTAGAATCTTTCCAAACTACGATTCCTCCATCTGTTGTATATGCATAATTAATGTAAACTGTATTATATACACCTGCTATAGCTTTTCCACTTTCTGAACCATCGACTATTTCAAATTTATCCTTTATATCACCAGTAAAAGTACCATACTCATATGCAGAATTTGTTTCGGAATTATTACTATTACCGCAAGCACTTAAACATGTCACAATCAACATAAGCACTATAAATATTTTTCTTAAATTAATTTTTTTCATAAAAATTCTCCTTAAATTAAGATTGTTATACAGCCTTTTTTCCTATTAAAGCACCACACACAAATACAATGACCGCAAATAACATTGTTATACTAATTAATTCTCTGTAAGTTGAAAATATTCGATAAAGCACAATAGACATATCATTATTACTTGACCAGTCCTCATAAATCATACGTCCTATCCACAGCATTCCTCCCCATATAAACATACTCATACCCAGACTTGTACAATTATAAAATTTAACATTCATTTTTGATTTAATACATTTCACAAGATATTCTACATATGAAATAGTAGGCGTAATCGGAACTAACCAATGTAAAATAATTCCTGCCATTTCTGCAGAATCACTTACCCAGTAAAATGCATCCTTATTTGCATCTATACGTGAGAATGCAACACCATAATATCGAAATAATAAAATAGACGCTAAAATCAATGGAATAATACTAAAAATAGGGTTTACATAACCATTTTTGTCAGGTAAATTTATCTCTTTTCTGCTTGATACATTCCCCTGTACCATATTTTTATCTCCACAATATGGACAAAATTTACTATTGTCTTTTATTTCTTTTCCACATTGACCACAATACATCTTTTAATCCTCCAAACATTTCTATGGCAATAACAGAACCAAACATGAAATTTGATTCTGCTATTGTCTGATTTTGTAACCTTTCAATTATAAATACCAAAACTGTACAAATCTTAAAACATATTTCTCTTAGATATTCCTTATGTAATATTTACTTGTATTTTTTAATTATTGTCTGCGGAAATATTCATCAATCCAGTTATCACTTGTCGCATCAGCCAACAAATTTCCAGACTCATCCATATAAAGAATCATTTCACATCTATATCCATCTGAATATACTAATTCGCTTGTTTTCCACATATTATCACTTATTTTTGTAGCACTAAGATTAAACACTTCTTCCGATTCTGTATAAATAATAGTTCCTTCATTTTGAATCTCTATAATACTTTGCTGACTTCCTATATAGGTACCTTCAATCGGATATGAACCTTTTTCACTTGCAACCTCAGAAAGCTGTATTGTTTTTACATTGCTAAAATCCAATCCATCAATAACCACTTCATTATTTGCATTAACCCACTGACAATTTCCGTTATAGGCAAGTCCTTCTGAGAACTCTAACAAATTATCGCCGGTTTCAAATAATAAATTTCCTGAATAATCATAATAACGACAATTATAATTATTAATAGTTATACCATTATATGTATCTCCATCACTTATCCAAACACCATTCGGAAAAGCACCTGAAGTTTTTCCTTTTATTGGGTTTGTAACGAGATTCCAGTTCATGTCAAAAATTCCAATATAACTTACTCCATCTGCACCTCTCATCTTAGCTGTAATAGCATCACCACAAAATACCGGTGTCTCTTCTATTTGACTGGCATATTCTGAAGAAGAAATAAATGTATCGTTTTCAATATTATAATATCCATATTCCATCTCATCTTTACTCATCATCATTATATTTCCATTATTATAATTATAAGATATATCATAATTACTCAGATCTACGGCAGATACCTGTTTTTCAATAATCTCCCCATTTGAAGATATCAACGAAATTGTATTTGCATTAAATGTTTCTATATCATAAATGTCATATCTATCATTAAATTGAAACCAATCTCTTTTTCTATTTAAAAGAGCATTGTAATTTCCTTCTAAAAAATATGCCGTCATATAATCTGAATCACCTTGTAAATAGATTACATTATCTCCCCTATACCATCCTAAATAATATCCATAATCAGTTGCATCTTCTGGTGCCACTCTATCTATAAATACACATTCTCCATTTGAATCATAAAATGTATAAAGATAATATTTATTACTAAAATCTTCTACATCTGTTTTCACAATACAATATCCTTCTTCAAAAAAAAGAATATCCGACACTGCATTTTCTATTCCATTTGCTTCTGCTATTGTATTTTTCGTTATATCAATTGTTTTGACAACTTCTCCCGACTTATCAACAATAGCTACTGCATTTTCATTATTAAATTTAATCATTGCATTTCCATTTTTAAATACACTACCATGGTTAATTTCCGAATAATCAAATTGAAATTTTACTGAACCTGCAGAATCCATATATGCGAAATAGGTTTTATTATCATTTGGATTAATATACTTAAACCATGCCATTCCATCACTAAATTCTCCAAGATAATTTCCACTTTCTTCATCAAACATATATAACCCACTTACTGTATATGTACATTCTGGTTCTGTTATAGTAAGCTTTTCATGTTTAGAAACTGCTGAAACAACTATGTTATTTTCATTACTTAATTTTCCATCAAATGAAGTATCATATTCAAACTGCACATATTCTTGTACTTCTTTACTGCAATTTGATGTATCTATTTTTATTTTTCCATTACCATTAAATCCTTCAAAGGATACTCGTAAACCCTCAAACGCATTTACTTCTTTTGCTTCCTCAATTTTACTTTCGAGTTCTTGTCTTTGTTGCTCAATATCACTATCTGATGCTTTATCTGAATCTCCACAACCATTGATACTTAACATTAATATCAAACCAAAAATCAAAATATTTCTCTTTTTCATATCCTTTTCTCCTCAATTGTCCGTAACTCATGCCCAAAAGTATACATATCTAACTTACGAACACCTCGTAAATTAATTTTATATATAAATAAACATAATATAAAAATCTTTTAAAAATTTTCTTTTAAAATAGTCTTAAAAATGAATTTAAGAAGCCATTTTATGCATAAAAGGCATCAATACTTATAAAATTGATTTGTGTGTTACGATTTGTTTACATTCTAACTATCCGTATTAAAGAAACATTAAAACAAATAAATTAACGACCCAAGAAATAATTGCCGCTATACCACAAGCTTTTGCACATTTTGGGCGTTCTTTTGCTTTAACAGGCCAATAAATAATCCCAAACAAAGGAATAAACACCGAAAGAACAACCAAACCTACACTTATGGACTCGTCCACATTTACTGTTTGAACAGAACATCCACATTTTACACAGACAACAGCGTTATCATTAATTTCAGCACCACAATTTTGACAATATTTCATTACTTTTTTCTCCTTTCATTTGACAATGCTTCAACTTAAATACTTTTATAGTTCTATACAACAAATACAGCACCTACAAAAATCATTTATTCATAAATAATTTCGCATTAACATTTTCTAAATATCCTTTTTAAGAAGATTTTTTATCTCTGTATCAACAAACTCTCTCCTCAACTCTGCAACCCGACAGAAAAAAGGATCTACCTGTTCTTCATCACCATATGCCAATTTAAAATTAGCTACACAGTGTTCACAAAAACGAATATTTTCACAACTATTGCATTTATAGTTTGGCGATGATTTTTTATCCATAAATTTTTTTTGCAAATATTCCCACCCTTCATTAAAACTTCCTTTTCTCAAATCAAATTTTCTATAGGAAGCACGAACACAACCTTGCATTTTATAATCAGATGTAATAAAGACATGCTGATTTGCTATGGAACATGGATATAAAAATCCTGCATTAAATCGTTCTATTGTTCTTTGTGGCCGGATTTGTATTTCTCCACTTACAATCTCTCTTGCCACATCTTTCCAAAACTGACTTCTTCCAACATCTTTAACATCGAAATCAAATGCCGCCTCCGGCGTTAAACGAAATGTAACCGGTTCCAAAGAACCATCACTCATCGGATGTACATCCAGAATAACAGCCATTGGTACTCCTAAATCATTTCCAAACTGACGAACTTTATATAAATCATCAATATTCTGTTCCATCGCAACAAATTTTAATTCGTATTTGATGTTATTTTTCTGCAACAGTTCAAGCGCATTCATGAATTTTTTATAACTCCCCTTAACTCCTGTAACTTTTTCATAAGATTCTTCTGAATACCCATACATTGAGGTACTAATAACCTCTACTGGATATTCTTTAAATAAATCAACATGTTTTTGTGAAAGTAATGTTATATTAGATAATAAAGAAACTAATACGCCTTTTTTCTTCGCATAAATATATAATTCTTCAAAGTCTGGTCTTGTAAAAATTTCTCCACCAGTAAAATAGCAATCAAGTAAAGCTCTATCAACTAATGTATCAAAAATATTCTTAAAATCCTGTGTTGAAAAATCCAGATGTGTCCTATCCGGTTTTGCATAACAATGCACACAATTCAAGTTGCATTTTGCTGTCAATTCAAAACCTGCTGTAAAAGGTGCCCTAATTCCTTCAAAATTTTCATCGATAAAATCATTCATTAATTGATTATGTACACAATATCTATCAGACATATTTTTCTCCTATCTTAGCAGCAATTTTGTTTCCAATAACTCTGATATAAAACTCTCTACAGCCATTGCTTCTGCTGAATTTTCTTTCAGTTCATATTTTTCACATAAATATTTTAATAGTTCTTCTGAATTTTCAACTTCTTCTGCTGCTTTCCATATAGAAACGGCTACCTCATTCATATATATAGGATCATTACTTGCCTCATTTGTTCTGATTGGTATAAGAATCGCTTTTCCGTATATTTCCCTTAAAATTAAATTTGGATTGGTTCTCATCTTCGTTTTTTACCTTTCTTGAAACTATCCTTTATTTTTTACTAACTTCAATTTAGGACGACCACTAATATAATCCATTTTTTTCACTACATAATACTGATAGTCCTCATTTCCAGAAGGTATTATTATATCATCTGTTGCATTTACACCATCTGATGGATCAATAAAATTATAAAAACAACTTACAATATGTTCTTTTTCATCTAAATTGAAGTCTTGCTTTTTTCCAAAAAACGTTATTAAAAAACAACCTGCTATACTCCCCATTATTTTTCTATCAATAACTACCTTCATTTCAACTGCAATTCCACTATCATTAATAATTGTTAATTTTCTCATATACTTTCTTTTCTGCTTATGCTATAATATATTTTTCTATGTCCCACAGTGCAAACATATAAAATTTCTATAAATTACACCATGGGACATCCATCACATTATTTTCCCTGATAACAACATGATTTGAACGTGCAATGATATGGATTTTCTGGTCCATACGCTGCAACTCTGTCACTTTTTCTCAAAATAACCATTTTAGGAAATTCAAATTTCATAAGCACTCCTCCTTTCGTATATTTTTACAATTAAAAAAGGTATACTTTTTTTAACAGACTATTAGCTTCAAAAAAACTGTTCAAAATCACAAAGGAAGGTATTTATTTTTATTGATTTTTTAACATTTATGTAATAATATATAATTATCTTGTATAGTTTTCATTTGTTGGAAAAAGTATACAATTATTAACAACTAATTTTTATTCAACAAATTCTTCTATACACAGTCTCTTGTATTTTCTTGCCTTGCTGTAAAAAGTCGCTTTTTTCAAATTACACCTTTCCGCTGCCTCTTCCGCTGAAATTTCTTTTCTATTCCATGCCTCATATATTTCATCAAAATTTTCCGGCACAGGATACGATGGTCTTCCAAATTTTACTCCTCGTTGTTTTGCTGCTTCTATTCCTTCTCTTTGTCGAGTCTTAATATTACTTCGCTCATTTTCACTGACATAACTAAATAATGCCAGCACCAAATCTGCAATCAAAGTACCTAATAAATCCTTTCCTTTTCTTGTATCTAAAAGTGGCATATCCATCACCACTATATCTGCTTTTTTCTCTTTTGTTATCACTCTCCATTGTTCTAATATTTCTTCATAATTTCTGCCCAAGCGATCAATACTTTTGATATATAAAACATCAT
>CAZGEX010000049.1:0-11514 GCA_964524385.1 uncultured Sangeribacter sp.
AAATCTTCGATGTTGTCAGATGTTTTCTCAAATAGTCTTGCGGCAGAATTGCAAAACATCATCGTATAAACCTCAAAATCTTCCTATATAAAGATTACAAATCTACCTCGAATTTTCTGTGATGTGAGGTGGTATTAATTTGATATGCCTGAATGTTTGTGCAATATGGATTTTTTACTAATTTTGCACTTCGTTTAGAATAAATCAATATGAAATCAAAATATATAGGGCTTTGGACCATTTTGGCGGTCACAATGTTATTGATAGCAGCCTACTCATTTATCCAACAAGAATATAAAATCGGAGATTATTCATTAAAGAAATCACCGATAGCAGAAAATTTATCAGCCACTAATTCGATGGTTGATACTCTTGATGCAGAAGAAAAAGCACTTAAGCAACAGAGTGACAATGTCAAACAACCTGTGAAAATTGAGGTCGATACGTTGCCACAAACATTCCTTATTTTTGGTGACTCAATGACACAAAACCTCGCTTTCCGTTTAGCAAAGTACGCTAAGCAAAACGGACACACAATCCATGCCATCAATTGGGATAGTTCTAATACAAAAATTTGGGCTGAATCAGATACATTAGATTATTTTATCGACAAATTCAAACCGACATTCATTTTTATTACACTCGGTAGCAATGAATTATTTTTCAAGCATCCCGAATCAAGACGTCCGTATGTCGATAAAATTCTTGCTAAAGTAGGTGATATTCCATACGTTTGGATAGGTCCGCCAAATTGGAAAAAAGACTCGGGTATCAATGATATGCTCGAAGAAGCCACTAAGCCCGGTGCTTTTTTCAGAACGGATGGGATGACATTAAAACGTAAAAAAGATGGAATACACCCCACTCGCGATGCTGCCGCATTATGGATGGATAGCATCATGAGGTGGATGCCTAAGTCTGCCCATCCAATCAGAGTTGATATGCCAAGCGATACTATAGGCAAAGCTCCGTCAGGTCTAATTTATTTAAAAGCATTAAACAAAGCATAATATGGAAATTGTAAACACCATTGCTACAGCATTCGATAATGTAATTAATATGCTTATATACGATGCCACTTCCCCAATGCTATTCTCAAGTGGATTGTTTTGGCTATTGTTTATATTCTTTATCCCAATTTATGCCATGCTTAGAAATAATAAGGTGCAAATGATGCTCTTTGTCACTCTTTTCAGCCTTTATTTCTACTATAAATCAAGTGGATTCTTTCTCCTATTGTTGGTAGCGACATCTTTATGTGATTATTTCATTTCCAAAGCAATAGTGAAAAGTCGGAACAAGAAGCAACGAAAATATCTTACATTGTTTTCAATCGTTGTTTCTGTCGGAGTATTGTGCTATTTCAAATATGCCAACTTTTTTGTATGGAATTGGTCACAAATCGTACAGACCAATTTCCAACCCTTGGATATTATACTTCCAATAGGGATATCATTCTATACATTCCGTTCAATTAGTTATGTCGTCGATGTATATAAAGGAAAAATATCTACTGCCGGCTCTTGGTTGGAATACGTATTCTTCCTGTCGTTTTTTCCTGCTTTGCTTGCCGGACCTATTGTCAGGGCCGAAACATTTTTGCCTCAGCTCAAGCAAAAATCGACCATTACATCCAAAATGATTTATTCTGGATTTTGGTTGGTAATAATTGGAATTGTGAAAAAAGCAATTTTTGCAGATTATATAGCTCAATATAATGATTTAGTTTTCGACCAACCGGGATTTTATCATGGAGTGGAAGCGTTATGTGGATTATTGGGTTATACGATGCAAATCTATTGCGACTTTTCAGGATATAGTGATATGGCTATTGGTATAGGTCTGATTATGGGATTTGATTTAGGTGTTAACTTCGATTCTCCTTATCAGTCGAAAAATCTCACAGAATTTTGGCGTCGATGGCATATTTCCCTTTCTTCTTGGTTGAGAGATTATATCTATATACCTTTAGGAGGCAATCGTAAAGGTACAATAAGAACGTATTTGAACAATTTTCTGACGATGCTTATCGGCGGACTATGGCATGGAGCTGCTTGGAAGTTTATTTTTTGGGGTGCAATGCATGGTGCCGGTCTTGCTGTTCACAAGGCTTGTAAACCGGTCCTTTCTAAAATCCCCGACAATTGGTTTGTGAAAACAATATCTTGTCTGATAACATTCATTTTTGTGTCGTTACTATGGGTGTTTTTCAGAGCTGACTCGTTTGAATCATCAATAACACTTATTGCAAGTGTGTTTGACAATTTCGATATGGCTTATTTTCCGGTGTTTTGGAATGTCAGATATGAATGGTGTATAATGATGGCAATTTTAATAATTTCTCATTTCACTCCTCAAAGTTGGACAGATAAATGTCGTAATGCATTTATCTCTTCTCCTTGGTTTGTCAAGTTGTTGCTATTTGTGATAGTAGTGCAATTCGTAATACAATATATGTCAGAAGAGGTAACACCATTTATTTACAATCAATTTTGATGCACAATTTACAAATTTTACATTAGTGTAATTTTATTTAACGTTTTCTATCTTAATTTTGCGGTATGAAAACGAATACACTAATAACAACAATTATTGCAATTGCATCAATATTATTTTTTGTTCCAAATATTAAGGCTGATGAAGTGCCTGATAGCGTATTGGAGAATATAAAAAATCTTGAGAATGAAGATAAACCGGTGTGGTTTAAATATCTCCCAAAAATAAGCGGAGTATTGAAGACGCGTTTTGAATGGCAACCGGAAATAGGTGCAAGTAGATTTCAAGTTAGAAATGCACGAATCGGTGTCTCTGGCGATGTGCTGTCAAACGTGAGTTACAAAGCAGAAATTGACTTCTGCGATGCCGGGAAAATTAAAGTGCTCGACGTTTTCGGCAAAGTATCACTTTTTGATAAGCAATTAGGACTCACTTTAGGTCAGATGCGTGTCCCATTCTCTGTGGATGCAAAGCGTGGACCGGCTAAAGCATATTTTGCTAATCGTTCTTTCTTGGCAAAGCAGATGGGTAATGTTAGAGATGTTGGTTTTATGGCCGGCTATTATCCCGATTTTGGATTGAATGTTGAAGCCAGTGTGTTCAATGGAAATGGTCTTACAAATCAAACACCTTGGAATAAAACTATGATTTATGCCGGTAGAGTCAATTACTCATTTTCCGGATTTAAAGCTGAAGTCGGTGTCTTAAGTCAACGTCCTGAAAATGTCAGAATCAATATCTTTGATGCATCATTGTCTTGGACATATAACAATCTTTTTATTGAAGCGGAATATATGAATAAGCATTACACAAATAATGCTTTCAAAACAGCTCAGGGCTATAATATTATGGCTAACTATTCAATCCCGTTAAATAAATTTTTTAATTCTATGTCGGTGCAAGCAAGATGGGATTCGATGACCGACCATAGTGATGGGAAAACTGATGAAAATGGCAAACTGATTATTAATGATAACGGAAGAAATCGTCTCACAGCAGGTGTCACTTTCTCATTCTTCAAAAAGATTGGTGCTGATGTCAGATTGAATTACGAAAAATATTTTTATCACGATGACAATATTATCATCGATGAAAATGGTTACGACAAGTTGGTTGTGGAATTAGTAGTGAAATTCTAATTTTACAATTTTGTTATTTTTCACTCAGTCCGGATTATTAATTTTGTCTCTATAAATTTGATGTATTCTGTTATTACTCATGCAAGTATATGAATAAAGCAAAAATTCTTGTAGTTGACGACGAAACGACCCTTTGCGAAATTCTCAAATTAAATCTCAATCTTGAAGGGTTTGATGTTGATACTGCTAATTCGGCAGAGGATGCTTTATCTAAAAACTTAACCGATTACAAACTGATTCTTTTAGATGTTATGATGGGCGAAATGAGTGGCTATGACTTTATATCATGGATTCGTTCAAATAAAGATTATGCCGATATCCCTGTTATACTATGCACTGCAAAAGGCAATGAACAAGATCGTATAGAAGGACTTTTAAGAGGGGCTGACGATTACATCTGTAAGCCATTTTCTATGAGAGAATTAGTTTTGCGTGTAAAAAGTATACTTCGTCGCACAAATCCCAAACTCTTGGTGTCGACAATAGATTATGACGGTATATCTATTGACACTCAAAACAAAACATGCATGATTGATAATATTGAAGTGGATTTAACTCGCAAAGAGTTTGATTTGCTATATTTGTTACTAACGCATCAGGGAAATATATTATCACGTGAAGAAATTCTGTCATCGGTTTGGGACGATGATGTATATGTCGTTGATCGTTCGGTAGATGTAACTATCAACAGAGTAAGAAAAAAATTAGGAAAGTATTCCAATCATATTGTTACCAAGCATGGGTTTGGCTATGGATTTAAGTAATTTATCATGTTATGAAAAAATATCTCTTTAGTTATCGTTCGAAATTGTTCTTATTGGTAACAATCATTACGTGGATGATTATTGCCGTTTTTGTCGTGTTCTCATTTACACGCGATAAACAATATCGTACGGATTTGTTAAATTCTCAGTTGCAAGCCACTAATGAATCTATGCTTGCTGAACATCAAAAAGGTAAATCGTGGAGCGAACTCGTTCAGAAACACCCTGAAATTAGAATCTCTGTTTTGGATTTTGAAGGGAATGTTATCTACGACACGAATGAAATCCGACCAAGCGACAATCATTCCGATAGAAGCGAAATTAAACAAGCCGTTTCAAAAGGTTCGGGTTACACCGTACGTCGACCTTCATCTGCCGATAAAAAAGATTACTTCTATTCTGCAACTAAAGGCGATAATGTAATTATTCGCTCTGCCGTGCCTTATGATGTCTCTTTGTCAAATACATTGGAAGTGGATTATGTCTATTTACACATCCTTATTATAATTGGTATTGTCGCAACTTTACTCGCTTGGGTTACATTAGGCAGAGCCACACAATCAATTAAAACTCTCAGAGATTTTGCTGTCAACATCGAAAAAGATAAAAATTTCAACCCTGATGATTATTCTTTCCCAAATGATGAGTTGGGCGAAATTTCCGACGAAATTGTAAATCTATACAAAAAATTACAAAAATCTAATGTGGATGCTGATAATACTATGAGCCAACTCGCTTTCGAAGAGCAGGAAAAAGTGAGAATCAAGCATCAAATGAGTGCAAACATCAGCCACGAATTGAAAAATCCTATACATGCCATAAACGCTTGTTTGGAGACTCTTTCTTCGAATTACGATAAGTTGGACAACGAAACTATCAAGGATTTAGTACAAAAAAGTTTGGATCAGTCCGATAGATTGGTGGCATTGGTCAATGACCTTTCGTTGATTACTCGTCTTAACGACGGATACCATCAAATAGAATTATCCAAAATCAATGTTTCTGACATAGTTAATAAAATTGCAAATGAGGTTGAATTGTTGCCGATCGAAAAACGAATGAGAGTGCATGTAAATATCGCATCTGACATTCAAATCGATGGTAACGAAAGCCTTATTGAGTCGATTTTTAGAAATTTAATTACCAATTCTCTCGACTATTCCGGCGGTAGAGATATTTTTATTGAAACTACAAAATTTGATGATAAAGAGGTGGTATTTAAGTTTGCCGATAACGGTATTGGTGTATCTTCCGAACATCTTGATAAAATTTTTGAACGCTTTTATCGCCCTGATGAAGGAAGAAATCGCAAGCAAGGAGGCACCGGTCTTGGACTTTCAATAGTGCGAAACTCTGTGCATTTTCATGGCGGAGAAATTAATGTTTCTAATCGTGAAGGTGGTGGCTTGGAATTCAATTTCTCGTTTGCTATCCACAATTCAAATAATAAAAATAGCTAATAACAAAAATTTTAATTTATATGAGTACAGTATTTGTAGTGATAGTTATCATTCTCGCTGTTTTAGCGGTAATCGATTTGATTGTCGGTGTGTCGAATGATGCTGTTAACTTTATGAATTCGGCACTTGGTGCAAAAGTTGCATCGCCTTTAGTGATTATGACGGTGGCAGCTCTTGGTATCCTCGCAGGAGTATTTACCTCTAATGGTATGATGGAAGTTGCAAGAAACGGCATTTTTCATCCGCAAATGTTTACATTTACCGAAGTAATGTACCTGTTTGTGGGTATGATGTTGTCGGAAGTGCTGTTGTTAAACACATTTAATTCATTGGGCTTGCCTACATCGACAACAGTGTCGTTGGTGTCCGAACTTATCGGTGCTGCAGTGGCTGTGGCAGTTTATAAAATTGCAACACTGCCCGAATATGGTATCGATGATTTAGGTTCTTTCATCAACACTGGTAAAGCATTAGCTATATTTTCCGGTATTCTGGTGTCTGTAATTGTTGCATTCACCGTCGGAGGGATTATTATGTATCTCTCACGTATGCTCTTTTCGTTCCGCTACAAATTGCAATTCAAACGTATCGGTGCGATGTGGTGTTCGTTGGCAATGACCGCGGTGGCATATTTTGCAGTATTTAAAGGTATGAAATCTTCAGGATTGATTTCTCCGGAAATTTATTCCCAAATTAATGATAATATTTGGTTCGCTCTCGGAGGGGTATTCATATTTTTTACAGTCCTTCTCTGGTTATTACAAATTCTCAGAGTAAACATTATGAAAATTACAATTCTTTCAGGTACGTTTGCTCTTGCATTGGCTTTTGCAGGTAATGACTTAGTCAACTTTATCGGTGTGCCTATTGCCGGTTTCGACTCATATTCGATGGCGTTGGAAACAGGCAATATGGATATGACAATGGAAGGTCTTGCCGAACCGGCTCAAGTCAATTTGTGGTATCTGCTTGGAGCCGGATTGGTTATGATGATTACCATATTCGTTTCACGAGATGCTATGAAAGTGGCTGCTACAAATCTTAACTTATCTTCTCAAAATGAAGAAAAAGAAAAATATGGCTCTACTGCGTTGTCCAGAAGTCTCGTGCGTTTGGCTATCAATATCAACAAAGGTTATAATAAACTTCTGCCCGCAAGAATGCAGAATTTCATCAACCGACGTTTCGAACCTCTTTCTGCCGAAGAACGTGGCGATGTGGCTTACGATAATATTCGTGCTATCGTGAATATGAGTGTTGCCGCTGCATTGATTTGTCTCGGTACTACTTTGAAATTACCTCTATCTACAACCTATGTAGTCTTCATGGTTTCAATGGGTTCTTCTCTCGCTGACAGAGCATGGGGTAGAGATTCTGCCGTATATCGTATTACCGGTGTTATGGTCGTTATTTCCGGGTGGTTCGTTACTGCTTTCGGTGGTTTCTTCCTCGGCTTCATTATTGCTCTATTCCTCATTTGGGGACAATCTATTGCTCTTATTATTGTTGTCTTGCTTTGTGCTTATGCATTGACCTATCGCTTCTTTAAAAAGTCCGGCAAAAAATCAGAGGAAATTGAAGTGAAAAAAGACCTCTATGAATCAGATTTACAAGACACTGACTTTATGTTGGAATGTAGCCAGGAAGCTTGCAACACGATGCTTAAAGTTTCTAATATTTATAATAGAATGCTTGTCGCTCTTTTTACACAAAATAGAAAAGTGTTGAAAGAAACTTTAGCTCAAAGTCGTGAAATTTACGAACTCGCTAAAGATAGAAAATATAATATCCTTAGTGCTATTCAGCGTTTGGATAAGTCACATATCGTTACGTCCCACTTCTATGTGCAAATCGTCGATTATATGTCGGAAGTAACCAAGGCATTGCTTCACTGCACCAAGCCGGCTTACGAACACGTCGACAATAACCATCGCCCGATGTCTGAAGAGCAAATTGTCGACCTCAAACTTGTCAACGACGAAGTGGATGCTATCTTCCGTAAAATAAATGATATGCTTCAGCAAAAAGACTTCACTGATTTTGATAAAGTGTTAGTGATGCGTGATGCTTTGTTTGAAACTATCGCAAATGTCATCAAAAATCAAATTCGCAGAATTAAATCTGCTGATGGTGCATCTACTAAGGCCTCAGCTCTATATTTCAATATTCTCACTGAAACTAAAACTATGGTGTTGCAAGCTCGTAACTTGCTCAAATCCCAGGTTTATTTCATTAATGAGATGAGTGTGGAAGACGTCAAAAAGCTTGACGGAATTTCTAATTCTCAATCTGTCTCAATGCACTAATAATTTTTAAATTTGTACTGCCTGTCTGTGTGCCCTATATTAGGATGCATAATTTGGAGTTACATTATAATATTGCCGGTCGAAAGCTTTGCTTTCGGCCGGTCTTTATATTCTCCCTTAAGTTGATATATCAATATTATATGTGTTGAATCAAGTTTGGTTAATTGACAACCTGACCGACTTTCTACCTGTAACCTTTTTTTAAGTGATATACTAACGAATTTTATGTTTTAAAACACATTTAACACTTATTAACTATCCGGGGGGTAAAGTTGGGCTTTCTATTTACCTTTGCATCAGATTATCAAGTTTCACTGCGAAACTTGGTCGGTTTTGTGTATAATTTTAAATTTATATATCGATGAACGTAAAGATGCTTAAATGGGTGTTGCCGATGTTAGCCCTTCCGGCGTTGGTAACAAGTTGTTCGCAGGACGACGACCCTGATTATCATGGAGGCGAGTATGTATCAATCAATTCAGTTGGGGTAGGAGTGTTGCAGACAAAGTCCGGATATGATGCAACCGACAATTTTATGCCTGATAATGGCACTTTGAAATTGCTCCTTACATCTTCCGGCGAAGATCCTCAATATAGTTCTAATGGAACAGATTTTACACCTAATGGTGGTGTGTGGTACACGGAAAATCCTTTGGTGTGGGCAGCTAATTCTACTGCCGATTGGTCTGCTTTCTTTACCTCTCGAAATGATGATGGATATAGCAACAATGCAGATACAAAAGAATTGACATGGTCCATTCCGACTGACCAATCATCTCTATTAGATGACGAAATGAATGGTTTGGATTTACTTTATGCCTATGGTAATACATCTTCTTCTGCTATTGACGTAGCTTTTAGTCATCTTATGGCTAAAATTCAGCTCAATTTTATCGACAAAACAAATTACTTTAGTGGCAAACAAATTACTGATGTTAAGATAGAATTTTTAGATGGTAGTGGCACTCCTAAATCTATTGGTTTTTCATACATTTTACCTATTTCAATTGGGAAAAGATTATACGCAATGCTTGAAAAAAATACTCAACTCGAAAATGCAAGTGAGATGACTTTACACAAAATAGCAACTAAGAATATTGATAATTGTATTGCGTCTTTTGATGGAATATTAATTCCACAAGCTACGGGTAGTGCTTATAATATATATATTTATTGTGATAATTCAAATGAATATTGTTACAAAACTAAGGTGTATCCTCAACTTGCCGGTAACATTTTTTTTGGTACATGTCATGAGTTTAATTTGATAGTGGGTGGTGATTATTTTATTGTAGATTCCGCAACTGTCAATACATGGACGGAAGTAGATGCAGGCAAATTAGAAACTGAATAATACTTTTAAATATGAAAACAAATAAATATATTTTTGGATTAATTGCAATGCCATTGTTGGCGGCTTGCAGTAGCGATGAACCAAAACCGCAAACTGATGAAAACCCGCGTATCATTGCTAAAATAGTAGATTGTGAAGAAACTCGTGTCAATACTGAGGGCGACGGAGGTCAATTTTTGACCGGCGATGAGATAGTAATTGATGGGCTTGGCTATTATGGGGGCTATACTGATGTCAATGTCAAATATACTACTAAATTAGGAACTCAAAATGGAGTAGCTGAATTTGAATTCAGCCAAGGAGAACAATTGAAATGGAATGTAGGAACTGCGTATGTTTTTTCATATTCTTGTCCTCGTGTGTCTTCTTCATATATTGATGTTACACGTAATCAAGAATGTTTTGTGGATTATAAATTCAATGATGACCAAAGCTCTGTTGAGAAATTACGTGAAAGTGATTTGTTGATGGCATATAAGTATTTTAATTACGATAGTACAGTCGCAGTAGGAAAAGATGTGAATTTAGAAATGAGCCATTATTTGAATAAAATCACTATTACTATTGACGAGTATTCTAATTTTGGAGAGTTGAATTGTGCAACAGATATTCCGTCAAATGTAAAAATAAATTCATGTTTCTATGAAAATATTGATGAACTGCCGGTTTATTACTTTGTTAGTGGTACGAATGTTTTTAAAACAGATAGTTCTCTGACTGAGAGTTGTTTAAGAGCTATTTCCCCTTATGCTCAATTAGATCCGGAAAGTGGCAAACACAGCTTCACTGCGATAGTTATGCCTATCGCTTATAAAGAGGGTGATGTGCTAATGACGTTTAAGTTCAAAGGAATAGAATATATTGTCAAATCTACGGGAGATATATGTACGGATGCTTTCGCTAAAATGGGACAACATTATCACTTTACCGTAAAATTAAATGGCAAAAACCCTGTTAATGTGTCCTCGATTACTCTTGAAGATTGGTCCTATTATAGCAAGACTACCTTACAGGATAATAGGTTATAATATATGATGCAAAAATTAGTCGGGGATTCTAAACGGGTCCCCGACATTATACTAAGAAAGTCTGTATATCATGGGTGTTAAGAAAGAAATTAGAAAAGAATTTGAGTTACAGCTTCATGAACAGTATGCTATCAATAATAATACACATCTTAGCAATGTTATCACTCTGTTAGTGGCATTAATAGCCGTGTTTTCTTGTTTTGGTTACATTTTTCTTAATTCATCAATAAGTTTTAGTAGGGATTTCGACTTTATAGAAAGTGGTCGATACACTTTAGATGCTTTTTTATTTACTGCTATTGCATCCAATGTAGTGCTATATATTATGACTCGTATTTGTATCTATCAAGGATTCTCCGGCCGCTATGAACAGTTTGTAACTTATGCTTTGAGACGCAAAAATAAAATGTTTCAACCGCCATATACATATCAAAATGCTAATGAGAATATAATTTTTCCTGATAAATATATGCCATTCGGAAAAAAGGGACTTGATATTCCTCAAGGTTTGTTCGGCGAATTTATAAAGATATTTATAGGATTGACATTTTTGATTCAATGCTCCGTTTTTATGAAATTGTCATTTAATATATGTAAATGTGATTTTGGGGTATCAGAAATAGGCATAGTAAGTATAATTATATATCTGTTAACATTTCATCTGATGTTGGTTAATATTAATAAGTATTGGTCAGAAAAAGCACAAATTATAGAAATTTTATTTAAATCTTTTTAAGGATAAGACATTAGCGAAAATTGCAGATAATAACGGTAACTTTGAGCGTAAGTGTGTATATAAAAAAATTGGTGTAAAAATAGTTGATAAAATATATCACCTGAGAGGGTGGCTTTATTAATAAATTGCATTACATCAACAATAGAAATAAAAAAGTAATTTTTTTTTGATTGCGGTAATTCGCTGATACAAAGGGATTTAGGTATGGATTGGATAAAAATGTGTAAAAAA
>CAZGEX010000050.1:0-9697 GCA_964524385.1 uncultured Sangeribacter sp.
GCAGGCAATCGGCGAGGCTGATGGTGAGCAAACCGATGTAGGCTGATGCCGGGGCGAGTAATTGTCGTTTTAGAAGAAAACATATGCTTGCCACCCAAAATAATATGCTTATGGAAATGAGAAATATTTGCATTTGTAATCGTCAAGGGAGTGAGTATAAGAGATATATCATGCGAAGTTACAAAAAAATATTCGATTGTGCCACGTTTTTAACTCTCATTAAGTCTTTTTTATCTTTAGACAGGTTCGATCTATCTACCTTGCGTGGCAGGTCCGATAAATTGAACGCTGTCTTTATGGTTTGTTACGTTCGGGATATGCCACGCGAGAATGATAGATAGTGCTGAGGCGTTTTTTGAACGTGGCTTTGACAGTTTCCACATCGCGGAAAGAGATAGGCGATTCGCGTAACATGCCGTCGGCCATTTGTCCATTGATGATTTTTTCAACGAGATTACTGATAGTCTCCGGGGTGTATTCGCCAAGACTTCTTGAGGCAGCTTCGACGGCATCCGCCATCATAAGGATAGCAGTCTCTTTGCTTTGCGGATTCGGACCGGGATAAGTGAACGGAGCGGGGTCGATTTCTTCATCGGGCGAGTTGTTGCACGCTGTGTTATAGAAATATTTTGTTACGCCTTTGCCATGGTGTTCGGCGATGAAATCGCGTATCACTTGCGGAAGCTTTTCTTTCGATGCTCTTGCAAGACCTTTAGAGACGTGGCTGATGATTTGTTTTGCACTTGTTTCGGGATCTAACCCGTTGTGAGGATTGATGCCATGTTGGTTTTCGGTGTAAAATATCGGACTGTCCATTTTTCCGATGTCGTGATAGAGCGCACCTGTTCGGATGAGCTGTGTATTGGCTCCGATGGCACGTCCGGCTTCAGCAGCGAGTGTGGAAACTTGCATCGAATGTTGGAACGTACCGGGAGCTTCTTCTGCAAGTTTGCGTAGCAGAGGGCTATTGATGTCGCTAAGCTCTACGAGTGTCACTACCGAAGTGAAACCAAACACCTTTTCGAATAGAAATATCAGCACATAGGTAAACGATAATATGATGGAATTAATGCCAAAGTAGATGAATATCGTATAGTTGACAGAATTGATTGAGCCTGTCTCAATAATAATCGAGGTAACATAGGTGACGGAGTATGCAATCAACGCGAATAGTGCTGTACGAAGGAGTTGAGAGCGTTTGGAGAGCTGTCGGATGCTGTAAGCGGCTATCAGTCCTGTAATGAATTGCATCAGAATAAATTGGAACGGATTTGGAGCTACCAACACGCATAGCATTATTGTTGTGATAAGAGAGAATATAGCTGTTCGGGAATCGAAGAAAATGATGATAATGACCGGTATTGCCGCGAATGGCGACAGATAGATTCCATGTGTAAACGTTTTGCTCAGAAGGATTGTCAGCACTGAGAACATCGTGATATAGACCATCAAGAAGGTCATTTTTCGAGTGCTGTTGAAAAAGCGGCTTCTGTAGAGGCTGAGATAGATATAGAGAGATAGAAGAATTACGAACAGATAGATAGCTTTGCCTGCAAACAGCATGTTTACTTCCGAGGAGTTGTCCTGCTTATCGACCATCTTTTGGTATGTCAGCAAGTTGGTGTAGATTTGCGGTGTTACGGGGTCGCCGCGGTCTACAATTTTTTGTCCTGTACGTATAATGCCTTGTGCACGCGACACATTGGCGTATTCATTAGCAAGGATAGAATCGTTGACACTTTTGTCGAAATAGATGTTTGGAGTAATGACCTGCTGGAGGGATTTGGCGTAATCGGCAGTCATCCCGATGCCCGCAATTCGATAGTTATCTACAATCCAAACGCAAGCTTCAGCCACATTCATTGCTTTCGAAGCATCGACATAAAGCGATTTACCGTTTGCTTTGTTGAGCATTCGAAGACGTTTCGGACTGCTCGGAATTTCTTCTTTCGCAATGTTTGCGTCAAGCACGCCTCGTTTGTAAACAGTGTCGATGCATCGATTTAAATCGGGAATTTCTCTCCCCAATTCAGCCGTTACGGCATCTTTTACTTTTTGTGCGGCAGATTTGTCGATACTGACGTAAGGAATGAAGGATTTATTGATACTGTCTTTCATTTGTTGTTGTTTGGCAGAATCGTTATAAATCATTATGTCGAAAGGAGCTAATAGTCGGGCATGACCCCATGGCTCATTGAGCTGGAATGAGTAAGATTGTTTGTCATCATCTGAAAGCATAAAGAGGATTGAGAGCATAGTGCCGACAAACAATACGAAACGCACTAAATTGATAGTTGAAAATATTTTTTTTAATGGACTCATAATCAGCTGTGTATGAAATTAGTAATTAGCTTTTTTGCTATGTTAGGATATTCGTTTGGCAAATTTGACATCTTTGATTTTTTTGAGAGCCGTACACATTTGTTCGACGGTTTGAACGCCATCGACTTGCACTGTCAGTTCGCAATGAAACACTTCTTGTTTTGCTACAATGTTCAGCCCTCTGATATTGCCTTTGAGGTCGTGAGAAACGACGTTGGTGATTTCTTCAAGAATACCATGACGGTCGATGCCGTCGATGCCGATTGTGGCGATGAAACATTCGGCGTTACCCTGCCATTTTGTAGCCACTAATCGAGAGCCGAAAGAACTTTTGAGCTTCATCGCGTGAGGGCAATCCACTTTATGAAGGATTACATTTTCTTCGTCGTCGACGAATCCCAACACATCGTCGCCCGGAATCGGTGAGCAACAATTATCGATTCTATAATTCGGATTTTTCTCATCCGGATGAAGGAGATAGACCTCTTTACGATTGATTTTTTTCTTTTCCGACCCCGCGTTTTCTGTTTGCTTTTTTATCGAGAACGGATTTCGGAGAATTTTACCTAAAATTGAAGCACGATTTGTGTAGAGCTTCTTGAGTTCGTCGGCAGAAATGTTGATTTCGTCGTTGGCAAGCATCAAGTAGAGTTCCTCGCGATTGTGAAGGTGGTAGTTTCCGAGAATTTTGCTGACGATTTCGTTGCTGATTTCCATCTCACTTTTAGCTACTATCCGGTTGAAGATTTGTTCTCCTTTTTGGATAAGCAGTCGCCGGTCTTTACGAAGGATATTGCGAATTCTGTTTTGTGCTTTGGCAGTGTTGCAGAATTGTATCCATTCGGGTTGCGGCGATTGTGAAGCAGAGGTAATGATTTCTACTTGGTCGCCGCTCTCAAGCTTGTAGGACAGTGGCACTAAGCGATGATTGATTTTGCCGGCGATGCAGTGAGTGCCGACTTCAGAGTGAATGGCAAATGCCATATCCAATACGGTAGCACCTGAGGGGAGTGTGATTAAATCGCCTTTGGGTGTGAAAACATATATTTCGGAAGCAAACAGATTCAGTTTGATAGTGTCTAAGAAGTCGATTGCATTAGGTTCGGGGTTGGCAAGGATGTCTTTGATGGTATTCATCCATGAATCCAATTCCGAATCTTCTTCGTAGTCGTTGGTTTTGTATTTCCAGTGAGCGGCATAGCCCAACTCGGCAATTTCGTCCATTTTGCGTGAGCGAATTTGCACTTCGATCCATTTCCCGTCGGGACCCATGGCAGTGAGGTGTAACGCTCTGTAGCCGTTAGCTTTAGGTGTGCTTACCCAGTCGCGTAGTCGGTCGGGGTGCGTCTTATGGTCATCAGTGAAGAAAGAGTAGATTTGCCAGCATCTGATTTTTTCAAGCGAATCGTCATCGTTTTCGAAGATTACTCTGACGGCGTAGATGTCGTAGATTTCATTAAACGAAACGTGTTTTGTCTCCATCTTTTTATAGATGCTGTATGCACTTTTGACACGAGTCTTGATTTCGTATTTGAAATTAGCGGCATCGAGTTTTGATTTGACGCTCTTGACAAATTGTCCGACGATTTTTTCGCGATATTCTTGCGATTGGTCGACTAATTTTGTGATTTGAGCATATTTTTCCGGGTGTTCGTATTTGAAGGCGAGGTCCTCGAGTTCGGTTTTCATTTTAAACAATCCCAAACGATGAGCCAACGGAGCGTAGATATATAAAGTTTCGCCGGCTATTTTGTATTGTTTTTCGGGACGCATCGAGCCGAGGGTTCGCATATTGTGAAGTCGGTCGGCCATTTTGATGAGTATCACACGAATATCGGTTGACATCGATAGCAACAACTTGCGGAAGTTTTCTGCTTGTAGCGATGCTTTATCGCCGAAAATTCCTCCTGAGATTTTTGTCAGACCTTCGACAATAGACGCTATTTTCTCGCCGAAAGCATTTGCGATGTCTTCGCGAGTGTATTCGGTGTCTTCGATTACGTCATGGAGCAGTGCCGAGCAGATTGAGGTAGAGCCTAATCCGAGTTCTGAAATAATGATTTTAGCCACCGACAACGGGTGCAAAATGTAAGGTTCGCCACTTCTTCGTCTCACCCCTTTATGTGCTTCTTTTGCAAAGCGATAGGCACGGTCGATGATTTCGACCTTTTTGCGGTGGTTGCTATTGAGATATGATTGCAGCACATCTTGGTAGGCGGTTTCAATCATTCGTTCTTCTTCTTGGGGAGTCATTTGCTTGTATGTATTCATCGATGTAGCGTTTAATGACATATTGCAAAGTTACGCATTCTTGTTGAGAAATACAAATTGTCGGTTAACATTACAGGCAGGTTCTATAAATGAAACCTGCCTTATGAAAGTTCTTTTATCGGAGTTGACGCAGAAATCTAAATCGGTCGATTTCCAACGGTGTTTCAGAATTCTTCGTCGTCGATGTCGTCGATGTCGCTGAGTTGTTCATCGAATGGGCTGTAGCGGTCCACTAATTTTGCTTGAATGTTAGCCATTTTGATTGCCGCGACAGCTGCTTCCGCCCCTTTATTACCCAAGCATCCACCGGCACGATCGAGGGCTTGCTGCTCATTGTTGACTGTCAACACTCCGAAGATGACCGGTGCTCGGTCTTCGGTGTTGAGGGTGGTAATCCCTTGTGTGACTGATTGGCAGACATAGTCAAAATGAGGTGTATCGCCTCGGATGACACATCCTATGACAATGACTGCATCGGGGGAGTGGAAATCCAATGCCATATTTGCACCATAGACGAGTTCCACAGAGCCGGGCACTCTGATAATTTGGATTTTGCTATCACTGACACCGGCTGCATGGAGTGTTTCTACCGCTCCTTGCAACAATGCTTCTGTGATGTGGGAGTTCCATTCTGCCACTACGATTGAGCAGACGAATGCTTCTCCTGCTATCGGGCGAGGTATTTCAATATTCGCACCGTTGGTATTTAATATTGTTGACAATGTTATGTGATGTTTAATTGTTAATATTCGGGGTTATTTTTTTCTCAGAGGGAGTGAAATTTTATGAAGAAATGCTTTCCAACGCGGCTCTTTTTCGATGTCGTAGTTGATGATTTCGAGCAGTGCGAGAATGTCATCTTCGTAGTCGGCGGCTTGCAGTGTGATGGTGTGAGGCAACACTGCATTAAGCAGGCGAGCGGCTCGCGGACGCATTGAGCGAATTCGCATCATAATTTCTGCCATTTCTATTGTCATTTTCACCTCTTTGAGATTGACTTTACCGGTACGACGTTTGGAATATTTGATAGCTTCGGCATAAAATTTCAGTGAAGCTCGATATTCTCCGGTTGCAGCAAGCAGTTGAGCCACTTTCCGCAGCGAATCGACAAGTTTGTCGATGGCTTCGACAACTCCTGAATTCACCTTCTCGAATAATGCCGAAGTGGTGAGTTGCTGTTTTGTCAGAAGCTCGATTGTTTTCTTCTTGGAACGTAGATTTCCGGTAAAAAGTTCCATCGCCAGAATGTGGTATTGTCCGAAGCGTTCAGAGTCGATTTTGATAAGCTTTTCAAGCACCTTGAATATAACCTCAATATCTCTTTCTGCCTGTTTATAGTCTTTGAGTGCGAAATGTATTTCTGCCACATCAAACATTATGGCAACAAACATTGCTCGGAATTCGACATTTTCGAAGTCGCTGAAATTTTTGAGAGTTCGAAGTGCTTCGGTAGAGCGTTCAAGAGCATCGATATGTCGTCCTTCACTGATGAGTGTTAAGACTGTCTGTCGGCATTTTTGTGTATCGTCGATTACTGCTACATCTCGAGAACCTTTTGCTAAAGTGCTGATGTTTAGAGGAATTTCTACTTGTGCCATATATCGAGTGATTTAAAGTTAAACAATTTTGAGGGGATTTTCTGTTTGTTTATTGATTTGTTTGATTGTCGGAGGCTGTTTTGGAAAGGTGTCCCAAGTAGCCGCCATGATGACGTTTGGCATAGTCGGAAACTTTGAAGTTGATAGCTTGCATTGTAGCCACTACAAGCACATCGCCGATTACTGTCATCATTGTTGTCGAAACCGTCGGAGTCAATCCAAGCGGACACACTTCGTTAGGATTTCCGGTGCATAGGCAGACATCTGCTTTTTCTGCCAATTGGCTGTCGGCTTTGCCGGTGATGACGATGATAGGCATTTGCGGATTGAGTGCCAACGCAAGGTCCACTAATTCCACTATTTCGCGTGTTCTGCCGGAATTGGAAATCAGTAGCATCAAGTCGTCAGGCTGTATGATACCAAGGTCGCCATGTTGGGCTTCCGACGGATGCAAAAACACTGCCGGAGTGCCTGTTGAGCAGAAAGTGGTCGCTATGTTCATTGCGATTTGTCCTGCTTTTCCCATTCCTGACGTAACGAGCTTTCCTCCTCTGCGGTTGACGTGTTCCACAATCAATTCGACTGCCTTGTCATAGGCTTCGCTGACAGGGATATTGAGTATCGCACGGCTTTCAGCTTCAAGGATTTCTCGCATTTTATCTGTAACATTCATATCTGTACTAATCTATTTTTTAGAATCTTCCCTTAATAGTTGTCGATTTTCATATTCACAAAGTTGCTGTTTCCACTTTTGCGGAAGCGAGCATGACATCTTTGTTTCGCGGTCGTAGCTGACCATCACCGTCTCACACACCGATTTGATTTCGCCGGTCTCCTTTTCCACCAACATTTGACGAAGGAGAAAACTCTTGTCGCCTACATGTTCGCAACGTGTCAATACTTCTATCTTTTCGCCGAAAAGGATGGGACGAATGTAGGCACAATCCACATTGGCTATGACTGTGTCCACCTTTTGCCAATCCATTTGTCCACGTCTGACTGCATTGAAATAATAGGCTTTGCCGGTGTCGTAGAATGAAAAATAGACGGTGTTGTTGACATGTCCGAGTATATCGACATCGTTAAATCTTATCTGCACATCTGTGTGATGACGGAATCCTTCGGTTGTTATTTCGTTTCTGTTTATCATTTGTAGTCTGTTTATTAGTTATATCGTTTGGCAAAGGAGTTTTGTTCACATAAATTTCAAGTCGCTGATTGTGCCTTCGCCCACATTCTTGTTGATTGATGTTATGATAGCTTCTTTATGCATCGTCAATTCTTGTCGCATCGATGCCGAAGCTATTCTGACTTTCATCACTCCGTTGTCCACTCGCCGCTCTATTGTGCGTTGATTGACAGCCGGACCCACTATCGTCGGCCATATCTCTGCCGCTCTGATTTCGCGTAATCGTTGGTCAAGGTTCTGACCTTTGAGTACGTCGGTCAATATTTCACTGACGCTTCTGGCTTCGTTTCGTTTCATGGTTGCAATGTGGTCAGTGATTGAAAATTACCGTTCTCTACTCTCATCAAGCGATAATCCCCTCCGATATGCGACAGGATTTCATCGATATGTTTTCGATTCGTGTCGGTAATGAAAATCTGCCCGAACATATCTTCGCTGCTGACTATTTGCATTATCCGCTCCACACGATCGGCATCCAACTTATCGAATATATCGTCTAAAAGCAAC
The DNA here is from genome assembly GCA_964524385.1 of uncultured Sangeribacter sp. GTDB lineage: Bacteria > Bacteroidota > Bacteroidia > Bacteroidales > Muribaculaceae > Lepagella. The sequence continues at coordinate 7,888 of CAZGEX010000050.1, forward strand.
AGTGGAGTGATGCCGGAACTCTTTTTCAAAAATTCGAAGATGGCAAATCGCAAAGCTATGGTGAAAGTCTTCATCTGTCCTTGACTGCCGAGACGACGCATATTGTAGTCTCCAAGCCCCATTTCAAGATCGTCGCGATGTATCCCTTTCGAGGTGTAGCCCAGCACTTCATCTTTGCCGCGACTCTGTTCCAATATTTCCTTGAGCGAAGCTCCGTTAAGACTGCTCTTGTAACCTATCGACGAAGTCTCTTGGTCGCCCGAAATTCGTTGATAATAGCGTGTGAATATCTCCGAAGTCTCGGCTACCCACCGACATCGAGTGCTATGGATATAGCTTGAGGTCTCTTCCATTTGCGATTCTATCGAATCGTACAGCAATTTGTCGCGAAATCCGACACGAAGCATCTTGTTGCGTTGTTCCAATGCTTTTGTGTAGCGTATCAAATGGCTCAGATAGCTCTTGTCGGCTTGGGATATTACCATATCAAGCAACTTTCGACGTTCTTCTCCGGTCCCGGTTATCAAAAAACTATCTTGAGGAGACACTATCACTATCGGAAATTCTCCGATATGTTCCGATATTCGTTGGTATTCTTTACCGTTACGTTTCAGCACTTTGCGTTTCCCTCTCACTGCTCCGCAGCTCACGTCCTCTCTGACGCCGTTACGTTGATACTGACCTTGCACCATGAGCATCTCTTCGCCATGACGTATCAGTGCCGAATCGGGCAACGATGTAAAACTGCGTGCCATGCTCAGATAGTTGACCGACTCGAGAAGATTACTCTTGCCCATGCCGTTGCTACCGACAAAGCAATTCACACGTGCCGACAGCTCTAAGGTCGCTTCGGCTATGTTTTTGAAATTCAATATCGTGATTTTTTCCAAATACATATCTGTGTCAAAGATACAAAATCGATTCCACTCTGCCAAACTTTATCCGCCTATTTTATCGTTTTCTCATATATCGCACTCAAAATATGCACATTAACTCTTGCATTGTGCAGACAAATCATTCACCACACATCAAAAATTTGTCAGACACCCGTCAGGCCTCCTATCTATTGTTACAATACGTCAATGTCCTCTTTCACGACACTCGTCACCTCTCCCTCATCAAACTTAAACTGTTGCCCGCCACCACAATCTCTCTGCCCGGCAAGCTCCGCGAAGCATCGTATGACCCGGCTTGCCGTTCGACAGATTTTCATTTCTGAACTTCTCTATCAGTTCCTTCGCATCGTCGACCGATGGTATCACGTGCCTTTGCATCACGGCTTCCAACCATCCCTCATCGCTCTTCAACTCGGAATAATATTCAGATAGTTTCAAATCTTTTTCTTTTTCGCTTTGCGTAGTAGAAGAAGTAGAAGTTATTCTTTCTTTCTTGTTTTCTTTATATTCTTTATTTGTGTCCGCTAAGGTGTCCGCTAAGGTGTCCATTAAGGTATCCGTCAAGGTGTCCGTCAAGGTGTCCGCTCTATGTTGGTAATTACCATAGTTACAAATAGTTATGATAACCGTTGATCTGTGCAATATTTGGCGACTAATCATCCCTTCTTCTTCCAACATTTTGAGAAAAGTTATGACCGTCTTGCGATTCTTCTTCCAACGTTGCGAAAGATAGGAAACGGAAGCAATCAATTGTCCTCTGTGCAGTTTCAGCAAGCGTGCATCATGGATGACTTGCTCGTCATCCCACGCCGCCATCAACAGCAAATCTATCCACCATTTAAGCAGGTTTTATAAAATAGATTTGGAGAGATTTTGAGATTTTAATCGTGGAGGTTTCGAGATTGAGGAAGGAG
>CAZGEX010000051.1:0-9669 GCA_964524385.1 uncultured Sangeribacter sp.
CAAATGTGCTGGCGATTATGTCTTTTACACTGAATCGTGTGTATACTGAATGGTAGGTAGGCAAATAGTTTCGAGTAAAGTCTGGGAGAGAAAAAAGAAGTATTTTTGTAGGGAATTGGTGGTTTATCCAGAGAATAGAAAGTATAGGACAGGTGGACAAGCCTATGAGGTCGTTGGCTTGTAAAACACTTGCAAACCTTATATTAAAGTTGTAGGATGAGATATAGGTACATTGAGAAAAACTGTTATGAAGAAAGGAAAAGTAACATGGGCAAATTGACACAAGCAGAATTGATGATTCCGATATATATAAATGAAAAAATTGTATTAGATATGTTAGCAATTATAGAAGATGGATTTTCAATGGTTAGTCAGGTAAATTCAACTGAACAAAAAGAGAGTTCAGCATCTCAGGCTGGAAGCGTTTCTGGAACAACATCTTCATTATTGAGTAAACTGTTGAAAATTGATTTTAGTGGTGACTTAGAGCATGCAAGTAGTACAAGTGGTGCTAAAAATATAACAAAAGAAAAAATACATACAAATGTATCTTTACTTTCAAAATTTAGAGTGACATTAGAAAAGGAAAAGCTTTTACAAAAGTCATCTGATATTACCAAGATACAAATTGGAGACTTTATAGAATTAGAAGGCGAATTACAAAAGAATCCATTAATTGACTATATTGATAGGGTAGTTAGCGTATATAGAATGGCAGAAATTTTTACAGAACAACCTGCTTTAGGAAATAAGAAGGCTGCATCTGTACAAAAAAAGCAGGAAGACCAGACAATAAAACAGATAAAAGATTTTTTGGAAGAATTAAAAAGCAGTGGAACCGTTGATTTTATTTTATCTGGAGATAAAAATACAGCAGTGCTTTCTGCACAGGAGAATTATTTATCGAATGATAATATGTCAGAAATTCTTGGTGGACGATTTAAGGTGCTAGGTAAAGTAATAGCTATTCGCAAGGATGAATCAGAGAGTATTGATTTATTAAGAAAGACTACATTATCAATAGTATCAGACGAAATTTTAGAAGAATTATTTGTAGCATTTAAAAGTGATGACATGAAACAGTTTAATCTTCCTGAATTAGTAACAAAAATTTCTGGACCTGCGTTGATTGTTATTCCTATTGCTATTTATGTGTAACAGAACATGCATTTAAAAGTATAGGGAGTTTGTAAAAGAGGTAAATGCAACAACATTACAGTTTGATGAATTTTAAGTAACAGTGTGTATGTTTATGATGGAGATAGAGTTACAATCAGGAATTAGGATTAGTAGTACCAAAAGCGGCATGGAAACTTGCCGCTTTATTTTTATGCGACAAACTTCCTAAAAATCAGCATTTTATTCCGTAGCATCCGTCAATTGCATCCCATTACAATCGCGTTAGAATAGGTATTGTGAAGGGGGAGATAAGAGAAAACTCCTAAGAAAAAAATAGTGCGTAAGGGTGCGGAAAGAAAACGAGGTAAAAATTATGTGTAGAAAATTAGTAGTAACAAATCAGATTTTTTTGGGAACAAGAGCAATCTGCTATGAAGCGTACAGCTTACCAAAGGGAGAAGTTGTAGAACTAACAGAGAAGCAAATTAAGGATGCATTAAAAGGTCTTACAACAGATGAAGTTTATGGTTTAGCTTTATCAGATGCAGAAGAATTGATTTTAGACGATGCATTTTTTGCTACAAACATGATGAAGAAAATTCATACAAATACATTAGTTCCATTGTTTGAAAGTGAATGCTTAGCAAATCTTTTCTACATTGTAATCGGAACACATAAAGAAAAAGGAAATATCATGTACGATGTGATTTCATCACGATATGAACGAACCAGTTTCACAGCAGAAAAAGTGAAAACATTACTTGATATGAATATCATTAGTGCAGGTGCAAAATTGCAGGATGGAGAGATTGTAGTAGCAAGTATGGAAAAACCAAAACCAGTAGAACAGGTAGAGGTAGCATAAGATTATAAAAGGGGTACTGATTAACAGAACAGTTAGTCAGTACCCCAGTTACTTTTAAACATAAGGAGATAAGAAAATGACATTTAAAGAATTTACAAATGCAGTAGCAGAAAAGGTAGAAGAAAGAGTAGATAAGTCAAAAAGAGTATATTTGCAGACGATACATAAGAATAATGGGGTAACATATCAAGGTTTGATTATTCAAGACCCAATGACCAATATTCATCCAACGATTTATATAGATGCATATTATGAAAAGTACAAAGCTGATATGATAATGGATGATATTATTGAAGATATTATAAATACATATTATGAAAACAGACCTACTGTTGATTTCGATGTATCAACATTTTGTGAATTTGAAAAGGTAAAAGAAAGAATCATCATAAAGTTAGTGAATACAGAAATGAATAGAGAGTTACTAGAAGATGTTCCTAGTAAACAGATAGGAGATTTTTCTATCATATATAATGTTGTAGTACAGGACTTTGTAAGTGAATATGCAACAATATTAATTCACAATGCTCACATAAATCTTTGGGGAATTAACATGGAGGAATTACATGAGATAGCTATGATAAATACAACTAAACTTTTACCATATTCTTTTGAAAGTTTAGAGAATGTTTTTGAAAGAACGTTGAGACAATTCGATGTTATGAATATAAACAATAAAATGTATATATTAACAAACAAGGTAAAAGTAAATGGAGCAGTAACAATGTTCTATCCGAATCTCTTAAAGAAAGTATCTGACTTTTTGGAAGATAATTTAATCATTATTCCAAGCAGCATACACGAAGTCATTATTATGCCAGAGCAGTTTTTTCGAAATACAAGTTCAGTAGAAGAATTGAATGAGACAATTAGCATGGTTAATGAGGCAGAACTTAATGCGATAGAAGTCCTAAGCAACTATGCATATATCTTTGATGGAAAAGAATTAAGAATATTGGAATAATTCATTCAGCAATTTAGTTGGTGGTAACATTTGTTGCCACCAATTTTCATATAGAAAGTATCTTATAATTGTCTAATGGCAGTAGTCAAAAGCTACTGCCTATTTTTTGTGTTTCAATAGGGTATAGTCGTGTGAAATAGTTGGATAGATATGTAAAAGTGTTTCAAGAGGCTATGAATTATAATTTTGAAATATTTCAAAGAAAACAGATACTTTATTGAAAAAGAAAATAGCTTGCGTGTGCATTAGGTTTATACATCCTCAATAGCAGAGAGATTAAATAAGAGAAAAATTTTTATTTCTTTGTTGGGGAGGATAACCAATCATGGCACTTCAATATGCATACTGTAGAATATCAACAACAGACCAGAATATAGATAGACAAATCATAGCAATAAAACAGTTCGCACCAGCTATTTCAGATAATAACATTTTTATTGATAAGAAAACAGGTAAAGATTTTGAGCGTGAGCAATATCAAGAAATGAAAGTCATTCTTGAGCATATTTCTAAAGCTAATTTAGAAAATGAAAACATTGAGTTAATAGTGGAGGAACTGGACAGACTTGGTAGAAATGCAGATTTAATCAAAAAAGAGCTTATGTGGTTCAAAGAGCATAGAATAATTGTTCGTATCTTGGAGATTCCAACAACACTCATAGAAGTAGATGAAAGCAATCGTCTATTAATGGAAATGGTAGCAAATATTTTGATAGAAGTTTATACAACAATCGCACAGGCAGAACTAGAAAAAAGAGCCAAAAGGCAAGCCGAAGGAATAGCAGTAGCAAAGGCAAAAGGAGTTTACAAAGGAAGAAAACCAATTCAACTCAATCAAAAAGAATTAGAGTTAGTTTATATGAGATGGAAAGCGGGAGAGATAACAGCAAGACAAGCAATGTTGGAACTCAACCTTAAAGCTAATACTTTTTACCGAAGAGTAAATGAATATGAAGCAAGAAAAATGATAACTGGTAGCAATTAGAATTTAAAATATATGCCAATTTCACACAGCATTTAGAAAAATTAAATATACATTCAGAGAGCATTACTAGTGTGTACAGCAATTTCTAAAAATTCAAAGTTTGTATGGGAAGTTTCAAACCTAGGGGTATTCAATTTCTCTATACTTCTGAACGATTACAAACAGCATTGTACTTTTTTGGCAATATGCATATATGCTAAATCTATAGGTTGCGTATGGGTTAAAATTTTTTTAGTAATTTTCATAAGGTCAAAGAGACCAATTTTACAAAGAGAATAACAGGAGGTATGGGAGATGCCAGTAAAAAAATTATTAGGTAATAAAAAAAGTATAATAATACCAGGTATGATTATAGTGGCTATTGTAATTATTATAAGTACATTAACAATAGAGATGGATGACACAACTAACAGTGTAAAAGAAAATAATACAAGTAAATATTTAGTTGAAACAGAAGATAAATATTTTGATGACATAAAAGACATAAAAATAGAATATGAGGGGGAGTACTCTTATACAGAAGAATTTTTATATAATACAATAAGGTCTGATATAATACATTATTCAGATGTTGTTAATAACGTGGATGAGTTAATAACTGAAGATATGTGGGTATCTGTAGATTTGGTTAATCAAGTAACTGGAGGGACACAATACATTAAATATGAAAAAGTATCTAATTTAGATGATAATATAAAAGTTAAATTAATCGGAAGTAAAACTGGAGATACATTTGAGTTGGAAGTGGAGCCAACAGAGTATAGTGATGTAGATTACGTGACAACGTATAAAGGCACAATTGTGGGGGTGTATGAAGACCCATTAAAGTATTTTACAGACGATTGGGTTAAAGAATATGCACAAGACCAGTCATTAAGGACAGTAGAAGATTATATAAAATACGTAGACGAGTATTTAACTAACACTGTAAATACATTTAATTATCAGGATAAAGTAGCTATGATTTTACATGAACTTGTACAAGCATATGATGTTGCAGTTTATGACAATAAAATGTTAGATATGGAAAAAGATTACATGCTGAAAAGCTATGGTAGAGAATTAACTGTCGATGAGAGGAAAGATGAAAGTAATTCAGTGAGATTATTGAAGGAATTTAATAACATTACAACTGAAGAGGATTATAAGAAGTTTACAGATGAGTGCACCAAGTATAATTATAAACTGCATCTAATATACGATAAAATTATAGAAGATAACAATTTAATGCCTAGTGATGCAGAGTTAAATGCTCTAATTACAGAATATATGACAAGGTACAGCTTAAGTGATGGTTATTTAGACTTTGCAAAGCGTGAGGTATTAGATAGTATAGTAAAAAATTATCTGGTAGATAGCATTGACTATGTAAAGTAGTGACAGGAGGGTAATATGAAGAAATTAAGGTTAATAATATATTTCATAATATTCGTATTCATAGCAATAATTTATAATCCAACTCCGATTTATGCAGTTACAGCACCAACAGGAACTCAGTGGAGTTCTGAATGTTATCAAACAGGTGACAAGGCTTCTAGTAGAAGAGCTAAATTTGGAGCATATGTAACATCGAGTAATACAACAACTCAAACAACAATATCAGTAGATATTTATATATGGACAAAATATGCTATAACAGAAAAAGTTAACAATAATACATGTACTTGGCATAATAGTGTAGTTGACTCATTTGCTGTAAATATAAGCACAACATCAAGTTCAGGTAACGGGTGGGCAGAAGCTAACTGCGTGTTTGTAGATTCAGTATCAGAGACATTTAATGGTGGTACAAGTGATACAACGCAATCAGCTTCTCTTTTTTGTGGTCCATTATTTGAAAACAGACCTCCTACATGGAATTTAACAGGTTCATTTACATATACAGTAAAATCTGGACATACTCATTCATATTCAGCAGGAAGTTGTATATCGTTAAAGACATGTAGTTGTGGAGAAACAAATGGGTATGGTAGTCATGACTATGCATCTGAGTTTACAGTAGATACAGCAGCAACTTGTACAGAAAAGGGTTCAAAATCAAAACATTGTAGTTTATGTGATTCAAAGGAAGATGTAACAGAAATAGCAGCACTAGGTCACGACATGGGCTCATGGTCAACAACGACAGCAGCTACATGTACAGCGAAAGGCTCAAAAAAGAGAGATTGTCAGCGTTCTGGTTGTAGCTATTCTGAAACAGCTGATATAGCAGCACTAGGTCATAATTATGACTATGATAACTGGACATATGGAGCCAGTGATGGTATTTCAAATGGACTAAGATACCACAAATGTACAAGATGTACAGCTTATACAGGTTTACAATACGGTTGTTGGGTAAACGCTGGTACAGGAATTTCAGCAGTCACAGGACAAAACTGGTACAATGCAGGAGATTCTGTAACACTAACAGCCACAGTAAAAACAGGCTACACATGGTCAAAATATAGTTGTTCTGGTAGTAGTAAGTGTAGCTCAACATCACAAACATATACATTTACAATAAATGCCGCACATAGTTTTACAGCTACTGCAACACCAAATCAGTACACAGTAACCCTCAATGGTAACGGAGCAACAAGTACAAACCACACCACAAGCGTTACAGCAACCTTTGATGCAGCAATGCCAACAATCACAAAACCAAGTAGAGCTTACACAGTAACCTACAATGCAAATGGAGGCTCATGCAGTACAGCTAACGCAACTGCAACATACACGTTTAATGGCTACTACGATGCAACATCAGGTGGTACACAATATTATACATCAGCAGGTGCAAGTGCAAGAACATGGGACAAAACAGCAGACACAACCTTATATGCTCAATGGACATCCGCATCAGTAACTTTACCAACACCGACTAGAACAGGCTACACTTTCCAAGGATGGTATGAAGATTCAAGTTTTACAACAAAAGCAGGTGATGCAGAAGCGAACTACACACCAACAAAAGCAATTACACTATATGCAAAATGGAAAGCAAACACCTACACAGTAACCCTAGATGCTAACGGAGCCACAAGTACAGACCACACCACAAGCGTTACAGCAACCTTTGATGCGGCAATGCCAGCAATCACAAAACCAAGTAGAGCTTACACAGTAACCTACAATGCAAATGGAGGCTCATGTGATACAGCCAATGCAACAGCTACATACACCTTTAATGGTTACTCTACTTCAAGTGATGTACAATATTATAAAGCAGATGGTTCTAGTGCACGAAACTATGATATAGCTTCAGCAACAACCTTATATGCTCAATGGACATCCGCATCAGTAACTTTACCAACACCGACTAGAACAGGCTACACTTTCCAAGGATGGTATGAAGATTCAAGTTTTACAACAAAAGCAGGTGATGCAGAAGCGAACTACACACCAACAAAAGCAATTACACTATATGCAAAATGGATTCCAAATACCTACCATGTAGATTATTATAAAGGCACTACAAATAACGGCGGTACAACATCAGCATCCACACATACTTATGATGCTGATGTAACATTACATGTTAACAGCTTTACAGGTAGAGGTTACACATTAGCATTCAATGAAAACAAACCAAAAGATGACAAAGGCAACGTAACTGCAGGTACAGTAACAAACCTACAAAGCAATAAGATAGGAACACTACAGTTTAAAGACTGGTACATCACAGATGCTCACAATAACAATAATACAAATGCAGAAGCAGGTAAGAATATAGGCGTAAAGAATTATCGAAATGATGTAAATGGCAGAGCAACAGCCACAGCCCAATGGCAATCAGTAACATTAGAAAACTATAGTGAACCATCACTTGTAGGTTATAAGTTTAATGGTTATTTCACATCTGCCACAGGCGGTACAAAAACCACGTCAATCACAGTAGACCCAGCAACTACAGCATATAGCAATACACTCTACGCCCAATGGACACCAATAACCTACACAATAAGATTCAATGGTAATGGCAACTGGAACACCTCCGAAGGTTCCTACACACAAACCATTACATATGATACACATACAGCTTTAACAGCAAACAAGTTTACCAGACCAAACAACACAACCTATAACGATACTCTTTACAAGATAGGCTATGAGTTTGTAGGCTGGGGTACATCACCAGACCAAACAACACAAACCTACACTGATGGTGAAATAGTAAACAACCTAACAGCCACAGATGGTGAAACAATCGACCTCTACGCAATCTGGAAGAAAACAGTCACCCTCACTATTGATTTTAATGGTGGCAAGTTCAACAATAGTACCGATTCAGAAGTATTATCATACACAATGTATAATGATGAACTAAATCATACATTCGATATCAAAGACTATTACGGAACACAAAAAGGCACAGGTTATTACAGCAAAGGCTTAAATAATAATCTAACCAAAACAGTAGATGGTATTCAATACAGATTCCTAGGATATAGTTTAGACCCAGATGCAACAGTTCCAGACGAACAATTTGATGTTTATGCAGTCGCAACAAGAACCGAAGCATATAATATAAGAGATAATACAACTCTATATGCAGTATGGGAACCAGTCATCCAAATGACTGCCAGCCTATCAACATCAGAAGGGCATTCGACAACTATACAATTAGATAATGCAATTACTATACATAATGCATTAGGAAATTTCGTAATCCCAAGTGGTACAAAGAACACTGCATTAACAAATTCTGTAACAGCAACATTAGATAACAAGTTTACAAGAATAAATACAGTAAACTCTGCCACAGTAAGCTATACAGTCAGTGCTAAAGGTGGTTCTGATATCAAATTTGGTATGGCAGTAGATTCCAGAATTCTTGACATCTACACCAATGGAAAAGATAACACATGGTACGACGAACTCAATCAGTTAACAGATTTCGACTATAAAATAGTTGATTTCACAACAGTAACAGATGATTTTACAATACCAAAATATTTAGGTACAACAAATAGTTACAAAACTAGCAACCCAAATAGTGCAGATAACTCTATCGTTTATGGTATCAAGTTTACCTGTACCCAACCAAGTTACTATTACGAAAAATACTGGAAAACTGATGAAACCATAAGTATCTATGGAATAATATTCCTCGAACCAACAGAAATATCAGATAGCGAAGGTGAAGGTGACTTGCCAGAACATGGAGACTTCAACTTCCAAACAATCTTAAATTAGTCGTTATATAACAATTTTGGTTCATGTTTTTCTCTAAATAGCCAGTATTCAAAATTTGAATGCTGGCTATTTTTATACAATCGTAGATAAAAGAAAAAAGTACCTGAGAAATAGCATGTATATATAAGAAGTATATTAATTATTTAAGTTAGTGTGAAAAATGAAAATAGCTCAGATGACGAAGATACTGACGAAATACATATTGTAGTAGATGAAAGTGTCAATGTGAGGTTAGTAGATTCGAATATATTTAATAATGGTGACAATAGATTTTATATCTATTTCATATATTTCCTTGTTCTTCTTTAATATGGAGTAAAACTCCACCAAGTAACCAGTGTATTCTTCCTTATGCACTGGTTATTTTTATCGTAATTTTTGAAAGTGCAAAGATACCAATTTTTCTATGAAAAAGCCTTGCATTTCCCAACCCCAAGCGTTACCATCCAATTCCACATTAGCAAAGGAGCTTCCTGTATAATTCAAATATAAGGAATTCCGAAAAAGAAGGTTGAGAAAAAAATACCTCAGTGTAAAATAAGATTACTGACTTTGCAC
>CAZGEX010000052.1:0-9590 GCA_964524385.1 uncultured Sangeribacter sp.
TTATTTCACCAATATTTTTGTATAACTCCGTAAATTCCCGTAAAATGGCGTAAAACTCTTCCATCACCTCGCCAACGCAAAATCACATTTCAAGCGGCGAGGTACACAGGAGGTACAAAAACAGGCGTAAAAAGGCTTAGCAACGATTAACAACGATGCTTGCTCAAACAAAAATAGCACCCGTAAAGAGCGCTATATTAATCATTTACGATTGGTTTAACTATTTGATAATCAACTATTTACTTGCCGATGCAGAAGTTGGCGAATATGTTACCGAGCAGGTCGTCTGTGGATATTGTCCCTGTGATTTCACCTAAATAGTGCATTGTTTCACGGATGTCTTGCGACACAAAATCGCCGGAAATACCTGATTGTAATCCTTGTATGGCTCTTTCTATTGATTCTGATGCATGTAATAGAGCATCGTAGTGTCGGGCATTTGTGATTATTATATCGTGTTCGGACACTTTTGATGTGTATCCGGATGTAATAGCTGTGATAAGTTTTTCAATTCCATCGCCTGTTTTTGCGGAAATTGTTACCGCTTCATCTAATAAGTCATGAGAATTTGTTAGTGTATCGGATTTATTGATTACAGTAATGAGACGTTGATCGCTCGAAAGCTTACCGCGATATTGATTCATTTGCCGGATTTGCTCTTCGGGATTATTGGTCGGGTCAATAATCCATAATATTAGGGAAGCATTACTGATTTTATTTCGAGTACGTTCTATCCCGAGATTTTCTACTATATCGGCTGTTTCACGTAATCCGGCAGTATCGATTATTCTAAATAAAATGCCTTCAATTTCAATAGTATCTTCTATTACATCACGAGTAGTGCCATGCACATCGCTGACGATAGCTTTGTCTTCGTTTAGTAAGCGATTGAGGAGAGTTGATTTGCCCACATTGGTAGCACCGACAAGTGCGATAGGGATTCCGGATTTTATTACGGAACCTATTGAGAATGAACGAGTGAGAGAGTCAAGCATTGATTTTATTTCTTGAGCTAAATCGGTCAAATGTGTTCTGTCGGCAAATTCCACATCTTCTTCGGAGAAATCGAGTTCAAGTTCGATTAGAGAGACGAAATTAAGTAATTGTTGTCGGAGTTCTAAAAGTTTTTTTGAGAAGTCGCCTTTCATTTGACTTATCGCAATTCTATGGGCAGCGCGTGACGAAGAAGCGATTAAGTCGGCAATACCTTCAGCTTCCGCAAGATCAATTTTTCCATTAATGAAAGCTCTTTGAGAGAATTCACCTCCGAGAGCAGAACGACAACCTCTTCTTATGAGTTCGTTGACTAATTCTCTTTGAATCCATTTCGAGCCGTGGCAAGAAATTTCGATTGTATTTTCACCTGTAAACGAGTTTGGAGAACGAAAAACAGTAGCGACAACTTCGTCAATTATTTCATTGTCTATATTCACTATTCTACCGAGATGAGCTGTGTGAGAATCGACTGCCAAAAGATTTTTTCCTTTCCAGGCAGAATTGACAATTTCAATAGCATCTTTACCGCTTACACGTATCACTGCAATGCCACCTGAGCCGTTGGGTGTAGAAACGGCAACTATTGTATCATGTTGAGTTAATTTTGTTTGTTCCATAGTTTAAAAGATGCTTTTGATTCTAATTTATCTTCTAAGTTATCGGGCAGAGAGGAGAAGAAGTCTAACCCTGTAATTTTTTCTACTTCATCGATTGTTGTAGAATAATTTTGCATATTTCCCGGAGAGTACATATTTGGATAGACAAACGCGATTCCACGCGGTTCGTTTAAATAAGGAGCAATCAATACTTTGAAAAACGCAGAAGGGACTCTGACACCTATTTCCCCGATTGTTTTTGTGTCAGAATTTTTATAGATTGGTCCTGCTATTATTATTAATGCAGAGTCCCGATTTGCCCAAAGGCGTTCTTTTTCTTCTAGTGTACTCCATGCACCGCTATTAAGCGAATTATTTTGCGGGCATATATTAGCCATAGTAAAACAATCGTTCATTGCATTTTCATTCCATTTGGCATCAGCCGCAGGAAACATATGGCCTCTGTCATAACCGGAATGAGTGTAATCATTATGTTTTGCACAGCCTTTAATTTTGTCATCCTTCCAAAATCGCTTACCATTTCTGGCAGCAGAGCCATCTGTTTCGCATGATAGCAATTCCCATCCCACCCAATCGGGAGTGTGATTTTCGGGATTAAAAGCTAACGAAAATCCGGTGTAATCATATGTTTTACTTGTCGCCGGATGGTTTACTACATCTTTATATAGGTCCTTGTAATAGCAAGTGTTGCCGGAATAAGTGGTGGTTATCTTATCTGTATCGTCACCTCTACCAGCTAACATTTTATTTGCAAGCATGTAGCATCCAAAAGCTAAAGCGACAATAATTATATATACCCAGGTTCTATTATTTTTACGTCTTCCCATTTTGAATTCAAATAATTTTATGCGAAGTTAATATTTTTTGATTAATAACAGATGATAAATTTGAGGATAATAAAAAAAATAGATGAAAGATTATAAGAATTTCAGTAAAATGACTAATTTTGCAGACGAAAACAAAAAAATTATTACCATGACAATAGTAGAACGTTTTTTAGACTACGTTAAATTTGACACACAAAGCGACGAACTTACCAACCTTACTCCGTCGACACCCGGGCAAATGGAATTTGCAGAATATTTGAAGGGCAAACTTCAAAAAATGAATTTATCCGACATTTCTCTTGATTCCAACGGCTATTTGATGGCGACATTACCATCTAATATTGATAAAGAGGTACCAACTATAGGGTTTATTGCACATTTGGATACAAGTCCGGATATATCAGGTCGCCACGTCAATCCTCGCATCGTAAAAAACTTCGATGGCAAACCAATTACACTCAACGAGAAAGACAACATCGTACTAAGCCCGGAAGAATTTCCGGAAATGATGGATTATGTCGGACAAGACTTGATCGTTACAGATGGCACCACTCTACTCGGTGCTGACGATAAAGCCGGCATTGCAGAGATAATATCAGCCGTGGAATATCTGCAACAACATCCTGAAATCAAACACGGAGATATTCGTATTGCCTTCAATCCGGACGAAGAAATTGGATTAGGAGCTCATAAATTTGATGTTGAAAGACTTGGTGCAGAATGGGCATATACAATGGATGGTGGTGAAATCGGTGAATTAGAATATGAAAATTTTAATGCAGCAGGAGCCAAAGTCACTATAAAAGGTCGTAACGTACATCCGGGAACAGCCAAAAACAAGATGATTAATTCTATATTGGTTGCTAATAAATTCATGTCAATGCTACCGGAAAATGAAACTCCGGAGCACACCGAAGGATACGAAGGATTTTTCCATTGCATAGGAGTGGATGGCACAGTTGAACAAACAGTCGTTTCTTACATCATAAGAGACCACGACCGCGATAGATTCGAAAGCCGTAAACAAGAGATTGAAAATCTGGTTGCAAAAATCAACGAACTTTATCCTGGTTCATGTTCTGTAGAAATCAAGGATCAATATTATAATATGCGAGAAAAAATTGAGCCGGTGATTCATATCATAGAAATAGCCAAAGAAGCTATGGAATGTGCAGGAGTCAAACCAAAAGTACAACCTATCAGAGGTGGAACAGACGGAGCTCAGCTTTCATTCAAAGGGTTGCCTTGTCCAAACATATTTGCAGGTGGAATCAATTTTCATGGTCGCTACGAATTTGTTCCCGTACAATCAATGGAGAAAGCAAGAGACGTCATTGTACAAATTGCACGTATAGTAGCGGCTCGATAAACATCTATATGCAACAGCTATCGGATTTCATCTAATGACATCAACCGACAAAACGCTTATCGTTATCACCGGGCCAACCGGAATAGGGAAATCCGATGTTGCAATCGAATTATCAAAACGACTATCGACAGAAATCATATCTGCCGATAGTCGTCAATTTTTTAAAGACATCCCAATCACGACCGCAGCACCGACAGAATCGGATCTGTCCGAAGCAAAACATCACCTTGTGGGCATGTTGGATTTGTCTGACTATTATAGTGCGTCAACATTTGAGGAAGACGCACTGAAAATAATCGGTCAAATCTTTGAAAAATCACAATATGCAATTATGTGTGGAGGATCTATGATGTACATTGATGCTGTGTGTAAAGGAATAGATGATATACCTACCGTTCCCGACGACATCCGAAAAGGATTGATGGAAGAACATCTGAAAAAAGGTGATGAATGGCTTCTTGAAGAGCTATTAAAACATGACCCTCAATATTATACTCAAGTTGATAAGAAAAACATCAAGCGTGTGTTCCATGCTATTGAAATATATCGCACAGCAGGACGCCCGTATTCTTGTTTTCGAACAGGCAACATAAAAAAACGGTCGTTCAATATCTTAAAAATAGGGCTGACAGCTCCCAGAGAAATAATCTTTGAACGCATCAATACAAGAGTAATAAAAATGTTGGAAAAAGGGATGTTGGAAGAAGCACAACGTGTAATTAAATTTAGAAATTATAATTCTCTTAATACAGTTGGATTCAAAGAGATATTTAAATATTTAGATGGGGAGTGGGATCTACCGACTGCTATTGCTCGCAT
This sequence comes from uncultured Sangeribacter sp., assembly GCA_964524385.1. Lineage (GTDB taxonomy): Bacteria > Bacteroidota > Bacteroidia > Bacteroidales > Muribaculaceae > Lepagella. The sequence continues at coordinate 4,629 of CAZGEX010000052.1, forward strand.
TCAGAAAAACACACGAGTCTATGCAAAAAAACAATTGACGTGGTATCAGAAAGACCTTGCCATTAGATGGATAGACATAACATCACCGGAGTCTGTATGCGATAGAATTATTAATCTATTATAGGTCTGCATCAGAAATAATAACTATCTTTGCAGTGAAATACGAAACAAGATGGGAAGAATTTTAGCTATTGATTATGGTCGCAAGCGTTGTGGTGTAGCGGTAACAGACATTCTAAAAATCGCAGCCAACGGATTGCCGACCATAGCATCAAAAGATATTCTGAATTTCATAAAAGATTATTGTAGCCGAGAATCTGTAGATGAAATAGTCGTAGGGTTACCAAAAACTCTACGCAATGAGCCGTCAGAATCAATGCAGTACATTACACCATTCATCAACAAGTTGAAAAAAGAATTTCCGGAAACAAAAATCACGATGTATGACGAACGCTTTACCTCTACCATAGCCCACAGAGAAATGATTTCGGCAGGATTTAAGAAAAGTGACCGTCAACGAAAAGAATTTGCAGATGAAATGGCTGCTACAATAATTTTGACTGACTATCTGCAAAGTTGTCAATTTTCTAAATAATATTCACTCTATCTACATCTTTTATTATGTTAATTGGAATAGAAAATGAAATATTTTTGTATTGTTTGATATGTATTGTCTTCATTTTAGCTATGTTTGTCGCAACATTTGAGCTAAAGTATTTTTTTAAGATTGGCAATTACGCAAAAAAATCATTACAAGACAAGAATGAGAGCGATGCTACAATTCATAAATACCCCAAAGCATCAATCATCGTTTATGCATTAAATGCAGAAAAGACAATATCGGAATATTTGGATTCACTTTTAATACAAAAATATCCCGATTTTGAAATCATCGTGGTTAATGACGCTTCAGAGGATAATACTGCACTAATAGTAGAAAACTATACCCTCATACATAATAATGTGTATATGACATTTATGCCTGCATCCTCCCACAATATAAGTCGCAGAAAGATGGCTCTGACATTAGGAATAAAAGCGGCTAAAGGAGAATTTGTCATTACTACATCATCAGACACTATAATTCAATCCCCTTATTGGTTGGCAAATCTTATGCGACATTGCGATAATGCTTCGACTGACATAATATTAGGATATAGCCACATATCCCAATCAGAGATGAAAGGAGCAACTCGTTGGTATCGTTCTTTCGACTCAATAATAGATGCAGCATTATGGTTGGGTGCCGCAATCAATAAAAAAGCGTATCGCGGAGACAGACACAATTTAGCTTTTCGCAAAGATATATTTTTTGCGAATAAGGGATATGCGAAATCAATGTGTTTCCAAAACGGCGATGATGATTTATTTATTAATCAAATATCTACTGCCGATAACACTTGCGTGGAAATCTCTCCCGAAAGTCAATTAATTCTAAATTGGGGTAAAGCAGAGAAACGTCTGTGGATCGATTCTAAAGAACGTTATTCATTTACAGCCAAATATTTAGGCACAAAATTCTTTGTGCTTCAACGATTGCATTTCCTTGCAAACTGGATTGTCGCAGTTTCTTGCATAGCATTGATATTATTGTCATTTACTCAATTATTCCCACTATTAATCGCTTCATTTATATTGTTATCCTTATGGACAATTCAAATAATAACATATCGAAGAGTAGCGACCTCTTTACAGTGTATTCGGTTATGGTGGTCTGTGCCGTTTTTTATGCTGTTAAAGCCAATTGTTGACATAATTTATAAGATGCAATTCAGCTCTCGCAAATCAAAAAATTATACTTGGCAACGCCCAAATAAATAATTATATGCTCCACGAAACTCAATTGCAAACAGATGAACGCTTTATGCGTGAAGCATTGCAAGAAGCAATTAAAGCGACTCAAAAAGATGAAGTGCCAATAGGTGCTGTCATTGTGGCAAATGGGCGTATTATTGCCAAAGCTCATAATCTGACAGAGACACTCCACGATGTAACAGCACATGCCGAAATGCAAGCAATCACAGCAGCATCAGATTTCCTCGGAGGAAAATATTTGACAGAATGCACATTGTATGTTACAGTAGAACCTTGTCCTATGTGTGCCGGAGCTTTAGGATGGAGCCAAATCAAAAGAATAGTATATGGCACATCCGATTCAAAACGTGGCTACACAACTATTCTTCCTGAATTATCAACCACATATTATTCAGATTCAAAATGCAAGCAGAAACATCGCTCCCCTCTCCATCCCAAAACCATTGTGGACAGAGGCATCCTTGAGGATGAATGTCGCGAAATAATGCAACAATTTTTCCGCTCAAAACGCAGATAATTTTTTGGATTAGTTCTAAAAGATACTAAAAGAGCTGATTACTTTGTGCCAATACCAACTGGCTTCATCTCGCAGTAGCGTTCATACCACTGCCGCTTCTCTGGAGTGTCGATAGGATCATACTCACTGATGATGCAGCCCGTTGCGAGGTCATCAGCAAGAGCAAGGATAATCTCCGATAGTTCAAGGGTATCTTCCAAGTGCTTACCCGCGGGGCAGAATATATTACGCTCCTTGATATGCTCGTAGCCATAAATTGCACCCATAATATTACCGCAAACAGAGCCTGTCGAATCGCTATCGCCGTCATGGTTGACCGATGCAATTATTGCATCCTCTACATTATCAATATGGCGAATAGCGCAATAGAGTGCGATAGCCCAAGTCTCCTCTGCAACCCAGCCTTCACCCAGTTCACGGATAGCGTCTGCATCAGAAATGTCGGAGTGAGCCAAACGCACAGCCTTGTTTGTCAGTTCCCTGAGGTATTTTTTATCTTCCTCGTATTTACCAACACGAATCACATCCAAGATAGCTAGAGTCTCGTTCACTATATTATCAATGTTATCCTTCGCCTGCGTAGGAGTAAGTGGCAACAACTTATAGAGTAATACGGTAAGCAGGCCTGCTGGTAGAAAACCCAAAGGATGTTGGTGTGTTTGTTCTGCAATATAGCATCCTCCCTCTGCAAGATCTTCTAATGAACAATAATATCTACCCGAATCAGGTGACTGATCCACCAAAAGAGCCATAGGAGCAACACGCATAATGCCACCACAACCTTTGCTGTCATTCACCACATCTTTTCCGTCAATGATATTAGCGCATGCACTCATACAAGTATTACCAGGAGCGCGTTTATGATACATTTCAGGGAGTTCTCTCAACCAAGTAATTTGTTCATGCGGTCCTTCATCTCTCGTTTGAGTGTAAAACCAGTCTAAATAGGCAGCCATAACTATTAACTCAGCTTTGTACGACGAGTGTTCCACTCTATTCATCGTAATGCCCGTAAGCAATCCGTTGGCCGTAAAGAGCGTCATCTGCGTGTCATCGCTTATGAGTGCCTTACCATTGCCGTCAAGAGCAAACTTAGTGATACCTCGTTCACCAAAGCGAGAAAGAATAGAGCGACGACTCATAAACTCAACCTCATAGCCGAGTGCATCGCCTGCAGCACCTGCCATCAGGCATCCACGAATAGAATCAGCGACTCGCTTGGCTTTTTCTTCCTTGTATGACTTGCTGGCATTTATGAATTGCACAATAAAGTCTATCTGCTCCTTCGTTTCTGGAGTTTCTCTATAGGCAGATTTTGGCATCTCTGAGAAATTTCTACGGAGAACCTCTAATGTGTGGTTCAAATCAGGCTCTTCCCAATTCTGAGAGAGGTAGCAAGCGACAATTGTTCCAGTGCGACCGACGCCACCCCAACAATGCACATATACATAACCCTCCATCTTCTTAAGTTCCCCAATGCGCAACAATAGACGTTGAACACTTTCAACACTCTTAGGTGCGCCACAATCTACTATCGGGAAACGGGTATATGTCGTATCACTTGGCAGCAAATGGTTGTAAGGACGAAGTTCACCCTCTTCAGTAAGATCAATGAAGTGTCGGATGCCAAAGTGATACATCTGCTCAATCTTTTGCTTGGCAACCTCTTCATTCTTGTCTCCTGGGTATTCGCCTGCATAGATAATTCCGTTGCCACAGATTTCGTATGACTGATTCAATGGGCGATTGATGAAAGCCAAGAAACGGTCATTGATATCTAACAAGTCGGGAGGAAGTAACTCTCGACACTTGTCTTCAATCTCGTGTGAGAGGCTGCCACCACTAATCGTATGTGGTCTCTCTGCTGTCGCAATTGAGGCTGTCATACAACCGATAGTGTCGGAATCGCCACCCATTGACACTGCTAAACGGATTGCTTTCTCCGCACGATATGGTTCTTGTAGGAATGCCATAATAGCAATAGGAACACTTCCTTGACAGGTGACATCGAAAGCGTAGTCCTTGCGGATTTTCCTTAAATCTATATCGAGATTATAACCAAATTCCTGTTCAATAAAGCGTTTTATCTGACCTTTATCATCAAACATTTCAGTTCGCCTCAGATAGATTGCTGCAGCAATAGCTTGTGCCCCCTTGATACCCTCGGGATGGTTGTGGCTTACAGATGCCGTGATGCGAGCAAGTTCCAAAGCCTCCTCCATAGAGTTGGCATACAAACCAACCGGACTGACACGCATAGCCGAGCCATTCCCAAAGCTATTATATGGCTCCGGATTGTCGGTTGCGAGCCACCTACGGAACATTCCACCGTAACCGGCATTAGGATATTTGCGTCCCAAACGCTGCATACACTCAATTAGCACACTCTCGCTATGCGAAGGATCGGTCATTAACCAATCGGCAACTGCCAAGGTCATCACTGTGTCATCGGTAAAACAACTACCTTGTGGCAATAATTCAAAATCTTCAGTTTTGACATTGTGCCACTCGCGAGTAGAACCGATAATATCACCAGCTATCCCACCTAATATTTTATTGTAATACATACTTTAACCTTTTAAAATTCCAATCTAAATCCTTTTTGTTTCAGTTCGGCATACTTCTCGGCG
>CAZGEX010000053.1:0-9494 GCA_964524385.1 uncultured Sangeribacter sp.
ATGATAGCTGTAAGCAGACAAAAGAATACAAAACAATGTTAAATCCTTGTCACAAATAAGTATACAGAATGTGCCCCACAGCCGTGTACAAGGCCGTTTTCGTTGTCACACCGGCTATCCTGAACTTTTTGTTGTTCCATTTTATTATTATAACTTTACAAAATGGATTAATCCGACTTATTTTTGCGAAACATGAAGCACACATTGATACTAACCCTGTTGTTTATCCTGGCAAGTTCCTCTTGCCAGCACCGTACTCCAATAACTTCCGTCTTTGCAGAAGCCGAGAGCCTGATGTACACCCATCCCGACAGTGCCCTGCACCTTCTCGAAGCCATCCCCAACCCCGAGCAACTCACCGGAAAGGAACAAGCCGACTATGCCCTGCTGTTGACCCAAGCCAAATCCCGAAACCAAATCTACGCCACCTCCGATTCGTTGATTCGCATTGCGGTAGATTATCACCAAAACTCCGATGAAATGGGACAAAAAGCGAAGTCCTTACTCTATCTGGCAGATGTAATGATGGACATGGAACGATATGCGGATGCCACCTTGCCTTTGAAGCAAGCAGAAGAGTTGATGGACAAAATAGAAGACCCACGCATACAGACTTTGATATGTAGTAGTTTAGGATATCTAAATAAAATAGCAACAAACTATAATAGTTCTTTTGCTTATTATAAAAGAGCATTAGCCATAAACAACAATAATAAATATAATGACTGGTATATTAGCAACATTATTAATATATTAAGTCTTCCGACAGAAACATTAAAAGATAGTAGCTTATACTACATCCAATTATTAGAAGAAAGGACACCATCTGTACAAAGTAGCTTACAATCCAAAGCATACAATAATATAGGGTCATTCTACGAAGAGACAAATAATAAAGAAAAGGCTAAATATTATTTTGAAAAAGCCATTAATGTTTCAAAAGGTTCAAATTATAGGGCTATTTTCAATTTAGCAAAAATTTACGATGCTCAATACAATACAGTAAAGGCCGACAGCCTTTACTTACTGGCCTTACAATCTTCTAGTTGGGCCATACGATCCGGCATCTATGAAAATCTTTATAAAAGAAAACTGAACTTAGGCCAAACAGAAGAAGCTGTACATTACATAAACCAATACATTTATTCTGTAGATTCATTCTATAGTAACCGCGAAGCTAGCCAAATACAAGAAATCCAGCAGAAATACAATCAAGAAGTCATTTTACGCCAAAAAGCCCGGATTGAAATTTGGCTGTACCGTATTATTTTTAGCTTTATCCTGATTATTGCAATAACATTAGCCGTTGCATGGAACATGAACAGGAAACACCAAAAGCAGATGCTGGCATTACAAGAACAAATCTGTAAAATTACCGTATCATCCGAGGCCGATAAAACTGAAATTACGAAATTAAACGAAATGCTGGTTCAAAACAAACTCATCAAGCAAGCCATACAATTTTCAACTTTAGAAGATATACAGGCTTTGGAGTTCTATCTCCGGCTTTTACAATCCCCACTTACCTATAATCCGAATACCGACTTGTCACTCTTACAACATTGGCTAAATTTAGCATATAACAACTTCGCTATCCGTTTAGGAAATACATATCCAAACTTGACCTCTACAGAGTTAACCTTATGCTATTTGCAACGAATGGGATACACCCAAAAGCGAATGAGTACCATTATGCGAGTAAAAGAAGAAACAATAAGACGTAACATTTACCGCACCTGTGAACATCTGAACATCCAGAACGATAAAGGCAACAAAGAAAAATTAGAAAAATTCACCATGCTTGTAAGCTCATTTTAATAAAATAAAATTAAAAAACAAGAAATCCTTGTCACTAAAAAAGCATAAAAACAAGACCACAATACTATACAGCGGCAATTTTATTGTCATTTTCACTTTACCCCCCCATTTACTTGTTAGGATTTTATTACATAGCTTTGCAGTAATAATTCAAACAAACAAATAATATGAAAACAACATTAGTCACATTTATTCTATCGCTTTTTGCATTTATTCCCATCAATGCAATTGTACCAAGCACACATGCTATCGAAGAGAAAAAGCCTATTGATTTAGAAAGGGAAAAAGATGACAACCGAGAAAAGTCATTAATAATTCTTTTCGAAGCTTGGCAAACCGACAACGAAAAGATCGAGATCGAATCTTATCACGCATGTACGGATGTTACCATAAGCGTTTGCACCATTAACGGTCAAGTATTGGATTCACAAACCTTGTCGCTTGCATCCATGCAATTCGTTACCTTTAATATCGCAGATTATGCCAGCGGTTATTATCAAGTAAAGATTACCACCCTAAATGGAACAGAATATACTGGGACATTTATGATTGAATAGATATATGGCAATACCTAAAATCATCCACCAAGTATGGGAAGGTCGTACAGAACCTTCCATGCCTGCCCGTTTACAGATTCTGGCAAGAACTTGGCAAGAAAAGAATCCGGATTGGGAATACCATTTATGGAATGGCGAAGAAATGGACAAATTAGTAGAAACACATTTCCCTGAATACCTTTTCTTATACAAAAGCTTCCCTTACAATGTACAACGATGGGACACTATTCGTTATATGATTCTTCATGTTTATGGAGGTGTATATACCGATTTGGATAGCGAATGTTACAAACCTATCGATTCGCTGCTGGAAAATGAAACGATGTGTTTTGGCGAAGAGCCACAAGCACATAACTATTATTTAGATATAAATCAATTAGTAGGAAATGCTTTTATGGCTTCGGAAGTAGGTTGTAAAGGTTGGCTAAAAGTATTGGATGCCATTAGTGAAGCAATGACACAAGAACAGCCCCAAGGTAGCAAAGCCGTAGTATCTACAACCGGACCGATTCTTATCTCACGAATATTCCCTGATTTGGAAAAAAATTATTTTGCAACTGTATTACCATGCGAATATGTAGCTCCTCTTACGACATTCGATATGAGACGTTATATCTATGCAACCGGACAAAAAGTCTTTGAAAGAAAAATAAAAGACGCATATTGTGCTCATTACTTTTTCGGTTCTTGGTTGCCACAATTTATTAACAAAGTATAAATATGGAAAGACGTTTTAAAGAATATCATGATAGTTTAAACAAAATGCTTCGGTATGCTACATTACGTTCTGAAGTATTATTAGATTATGGCCTGAACGGCAAATTAGGTATGGCTATTTTGTTCTTTGAATATGACCGTTTGCATAAAGATGATTTATACAGATTGTATGCTGAAGAATTATTAGATGACATACTCAAACTACCCAATACCACCCCATTGACCTTTCAAGATGGCCTCATCGGTATTGCTTGGGGCATGGTGTATTTGCATCGGAACAAATTTATTAGTGGAGATTTGCAAGAAATCCTTGGAGACATTGACGATATACTAAAAGCTAATTTAAGCACCACGGATAGAGATTATTTATCTTATTTAGCTTATCGACACGAAGATGAGACAAAGGGAAACATTTATCCTCAAGAAGAGGTAATGGATATGATTTGGAATAATTGGGCGTAACATATTAAACACCTACTTATGAAAACACTATATATCTTTGACAATATACAATATTCATCAACATGTGGAATAGGCACTTATCTGAAAAGTATTACACGGATAGTAAAAGGTCGGGAAGACATGCAACTTTGCATGATAATGTTCCAAACCCAAGTGGAACAATGTTGTACATTGACAAGCAATGGTGTTAATTACATCCTTTACCCTAAGAATCTATGCCATAATCCGTTCAATGAAAAAACAATCGTAGCTCAATCGTTAACTAAATTCATAAATGATTCCAAAGAAAATTATTTCTTATTTAACTATGCTCCTAGCGAGGATTTAGTCAAAGGTATTAAAAACTTTTTTCCACAATCTACTTGCATTAGCGTAGTCCATGATTTACATTGGACAGCACCTTTATTGGGGAACGTGCATTTATTTAAAAGTTTAATAAAAGGCAAAAGGAACACACAAAAGCACCAATACATTGTAGAACTTTACAAACAAGAAAAGGAACAATATGAAAATTCGGATTTAGTCATTTGTTTGTCAAAAGATACTTGGGATGTTCTTCAAGAATGTTATTGTATACCCTCAAAGAAAATAAGATTAATTCCACATGGAGTTTCTATTCCTAAAGCCTCTGAGCAATCTAACAATGCTTCAATAAAAAGAAATTCCTTAATTAACAAAGATGAAAAAATTCTCCTGACAGTTGGACGCATCAGTCATTCCAAAGGAACCTTTGCGTTATTACATGCCTTCAAGAGTGTCTTGAAAGAATATCCAAACTGCCGTTGGATTATTGCAGGAAACATGAACCAGGCTCCCGAATTAGCCATGATGGCTAGAGATGTCATTACGCAAATCTCGTTTACCGGACATTTATGCAAAAAAGAACTATCAAAATGGTATCGCACGGCAGATATTGGTATCATTCCTTCATATACCGAACAATGTTCATACGTGGGTCTGGAAATGATGAAATACGGTTTACCCATTGTTGCATCCAATGGATTTGGACTACGCTGTATGTTCAAGGATGGATTTAATGCCAGCATCGCATCTATAACGGGGAAAAAAGAGGACTACATTCGGAAGCTTACCCATTGCATACTTTGCTTATTGAATAATCCTCAAAAGAGTGAGTATTTAAAAAAGAATGCACTTCATACATTAAAAAAGTACTATTCCTATCAAAAGATGAAAAAAGAATATAAATCTATATTCATGTGTTAAACAACAATATTTATTAATTTTAAAATTATTCTCATGAAAGAATTTTCAAAAATTAAGTTAACTCAACTTGACAAAGTTGAACTTAAGAAGAAGGAATTGAACCGCTTGTTAGGCGGTGGTAATGACAGATGCTGCATTTGCCGCAGTGAAATAAATATGAATGCTAATCTTAATGGCGGTTCTAGTGGTTTAATACCTGGTGATGGCGGTGGCGGAACTGGTGCAGGAGCCTTCGGCTAATAGATAAAATCAGAATAGGTCGACATCAAGGATAATAATTATAATCTTGTTTATAAAGTCCTAACTTCTAAAAGCCATTTCATAATTCACTTATTTTAGAAATGGCTTTTTAATTCTTAAAACATCTGATTAACTATAGACTTCTATTTATAAAAAATGAAATATTATATATTATTATTTATTAGTATGTTTCTGATTGGTTGCTATTCCAACGAAAAAGGAATGGCAAATGAGTTTAATCATTCAAGCATAAACCTATCAGATAAGGTTATTGAAGTGTCTCAATTACCCTTAAGCGATGCCGTCCAAAAAGTAGAGGTTGTTCCACTTGAGACTACCGATGAATCATTACTTGATGAAATAACGATGGTTGAAGTGACTGATGAATCTATTTTCATTTGTTCTAAAGAAATACTACGTTTTGCACGCAACGGAAAATTTCTCAATAAAATAGGCCGTAAAGGAGAAGGCCCCGAAGAATACACGTATATAAATGACATTCAAATAGACGAGAGCAAAGGCGAAGTTTATGTCATTACAACGGCAAACGGCATTTTAGTTTATGACTTTGAAGGAAGTTTCAAAAGACAAGTCATCAACCACACATCTTTAGCAAGATTGTTTTTGTCAATAAACAACAGACAATACCTGCTTTTCGGCAATCTGTTCTTCTTTACACAAGCACAGCCTTTTTCCATGCCAGTAAAGGAAGATTCCATCAGATCACTGATTATTGCCGACAACCAATTCCAAGTAAACAAGATATTCTACAATCCGACTTATCTGAACCGTCTAGAAGCCATCAATGAAAACCATATTGGCAAGGCCAACAACTATTGGGTAGAATATCCTATCAGTATAGATACCTATCATGATGAAGTTACATTAAAATATCCAGATAATGACACCATCTATGTGTTCGACCAAGCCAATCAGCAACTGAAGCCACAATATACCATTTATAGCAATGAACCAAAAGGAGACTACGAAAAGACACATCTTTGGATAAAGGAACGTAGTGCGTTCGATTATTTCTCCATCTACTCGTATTATCCAAGTAAAGACCTCATTTATCTGGTAGGAAGCAAAGGAGATGAAATTTATACTTTCGCATATAACAAAACAGATGCAACCGTAAGACAAAGTAAAAGACAAGGTACTATCACTGAATTCAGATTTCCATGGAATGCCACTTATCGCAGGATAGAACGACCTTTCATTTTGAGCAATGACATTTGTGGGGGTGATTTCAACATTCGTTTCCGTTCGCAGGGGAAATATTGGATTGATGTGCAGGCACAGAACTATGAAAACTACACGGTAGACCTCGAAAAGGTTTCGTCTTCTAAAGTAAAAAATGAACAAAATAAACAAGCTCTGCTTGAAACATTCAACAACTTGAATGAAGACAGTAATCCAGTTTTGTTAATAGGAATTCTAAAATAATATTTATTTATGAACTCATCCATTTTTACTCGAAAAGGGAATTCTTATATCTACTCGGATTTTCTACAACATTTCATGTATGTTCCTCCAAAATTTCAAGAGGTCCTTTTAAACCAAGCACCACAAGAAAAAATGGATGAATATTATATACGTAAATATTCGTTCTTAAAAGGACATAACTTTTTCGAAAATCAGGTATTCAAACTTCAAGCTCTATATTCAGAAGAATTAATCAAACGAAACATGGCTTGTTTACGGCAACTCCTGATTGAAGTGACGGATTCATGCAATTTGAAATGCAAATATTGTGGGTATGGAGAATTCTATTCGAATTACGATGAGAGAGAAACACGCAATCAAACTTTTTCGAATGTAAAGGTTCTGATCGATTATCTGAAAGACCTTTGGACTTCCGACTATAACATATCCCATAAAAATACTGTTGTAATAGGATTTTATGGTGGTGAGCCTTTATTAAATATGGGATTAATAAAGGAAGTCATTTCGTATGTCGAGAATCTCCAATTGAAGAATATCAGCTTCCGTTATAATATCACAACCAACGGTATGCTTTTACACCGCTATATGGATTTCCTTGTAGAAAAGGATTTTAGTGTCTTAATCAGTTTAGACGGGAATGAGTATCACAACAGCTATCGAGTGGATAAAAGTGAAAGACCTACGTACCAACGTCTTAAACAAAATTTAGATAACTTAATCGATACGTATCCGACCTTTTATGATACGAATGTGAATTTTAATGCCGTGCTTCACGACCGTAATTCAGTAGAAGGATGTCTTGAGTTCTTTTCTAAAAGCTTCAATAAAGTGCCTCGTATTTCTGAACTAAACACCAATGGCATAATAAAAGAGCGTATTGAAGAATTCGATAAGATGTTTAAGTATAAAATCGACAGTATCAAAGAAGCCGATAATTCAAAAAAAATTATAAAAGCTGAAAAAAAAGATATGATTTCCAAAGAATATCATTTTGTTCTGATGAAATACATCGGTAATCGATTCTATGATTATACAGATTTATTTGAGACAGAAAATGGGAACGTCCACATTCCGACAGGGACTTGTAAACCTTTTGAGAACAAGTTATTCCTAACCGTAAACGGAAAGATTCTTTCATGTGAAAGAATCGGGCACGAACATGTTCTGGGCAGGCTTAAAAACGGTTCATTAGAATTAGACGCTAAAACTGTAGCTGCATATTATAGTTCTTTGTACGAAAAGATTATCAAATATTGTTCTCATTGTCAACTAAAGAGAGCATGTGGGCAATGCTTGTTTTTTTTAAAAGAAAAGAACGGGAAACTGACATGTCCAAACATTCAAAATGAATCTAATCTAAAACAACGATTCTCTTCATTTCTATCATACGCCGAAGAAAATCCAAGTGAATACGAAAACGTTTTATCAACTATTATCATCATGTAAATTAATTTATGAACTATTGGTTTTATTTGGAGTCATATTCTTTCCTTTTTCGAAACGAATACGAAGCTGTTATATACAACACACTAAATGGAGCTTATTTAAGATGCCCCAATCATGCAGTTGTCAACCAAATTTTGGATTCTTGGGAGAATTCTGTTAATGGATACGGTGCTCGGTTAAACATAGAAAATTTAGAAGATGAAACCGTACGAAATTTTATTGACTTGGTACGAGATTCATTTTCCGGTGACTTGATACCATTGGAGAACATCGATTTGCATCCCTATCATTTCAAACCGACCCTATTTATCAATTCTAATCTGCGTATAAAAAAAGAGGATAAAATTGAAAGTATAGGAGAACGAGTTATGCAAAACTTGCATGAAGTAACCCTGCATTTAGCCAATAAATGTTCTAAGAACTGCGACTATTGTAGCTATTCTTATTTGCAGACCAATCACTGTACCCAATTCAATACAGAAACTTTAACCTTAGAAGATTATGTTGGATTACTAAAACAATGCCAAAGATTTGGGGTTAGAAAGACCAACATCATATTAGGTGGGAATCCCATGGATAATGAAACATGTACATCATTATTAAACATATTCAAAGATTCTTATTTAAAAAGACATTTGTATATAAACTATTCTTTTCTCAATAAAGAGACAACCAGATTTGCTTCAGAGACAAATACCATGTTGGAAGTTCTTTTATATATAAAGGAGTGGGATAATCAAGTCATTGAAAACATGCAATCTGCAACATATAAGGATGTACATTGGAATATTCTAATCATAGAAGAATCTGATATTGAGTTTTTAGAGCAACAAACATTGCCTGACACAGCACACGTTCAATGCATCCCTATATATACAGGGAAGAATATTGATTTATTTTCAAAATACGTTTTCATCAAATTAGACGACTTAACCAAAGAGCCTATAAATAGAAAAACAATATTCAGACACAGAGCCTTAAATGATTCCTTTTTTGGCAAACTTATCTTGGTACCCTCCGGAGATGTTTATTCCAATATAAATACGCCACCCATAGGAAACATCAAAGAACTGTCACTTAAAGAAATTGTTTATAAGGAGTTGACTGGCACCCCTAATTGGTTAAAAACCCGTAATACAGTATCGCCCTGCGACAACTGCGTAAATAAAGATTTATGCCCTTCCATCTCTAACTATGAATTTGTAATAGGGAAGTATAATCTTTGTCATGTAAAACCATGATAAAATCCTTCCCCCACTACCATCAGCACGATGCGATGGACTGCGGCCCCACTTGCCTGCAGATGATTGCCCGATACTATGGCAAGCGGTATTCCCTGCAGACACTTCGCGAACGCTCATTCATCACCCGCGAAGGGGTGTCGATGCTGGGCATCAGCGATGCGGCGGAGAGCATCGGCTTCCGAACCATGGGGGTACGGCTGTCGTTGGAACAGCTGCGGAAGGACATGCCGTTGCCCTGCATCCTGCACTGGAAGCAGCGGCACTTCGTGGTGTGCTACGACATCCGCAAGAAACGGGACGGATACCGGTACTACATAGCCGACCCGGCTCTGCAACGGGT
>CAZGEX010000054.1:0-8668 GCA_964524385.1 uncultured Sangeribacter sp.
CCAACGACCCCCTGATTAACAGTCAGGTGCTCTAACCAACTGAGCTATTGAAGCATTTTTTTGCGCTTCAAGATGGGCTTGAACCAACGACCCCCTGATTAACAGTCAGGTGCTCTAACCAACTGAGCTATTGAAGCGTTAAATATGCATTTCTTTCAGAATTGCGTGGCAAAATTACAACAATTTCGTGATATGTGCAAAATTTTAAAGCACTTTTTTTTAATAAAATTGTGTTGGGTTGATTATCAGTTACTTGCAGTGATTGTTTTTTGACTTATTAATCAGTCTTTTTGTCTGTTTGTTTCAGAATGTAGCAAATCTTAGGATTAAAAATCACTTTAAAAGGTGTGGCTTGTCTGCGAGGCTTGACGCTTTGATGGAAATAATAAGATTTTTGTTTATCCCAACTTTTAATGTCAATTTTTCTTGTCTCCTGAGGAGGAACATCGCAATCAATCTCGACCATGCGTTTATGTAATTGTAGTGAATCGATAGTGAAATACTCCATTTCCATCACAACTTTTTTTATTGTGTTTTCCGATTTGTTTTGTAAAAAGAATGTTTCGATAGTAGACGAGAGAGGCTTATCAAAACCATAGAATGAAATCTGTTGAAACAAACTGTCGGTTTCATCGTTATTGATGACCATATAATCATCGATGTTTCTATTTGTTGTCTGCAATGGATTTATCGTTGTTTTGATTCGTTTGGCGAATAAATCGGTGTAATTTATCAGCAGAAGTCCTATTATAAATGTAAGTAAAGTTATTTTTTGTGTCATAGGTATCTTGGATTATATGGCGATGAGCCGTTGCCATCGTAGCTCGGATATGTCTTGATAAATCCTTTTGGGAGAGCTTCTGCAGGAGATGATTTGCTGAATTTTATGGTTCTCCAAAAGTATGGCAATAATCCGAATACATTAAATTTCAGTTTAATTGACTCTGATTGAAATGATATGGAGTGCTTATCGTCAGAAATTATAGCCGCACATTCTATCGGGCGACATATAGCTCCGCTCACGATGTCAGAATAGATATACATCCTATATTTACGAAAATCTGAAGTAGAATCAATATAGCCTAATATTTGTCCGGGTTCGGTTGTTACATTGTTGGTTTCGACAATAATCATAATATAATCGGAAATATTGTCAAAATCATTTTGTTTTATGCAGACAGTTATCTCATCTTCTGTGAATTCCCAGATACCTTCGATGTGGTTTAATGGGGCAGTATCACAATAGTGAGTAGCTGTTCTAATGTCAAAATTGGGCAATATGGTAGGAGACGCGGGTATTTTATTTGCGGTAGAATTAAAAGCATAGATAGCAAGCATACAGAATGTGATTATTCTGTATAATTTTCTTGTTATGTAAATATGCCTCATTAGATGTTAGATTTTTGTAGAGAATGTATAACTAAATCCGAAACTTAAAATCTCTTTCAACATCCAATGATTCCAATTATCACTAATCTCAGAACTTGAGTCATAGCGAAGATGTACATAAATTTGAGTACTTAAGAATTTATTGATATTGAAAGCAAACGTATTCTCCCAATCTCCAAGGAAGTATTTATAGTTAGAAAATAGGAATAGGCGAGATTTATAAGAAATGTTGGAGGTAATATCCCAATCGAAAGTCAATTCGGCATTACTACCAATTTCGCTCATTGTTTTCTTTCCTTTAGTAATGTTGAATTGTGTTGGGTCTACTGCTGTATCGAAGCAGGTTTTCAAATTGTATGAAATCGGTGCTATTGATGCATTAAAGTGTAGTGATTTGCTTTTGTTTGATGTGCTGTAAGTCATACCCAAACCAAGATTTAAGTCGGCAGGTGACATAAATGATGATATTCTTGCTTGTGAATTTTGAGGATATGTGTTCAGTAATTGTGTCTTAAATTGGAGTGTAAAGCTATAAAACCATTTCTTGAATGCTTTTACACCGGTTTTTAAATTCCATTGGAAAATATCTTCCGATACAGAATATTTATGAAACTCATCTTGAGGAGTAGAGTATAGACCAAGTTTGTATTGTACGTTATTTTCAAACAATAGTTTTGGATGATAAACTTCATTAAGTTTTACGTTCCACAAAAAGTTGACTAATAAGGTCAAACTGTTATTTCCTCCTTGATACCAGTTGGGCGACAAATATGCTTGAGAAAATTGTACACCACCATTCAATGTGTGAAGCCAATGTTTTTTATCAATTTTGACAGGCACTGCTTCAGTGTCCTCCGGATTAATGACAACTGCTATTTCATCGCCAATTATTAGAGACTCTTTTGATGTGTCGCTTTCTAATATCTCCGGAGGAGGAGGCAATTGCCAATATAAATAAGATATTGCTTCCGGATTTTCTATCATAGTTCTGTATGCTAAATCAGAGTCTATCTCTCGTTTTCTTCTTGGAGTATCAAACCATTCTACATTCGACATACGTGATTCGTTGGAATTATTGACTTTGATATTGCCGGCAGAGTCGATTGATACGACATTGATTTTATGGATGTTTAAAGATTCAGGTTTAAAATCGATTTCTCTAAATTTTTGGAATCCGTTAAATACTAATGGCAGACCTATTATAGAGTAATCGTATTTATCTCTTTTAGATTCGGATAGTGATTCTATTATTTCATCAACAGAACGGACACGAATAGTGTCGGCAGGCAATAGAAGTGTGCTATCGTCTGCCACTTGATGATTTTCGTTTGTGATATTTATTTCTGCATAGCAATTTGTGGCTATGCAAATAAATGCGATTATGTATAATATTTTTTTCACTATGTTATGAGAGTATTAAAAGAATGTTATGGTTTAAGGCAGGTTCTATAAATTGAACGCTGCGATGTTGTTTTTATTTCAATTTCTTTTGTTTTGACAGGCTTTTGGTTGCTTTTGATTTTAATCGGTAGTTTTCTTCGATTTCGTCGGTCGTATAGCTCGCTAAACTCTCTCCTCAATCTCGAAACCTCCACGCTTAAATTCTCAAAATCTTTCCAAATCAATTTATCTCACCTGCCTTAAGCAAATTATCGTATTCGTCCGACGTTATTACATTATATGCTTCTTTGAATATTGGGTCGAACGTGTTAAATACCTTATAGTATGTTTCGTCATTGTAAACGCTTCGTCCGATTAAGGCTTTCAATATTACAGCAAATAGAGGTTTGCTTGTATTGAATTGCTCTTGGTCGAATTCCACTTTTTCTTTGTCAGCGAGTTCTTTTAGTTGATTGAGAATTTCATCTGATATTTCAAATCCGGCAAGATACTTTTCCTCGTTTGAAAATTGTTTTTTTAGTTGTTTCCGATTGTCATCGACATAATTGATTGCAAATCTGTTGACTAAACCTTTTGCAACGACATTGCGATAATATTTTGTGTTAAAGGTAGTGTCTAAAGCGACGAACTTATCCGGAGAAATGCCACCACCGCCATATATAGTACGCTTGTTGACAAGTGTACTTACCTTTAGCGAATCGACGTAATGGATGCTATCTGCGTGCATTAATTCGCCATTGTTGAATCTATCCATTATGTCTTGGTTATATTTTTTTATATCCCCTTTCTGATAAGGTTTTTGAATATCTCTACCGGTAGGGGTGTAATAGTGTGCTACGGTCAATCTTATCATTGAACCGTCAGGGAAAGGGAGAGGACGTTGCACTAAGCCTTTAGCGAAAGTACGTCGACCGACAATGACACCTCTATCCCAATCTTGAATGGCTCCGGCAGTAATTTCTGCTGCTGATGCGGAGTATTGATTTACCATTACCACTAATCGGCCTGTGTCATGTAAAGGAGTGTATTCGCTTGGTAAAGATGTGAATTCTTGGCGTTTGGAAGCTCTTCCTTCGGTGTAAACAATTAATTTTGAATCTTCAAGAAATTCGCTCACTAACTGTACTGCAGAACCTAAATAGCCACCGCCATTATCAGTCAAATCGAGTATCAAATTTTCTGCCCCTTTTTTCTTTAGTTTTTTATATGCATCAATAAACTCATTTGCTGTCTCCAAAGCAAATTTGTTGATTTTAATATATGCAGTCTTGTCGTCAACCATATATGCGGCATCCACACTATGAATTGGAATTTCATCACGTGTTATTGTGAAATCGATTGTGTCGGTAACGGCATTAGTTTGTCTGCGAAGTACCTTGACATCCACTTTTGTGCCTTTCTCTCCACGCAAACGTCGCATAATTTCTTTCTGTTTCATTTTGACACCTGCTATAATAGTGTCGCTGACCTTGATTATTCGGTCGCCGGCAAGAAGCCCTACTTTTTCTGAAGGTCCGCCTGCTACAGTCTGAATTACGTAGACTGTGTCTTGCGTAAAATTGAATGTAATTCCTATTCCGCTAAAATTGCCTTCTAATGGCTCATTCATCTCTTTTGTCTCTTCAGGTGTGCTGTAAGAAGAATGAGGATCAAGTTCATTTAGCATCCCGCGTATAGCATCTTCTACCAATTTATTGCCATCTACGCTATCCACGTAGTAGGTTTCAACTGCCATTTCTGCCATACTTAATTTTTTTACGGGTGGAAAATCAATTTTATATTCCTTTTCCTTAGCAATGCTAAAAACTGTTATTATTAAAAATGATGCTATGATTATTAAAAATTTTTTCATCGATTTTTGAAATTAAAAATATATCTATACTGTTTAATATTTGTGCTATAATGTTTTTTGAGGTAGATAGTCAGTAACATCAACATCATTGTGTATTAATTCTCTTACAATAGAGCTTGAGATGCTTGCATGTTCCGGTAAGGTATAAAGTAGAACAGTCTCTATGCCACTAAGTCTACGATTGATGTCGGCCATATTTCTTTCGTATTCAAAATCGGCTACAGTCCTGAAACCTCGGAGAATAAAATCGGCATTATATTTTTCTGCACACTTAGTGGTTAGCCCTTTGTAAGAAATAACTTCCACTGATTTAACGTCGGAATATATCTCTTTGATTTGTAATCTGCGCTGTTCGGCAGTCGCTTCAGCATTCGCTTTTTGCTCGTTATATCCGATAGCGATAATTATTTTGTCAAAAAGTTTAAGACCTCGCTCTACTATCGAATAATGTCCGATTGTGAATGGGTCGAAAGTGCCGGGAAAAATAGCAATACGCATAATCATATAATATTAGTATCATCTTCTACAACAAGGTTGTCGATGATGAAGTTTTGTCGATTCATTGTGTTTTTACCCATATAAAATTCCAGTAGTTTGTCGACTGTGTCATCTTTTTTTAATTTTACGGGGTCGAGCTTAATGTTAGGACCGATAAAATCCATAAATTCTTCAACGTTAATTTCTCCAAGACCTTTAAATCGAGTAATTTCTGCATTACTTCCGAATTTTTCTATGGCAACGATACGCTCTTCATCTGTGTAGCAGTAGAATGTATCTTTATCTTCGTCATTCTCAGCTTCAGCTTTAGATTTAGATTTTTTTCGGCGTGTGGCTTTTTTGTTTCTTACACGGAATAGCGGAGTTTGAAGGATATAAACATGTCCTTTTTTTACCAAATCAGGAAAAAATTGGAGGAAGAATGTCATAATGAGCAAGCGTATGTGCATTCCGTCGACATCGGCATCAGTGGCAATTATAATTTTATTGTAACGAAGTCCTTCTATGCCGTCTTCAATATTAAGTGCTGCTTGCAACAAGTTGAATTCTTCGTTTTCGTACACTACTTTTTGTGTTAAACCATAAGAATTTAATGGTTTCCCTCTTAATGAAAACACTGCTTGTGTCTGTGCATCGCGAGCTTTAGTAATAGTTCCGGAAGCAGAGTCTCCTTCAGTTATAAATATTGAAGATTCATCTCTGCGGTCATCTTTAGAATTTGCTTTAACCACATCATTGTAGTGGATGCGACAATCTCTGAGCTTACGATTGTGGAGATTTACTTTTTTTGCACGTTCTCTTGCAAGCTTGGTGATTCCGGCCATAGCTTTGCGTTCTTTCTCGCTTGTTTGGATTTTTTTGAGCATTATTTCAGCTGAGTCCAAATTTTTGTGCAAGAAATTGTCAAGCTCGCGTTTTATGAAATCACCGATAAATTTATTGATAGTAATCGGACTGCCCGGGGCTATCTCTTTACTGCCAAGTTTAGTCTTTGTTTGAGATTCAAAGACAGGCTCTTGTATTCTGACGCTTACAGCTGCTACCATTCCGTTTCGAATATCGGAATATTCAAAACCTTTACTGAAATATTCTTTTATTGTGCGTGAGACAGATTCTCTGAATGCTGTTAAGTGTGTCCCGCCTTGTGTAGTGTGTTGTCCATTGACGAATGAATAGTATTCTTCGCCATATTGTTCAGTATGAGTTAATACGATTTCAATATCCTCCTCTTTAAGGTGGATGATAGGATAGAGAGGTTCTGATGTCATGTTTTCTCTCAATAAGTCCAAAAGACCATGTCGAGAAATGTACTTCTTGCCGTTGAGATAAATAGCTAACCCTGCGTTCAAATAGGTGTAATTATTCACCATTGTTTCGACAAAGTCGAGATTGTAGCGATAATCGCGAAATAAAGTATTATCGGGTATAAATCGGACTAAAGTTCCGTTAGGCTCATTAGTTGGTATCTGTTGAGAATGTTCCAACAGGTTGCCTTTCTCAAAAGAGACTTTCACACATTCTCCATCACGATGGCTGATTACTTCGCAATATGAAGATAAGGCATTGACAGCTTTTAGACCTACACCATTCAAACCGACAGATTTTTTAAAGTTTTTATCATCAAATTTACCTCCGGTATTGATTTCAGATGCGACATCTTTCACTTTTCCTAACGGAATACCTCGACCGTAGTCTCTGACAATAACTTCTCCTGATTCGGCAACTGTGATGTCAATTTGCTTACCGACACCCATATTAAATTCATCAATAGAGTTGTCGATAACTTCTTTTATAAGCACGTAAATACCATCTTCAGCGTGACTTCCATCGCCAAGTTTACCGATATACATCCCCGGACGACGACGAATATGCTCGTTCCAATCAAGTGTCTGGATTGCACTGTCATCATAAGTGTTAACTGCCGGATGGTTGTCTATTTCGAAGATGCTGTCGTTTTCTGCCATATTTATTATGATTGTTACTTTTTTCTTTGCATTGCAAAGTTAATAATCTGATGTCGAAAAAGCAAAAAATCGGAATTTAAAAAAAAATCTGAAGCGGAATTCTATAAGTTTAATTTAATGATTTTTCAAGTTTAATCAGTAGAACCAAAGTATTGGAAATAGAATATTCCACAATCAAACTAATAGAAAATCTGTAATTGGAAACGTTATTTGCCTTAGGGAAATTTTGTAGATTAATATCCTGTAGTCAGGTGATTATCCTGTTTCTTGAAATATTCTGAAATTTGTACTGAAAAACGAAAAATTTTTGCTAAATTTGCGAAAACAAAATCACATTAGCGGTAGTCTTAATGAGGTTCTGACTGCTCGCTAATGAGAAATATAATTTATAGAACCTCCTTACATATAATTTTATAATGCCATGGGAATGGGAACACAAATCAGAATGTATAAGAAAAGAGGTGACAAATATCCTCTTTATCGTGTAGAACTACCGATAGTTTCACTACCTATAGTAGAGGCTTTTGCTAAACGATATAATATTCCACAAGTACAATTAACAGAGTGTTATATTGATTATTCACGAGAGATAACTAAGGATGATCTAAAAACTTGGATACAAGATGGCTATATCTTTATGTTAGAAATGTTAGAACCGGAACTAAAATCATGGTTGGACGGAGAAGAAGATTTTGAAGTCGTAGATGTTCTTTGTTATGAACGGTAGAATTATATAATCTCTAAAATGCAAAAGATTCTTTCAAAAGCAATAGCACTCGCCCTTAAAGCACACGAAGGGCAGGTTGATAAATCGGGTATGCCTTATGCGGGACACATTATGCGTGTGATGGCTGCTGGTAGAACAGTGGATGAAAAGATTGTCGGCGTGCTACACGATGTTGTGGAAGATACCGACTGGACCTTTGCTGCACTACTTGCAGAAGGTTTCCCTGTGCATATTGTAGATGCGTTGCGGTGTGTAACAAAACTCTCGGACGACGAGCCTTATGATGAGTTCATCGAGCGTGTTAAGACTAACCCGTTGGCTGTTGCCGTGAAGATTAACGACCTCACCGACAATATGGATGTTCGTCGTTATAAGGAACTATCCGACTGGGATGTAAAACGATTGAGGAAGTATTTGAAAGCATATCAGGCTCTCATAAAACATCAAGAGTAAATAAATTGCGTAAAAATAACGCATTTTATTTGGCGGTTTCAAAATTTCTATTTAACTTTGCGTAAAATTAACGCATTAAAGCATGAACGAGCAGAAATTTTGTTATAAGTATCCGCATCCGGCTGTTACGGCAGACTGTGTGATTTTCGGCTTTGACGGAGTAAGCATTAAGGTGCTGTTGATTCAGCGTGGCATTGAGCCATTCAAGGGCAAATGGGCATTTCCGGGCGGTTTTATGAAGATTGACGAGACTGCCGGAGAGTGTGCGAGGCGTGAGTTGGAGGAGGAAACGGGTTTGAAGAACACATCTGTAGAGCAGTTCCACACCTTCTCGGATGTAAACCGCGACCCTCGTGAGCGAGTAATCACCGTAGCACATTATGC
>CAZGEX010000055.1:0-8353 GCA_964524385.1 uncultured Sangeribacter sp.
CACAAAAATGCTTTAAACTTCATTCTGAATATAAGCCTACAGGAGACCAGCCACAGGCAATAAAAGCACTGGTGGATGGCTTCAAAGAAGGCAATCAATTCCAGACTTTATTAGGTGTTACAGGTTCAGGAAAAACGTTTACAATGGCAAATGTGATTGCTGCTCTGAATAAACCAACACTCATCATTTCGCACAATAAAACACTTGCAGCACAGTTATATGGTGAGTTTAAAGAGTATTTTCCGGAAAATGCAGTAGAATATTTTGTGTCATACTAGGGATATGAGAAAATAATACTTCATTTAGTAGTAACTAGGTTCAATTAGTCCATATTTTGTGGATATAATGGAACGAATGGATAGAATGGACTAGATGGAAGAGGTAGTACAGGTGACCTTGATTCGTCGTGGGAACTAATTAGGTATGTCACAGCAGATAAGATCATTAATATAGAGAAAGTTATGGAATCAATTTATTTATCACAAATATAGGAGAAGTTATAAACTGATGATATTGAAACTGATTATAAATTCATTGCAAAATGAATCCTTAATAAGATATTCTTTTGTGGATGTTTGTTTTAAATCCTTGGATTATATAAAACTATTGGCGAAAATCACTGTTTAAAAGATTTTATAAGGCAAAGATTAGCATACAAATCAAAAGAAAACATAAAAATTTTAATTGTAAGAGAGAGAAAAAACTATATAATAGAATTAATAAGTTATATTTGTAAGAAGGGACTATATATGAGCAGAATAATAATAAAAAATTTGGGACCTATTAGTTATTTTGAAAAGCAAGTTGATGATAGATTGATGATTCTAATAGGTGAACAAGCAAGTGGAAAAAGTACAATTGCCAAAACGGTATTCTTTTGTAAGAGTATATCGGAGGAGCTGAAGAAATTTTTGATAGATTCAAATAATTTGATAAATGAAACGAAAGGGAATTCATTGCTTACTAATTTTCGTAAAAAGCTAAGAACCAAGTTTATGGAGTATTTTGGAACCACAAAGCATATGGATCCATTTCTAATTAAGTATCTTTTTGATAATGAGGAATATATAAGCATTGAGTTAAAAAATGGATATGCAAATATATTATTTTCAGAAACATTACGGAAGCAGTGTCAGAATTTAATCAATGAAATAAAGGATTACTATTATCTACAAGAGTGGAATAGATTAATGCAAAATATAGATTTGAATTTATGGGCTGTACAAAGAGATGAATTGGCTAAAATGATTGATATGGAGGTTAATAAGATATTTGATCAACCATATACTCCAATTTTTATACCAGCAGGAAGAGGTATGCTTTCAACAAACTCAGAATTTTTCCATACTCTTACACCAAATAAGTATGATATATTGATGAATGAATTTATTGAGAGAATAATGATTTTACAAAAACAGTATTCGCAGAGGATTGAGGAAATTGTAAGAGATAAGAAAAAAATGAGTTCTGAAAATATTGATTTTCGTAGTGTAAATAAAGCAACTAAACTAGTAAAAAGTATTTTGAAAGGTGAATATGTAAATGATAAAAATGGAGAACGAATATATTATGATGAAAATAGGTTTGTTAAATTAATACAAGCTTCATCAGGACAACAGGAGTGTTTATGGATTGTATTGTTGATTTTTTCAATTATACTAAATCAGCAGAAAGTATATCTTGTTATTGAAGAACCAGAAGCACATTTGTTCCCAACTGCACAAAAAGAGATTTTAGAATTAATTACATTAATGATTAATGCAACAGGTAGTAGTGTCATAATAACAACACATAGTCCTTACATTCTTACAGCAGAGAATTTGTTAATGTATTCCTCATTTGTGGAAAACGATAGAGAAAGTGAGATTGATATAGTACCAACAAGTTTTAGATTATCTGATCAAGATGTATCGGCATATTTATTAAAAAATCATGACGTAATAGATATTATGGATAGAGAAAATCATATGATTGATGCTTCACGAATTGATATGGTTTCAGAAGAATTAAATATAGCAATAGATAAATTGATTGAAATGGAGACAAAAGATGGATTGCAATAATTTTAAATCGTGTATTGCTTCATTAGAAAATTGTGACAAGAAAGAGCAACGTTGTTCGCAATCAGGATGTTTAAAAAGTTTTGATGACAGAAAAAAGATTGTTGTAGAAGAAAAAAAGAAGAAGTATCAGTTAAATAATTCGAAGTCTGATAAAGTTGCTTGTTTTCATGTTGATGGTGGAATGATTACGTCGCAAGATTCTATTAAATGTGATAATATGTTGGTTGATATTGATTCAAAGTTAGCTATCTTCGTAGAATTAAAGGGAACGGATTTAAAACATGCGTTAGAACAAGTTAATGCGACGTTGATTAAATTGTTACCAGGATTATCTAATTATAGAATTTTTGCAAGAATAGTAACATCAAATCGTACGAATGTACCAAATATAAAAACATGTCCTCAATATGTTACGTTGTCTAGAAATGTGTTGAAAAATAAAGGGACTATTATTATTCATGCTAATATTATAGAAGATGATGTTGCCAATATGTAATAAATGATAGTGCATTAAACTTGGATTTTATTTTAATATTAAAATAATTAGGAAATTGATAATATAAAACTCTTTGAATAAGGTCGAAGTAATTTAGGATAATATAGAGAATGACAGAATATAAAAGTCTGAGAAATCAATAAGATAATGATTTCTCGGACTTTTATTTGTTTTGTGGATTTTTTATTACAAAGAAAGGGTAGATTATTATGAAAGATGAAAAATCAAGAGTAAACAAAGCAATGGATATTGCGTTAGAACGTTTGGAATATGTTATTGATTATAGAACTGCTCCAGAGTTTGTTGAAGTAACGGGCAGAATGGGTGGCGATACAATAACATATCGAATTTATAATGATGGTTCAGTATATGAAAGATAGGTGTTAATGGGTTTTAAGATTAAGGTAATTTTGATACAATGAAAATATATAATGATAAAGGAGAACTGTATAAAATGAATCGAGTAGAAGTATTAGAAGATACTCTCCAAATTATAGAGAAGGGTGTCTATACTAAGAATGATAAAAACGTGAATTTAAAATTATGTGCTGATCAGTATACAGAGGCAATTTATTTGTCAGAAAAAGAAATTGAATCATTATTTCGAAAATATGATTTTAGCAATATTCCAGTGGTTGGAGATTGCAATATCTATGTAACGAATAGGGATTCTTATGAGGCGGCAATAAAAATACAGGAGAAGATATCAGATAAAAATGAAAAAGTATTGGTATTAAATTTTGCGAATGCAGTACACATAGGTGGTGGAGTAAGGCGTGGAGCAGTTGCACAGGAAGAAGATTTATGTAGGAAAAGCACTCTCTTGTGTTCATTGGAAAGTGATGGGGCATCTAGATATTATGCATACCATAAGAAAAATGGAGCTGTATCAGCTAGTCATGGTATGATACTCTCACCTAATGTGGAAATAATTAAAGATTCACAAAATGATCTCTTAGAAGAAACTGTGGTAGTATCGGTACTAACTTGTGCTGCACCAATCAACATTATGGGATTTAGTAAAATCGTGACGCTTGGTTCATACGAAAAACTTTTATATGAAAGAATCAAATACATACTCTTTATAGCGGCTTACTATGGATATAAAAATATAGTTCTCGGAGCGTGGGGATGTGGAGCTTTTAAAAATGATGCGGAGTTAATTGCCAAATTATTTAAAAAGGCATTAGATAAGCCACGTACAGAAGAAACATGTTTGAAAGATTATTTTAAAGAAATCGAATTTGCAGTTTTATGTAAGCCAACAGATACATATAATTATGATTGCTTTGATAAGTGTTTTAATCAGTAAAAAGTGCATATATAATAAAATTAACTCCTCAAGGGTATGTGAAATCCTTTGAGGAGTTTTTCTTATTTCCAATATGGAGAATATTTAACGAAATCTATTAAATCAGATTTTTCAATTCTAAAACTGCCAGCAATTTTTCTGGCCGGTATTTTCCCAGTATTTATAAGTTCTAACATTTTTGATTTGCTAATTTGTAAGAGCTCTTGAGATTGCTTGCGAGTAAGTAAATCTGGTGCGTAATCAAACATTGTGCTAATTCTCCTTTTCAGTAATAGTGGTTCATATTGGTCTAATGAGTACCATTTAGTAGTATGTTGATTGAAGAAAAAAGTTATTTGATTACTTATAAAGAGGTAGGTGAATATAGCAAAGATTTTATGAAAATTGTAAAGTTCATGATGCTAAAAATCACATGTTAGATACTTTAACTAAGAGTAATGGTATTTATTCACGAATGGAATTTAAAAAAATTCTTAAATTTTCACGTTGATTAGGCGTAAGTAATGCGATTTCTTTTAACAGAGAGTCATCTGCATCTTTAAGTTCCGCATTTGTATCGAAGAACTCTTTTAGTGAAATGCCGAGTGCATTACAGAGTGCATCTAATATATCGACAGAAGGGTTTTTATAATTACCTAATTCAATTTCACGGAGATAACTTTGAGACACACCTGCTTGATTTGCAAGATAATTAACGGAAAAATTACGAGATTTTCTAAAATATGCAATTCTCTCACCTATATTTACTTCCATTTGATAACCTTCTTTCTGTGATATTTATAGAGTTACCTATATACAGAGAGATTATCAAAGATATTTTGATAAGATTACATATATACCGATTGACTTTTAACGGTATACTGTGATAATCTAAAACTAGATTAATAATGGTTATAATGCCAGTGAATAAGGAGGTATATTATGGCTCGTATTTATTTTAAACCAGTATGTCAGTATTGTGGAAAGGTTGGAACAACAAGACACGCAGGAACTCCAACAGGTGGAACGCCTAACACAACTCCAAATGTTCAAGGGAAATGTCAATCTAGTCCAACAGGAAAACATGCACCACGATGGGAAATAGCATAATTTTTTGAGTGGTATTAAAGATTGATCAAATTAACGTGAATTTTAAAAGAATCCTACAGGAATCAAAAGCGTAAAGTGTTGATTTATCCTGTAGGATTTTTTATCAATAACATGGAATATGTTCAAAATACATTATTTGGTAAGGAGTAGATACTACAGATGAATGAAAGAGTGAAAGAAATAATCAATACAGCAACATCTTTAAAAATGGGAATCACACTTTTTGATGAAAATGGTAGATTATGTGTTGAAGAAATAAAGAGTGTATTGCTTCAAACAGAGAAAGTAGAAGATGAAATAGAAGATAATTTAATTATAAGGGATAGTAATGATGATAGTATTTACTTTGAATACGATGAAGGAACATTGAGTATGTATGTACCTAATGTGTTGAAGGAAAAGATCGTTTTTTCAGTTGAATACATTTTTAGTGAGTTTGATAAAATAAATGAAGGAATAAGTGACTTGGTAAAGCAATTTAATATTAATAGAATTGCAACGATAAAGAATGCGGAAGATGTTCTAAAAATACAAGGAGCTAATTTTTCTGAAAACGCAAAAATGTCGTTATATACATGTAGAAATAGCTTAGGGGAAGTATTATATCAGCTGCAAATGGATATAATGAGTATCATTGATTATGTATATAATATTCCAACAGGAAAAATGAGATTATTCAAAATAAAGGTTGCAAATGTTTTGCAAAAAGAGAAGGTCGCACATATTTCTGTAATGGAGTACATAAAGGGTGTTGGTATTTATGCTGAAATATCAATGAAGTTAGGTGATATTGATGCTGCAGAGAGGCGTGTAAATGATGCACTGGTGTTTTTAAGAGGGATTGATGAAAATAAAAGAAAGAGAATTGAGGGATGGAATCAGGAAAAGGATATGTTTTGGATACAGCAGTTTACAGAATACGAAGAAGTACTTACGAATGTTAAAGATATAATTACAAGCAGAAAAATTTTAAAAATAGAAACAAAGTAGGAGGAAATAGAAATGGGATATGAATTTGAAGATGCACAAGACGATGAAAATAAAGCTAAAATGACGATAGGCGGTTTAGCTTTAGCACTTGCAGGATGGGGAATAAAAAAATATTTAGATAATCAAAACGACCAGAAACAGTTCAAGCAGGAGCAAATAATAACTCAAATTAGGCAGTGTGAGGCACGTATAAATACGATAAATGGTAAATGGTTCCCAAGTGAATCGGAAAAGGCAGAGGCAAAGAGATTAAGCAAAGAAGTACAAGAATTAAAAAAGATGTTATAAAGTTGCTTATTAAAAAGGTATATGATATGAGCATACAAAAAGAATTTTTAAAACTTACAAAAAAGATTTACAAACAACATAGAGGACAACTGATTTTTCATGTATGTCACCATTTCTCATGGGATGCAAAGAAAGCTCATGCGAAAAGTTTTGTTTATGAATCGAACAAGAAGTGTTATAAATGCCGTCATTGTGGTGACATCATTCCTTCCAAGTCAGCAAAGAAAATTCAAGAATTGGTAAAATACATAAATGATGGTGGTAGAGATGATAAAGTTATGACAAAACTTTATAAAGGTGTGGAAATGCTTGAGTGGGCGGTGCTACGTCCTGAAGAAGTAGTGTCAAATGGTGCAATAGGAGGTTTTACTTCAGAGCAACTAGAGACATCTTTTGGCTTTGAAGAGATACCTACATATACAGAGGATTAAATGGAGGTCGATACTTTTGAAAAGAATTATCAGTGAACGAAATATTGATCCAAGATATCTTTTTGAAAAATTGGAAGGAAAAGGAGTATTCGATACAGATAAAAAATTTGAATATGAAACATATTTTGCCACGATTCAATGGATACTTTCATACAACTATATTGAAAGGTGTTTGGATAACGGACTTTTTGAGTGTGAGGATGATAAAGTTGCCTTTGAAATAATGAAAAGATATGCGTTAAGAAATTGCAAAAAAGTATATTCTTATATTGAGCAGGTGCTTACGTACATAAGCAAGAATCAGACAGACTTAGAACTAGATGATTGTATGCTTGCAATGATTTATGTAAAATCTATTCAAATTGTATGTGAGATGTTTTATTCAGAAGAAATCTTTTATTTTATAATGGAGAATGAGAAAAAGGAGTTAGAAGATTTTTGTGTTCGTTTTTTAGAGGATGCGGAAATTATTCTACAAAATTCCCAAATGCCTGACGAAGAAAAGAATAAGGTACTATGTGAAATAAAGAAATTGCATCAAAAGTTTTTTGAAGAAGATATATCGGATGATGATTGCACATATGAAGCAGTGATACAGCAATGTGATATGAATCCGGAGGCAGATGTAAAGCGTGGAGAAAAAATGCTGGAAGAGCAGATTATGATGTGGCAGAAGGCATCCATAAAAGATTATGTTTTTGATAGTGAAAAGAAGAGACTTGAATGTTATGAACAGCTGGATTTATTATTTCTAAAAAGAGGATTAACGACAGAAAATTTTGATGAATATAATGAAAATGTCTGGGAGAAAGTATTTGGTCTCTCAGAGTGTGAACGAGAGCAGGAAATCAAAGATGTGCTGTTTCAATGGTCTGATAACATTATGAAATGTTATGCCAAGGAAGTAATGAATATAAGGTTAAACGCAGTGCAGTATGTTCTAGATTGTGCCATAGAAATGCAAAAGTATATAAATGATGATACGGGACTTTATTTCTTGATATGTGGTTTGCTCATGATTGCAGGAAGTAAGAAACAGGAATTCTATGAGAATATACGAACATTTCAAAAACAGGATTTGGCAGAGTGTTATTATTTCTTTATGTCTGCATTTGGGGTTGCTAATTGGGGATATTATAATCGGAATAGGTTTGATTATACCAATGCGGCAGAGATAATCCGATCGAAATGGAAAGTAGATGATGCTACTGAAATGGACGGATTTATGGATTTATTGTATGCTATTCAGACATCAAAAGGAATACATCAATTTTTTAGTGCAAGATAGAACGAAAAGAAGTGCTGATAGGATTACCACCTAGAATTCTTTTTTCTGAAGATATAGCCAGATTACATAATTATGCAGAAGAAGGCTGTGAGGTTTTAAAGGAGATGTATCAGACAGATACTATCAACAGAAAGAAATATTTAGAATTATTGGACCTTATAAAAAACAGACATATACATGAGCTTGCAGATATACTAAATGAAGATTTTACGGAGAGCAGTGTGTTGGATAAAGAAGATGAAGAAATGTATAAAAAGTATTCAACTTATAAAAAACGAGGTAAATTTTTCTTTTAGGATATTTGTTATCGCATTCCGTTCCTTTTTAGTTATGCAATATTTAAATACCTTCTCGGAATCTTGACTACTTACAAGATAACATGAAAATTGACAATTG
>CAZGEX010000056.1:0-8072 GCA_964524385.1 uncultured Sangeribacter sp.
TCGCAGGTCTCAATGCAGAGGGCAGACCGGTTTGGAAACCGATGCATATGCAGCCCATGTACCGCATGAACAGCTTCATCACAATTGATGGTGAAGGCAGAGCCAGAACAAATGCGTATATTGTGGGCGGCGCGGAAGATGTCGGTGCGGATATCTTTGAAAGAGGTCTGTGTTTGCCGAGTGATAATAAAATGACTGTGGAAGAGCAGGATGCGATTATTGAAGTGATTAGAGCGTGTTTTGAGTAAAGGAAATTAAATAGAACAGATATCAAATCTGTTTTTTACTCTATAGTACTGTTTACAATAGGATTACAGCAACTGTTTTAAAGGAAAGTGAATATGAAACAAAAAAAAGGGATATATGAAAAGTATGTAAAACGATTATTTGATATTGTATGTGCATTAGCAGCACTTATCGTACTTAGTCCAGTACTTTTTGTTACAGCGATATTAGTGAGAATCAAACTAGGTAGTCCAGTTATATTTAAGCAAGCAAGACCGGGAAAAGACGAGAAAACTTTTTATCTATATAAATTTCGTTCAATGACAGATGAAAAGGATGAAAGTGGAAATCTACTTCCAGATGCACAGAGATTGACGAAATTTGGAAGGGTTTTACGGGCTAGTTCTTTGGATGAATTACCAGAAGTATGGAATATCTTAAAAGGTGAGATGAGTTTTGTTGGTCCACGACCATGGGCAATTTCATATTTGCCATATTTTACAGAAAGAGAAAGAAGACGTCATTTAGTAAGACCTGGTTTAAGTGGATTGGCACAGGTTAATGGTAGAACAGTAGCAAGTTGGGATGAACGTCTGAAGTATGATATTGAGTATGTAGAAAATATTTCTTTAATGTTGGACTTAAAAATAATTTTTCTAACTATAAAAAAAGTATTTACTAAAAGTGATTTAGTAGAAGCCGGTGAACAGGGTGATTTCTCAGAGTATAGAGAAAAACAATGGAAAGATGGAATAGTTTCTAGAAATGATGTTAAATAAAAAACACACTGAATAAGCAATAAATGAGGTGCAAAAAATGTTATCTGAAATTGGGTCAGACTTTTGGGAATATTCAATTAGTAGTAATGAAGATGAGCAAATGTTTTTTTGGTCTAGTGAAGATTATCAAAAAGTATATTTAAAATCCGGACGTAATGCAATAAAGACTTTATGCAGAAATTTATCGGATTATCCCAAAAAGGTGATGCTTCCTGCATATACATGTGAAACAGTGATAAAACCTTTTGTTGAAGAAGGATGGGAAGTTTGTTTTTACAATCTAAATATAAATTTAACTATTAATAATGACTTTTTTAAAAAAATATATGATAAAGATAGACCAAGTGTTGTGTTGGTACACAGTTATTTTGGATTTAATACTATTGAAGATGAAATATGTATAGAATATTGCAAAAACAACGGAGCAATTATTGTTGAAGACATTACGCAATCATTATTTTCACGACATCGTGTACAATGTGCAGATTATTACGTGGCAAGTTTCAGAAAATTTTTGGCAATTCCTGATGGTGGTGCTCTTATCTCTAAAAAGACACTAAAAGATATATTAATTGAAGATGAAGATAAAGAAATAGATAGTATCGCTCTGAGTGCATTTAAATTAAAAGAGAGTTATTTTCTTGATGAAACAGAAGATAAGAAAAAATTATTTAGAGAAAAATATGAAATGCTACACAAATTAATTGAAAAGAATGATGTTATTGAGAAGATTAGTTCACTATCTCGACAGATAATTTTCTCTTGTGATAAAGAAAAAATCGTAGAGAAAAGAAAACATAATTATGAAACGCTCTTAGACGCAGTAAAAGAACTTGAACAGTATAAAACAGTGATTGATATACCATTAGGTGATAGTGTACCATTGTACTTTCCAGTTTATGTAAAGGATAGGGAACTGTTTCAGAGTTGTTTAAGTAAAAAGCGCGTTTATTGTCCAATTATTTGGAGAAAGCCATCTCAAGTAAAATGTGAGGATCAGGTCATGCAATATATGTATGAACATATGATTTGTGTCCCGATTGACCAAAGATATGGGGATACTGAGATGTGTAAAATAATTGAGTTGCTAAGTAGTATAAAGTAGGAAGGAGATATATGAAAAAAATTCTTATATTAGGTGGCGGAGTTAATCAGTTAGGACTAATAAATTCTGCAAGAGAAAGTGGATATTATACTATAGTATGTGATAAAAATCAGAATTGTCTAGGAAAGCGTATCGCTGATATGTTTTATGTTGTTGATATTATTGACAAAGTTGAATTGATAAAAATTGCTGAAAAAGAGCATATTGATGGTATTGTTTCTAATTCAGAAATAGCAATGAGCATTGTTGCCAGTATTTCAGAAAAATTAGGTTTACCTGGAAATTCTCAGGAAAGTATTGAAAAATTAGAGTCGAAGCATGAATTTCGAGAGTTACAGGAATCATTAGATGTTTTTGTGCCTAAACATGTAATACTTAATGATATAAAAGAATTAGATAAGTTATTTGATTTGAAATTTCCTATAGTAGTAAAACCAGTAATGTGTAGTGGAACAAGAGGGACAACAAGATTTAACGAAGTGGATAAGGATTCCATTAAAAAATCTGTTGAATTGTGTATAAATTATTCAAGAAATAAAAAGTGTGAAATAGAAGAATATGTGGAAATGCCTTCGCTAATAGTTATGGAAGGGGATGTATTTGTGTGTGAGAATAGAATCTTCTGGGGGGGGATGTTTTTTACAAGAAGAAGTCAGAATTTACCTATGGTGCCGATGACATATATGTCGCCATATGTTGATACCGATGTTCATATAGAAAGAATAAAAAGAGATATTCAACTTATTTTTAATAAACTCAATATTAAATATGGACAATATAATGTTGAAGCATATTTTGATAAAAATGATCATTTTTTTATTATAGAGATTAATGCAAGGCAAGGAGGACATGGATTACCTGCATATGTCAAACTAGCTACAGGCGTGGATATGGATAGATTACTTGTTACAACGGCTGTTGGTGATAATGAATATTTTGAACAAATATATCGTAAACCGATTGAACAGAAATTTGCTACTAGACATGCTGTTTTTAGCGATGTGGCAGGAAGATATACAGGAATATATATAGATTCTGAGATTGAAAAATATGTTGTGAGTGTAGAAGAAGAAAAAGATATTGGTGATGTTGTTGAGAAGCGAATTAATGGGTCTAGTGTAATTGGATTTGTTAATTTAGTTTTTGATTCATATGAATTGCAACATTTTTATTCAGAAAATATTGAAAATTATATTTACCCGATAGTGAATGTGGAGGAAAAATAGATGAGAAAAACTGTTTTGGTTACAGGTATAGGAGGACTTACGCCTAGATCAATTGCTACTATTATTAGAGAGAATCACCCAGATTATAAGATTATAGGATGTGATGTGGATAAAAAAGCGATGGGTTTTTTTATGAAAGGTCTTGTTGATGAATATTATATTTGTCCATATTGTACATCACCTGATTATTTTTCTTGGATTGAGAAACTTGTTGAAGAAAAAGGTATTGATTATGCATTTGTTCAGCCAGAAAGAGAGATTGTTGAATGGGGAATTTATTATGAAGAAAAAGGAAAATTTCCGTGTCCTGTATTTATGGGAAGTAAATTGCTTTCTGTCTCATTAAAAGATAAATCTATTATGGCGGATCTTCTTAGAGGGACAGATTATATTCCTAAAACTATAAAAGTAACTCAAGATAATCCGAGGTATGAAGATGTAGAGAAAGAGATAGGATTTCCTTGTTGGATTCGAGCAACAGAAGGAACAGGTGGACTTGGTTCACTAAAAATAAATGATATAAGTAGTTACAAGAGTTGGCTTTTTATTAATGAGAAAATACCAGAGTTTACAGTAAGCGAATTTTTGAACGGACGTCATTTAGCAAATCAGATGCTTTATTATAATGGCGAATATGTAAAAGGGGCTGCTCTTGAATGTGTTGAGTATGTGATGGCAAATACATCACCATCGCATGTTACGGGAAATACCCATTTTGGGCGTTTTTTGAATGAAGATAGAATTAATGAATTTTGTGATAATTGCGTTAAATATCTTGAGAGAAAATTAGGTGTTTCTGCACATGGTATTCTATCATTTGATCTTAAAGAAGATAATAATGGAAATTTGAAAGTTACAGAAATCAACATTCGTCATATGGCATATACAGGAGTCATGGCTCATGTTGGTTTTGATTTAATCGAAGATACTATCAGAATATTAGAGGATGGAAATTGTAATAATGTTATTCGTGATAAATATTTTCATTATAAAAAGCCCTATGTATTTTTGAGAGATGTAGATGTCGAACCTATTATATTAGAGACTGAAAGAATTTTTGATTTGTAATTTGTCAAAGTAAAAGGTGATTAGAATGATAAGTGTGGTTGTACCTGTATATAATGTTGAAAAATACTTAGATAGATGTGTGACGAGTTTGCTACAACAAAAATATGATGGTAAGTATGAAATAATTCTTGTTGATGATGGTTCGCCAGATGGTTGTGGAAGAATTTGTGATGAATATGCAGAAAGACATTCAATAGTTCGTACTTTTCATAAAAAGAATGGTGGGTTATCTAGTGCGCGTAATTATGGTGTGTTGAAGGCAGAAGGAAATTGGATTACGTTTGTAGATTCGGATGATTATGTGTCTGAAACATATTTATTTGATTTAAAACAATTAGTAACTAGGTTTAATGCAGATATGGCTATCACGAATGTTACGCTTATGAGCAATGAAGAAGCAATGAAAATTCATGAGGATAGATTTTGTCCATTTGTATTAAATAATAAAAATGCTTTTTTGGAAACTTATGTGAACAATAGAGTGGGGTGGTCTGCTTGTGGCAAACTTATTAAAACAGATGTAGTAAAGAAGAACCCATTTCCCGAAGGATATTATGAAGAAATGGCTAGTTCATATTTATTTATTATTGAATCACCATATGTAGCATTTGGAGATTATGTAGATAATTACCATTATTTAAGAAGAGAGGGTAGTATTACAGCAAGTGAGCTTAACGAGAAACATTTTCGTGTATTTGATGTATGCAAAGAAATTGATGAGTTTGTTAGAAGAGAGTTTGTTGATAAAGAATATGTAGCTGTTTTAATGTATCAAAAAGGAGTTTTACAACTGTTAAATAGAACTATATTAACAAATAAACAGTTTAATGATTTGTTTTATATGTATCGGCGGTTATTTAGAGAATCAGTTATGGTACTTTTGAGAAAAAAAGACATACCGCTAAAAAGTAAGTACTATGCTATTATTCTATCTATGTCACCAAATATCTATAGGTTACATAGAAAGATATTTAACATTTGGAAAGGAAAGGCGTAAATGGATTGTTTAATTCTAATAGTAGCAACTTTAATAAGTCCTTACCTTGGATTAATGTTTTCATGCTTCGGAATAGCGAAGGGGAAGAATTGGAGGATATATATTACTTTCTTTTCATTAATATTAGCAATACTGGCTTTCAATTATATTCCTACTGTAGAATCTGATATAGTAAGATATTTTAAGTATGTAGAATATTATGGTTCATTAAGTTATTCTGACTTAATAGAAAAAGTCGTTTCTGGTGATCAAATATTTATCGGATTTTCTACAATGTGTTGGATTTCTGGTAAATTAGGAAGTATTCACTTTTTACCAGCTATATCTGTTTTTTTTGTGTACTTTACAGCGTTATATATTACTTGCAAATATGTGGAGGATTCAAAGGGAAGAAGAAATGATTATGTGAAATATATTTGTATGCTAATGCTAGCACTAGGTTTTTATTATGTTGTAAATAATATTAGAAATGTTTTTGCTTTTAGCATGATTGCTTTAGCGGTGTTTAGAGAAATATACCAAGGAAAAAAGAGTGTTTTTACATATTGCTTATATATACTACCAATTTTTATTCATAGTGCAGCATTGGTACTAGTGATGCTGCGTTTTGCATTGAAATTATCCGGCAAATTGAGAAGAATTGCGTTAATATTTGTTATATTAGCACCAATAGCTTTGAATGTATTGGAAACATTGGTTATAAATATAAATATTAATAATCCTATTTGGAAAATTTTCAAAAGCATGATTATTAAAGGGAATGGATATTATACTCATACGGATGCAGAGTGGAGTGTTGTGTCATCACAGAGTGGTTCAATTTTATTGACAAAAATATTTTTTATTATATTGATTGTTGCAATTACGTATATAGCGTTTAAAGTTATAAACAAATTGCCAAGTGATACTAATAGTATATGTTCATGCAAGAAGATGTATTTTACATATTTTTATTATTTGTGCCTTATTACAATTGCTTGTTTTCCTATGGTTATGCCAGAATATTGGAGATTTGCATCTCTAGTATTAGTAATGGGTGGTCCTACCTTTTATGAGTATAGTAAAATGTATAATGGAAAGATATTTAATATTGATATGAGAGTTTATCTATATTTGCCATCTATCATTATTTTTGTATTATGGTTCAGAAATATGTGTCTGTATTCAGATGTTATGGAAATGTTATTAAATTCTTTTTTTATTATTTTATAAGATTAAAATTTTGTGCATATTATAAGTCTTTTGTATAAGTTTGTTGAGATGACATAGCTATATTATTTGAATGATAAAATGTGAGGTATAAGATTGAAAATGAAAAGTAGAGGTTATCCATTAACTTAATTTCATCAAAATAAAGCCATCTTTCGGTGGCTGTTTTAAAAATTGAATATACAGACAAAGTTACAGGTTATCCCGTTGCTGACTTGATACGGTAGACTTGGAACTGAGCCATTAAAATAGCCTGCTTAACTGTGATTTCACGAGTTGTTGGAAGAACATCAGATTTTTTGTATAAATCTGAATTATAATTTTCCCCATTCTTGAGCATGTGGTATAATGCTGTAAGAAGCATTCTTGCAACAGCGATGATTGCTTTCTTATGACCGCGATGTTTCTTGATTCGAAGGTAGCGGTCGCGAATTTCAGGATGCTGTTTGCTCTTGATAGCAGCGTTGGCACACTGCACAAGAAGAGGTTTGATATAGCATCCGGTCTTGGAAACCCGGACAGATTTTTTCTTCCTTGCACTTTCATTGTTGATTGGTGTAAGTCCAGCCCATGAGCATAAGTGTTTCGCCGAAGGAAAAGCCTTCATGTTTGTTCCTATTTCGGAGATGATACCAATAGCAGTAAAGGTATTCTTAAAGGCAGAAGCGGTTAGAATAATGGCAATTTCCTGCTGATAGGGACTGGCGAGCTCAAGAATGAGTTCTTCTAACTCTGCTTTCCGGGATTCAAGGTTATCAAAATGTTCTTTAATGATCTTTAATTTAGCAGCCTGTTCGGAAGTGATATATCCGTCAATGGTGCGTTCCAGTTCAGGAAGTTTATCTTTCATGGAATCATGGATTAAAGGTTCAATATCAAAAGAAGTATCATCAGGATTTGTATATTCCGATTCAATTGAGCAGCCTTTTCGGAATTTGAGAGCACCATAATCCGGAAAATCAGAGCATGTATTTCCGGATAATAGTGCATTGGTTTTAAGAACACATTCCTGCTTAATTCTGGTTGATTACACTCTCCATAGAATGTATGGATTTGTCAAGGGCTGTGCTGCTTTGCAGTGCGTTAGCACCCTTGATAAATCCATGTATTCTATGGTTCAATTAAATACACAGAATTGTAACTGTACTCATAGCGGAAATAGGTGCACTGAATTTCCGAAAAGCATGCACTTTTGCATCGGAATACTCAGATTTTCAAGAATCTTGGTTATAATCTTTTGAGAACTCTTGCCAAAAGTGTCTGAGACAACGTTTCCCAACTGAATGTTGGAAACCGTGAGACAGTTTTGGTAACGGTTCTTTTCACTGGATTTAAAGCAGGTCAGTTTAAAACGGTAACGCATAAGGTCACGGAGCTGACGGATGTCAGCAGGAGGCATAAAGCTACTGGCAACAAGATCATGCTTAAAAAGGTCAGCAATCCATTTCGCATCTTTCTTGTCA
>CAZGEX010000057.1:0-7941 GCA_964524385.1 uncultured Sangeribacter sp.
CGACAGATGGCTACGACTATTATTACAGTGGTGGCAAGAAAGTTTTTTTGAAACGAAATCCGGATAAAATTTGTGTCTTAACCCCGAAAACAAATTTAAATTTAGCAGAAGATTCATTAATAGGAACCTACGATACTTTTGATTATAATATTGCAGAAAAGAATGTACTACTCAATAGAAGTCATGATAACAATGAGTCATTAACACTTCCTTGCTATATATCAAAGTCAGGAAAAGAAATAATTCTCACTGAATATATAGATGTAAAACTAAAGAACACGCAAGATATTAATTTATTACGAGCTATTGCTAAAGAAAATAATTTACGAATAGTCAAACAAGATGAATTTATGCCATTATGGTGGCTTCTTTCAATTACACCACAAACAAATACAACTACAATAGAAATTGCAAATGAATTATTTGAATCCGGATTTTTTGTTGAGGTTTGTCCAAACTTTCAAGAAAATATGCTTGGCCGTATATCATGGGATAAGTATATCAACTATCAATGGGGACTTCACAACTCTATATACGAAAATGCAGATATTAATATAAGTTCAGCCTGGAATATTGCAACAGGTAAAAATATTAAAATTGCTATAATAGATAGCGGTATTGACATACATCATCAAGATTTACGCAGTAATATTTCCCTTACTTGCAATGCATCACTATCTTCTGATTCAATTATTTATCCAAATACTATTTATGATGAGCACGGCACACATGTAGCAGGAATTGCTGCAGCTATAAGAAATAATGGTATTTATTTATCTGGAGTAGCACCTGATGCTGAAATAATGTCAATAAGTGTTGCTTTTAATACAGCAAGAACTAATGACGCTTTAAATTTTGGAATTAATTGGGCATGGAAGAATGGTGCAGATGTAATCAATTGCTCTTGGGGAAGCGAAGAAGAATTACCTAAAAGAAAAGAAGTTATTGACTCTGCACTATACAGAGGACGTAATGGGAAAGGTTGTGTGATTATTTCATCATCAGGTAATGACTATTCTAACAGAGTATCTTATCCCGGACACAATAGAGATGATGTTTTATCTGTAGGGGCAATAACACAAAATGGAACAATCGCTGATTTTTCTAATTATGGCGAATATCTTAATGTAGTAGCACCAGGAAATGAAATACTATCAACATTACCTAATGATCAAATTGATATAATGACCGGGACATCAATGGCTGCACCTCATGTAGCCGGATTAGCTGCATTAATTTTAGAACGAAATTCCGACTTAACAGCTCGTCAAGTATGTGATATTATCGAACAAAATACGACTAAGATCGGTGATATTCCATACACTTTGGTCCTCGGGCGTCCTAATGGGACATGGAATGAGAAATACGGATATGGGTTGATTGATGCCTACAAAGCATTGCTGGCTACTCCGAAAAAACAAGAGAATTATTAACCTCTAAAATATATTTCAAAATATCAATATCATGAAACTAAAACTTGTATTGTCAATATTTCTTACTTTAATCTATGTAGTAGGAAATTCACAGATTAAAACTATTTATTATAATCAATATAATCCAAAATTCGAACCTCAACTAACTATTACAGACGAAAAAATATACATACTTTCATCAAACGGTGTTTATCTAAAAAACATTAATGATTTAAATTCATCAACTGATTGGAATAGTATTTTTAATGGTATTGCTGTCATTGATTTAGTGATTTCTGATAAGAATATATTAGCAACTGCAGATAAATTTTATACTAACAACAATTTATTATTTAAATCAGAAAATAATGGTTCTACATTCATCACTTACTCCCCCAATGAATTTTCGTTGCCCGTTGATAAAAATGATAGTGATTATGAGTACTATTTAAATTTTCAAAAGGTACTCCAATTAGATTATGTAGAAAATTCTAATACACTGATTGCAATAGATAATTATGGAGTATATCGTTCTGAAGATTTTAGTAAATCCTGGATTCCAATTTCAGATCATTATATTGATTCTTATTTGCATTCGTCTCTTAAATGCAGTCCACATAATTCGAATATTATAATTTATGGTTTCGACACTATGTTGACTTCAATAGAAAACGGAAAATTTAAATATACCACTGATAATGGTGCTATATGGAATGAAATTGGAACAAACTTCCTCAATGCTACCGGGATAGCGTTTCACCCGTCAGATCCGAATATAATTGTGCTTGCAGGGGGAAACGTGGTGAAATCGTCAGATGGAGGACATAGTTGGGATGAAATGATAAACGATATTCATAGTTATGATCAAGGCGGAATTGACGATATCACTTTTGATTTGCGAGAGGGAAACCGACTTTTCGGCACATCACAAGGGAAAGGCATGATGTATTCTGATGATTTTGGCAAAACTTGGAATGAATACTACCCCATTCCGACTGAAAATTCCAAAATTGCAGATTTCGAACAATATGGTTCAAAATTGTATATTCTTATGGCTGATTACACCCTCTATGAGCTTGACCTTGAGCTGATTGATTCGGCAGTAGAGGAAGTGGCCGAGGACAGTTTAAGCCTTACAATCAGTGCTGACACATTGCAATTCTCATCTGCTTCAGAGATTGAACAAGTGGAAATATACAGTGCCGATGGAATGTTGCTACATTCAGCTGAGAGTAACGCAAATGATGGTAACATCGACATTTCAGCATTGTCTGCCGGAGTACATATCGCAGTTTTCACCACCTCCGACGGTCAGACAATCAGCAAAAAAATCATTAAGTAATCTCTAAAATTTAAAATTATGAAAAATAAGATATTATTAATTTTAAGCATTATATCTGTTCTTCCAAT
Organism: uncultured Sangeribacter sp.; assembly: GCA_964524385.1. Classification (GTDB taxonomy): domain Bacteria; phylum Bacteroidota; class Bacteroidia; order Bacteroidales; family Muribaculaceae; genus Lepagella. Next base: position 2,823 of record CAZGEX010000057.1, read on the forward strand.
GTTCGGACAGATTGCCAATATTCCTATAACGGATACGGCTGTATTAGAAACATCTGATTATGAGATGGTTTCTGACAATGAACGATGTGTAACCAAATTTACAATCAATTCCGCGACTTCGCAGAATGGTTATATTTCATTTTGGGTGTATCCTATTCAATACGCAAATAACGATTATCTTGAGATGCCGGTACTTGTCAACGGCTATGAAGTTGGGAAATTATCTCCATCGTCATCAGGATGGCAGGTAATGACATTGAAAGAAGAATCTTCCATTCAATTTCAAACGGGGACTAATACAATAACAATAATTGGAGATGCTTATTCATTCCCGATGGTAGATAGAATAAGATTTGCATCGACACACTCTGATGCTCAATTATCAGCAGAAGAATATAATACATATCACAATTACAACTTATCATCGGCAGTTGACACCGATGCCGTAATTATAAATCCTATTCTTCCTCCAATCACACAGGGATATACGCAAGTGAATGTTGGATATTCTTTTTCTAAAATGTTACGAATTTACAAGAATCAACGTATTAAAATACATAGTATTGCAGACAATGCCCACGACATAGATCTATATCCATATGTTTGCCAAACTCCATCATCATGGGACGCAGAAGAGATGAAACAATCACTTAATTGGGTGAAAAGAGCCGAACAATATTCTATGACATCAAATAAATATAAAGCTTCAATGGATGTCAAGATACCGGCTTTCGGCAATTACTATATCAAAGTAAGAAGTTCTCAAAATGGAGTACAACAAACACTTGATTCATTAGTCATTAGTGTGATTGACTCTGTAAGTAATGTAGTCAAAAGCAGTTACCTGCTGACTGATTGCGATGCATCATACACTTATATTCCTACCATAATCCCTGCAGACGGCAACAGATACAGAACGTGTTTAATGTATTCCGAAAGTGGACTAAATCCTACTATTCCTGAAATATTTATCGAAGGAGCCGGCTCGACACCGGGACGAGTTGTCAAATTTCATAAAGCAGATTCTTTTGCATCAATGGACACCGTAGAATCTGAATATTACATGAACACTTCAGGCATTCATATTGTCAACACAAATTCATATACAACAAATGGGATATGTTATATCAAACCTACGGAACTTGTAGATACCGACACACAAACTTATCCGGCAATAATGAAAAGTAAATCTATCAAAGAAGAAACGACAATAGAAGAAACAGCAATAAGCAATAATATTCTAAATATCAATCCGAATCCAATCGAAATTAATGGTATAATAACGATTAGTTCTGATGAAATAATTGAGTCAATCGCAGTTTACGATATAAATGGTAATTTATGTCATAACGATGAATATAACAATCATTTAATAAGCACAGAGACAACGGATATTGGAATTACAGAAAACGGAATATATGTAATAGTGGCAAATATCAAATTAGCTAACGAAACTGTGATAACTATAAATAAAAAAATAATATGTAGATAACTAAATATGCGGTGGAGGAGATAAAAAACCCTCCACTATTCTTAAAAATATCCCTAATTAAATGAACCGGATAAATACTATAATAATAGTTGCTATTACCCTATTTATTATCCCGTTTATAGCTTTAGCGACAGATGGCTACGACTACTATTACAGTGGTGGTAAGAAAATCTTTTTGAAACGGAATCCGGATTTAACAGGTCAACAAGTACGTGATATTATAGAACAAAACACAACAAAGGTCGGAGATATTCCATACACTACAGTTCCGGGACGACCTAATGGAACATGGAATGAAGAATATGGATATGGATTGATTGATGCCTACAAGGCATTGCTGGCTACTCCGAGAAAACAAGAGAATTATTAACCTCTAAAATATAGTCTATGAATCTCAAATTTATAACATTAATTTTATGTATAACCACATTGTTCAGTGGTTACTCACAAATATCAACTATCAACCTAAAAGAATACACAGGCAATTTTAGACCGCAAATTAAAATTATTGATAGTAAAATATATATTACATTAAAAAACGGATTATATTCTAAAAATTTGATTGATATTACAGATAAACGCAAATTATGGGAAACCAATTTTAAAGGTATCGCATTAAATGATTTTTGCATAAATGAACAAGATATTATCGCTACTGCCGACCAATTTTATCTTAATAAGAATTTAATTATATATTCTGAAGATTTAGGAAAATCTATTAATATATCCACTCCTAAAGATATATATCCATCAATAGATGTCGAGGGGATAAAATATGAGCAAAATATAGGAGTTTTAAGTCAAAATTCACTTAACAAGAATGAAATATTTGCAAATGGATGGTATTCATTATATAAATCTGTAGATTTCGGAAAATCGTGGGAACAGATTTTAGACTGGTACGATATTAAATCTATTGCACATAGTCCTCTGCAAAACGGAACAATCATAATAGGACATAACTTATTTACTGATTGCGACAACAATAGTAGTTATATGATTTCGTTTGATTCAGGGAATAGTTGGAAGAACACTCAATCTATATTTTTATCAGCTACCGGGATAGCGTTTCACCCGTCAGATCCGAATATAATTGTTCTTGCGGGGGGAAACGTGGTGAAATCGTCAGATGGAGGACATAGTTGGGATGAAATGATAAACGATATTCATAGTTATGATCAAGGCGGAATTGACGATATCACTTTTGATTTGCGAGAGGGAAACCGACTTTTCGGCACATCACAAGGGAAAGGCATGATGTATTCTGATGATTTTGGCAAAACTTGGAATGAATACTACCCCATTCCGACTGAAAATTCCAAAATTGCAGATTTCGAACAATATGGTTCAAAATTGTATATTCTTATGGCTGATTACACCCTCTATGAGCTTGACCTTGAGCTGATTGATTCGGCAGTAGAGGAAGTGGCCGAGGACAGTTTAAGCCTTACAATCAGTGCTGACACATTGCAATTCTCATCTGCTTCAGAGATTGAACAAGTGGAAATATACAGTGCCGATGGAATGTTGCTACATTCAGCTGAGAGTAACGCAAATGATGGTAACATCGACATTTCAGCATTGTCTGCCGGAGTACATATCGCAGTTTTCACCACCTCCGACGGTCAGACAATCAGCAAAAAAATCATTAAATCTGTTTGATTATTCAAAAATATTGATTAACCTTACGGCAATTATATCTAACACCTTGATTTAGAAAGGAGGAAAAGTATTCAAAGGACAAATCAACAATCATGAACTCTCAATTCAAATTAACATGAAAAAGATAATCTCTAAATTAGTAATTACTATTATCTTTCTTACTTTTCCATTTGTAGTCACAGCGACAGATGGCTACGACTATTATTACAGTGGTGGCAAGAAAGTTTTTTTGAAACGAAATCCGGATTTAACAGGTCAACAAGTACGTGATATTATAGAACAAAATACAATAAAAATAGGAAGTCAAGAATATACCATAGTAGATGGACGTCCTAATGGAACATGGAATGAAGAATATGGGTATGGGTTGATTGATGCCTACAAGGCATTGTTGGCTACACCGAAAAAACAAGAAAATTATTAATTTCTTAAAATGTGTAATTATGAAACTAAGTAAGATTATAATACTATCAGTCAGCGCATTCTGTTATATCACATCTTTTGCTCAGACACAATCATTGCCATTTATTATGCAAAACAGTGGATTTAAGCCAACTATTAAAATCAATAATGACCATATTTTCATTAATCACTATAATGGAATATATACCTGTGATATTAACAAATTGGATAAATCAGAGTACTCTTGGCAACAAATATTTGCGGGAAATATGATTAACGATTTTGTGATCAATGAGGATAAAATTTTGGCTATCTCAGACAATTATCTTAACAACAAAGTCTTAATACTTGAATCTTATGATTATGGAAAAACTATAAGTGCGTGTTATCCGGAAGAAATGGGAGAAAAGATTCGTGATTTTAAATATTCATCACTTTTATGCAATAATCCGGCAACGCCAAACGAAGTAATTGCAATGACACATTGCGGAGTGTATAAATCATCTGATTTTGGAGAAACTTGGTCTAAAATTAACAATTCCGAACGTGGAATATCAATAGCATATCATCCTTTCTGTTCTGATTATGTCATTATGGGATTTGAAACGTATGATGATTTCTATGATAATGACAAATTTTATATTTTTAGAAACAATGATTTTTCAATTGAATCAGCCACAGAAATAAGTTGGTTTGCTAAAGCATCAGGCATAGCATTTCATCCAACAGACACAAATACAATAATTCTTGCCGGTACAAATATTGCGAAAACCAACGACAATGGTCAAACTTGGACAATGACGAGAGAAGTTTCGGGACTAAACATCGACGACTTTGTCTATCCTTATAAAATTTCATTTGATTTACGAGGATCTAATAGATTATATGGTAGCGGTAATTCTAATAAATTATACTATTCCGATGATTTTGGAGCAACGTGGTCAGTATTATTTGAAATTTTTGATAATGTAAATGTTGCAGATTTTGTTCAATACAAAAATAAAATATATTGTGTATCAACATCGTTAAAATTGATGGAACTTAATTTAGACGACGTTGATACTCCGGTTTCAGAAATCACTTATCAACAACATATTAAGATAAATAGTTCCAATAATAAAATAATTTTCAAAAGCGATTATAATATCATAAGCATTGAATTATTTGATTCTAAAGGAAACAAAATTTTGTCGCATGAATTAAATTCATATACGGGCGACATCGACATTTCAGCATTGTCTGCCGGAGTACATATCGCAGTTTTCACCACCTCCGACGGTCAGACAATCAGCAAAAAAATCATTAAATCTGTTTGATTATTCAAAAATATTGATTAACCTTACGGCAATTATATCTAACACCTTGATTTAGAAAGGAGGAAAAGTATTCAAAGGACAAATCAACAATCATGAACTCTCAATTCAAATTAACATGAAAAAGATAATCTCTAAATTAGTAATTACTATTATCTTTCTTACTTTTCCATTTGTAGTCACAGCGACAGATGGCTACGACTATTATTACAGTGGTGGCAAGAAAGTTTTTTTGAAACGAAATCCGGAT
>CAZGEX010000058.1:0-7584 GCA_964524385.1 uncultured Sangeribacter sp.
TGACTCGGTTCGCTCTGCTTTTAGGCAAATTCTATAAATTGATTTGGAGAGATTTATTGAACCTGTCATTAATGATTCTGCCTTTTTGCAACCCTGCCTGAATCCGGCAGTCACCAAAGCCAAATATTAAAGTCTGTTAAATTTGATTCACTCATTCAACACCCTTTCTGCCTTTGTATCAATATTTTATATGATTTAAGATATTACATCAAGAAATTTTGCTCTTGCATATTTCAAATATTGATTGTAACTTTGCAAGCGATAATTCTAAATAACACATTCTAAAATCTAAAAACAATGAAAAAATCCAATCCTGTGAAAACTCCGAAATCCGAGTCGGCAACATCTGATCGTCAATCCTCAATCTCTGCTTCAAAATCCGACTATGAAAAACACCAAACCGACGTCGCGGACAATACAAATCGTTCTAATCCCGACAACTCTCAACCTTCGATTCCTCTCGTTGCCGACTCTTCTTCGGACAATCTTTCCTCTCAGGAAACCAATTCTCAATCATCTGTAACAGAAACTGATAACTTCAACAAATCCACAATCTCGCAATCGGAAACATTCTCTAAAGAAGAAGTCGACAGACTTTGTAACGAAGCCTACATCAGAGGCAAAAACGAAGCTATCGAATCTTACATATTTTCCGATTCCCAAACTCGCCTAACCCCCAATTCAAACCAAAACAACTACAAACAGCTACATCCCGGAAGACGCTCGGTCTGGGACGATGTATTCTGAAAGTATCCTGTTCCAATATTCTTCAATCTAAAATAATATTTTCTATTGCTATTCTATGTTTTAGCTATTCAAAATTTGAAATTCAAACAATAACAACATAACAAAATCCTTAAAAACAAAACCGAAATTCTATAATTTCAAACATTTAACTTCTTAATTTTTAATCTATTAACCCAAATTTTTCTAAATTATGGAAAATACATCTAAAAATCTAACCGATGGCATCGCGGGAGGCTCTCACATCAGCGGTGCAGTTTTAACCACTGAAAACGCTTTACAAGCGTCCCCGAATCTTCTTTCCAACTCTATCGATTCGGCTATCGTCAAAATCCGACCTATGGCTACTCCACTCGACCAAATCAGTCGTTTGGGACACGTCAGACAAGTTGATTCGATGGATGTGGACTATTTTTCCGTCGATACTCGCATTGATTCTGACATTATCGCTTCGGTCAGTCAACTCGAAAATGCCGAAAATTCTTACGTCGTAGTCGTTAACAATCCATCTCGCTTCGAACCTACCGATACATTCTCCTTTGCAGACTCGGCTTTCAGTCATCTCACTGTGTACATCTCTGAAAAACGTGCTGACGGAGCGTTGATTTGCATCGCCGGCGGAGAAGAAATGTCGGCAGATATGGCCGGTAAAAAAATTATCCGAATGGGACGTGCCGCAACGCAATTGGATGTGCAATCACCTCAATTCGCGGCTTTGCCTGTCAAAAGCACCAACTTTTGCCAAATTTTCAAAATGCAAATCGAGCAATCGATGATTATGAAATTGAGCCACAAAGAGATAGGCTGGGACTTTACCGACCAACAAGAAGCCGCTATCTACGATATGCGTCTTGGCATGGAGAAACAATTTCTCTTCGGTCATAAAGCAAAAATATTCGACCCGGTCAAACAAGAGACTGTAACTCTGACTGAAGGTATCTGGAACCAAGCCGGAAAAGATATTGAAATCAGCCTCGACGAATTCGATTCTAAAGCACTTGTCGATATGCTTTGTGCCGCATTCGCCGAAAATTCCGGCTCGCGTAGAAAAATCCTTATCGCAGGCTCAAAACTCATTTCGGCTATCAACAAAATCGAACACTCACACGTCATCACCGCTCATGACCAAGTGACTGCATGGGGTATCGACTTCTCTGAACTTCAATCTAAATTCGGACGTCTGTTTGTCGTGTTCTCCGACATTTTCGACGTAATGGGTATGCCTGAAAATGGTATTATTATCGACCCGGAATATATACAAAAACACGTATTTATCCCTTTCAATGCCGAACGTCTCGACCTTCGCGGAAGCGGACAACGAAACACCGAAGCAATGGTGCTGACTGAAGCAAGTTGTCTTACTCTCAGATACCCCGATGCCCACGCTCGCGTTATTGCCGGCTAATCTCTACTAACCTTAAAATCAATCCTATCCCGAAGGGATACTCTCTCTCCCTTCGGGCTTTTATTTACTACAACTATTTTTAGAACCTGTCTTTATTATATATTAGTATGATTCGAAAATATTCCAAATCCATGTTGACTGACCTCTGGAAATTGCGTGCCGGAATTACCACACTCGACTGCGGTTGCTCGGTCACAAGACAAGACGGCTCAGACCTGGATTCTCTAATTGAATACGACATTGAAAAGTGGTATGCCAACCTTTTGCTAACTGCCCCCGCCGAACTTCTTCCGGTAGAAGACATAGCCACAGAAGCGTCCGAACTATATCTCGGCGATAATTCCGCCCTAATAAAACTTCCTGACGATGGCATCCGATTGGTCGCTGTCAGATGCTTGGGATGGAACTACGATCTGACCTCTTTCGTCAGCCCTGATTCCGACATCGCACGCATCCAACGCAACCCTCTCCTCAGAGCATCTACAAACAATCCGGTGGCGGTCCTCGACGGCAGAAATCTGCTTATATATGGCGTAATGTCGCCCGACAATGTCGTTGTCGATCCTCAAAATTCCGATGATGCCGAACCTCAACTCTCCGTCGATTCTGATTTAAATCCTCTTTCTAAAGTGCTTAAATCACTGAAAATGGTAGTGAAACCACCGGAAGGATTCTACATCTTTGACGATTCTCTCCTACCTATCGACACACCAACTTTTTTTAGCGAATATCAATAGGGTGGTTCTACATCCATTTTTTAATACCTGTATTTATTATGAAAAAAAATTCAACACTCCTTAATCGCTCTTTAGATGCGTGGATAGCAGCATCCGATTTCAGAAAACGTCGCCGTCGCTTCAAGGCATTTACTTATGGGAGACAATGGGGCGACTCTTACTCTGCCGCAAACGGCAAAATCATTTCCGAACAACAATCTCTTATCGAAAACGGTCGGTTACCCATCACCAACAACCTTATCCGCCAACTCGTCAAAAGTATAATCGGACGATACAGATACATCTACAACAATTCCGATGTGAGCATTTCGGATTCATCAGCCCCTGACCAACCACTTGCCGCTTCACAAACCGGCAACAAACCTTTGCATATAGAAAATATCTACATCTCCGAACTAAATGAAATCGATGCTCGAGGTCTCGAAGAATTTTTGATTTCCGGTTGCGTCATTCAACGCATCGACTCTAAAAATCCGCTGCCGCCTACTGTCGCAAACGTCAGTCCGGAAAGATTCTTCTTTCATAAATTTTCCGACTCAAACGCCCATGATTGCCGTTTTCTCGGTATGCTTCACGACCTCCCTATGACTACTATTATGCGTAATTTCTCTGAGGGCAACATCGATAAAATCAACAGCATTAGCAAATCTTACCAAAACTGCCGCAAAAAATATTCCCTTTTGACTGCCGATTCCGACCCTATCGACTTCTATTCGCCCGAACTTCCCGACACGTTCAGAGTGATTGAAGTTTGGGAGAAAATACCTCAACAAATCATTAGATGTCACGACAGACTGAACGCGGAATATTTCGTCGCCGACTTCTCCGACGAAGCCGTCCAAAATATCAAAAAAATTAATTCCGAAAGAAATAATCTTAACCAACCGGACATCTTCTTTACTATCGATTTTATCGATAATTGGCACAACTTTTGGCTGTCGCCTCGCGGCGATGTCCTTTGGCACGAAATCGCCGAAAACCACCCTTTCGCTATTAAATTCTACCCGCTTATCGATGGCGAAATACATTCGTTAGTCGAAGATGTTATCGACCAACAAAAATATGTCAACCGACTCATTACGATGCTTGATGACATTATTTCTTCATCTGCTAAAGGAGTATTGTTGTATCCCACCGACCAACTACCCGACGGTTTCACATGGAACGACATACGTAAAATATGGGCCAACCCTTCAGGAATCCTTCCTTACAAACGCAATTCCGCATCGACGGCTATCGCTCCTCACCAAATAAATTCACCTGCCACTGCCACAGGTGCGACCGAAATGCTAAAACTTCAACTACAACTCTTTGACGAAATTTCAGGCACCTCGGGTGCTTTGAGAGGAAAGGCTTCCGATGCTTCCGGAGTGCAAATGCTTCGTGCCGAAATTGAAAACGGCCTTATCTCAATGCTCGACATCCTCGCTGCCTTTAAATCTTTCGTCGATGCAAGAAATCATTTATTATCAACCTTTTAATATCTATCTATATGATTAAATCCATGAATTTGGCACGCTCTCAACGAGGTTCTCAATTTACACGCAGACCGGATAATACCATCGTCCCTTTGACCGATGGCAATACTGCCCTATGCGAAAATCTTCGTGAACGTGCCGATGGGTGCTTACAAGCGGTTTACCCCCCTATTGTCATTGCCAACTCATCGCACAACATCATTTTCGCTGACAGACGTGGCAACGCTACTTTCCTATTCTCTATGTCTGACAATGCCGAATTGACAATCTTTGGCAAAATACTCGACGACAATTCTTTCTGCCAATTAAACATCAGCCTTCACTCTTTTGACAACAAATCAATTTCATCGGCTGCTGCTATGGGAGAATTTCTCGTTTTCGCTCTCAATGACGGCGAACTATTCTTCCTCCTTTGGAATCCCGACCTCGAAGTGTACTCTGTGCTTGGAAATATGCCACAACCTCCTCAATTCGACGCTTTCGCCGACGACATTATCTCTATCAACTCACCTGTTTTAGGCACCACATTTAAAGAGCCTGTCTCCGACTTTCGCTCGGAAATTCCTCAACACGTCATATCTTCTGTCGGCAAAAATGTTATCGACGCATGGAACAACGCCGTCGATTCTGCCAATAATGCTCATCGCTGGTCACAACCCGTAGCGGTCCGATTAGCCGTAAAACTCTGGGACGGCTCGATTCTCAATGTGTCAAAACCTCAAATTGTCGCACTGCCTGATGGAGGATACTCCGGTTACGACCGTATCAATATCCCTCTTTCAGGTAGTGTCGAAGAAGGTTTCTATGCCACCGACGATACGGCTCTGTCTATAAATGCTTTCAAAATAAAAATCGACATCAAAAATTGGGACTTGGCTATGTGGGAAGCTGTCGTCAGAGGTATCGATGTTTGGATTACTCCGATGCAAAACCCAATCAACGATAACTTATCTCCCGATTTCTCCCAATATGTCAACAACGGAACCTACTCCCTTTCAGCATTCCTCCCATATGTCAACCAATCCGATTTGGCTAACGAATTGGTTCGTTTACTCCCTTATTCACATTCATTGATACCCAACGACTCCATCTCTTTTTTCTTGGATTTCAATCCAAACGCAGAGAAAAACATCATCGACCGAAACATTTTCGCCAACACCCCTTCCAAAGGCAATTTGAAAGCAAATTTAATATTCGGACATGGCGATTTCCTACATCTCGCCCAACTATCCGAAACATTTCCTAAGCCGACGTTGGAATCTTGGCATTTCGCATCTGAAACCACTACGGATGCTGTCGCAATTGTCAACTTCAAAGGTAAATTGACCGGAAAATCCACTGCCGCCAACATTAGCCTCAAATCTCTCTCGCTGACTCCGATCATCTCTTATCCTTCTGCCGATGCCGACTCTGTAACGATTACTTTACGTGCAAACGACAAAATCTATTTCTCGAAACTTCCTTTAACTCCCGATGCCAACGGTGCCGATTTTGCTTATTACATTTCCCCAAATCTACTCCCTATCGAATTGACGGAATCAACCGAAATCCCATTCCCTATTGTCAGCGACACAGCTCTCTCTTTTCATAATCACACCGCTATCGCCACCTCTTCGAGAGGTAATCCTTTCACAATTTCCGACCGTACAAATGGCATTGGAGGCGGCATTTTTGCCATTGCGGCACAATCTGAAGGAGGAGGAGCCTACACCCGACAATTCATCTACCTTTTTACGGATAAAGGCATCTCGGCTCTTACTCATAAAGCCGACGGCTCTCACTCTAATTGTCGCCCGATAAGCTCCGAAATCATTTCAAACCCCGACAACATCACAAACTCTTCTGCCGGAGTGTTTGCCATGTCTGATAACGGATGCCTCTTGCGTATTAACGATGCAAAAAATTCACAAATTATCAGAAATCTACCCGGATGCCGACGCTTGGCTTGGACATCTAAAAGAAACGAACTTTGGCTAATCTCCGATGATGCACCCGACGGCTGGAATCGATCGTTAGTCCTGCAACTTGATTTCGATTATCGAGCTTTCACCTCGTCTATTATTCCTCTCAGATTAATTTCTTCATCCGGAAATCCGATTTTCAGCAACAAGAACAATGATATTTGCATGCTCGATGAATCGTCTGACCGACAAAACCGATTACAACAAATTTGGATTTCTAATGCTCATCCTGTAAACTATGCCGGTCCGACTATCCTTTCCGCCAAAATCTTCGGACAAAACGCCGAAGCCATTATTTCTGCCAAATACGCTAATATCCCTGACAACGACTCCGCTGTCGCTCTATGGACAAACTCTGCCGAACACCACCCCGACTCGTCTATCATTACACTAAGCATAAGCGGCAATATTTCCTCTCCAATAAATCAACCTATACTTCTTCTCCGAAACAATTCTTCGCCTCTGAAACGCTTCTACTTATCCTCCTCCATAAGATTCGGAGCAACCGGATATTTCGATTCTTTAACCGACATTAATCTTTACAAACCATGAAATTTTTATATTATTTGATTTTTGCTTGGGTCGCCATCTTTACTGCTTTGGCGACCTCTTGCTCTTCCACCAAAGTCATCCCTTCTCAAACAATCATTTCCGACACTGTCCGAATCTTTTCTCAACGCATCGATAGTGTTTTCATCTCCGACAGCACCATCATTAGTAAATCTGCTTTCGGCGACACAATTCTAATCGACAAATCTAAATGGCGAACCGAAAAACTCACAAAAATCAATACCGACACAATCTTCATAAACCACACCGACAGCATCTCAATACCTATACCAATAGAAAAACCCATAACCAATTGGCAAGCCACTAAAATGAAAATCGGCGAAATTGCTATCATCCTATCCTGCATCGCTTTCGCCATTATTCTCTTCTTTTTATCCCGAAAACTGCTCAAAAAATAATTTTTTAGTTAAAAATCATTATTTAATCTGATTATATATGAAATTATAATTATCTTTACCGATTAATTTTTAATCCCACCTGACATTGTTAGAAAAACAATTAAGGGCAGGTGAGATAAATTGATTTGGAGAGATTTTGAGATTTTAATCGTGGAGGTTTCGAGATTGAGGAAGGAGTTTAGCGAGCTATACGACTGACGAAATCGATGAAAACTTCCGATTAAAAATCAAAAGCAACCAAAAGCCTGCAAAAAACGAAAGTAACTGAAATAAAAACAACACCGCAGCGTT
>CAZGEX010000059.1:0-7557 GCA_964524385.1 uncultured Sangeribacter sp.
AAATTGATTTGGAGAGATTTTGAGATTTTAAGCGTGGAGGTTTCGAGATTGAGGAGAGAGTTTAGCGAGCTATACGACTGACGAAATCGATGAAAACTTCCGATTAAAAATCAAAAGCAACCAAAAGCCTGCCAAAACTAAAGAAATTGAAATAAAAACAACATCGCAGCGTTCAATTTATAGAACCTGCCATAATACACTCACAAAATAAAACACCCTTATTCACCCATGGAACATCCAGAAAATGATTGTCAATACAAAGGACTGCAAGTAAATTCCGGAGTAAACTCTCAACCAATAATCAACCCATATCGCAAAATCAACAGACGCAACAAACCACAACTTTCCGTCAATGATTTTGTAGAGGGAATTTTAAAAGGCGATGTCAGCATTCTCGGACAAGCAGTCACACTGATTGAAAGTACAGCCGATGCTCACCAATCCATAGCACAGGAAGTGATTGAAAAATGTCTTCCTTATTCAGGTAATTCACGCAGAATAGGCATTACCGGAGTGCCGGGAGCAGGGAAAAGTACATCAATTGATGTTTTTGGGTTACACATCATACGCAATGGAGGCAAATTAGCAGTACTCGCAATCGACCCAAGTAGCGAACGTACAAAAGGGTCAATATTAGGCGACAAAACACGAATGGAAAAACTTTCACTCGAGAGAGACGCGTTCATTCGTCCTTCACCATCGGCGGGAAGTCTTGGAGGAGTGGCACGAAAAACTCGTGAGACCATCGTTCTTTGTGAAGCCGCAGGATATGACAATATCATTGTAGAAACAGTAGGAGTCGGACAAAGCGAAACAGCAGTCCACTCTATGGTTGACTTCTTCCTTTTGATACAACTTGCCGGCACAGGTGACGAGCTGCAAGGCATTAAACGAGGAATTATGGAAATGGCCGATGGCATTGCCATCAACAAAGCCGACGGCGAAAATGTGGAAAGAGCTAATTTGGCAGCAGCTCAATTCCGCAGTGCACTGCAATTATTTCCGCCGACACCAAGCAAGTGGAAACCCGAAGTGGTTTGTTACAGTGGATACTACGAATTAAATATCGACAAAGTATGGGATATGATCGACAGATACTTTGCCTATGTCAAACAATCAGGATATTTCGAACGCAAACGAAACGAGCAAGCAAAATATTGGATGATTGAATCTATCGACGAACAATTAAGAAACAATTTTTATCACATGCCGGAAGTCGCAGCCCTACTACAACAAAAAGAACTTCGAGTCTTAAACAATGAACAATCATCATTTACAGCAGCCAAAGATGTTTTAGACTTCTATTTCTCACGTATCAGAAACAAGTAACAATAGAATAATACACGCTAAACAGGACGGTTATAGCGAGAGTTATAGCCGTCTTATTTTTATTGACAACGGCAAGAAAACAAGGAGGGAGATTCTTTTCGGAGCATGCTTGTTTTATTCTCCTTGCCTCGAGGAGTTGTAGCGAGCTTTTTATACCCCACTAAACTCGCACTTCCTTTTTTTAGTCACAAACCGGACGGACACATCGACCGTAGTCATTATTAGTCCAGAAAACCTCGCGTTCGTCTATATTGAAGAATAGGTTGTAGGCAGTGTCGGGATAACTATCGTCGGGTGTAGAACTCCAATATGTGGCAGAGACACCGTCGTAGTTAATCTCAGAATCTTCTAAACGCCAACCGGCGGCAGGGAGGAAGATGCTATTCCCATTGGGTCCGGTTATGCGATAACCGCTATGCCCTCCTTGTGTAGTCCATTCCCATTTGCATTTTTCCACAAGTTCTTCCATCTCTTGCTTAGTTGGGAGACGCCATCCGCCGCCCCATGCCGCTGTGGCGGCATCGTATTGCGGATTGCCGCTTATGTCAAAATCTACTTTTGCATAATGCTGAGATTCTTTCAATGCACCCCATTCTAACAAGTCTCCGTAGTCACTCGGGCTACTCGCTCCTACATTTCTGTCAGCCCATTTTACAGATAATCCCAAATCCACATATTTTACTATTTGACCGGTAGCAGAGACAAATGTTATAGCCATTGCTAAAAACAGAACCATTTTTTTCATATTAATTGCTATTAGTTTGGGGAGGTCCTATAAATTAAATTTATCATTAACAAGCAGTCTGAACCTCATTAAGACTGATGCCAATGTAATTTTGTTTTGCAAATATAATATAATTTTTCTGATTCTTGTAAAATTTTACATTTCAGCCACTTATATTTCGTCGAACTCACGTTATTTACTATACGAGTGCATTTCAAAATGAGACGTACTCATAATTTTTATTTGTAGCAACAATAGCAGGAGATTTAGCAGAATCTTTTTCATTTACACATTATAGTAGAGGGATTCCCCTAATGAGAAATCCCTCTACTATTGTAAACTTTATGAATAACTATTATTCTTTATTTTTTTTGCCTTCTTTCCAAGCCTTACGAGCTGCTGCAGCTGCTTCGTCTTCTACTTTTTCTACTGCTTCTTTAGTATTTTTTACAGCAGTTTCCATGCTTGATTTAACTGTTTCATCCACTTTTTCCACTACTGTTTCTGCTTTTTCTGTCTTAGTAGTTGCTTTTGTAGATGTTGTGGTTTTTGCAGGTTGTGCAGGTTCTACCACCTCTTCCACTTCTTCCGGCAATGTGTCAGTAGCCAATGCTGCAGGAGCATTTAATGAATCTGTAACGACTGCCTCTGCTTCATGGTCATGGCAACATGCATCTGTACATTCTTCTGATTGTTTGTTTCCTCCGCAAGCAGCCATCATAACGACTAAAGCCGCCGCACTCAACATTGAAAAAATCTTTTTCATACTATTATTTCTTATTTAACGTTTTTGAATACTGATTTATTGAATTTAATGTTCTCAAACATTGATTTTAGATCACTTGAACGAGTGCTTTCTGTCAATGGTACAAATGCAGCCATGAGCGAATTTTCGTCATTCAATCCATATTGTACTGCCACTGTAGCGTCTTCGTATGTATTTGCATTGAGGAGATAGTACCATTCTTCATCTTCGTCGAAATCTGCATAGTATTGATACAAGAAATCTTCAAAATTATCAGAATCATTAATATCTACAACGATTGCAGTACCTGTTAATCCCTCTGCACTTGTAAACACATAAATATAACCCGGATAATTTTCTCCTGTAAGATATGACAATACAGTGCCTTCTTCATCTACAACTTCGTCTAACAAAGTATAAGATGTATTTCCGGCTTTCACTGTTGCAACATCTGCACCCCAAGACATCAAAGGAAGAGTGTAAGATGTATTAGTTGGATTTACCACAACTGTTACAGATGCAGATTCAAGACCGTTTTTCACATTTAACACTGTTTCTCCGACGTGGTGAGCAGTAACTTTCCCATTTTTATCTACTGTTGCCACAAATTCATTACTTGATGTCCAAGTACCTTTAGTGTCAAGATCTTTTTGTCCATCTACATTAATCTCTATTGATGAAGGCAAATTAATTGGTTCATCATCAGTACAAGATGTCATCACGAATGGCAAAACAATTGCCAATGCTACTAAAAATTTTTTCATTTTCTTTTTCTTGATTAGTTTATACGTTAATTAACGCACAAAGATACATCAAATCTCTTAAATATAACAATAAAACAGAAATAAATATCATTATCTCTGTTTTTAAATAAGCAGTTACGCAACATTCCGACCTAAAACATTGGTTCAAATGGTTTATGTCGTTTCAATTTCGCCGTTACATCTCCGACAAACGATGCTGTTTGCGAAGTGTCAAGTTTCATTACCGATGAACCTTCCGACAGTTTACACTTGTGAAGATCTACATAATAGATTCCCGGATTTGTCACGACATCAAAATAATAATGACCATCTCTAAGATTTGCAAACGAACGCCACTGAGTGGACGACACATTAGGCTCACTTTCTATGGTGTAAGTATATGGCACAGAAACTGTCATAAGCACACTGCGTGTGATTGACAATCCAAGTTGAGCATCAGCTGTCGGTTTTACATGTCGAATAAAGTAATCAGCCCTGACAAATCGGTCGGGACTTTTAACCGACCCGGGGAGCATATTGCTTCCTCTCACATTTTTCCAATAGTTATTTATAGCTTGCATTGACGGATAAACAGGATCATTGGTCAACACACGCAAATCTTCGCCTTCATATATATTTATTACTCCATTCACAAATTCCACTATTGCTGTTTTCCCTGATGCATCTGTTATTGCCCAATGCAATGCAGACACCGTACCACCATCAAACGTTGCTCCGGAAATATTAAAATCGTGTTTACGTAACATAGCAACAGCCTCATCGGTTGTGGCATTCATATCAAGTATCCATGCGACAAAAACAGCCAAAGACATTGGCGACCGCCCCTCGGTGGTAGCATTGGAATAAATTGTTCCCTTACAAAACAGACCATTTACCACTAAACCTTTTTCATTCATACCTTCGGTTACTCCTCCATCATAACTTACGGCATAAACAGCACCATAACGAGATTTCCACCTTACAGAATTACGTTGCACATTCCCAATCTTCTCCATCCCCCGCGGATAGACATAGATATTTGTAGGAATAGGTGTTCGCCAATCTAATGAGCGACCCACCACTATGAGCGAATCATTTCCCATATAGACCACTCGCGAACAAGCATCAGCTTTTTCTGAGAAAAAAAATATTATTCCAAAAACAATAAACAATTTGGCTATTACTGCCATTCTTTTGTGTGTTCCCATAGTATAAAGTTTTTATAACAAAACAGATTTCCACTATGGTTGGTTTAAACCACACTCCATAAATTTTCCTGCGAACCACAAAAAATGCAGTATGTCTATTCTATAGTTTCCTCTTCGTCCGGATTATATACCCAAACGAAAGCTCCTAAATCAGGAGTTCCGGCTGCAGTACGACTCAATCCATACATATCATATTGGCACAGTGGAGATATAAATTCCGAACCACCTGCACCTATTGCCGGAGAATCATTTCGCAGACGATAATCAAACAAATAATCTTCTCTGACTGTATAGAACAATGGATCTGCCCCCCACACACAATTTATAAAATGGTCATCATCTGTACCTTCCGACCGTAATAACACATTTCGCAAATAGACGTTAGTTCCGGTCAAATCTCCCTCATTTATATCTGTTGACAACCCATATATTATCGTATTTTCAAAATTGGCCACCATCAATGGCAATGCTCCGGTGGAAGACTCTTGCTTACAATGATATAAGCACAACAACGGTTCATACACAGCCGAGAATAAATAGTTATTAGCAATTGTACTTTGCACAAAATTATGATTACCTCCCCACAATGCCACTACTGCATTCGATGATTCTGAGAACACCGAGCCATAAGCATCCACTTTTGCATATTTCGAACTTATCACAGAACCTTGTGAATTATGCAACCAACTATTGACAATCAACAACTTACTTCTGTCATAATTACCACAAGAATCTATCGTCAACCCGCTCACTGTGGAACGCATATTGACATATTCTAATCTATTATCAAAACTTTCCGATTTAATATTCACACCGACCCACTGTCCTGCCATTATATCGTAAGATGCATCAGTTAGCACATTATCCAATCTGTCGCCTCGCATATCTATCATACGTCCCTTTTCTCCAACAGCTTCAATTGAGCCATACACCGTCAACGATGCTTTATCATGGAACAATAATTTTGCTCCGGGAGCTATCGTTAATTTCACCCCCTTTTCCACTATCAAACTATCAAAAATCACATACGGACGTTCTGATGAAAAATACGTATCCTTTTGTAATCGAAGATTTTTTAATCTGGTCACATTTTGACCATAGGCCTCAACTTGCACATTCTGTTGCACACCATTGGTAAGGAATTGCAACTTATCCTCCACCAAATACGGCTCTTTCGAATCGTTCTCATCTATAAAACATTCTATAAATACATAAATCGAATCTCCGCCACGAATTTCAATATCCCGAAAATCTTTTCCGCTCATTCCGTCTACATTCAACTGAAAATTTGTATCTTCGCGTTGGAATTTGATTTGAGAAATATTTACTGACTTTTTAGCCCTATTGTAGACCAACAATCGTGCTGTAGGAGTCCCTAAATCTGTAAACACAGTATCAAAGCTGACTGTATCTCGTGAAAATTCAAGCGTATCGGCGGGAGATGTTGTAAAACCATCTTCTATGCACGATGGTGTGGTGATTAAACCAACCATTCCGGCAAGTGTCAATAAAACATAATGTATCCTTTTCATACATTATAAAACGGCAAAATGACGGCATTATTATTTATTCATTAAAAAACATCTCTAAAACAGACATATGAAATATATTATAATAGCAGGCGAAGCTTCCGGCGACCTACATGCATCCGGATTAATCAACTCTATCAAAAAATTCGACACCGATGCCGAATTTAAATTCTTTGGCGGGGATTTAATGACTAAAGCCGCCGGAATCCAACCTCAAATTCATTATAATGAAATGAATGTAATGGGGTTCAGTGAAGTGTTTAGAAAACTTCCTACTATTGCAAAGCACCTTAAAGCCGCAAAAAAACTAATTTCAGAATATCATCCTGACACACTGATTCTCGTCGACTATCCAAGTTTCAATCTAAAACTTGCAAAAGTTGCAAAAAAACTCGGCATAAAGGTGAATTATTTTATTTCCCCCAAAATATGGGCATGGAAGGAGCATCGCATCAAAAAAATCAAAAAATATGTAGATGCAATGTTTTCTATTCTACCTTTTGAACCGGCATACTTTAAAAAATTTGATTATAAAGCCATCTATGTAGGTAATCCATCGGTACAGGAAATCGATCACGCATTAGGGCACATGCCTCCACTGAAACATTTTTTGGAACGACATGGTATTGACGACCAACGAAAAATCATTGCACTCTTACCGGGTTCGAGAAAAGGAGAAATAAAAAATAATCTTCCTTTGATGATTGAAGCCGCAAAAAAATTTCCGGAATATCAATACATTGTTGGTGCAGCTCCAACTATCCCTTTGCGTTTCTATCGTCAAATTGCCCAAGACCCCGGGCTGAATGTAGTGTTCGGAAGCACCCATATTCTAACAAAACACGCCACTGCCGCTCTTGTAACTTCGGGAACAGCTACCCTCGAAACAGCACTCCTTAACACACCTCAGGTGGTATGCTACAGAGCCAACGGCAAAAAAATATCTTACAAAATTATGGAACGATTGCTTAAAATAAAGTTCGTTTCTCTACCGAACCTCATCGTAGGAAACGAAGTTATTCCGGAGTTGCTCGTCCATAAATGTACTATTGATAATATTACTCGACATCTGTCTCCGCTTCTGCAACCAAGTCCTCAAAGAGACTGGCAAATAGGTGGCTATAAGCTACTACGACGCAAACTCGGCACATCCATTGCCACCGACTATGCAGCTGAATTGATTGTCAAATCTCTTTCAAATTAACTCCCGGTTATTAATTAATACAGGCAGGTGAGATAAATTGATTTGGTGAGATTTTGAGATTTTAAGCGAGGAGAT
>CAZGEX010000060.1:0-7434 GCA_964524385.1 uncultured Sangeribacter sp.
GGATTCGGTTCATCCGAACTGCACGCTGCAAACAGCATCGCTATTGCAACAAAAGATAAAATCTTTAATCTCATAGCTGTTTGATTTTAATGTTAGTCAAAATTAATTTTGCAAATATAAACACAATATTTTTATAATCCAAATTAAAAACGAAAAAAATTCCTCTCGGAAATTCCAATGATTAAAACTTTCATTTCTGACTCCTGAATCTCCCACGGATTCCGATTAAAATTCCCACAGATTTCGGTGGTTGATGCTCCCGCAGATTACACAGATTTCCACAGAAGGATTTTGAGAGAGGGGTTTGCGTTTAGAACTTTGCCTTGTCGCCCTTTTAGCCCTTGCCGCCTTTTTAACTCACTTTTCTGCAGAATCTGTGTGAAACAACTCTCCCTCAAAAGCCCATTTGTATAAATCTGTGGGAAACTAATTATCCTAATTCTGCGGAAAAATAATCTGTTCGATTGAAGATAAATCTTGCTGTTGACGCTCAAAATTTGGATTTTCTCTGCTTTAATACTAATTTTGCAGAAAAAAAGAGTTTGTCAGTATGCCATCAAACATCCGGAACACCAACATTTCCACCCCGAATATCGACCGGCACATCATCCGTAACGATGCGAATATCGCTACGGCTTTAGAAGCATTAAATCGACTATCGGGAAGCATAATGACCTTATTTGTAGTCGATTACAATTATCGCATAGTCGGCTCTCTGACCGATGGCGACATCCGACGAGGACTGATTGCCGGGGCTTCTGTCAACGATTCCGTGCAACGTGTAATGCACAGAAATTTTAAAGTAATTCATCCCGATTGCGACTGTTTCGAACAAATCAGCATTGCAAAAAAAGCAAACATCCAAATGCTACCTCTCGTCGATGCAGATATGCACATCATCGAAATAATCGACCTTAACTATATTCGCAATCTACTACCTCTTGATGCGGTGTTAATGGCCGGAGGAAAAGGCGAACGATTACGCCCGTTGACTCTTTCTACACCTAAACCACTGCTTAAAATCGGCGACAAAGCCATTATCGACCACAATCTCGACCACCTCGCGGAATACGGCATTAAAAACATTTTTATAACCGTCAATTATTTGCACGAGCAAATCGAAGCACACGCCGCAAACCGACCCGGGACTCAAAACATTACGTGCATCAAAGAACCGAAACCACTCGGAACCCTCGGTGCTGTCGGACTTATCGACAATTTCTCTCACAAAAACGTCATTATCATGAATTCCGACATACTGACCGACATCTCATTTGAGGATATGTATGCACAACACCTTAGCCGAAACGCTGACTTGACTATGGCGGTTATTCCCTACACCGTCTCTGTGCCGTTTGCGATTATCGACACTCACAACGACAAAGTCAATTCAATTATAGAAAAACCAAGCTACAACTATTTCGCTAACGCCGGCATCTACATTGTCGCCTCGCGTCTGCTTAAAAATATAAACCCCGACAAACATCTCGATGCCCCGGATTTCATCAAATCACTCATCGACAATGGTGCAAACGTCGCATACTTCCCTATCAACGGCACTTGGGTGGACATCGGCTCCCCCGATGACTTCAGATACGCCAACGACCTGATGAACCGCCCGAATAATTCTTTTTAACCACTTATTTTTTAGCAACAATGGCAGAATCAAATTTCATCGACTACGTTAAAATATTATGCCGCTCAGGCAAAGGTGGAGCCGGATCAAGACACTTCCACCGTGCCAAATACGTCCCAAAAGGTGGTCCCGACGGTGGCGACGGAGGACGTGGCGGACACATTATCTTAAGAGGAAACCGAAACATGTGGACTTTGCTCCACCTCAGATACCAACGACACATTTTCGCCACCAACGGACAAGCCGGCGGTGCCGGTCGCTCTTTCGGCAAAGACGGCGAAGACAGAACTATCGAAGTCCCTATCGGCACTACCGTATTCGACGCCGACTCCGGCGAATTCCTTTGCGAAGTCACTGAAGACGGACAAGAAATCAAACTCCTCAGAGGAGGAAAAGGAGGTCTCGGAAATTGGCACTTCGCTACTGCCACCAATCGTGCTCCACGTTACGCTCAGCCAGGCGAACCGGCTATCGAAAAAGCCGTTATTCTCGAACTTAAACTCCTCGGAGATGTAGGTCTCGTCGGATTCCCAAATGCCGGTAAATCAACACTCCTTTCTTCGATTTCGGCTGCCCGTCCGAAAATTGCCGACTACCCCTTCACCACTATGGAACCAAGTCTCGGAATTGTCCAATATCGCGGAACTAACTCTTTCGTCATGGCCGACATCCCCGGAATTATTGAAGGTGCAAGCGAAGGCAGAGGTCTCGGTCTGCGTTTCCTACGTCACATCGAACGCAACGCTGTCCTTCTTTTCCTCATTCCCGCAGATTCCGACAACATCAAAAAAGATTATGAAATCCTTCTCAACGAATTGCGTGAATTCAACCCCGAACTTATGGACAAAAGCAGAATCCTCGCAATTTCTAAATCCGATATGCTCGACGATGAACTTATCGACGAAATGAAAAACGAACTCCCCGACGGAATTCCTACGGTTTTCATCTCATCTGTTACCGGTTTCGGATTGACAGAACTAAAAGATCTGCTATGGAGAGAAATCAACGATGAATCTAATCGTATCGTTACCTCTATCACTCACCGCCCGCTCGACATACGTCACCGAGTGCAGGAAGAAGACGATTTCATATTCGAACCCGAACCTATCGACGACGACGAACAACTCGAACTTCTCACCGACGAAGATTGGAACGACGAATTCTGGGACGAAGAATCTACCGTCAACCCCGACTAAACCACTAATAATGAATCTTATAACCCCCGACAATATCATCAATATTAAAATTCACGACAATGCGGTGGCAGCCTCTACTTCTGCCACCGCTATCGTCGAAGCATCTCACAAAATCCCGCTTATCCTTCCTACACAAACCCACTCATGCAACGTCGCTATCGTTGACAATGCCGGTCACCATTCCTACCCCGATACCGACGCACTTATCACTCAACTCAAAAACGCAGCAATCGGAATTCGCACTGCCGACTGCGTCCCTATCCTAATCTACGCAAACGACATTAAGACCGTAGCCGCAGTTCACGCCGGTTGGAAAGGAACTTTGGGCAAAATAATCGTAAACACCATCCATAAACTACGACAATTAGGTGGCTCACCCGAAAATTTCTTCGTCGCTTTCGCTCCCGCTATTTGCCACGTATGCTACGAAACCGACTTCTCGCTCGCCGAAAAATTCAAAGAAGCCGGCTTCAACAAACACATCTACCTAAATTCTTTCATCGACCCGCTAACCAACAAACCTTTCTTATCCGATAAACCGCACATCGACCTTATAGGTTGCAACTGCCAACTTCTAACCCAAAACGGAATACCTGCCGAAAACATCAACCGAAACTCTCTCTGCACCCGACACCACTCCATAAACGGAAAATTCATTTTACACAGCTACCGACGCCAAAACAAAACACCTGAACGCAACATATCTTTCATCTACATACCTAAATAAAAACAGGCGAGATAAATTGAACGCTGTCTGAAACACTCCCTACTCACAACAAATCCCCACAATTTTACCCAAAATACTACGCTTTTTTTATAATTTGTCAAATTTTTACTATCTTTGAACTCGAATCATAACTAATAGATGCCGACGACACCTTTTCAACGCTCATGCATCTAAACAAACTAACAAACTAATCGAATGAATATCAACGATATACAAACAGAAATAATCGACGAATTCGACGGACTCACCGACTGGATGGACCGCTACGCCTACATTATCGAACTCGGAGGTACACTTCAACCAATACCCGACTCTGCCAAAACTCCCGACAACCTCATCGAAGGTTGCCAAAGCCGAGTATGGATTGTCGCCAAACTCAACGAACAAAACAAAATCGTGTTCGAAGCAGACTCCGACGCCCTTATCGTAAAAGGCATAGTCGCACTCCTGCTTCGTGTCCTATCTAACCAATCCCCCCAAGACATCCTTAACGCCGACCTTCATTTCATTGACGAAATCGGTCTTAAAGAGCACCTGTCACCGACACGCAGCAACGGCCTCGTAGCCATGATTAAACAAATCAAACTCTACGCCATGGCTTTCTCCAAACTAATCGCCGACAAAAATCAATAATAAAATATTATTTAACTAATAAAATCTAAATATTTATGTTCAAAAATCATCCAAAAGGGTTAATCCCCGCAGCTCTCAGCAACATGGGAGAACGCTTCGGCTACTACATCATGAACGCCGTACTCGTTCTTTTCCTCTGCTCAAAATTCGGCCTTAGCGACGAAACGAGTGCTCTCGTCTACTCTTTCTTCTACGCCGGAATCTACATCCTCAGCCTCGTAGGTGGTCTTATCGCCGACAAAACTCAAAACTACAAAGGAACTATCAAAACAGGTCTTATAATCATGGCCTTAGGATACGTTATTCTTTCAATCCCTATCCTCGCTACTGAAGGAAACACATCTTGGCTTCTAACTATGACTTGCGGTGCACTTTTCCTTATCGCTTTCGGTAACGGCCTTTTCAAAGGTAACCTCCAAGCAATCGTAGGGCAAATGTACGACGACCCTCGTTACGAAAAAAATCGCGACTCAGGCTTCCAAATTTTCTACGTATTCATCAACGTCGGTGGTCTTATCGCTCCTTTCGTAGCTCCACTCCTTCGCTCTTGGTGGCTCGGCGAATTCGATATGCTTTACAACGCAAAACTCCCGGCTCTTTGCCACGAATTCATCCAAGACAGTGCCGCTATGGCTCCCGAAGCAATGAACAACCTCAGAGAATTTATGACAGCAGCAGGCGGCAACATCAACGACCTCGCCAACGAATGTCAAAAATACTTGCAAATTTTCAACGAAGGTATCCACTACTCATTCATCGCATCCGTTGTGGCAATGTTCATATCGTTGACAATATTCATAGTATCTGCTAAAAAATTCCCTACACCTAACAAAAAAGCAGCGTCAGCCACTGTAACTTACACCGCCGAAGAAAAAGCAGCAATGGCAAAAGACATCAAACAACGAATGTACGCCCTTTTCGCCGTTCTCGGCATCGCTATATTCTTCTGGTTCTCTTTCCACCAAAACGGAACATCCCTATCTCTTTTCGCTCGCGACTTCGTCGACTCTTCTACTGTGCAACCTGAAATATGGCAAGCACTCAACCCATTCTACGTTATCGTGCTTACTCCTATTATCATGGCTGTATTCGGAGCTCTCAGCAGACGAGGAAAAGAAATTTCAACACCTCGAAAAATCGCTATCGGTATGTTCATCGCCGGTCTCGCATTCCTTTTCCTCGCTATCTACTCAGCATTCAAAGGATACCCGGGTGCTACTGAATATCTCGCTCAATCCGCCGAAGCTCAAGAAGCAACAAAAGCCGGTGCTTGGGTACTATTCGTACTATACTTCTTCCTAACTGTAGCCGAACTATTCATCTCACCTCTCGGACTATCTTTCGTATCCAAAGTCGCTCCTAAACACCTTCAAGGTCTTTGCCAAGGACTTTGGCTCGGAGCTACAGCCGTTGGTAACCTACTCCTCTGGATGGGTCCGCTAATGTACAACGCTTGGCCTCTATGGCAATGCTGGACCGTATTCCTCACAGTTTGCATAATCTCTATGGGAACCATGCTCGGAATGGTTAAATGGCTCGAAAGAGTTACCAAATAACAACCAACTGAAATCAAATTCACAGCGTTCAATTTTTAGAACATGCATATAAAAATACCCCGAGAGTAGTTGTTACTTTCGGGGTATTATTCTTTTATGGCAGGTTCTATAAATTGATTTGGAAAACCTGCCTTAACTAAACCGACTACAAATTAACCTTAAATGCCAAAGCCCCCGAAACCGAATCCAAACAATCCCTAAACGAATAACCCAAAATACCTATACAACCCACCTCAAACCTCCGACTCAACTCATAAAACACGCGAACCTCATTATAAACCGTCAAAACAACATCACTACGATGACTCTTATACAAATCACTATAATGCATCAAATTCACACACCCGAAATCATACATCCCAAACACCGTCACCTGACCCCCATGACCCTCTTCACTACAATAACGATACATACCCGAAACAGAAACACTACCATTACACAAACCAAACAAATACATACCCCCGAAATAATACTGCTGAGAATCATATCCCCCACTACCAAAATATGACCTAACCTCCCCATGAAAATAAATCGGACTCTCCCAAAACTTCTGATCCCACATCAACTGTGCATACAACCACCGTCCACCCTTACCCTCACCACAAAAATCACCACCCAACTCAACATAACCATAACCCATATAATGACGACCATAACCCGTAGTCTCACTTATCAACTTACCCTCATGAGACGTCGAATAAGAACCCATAAAAGAACTAACCAAACCTCCCCCGACTGAATCAACATCCTCACCAAAACTCACAAAACACCCCCCAAAAAACATCACAAACAAAAACAAAACACGAATCAAATACATAAAAAATCCTTCCTCAATTAAACAAATTTTACAAATTAAACCACAAAAATAAACAAAATCCACAAAAACACCACCATCTCAACCGCACAACAACAAAAAAAACAACAAAAAATTTTGCAAACAACAAAAAAAGCACTAACTTTGCACTCGCAAACGACAAAAAATTTGCAAATTATTCCACAAAAGAATAATTAGGTCCTATAGCTCAGTTGGTTAGAGCATCTGACTCATAATCAGGGGGTCCTTGGTTCAAGCCCAAGTGGGACCACACAGCCCAACGAATTGATAATCAATGAGTTGGGCTTTGTTTTTAAGCAAGCCGGGACAAATTCGGGACACGATTTTTGCGACTCAGTAGCAAAAAGGGCTCAGTAGCAAAAAGGTGTGGGAATAAATAAAATAACGTGAGTTCGATATAATGGAATCAATATTTGCATAAAAATAAATCAGCCATTTAACATCAACTAAGTGGATGATTTTCTTGGCAATTACGGCAAATTTAACGAAGCCGTTACCTCTGCCAATGCTGTCGA
The DNA here is from genome assembly GCA_964524385.1 of uncultured Sangeribacter sp. Taxonomy (GTDB): domain Bacteria; phylum Bacteroidota; class Bacteroidia; order Bacteroidales; family Muribaculaceae; genus Lepagella. The sequence continues at coordinate 7,099 of CAZGEX010000060.1, forward strand.
TATTGCAAAGGAAATCCTTTTCTCGCTTGACCCTCGCTTGCGTTCACAAGAGTTGCTTATGTTCTGCTCGCAAGACTTCGCTGACAAATACAACGAGGCATACCTTATGAGCCACGGTGGTATTGCCTACAATACCCAATACGCTCAAGGTACTGTCGAGGGTTCTAACGGTCGCCTTAAACTTGTGCCTTTGTATAACAAGGCTGACAGCAAGTTTATCCACATCTGTCCGAAGTCAAATATGCTTGTGGGCTACGAACAAGACGCTGAAGCTGTGGGCATTCATTTCGCAAGTTATCGAGCGGACATACCTCGCTGACAATCACAGCAAGATTT
>CAZGEX010000061.1:0-7314 GCA_964524385.1 uncultured Sangeribacter sp.
CAGCGTTCAATTATAGAACCTGCCTTAATAAGATGCAAATACAAATTTTTACAATTCAAGAATATATAGTAGCATAAATAAAATTAGATGGGATTATGAAGAAGATTTTGATGATTATGGCAGTTGCCTGTCTTGCGGCAGGAATTGCAAATGCCCGAAGTGGTAAAGAATGTGAAGTTGCCACGCGAGGAGAAATTAACGGACACGAATGGGTGGATTTAGGCTTGTCGGTAAAATGGGCGACATGCAATGTCGGAGCAAACAATCCCTGCGACTATGGATACTTGTTGGAATGGGGAGCATTGAATGAATCGCAATATTATGCAGAAGTAAGCTATGATATAGGTGGCAATCCGCAATACGATGTTGCGACAGCAACATGGGGCAGCGGATGGCGATTACCTACTTTAGATGAGTTACAAGAACTCATTGATAAGTGTGTATGGGAATGGACCGCAGAAGGGGGACATAACGGCTATCGTGTAACAGGACCGAACGGTAATAGTATATTTCTTCCTGCCACCGGTTGGCGTAATGGGTCTGAGCGTTACTACGTAGGAGTCTGTGGCTGCTATTGGGGCTCTACTCCGGACGGGAGTGATTCCGGCAGCACGTACAGCCTCGACTTCGATCGAGAGATCTATATTGATTGGAGCAGCCGTAAGGACGGTCGAAGTGTCCGCCCGGTTTCAGAATAAAAAAGCACGAAGTGCGTGTTTAATTCATTTCGGCGGGGGCATAAGAAAGCCCCGCCACGAACCCGTGAAGCGAGGTCAAAAATTCAGATATTCAAGAATATATAGTAGCATAAATAAAATTAGATGGGATTATGAAGAAGATTTTGATGATTATGGCAGTTGCCTGTCTTGCGGCAGGAATTGCAAATGCCCGAAGTGGTAAAGAATGTGAAGTTGCCACGCGAGGAGAAATTAACGGACACGAATGGGTGGATTTAGGCTTGTCGGTAAAATGGGCGACATGCAATGTCGGGGCGAGTAGTCCGAGTGACTTCGGCGGATATTATGCATGGGGAGAACTAACAGAGAAGAGCAGCTATACGGAAGAAAATAGTAAAACATACGGAGATAGCAGTATAAGCGATATAGGCGGCAATCCGCAATACGATGTTGCGACAGCAACATGGGGCAGTAGTTGGCGACTCCCTACTGAGCATGAGTTACAAGAACTCATTGAAAAGTGTATGGGAATGGACCGCAGAAGGAGGACATGACGGATATCGTGTAACGGGACCGAACGGTAATAGTATCTTTCTTCCTGCCGCCGGTTGGCGGGTTGGGCCTGAGCGCTGCAACGTCGGAGACAGTGGCAGCTATTGGGGCTCTTCTCTTGGCGAGAGTTATTCCGACCTCGCGTCCAGCCTCCACTTCGATCGAGACTTTTTTCGCTTTGTTGCTTGGCTCAGCCGCGACTACGGTCTTAGTGTCCGCCCGGTTTCAGAATAAAAAAGCACGAAGTGCGTGTTTAATTCATTTCGGCGGGGGCATAAGAAAGCCCCGCCACGAACCCGTGAAGCGAGGTCAAAAATTCAGATATTCAAGAATATATAGTAGCATAAATAAAATTAGGTGGGATTATGAAGAAGATTTTGATGATTATGGCAGTTGCCTGTCTTGTGGCATAAATTGAAGGCAGGTTCTATAAATTGAACGCTGCGATGTTGTTTTTATTTCAGTTTCTTCTGTTTTTGCAGGCTTTTGGTCGCTTTTGAGTTTTAATCGGCAGTTTTCTTCGATTTCGTCAGTCGTTTAGCACGCTAAACTCGCTCCTCAATCTTGAAACCTCCTCGATTAAATTTTCAAAATCTTTCCAAATCAATTTATAGAACTTGCCTTAAGTTAGACTCTATATATTGAATACTGTGGGATTGATTAAATTCTCAGAATCTATCCAAATCAATTATAGAACCTGCTTTAATAAAAATTGTTACAGTTTTTGGGAGACAATCAGTAGAGGTTTTTCGAGTGCAGTGGCTTTTACTCCATAAATAAATTTATCTCCTCCGTCTTTAATTTTAAGCGACTTTTTGAGCTGTTCGGCAGAAATATAGAAATTTCTTACAACGACATTTGCTTGACTTTTTTCGAAATTCTTCAAGAGCTTGGATTTTGGCGGTATCACGTCTTCAATTTTTAATTTTCTACCCGGGAAGTTGTCGTAATAGTAATCAGAGACAAAAATATGGGTGTTTGGAGCAAGTTTTTTGAGTAGCGGAAATTTTTTTGACACTATCGCCCAACAAGCCGCTTTCATAATGCTTGCATTGGGTTCGTACATAAATTGTCCGGATTTGACCTGCGAAACATCGTCAATGTAATTGATTATTCCGTCTGACAGATTATTGTTGCAAAGTTCGAGCGAAAAATCTTCCAATTCGGAGTTTGAGAAATTGAGAGTGTGTAATTTGATATTGTTGCGAATAGTATCAGACTGAAAATCAGCCATAAAAAGCAATTCTTTACATTCATTCTTTAAGCTTATAATCCAAATGTCGGTAATGTATCGCAGTTCTCGGAGTGATTGAGTTAAGTCGAGCATGGGAGACGCCTTAATCAATAGTCGGTTGCAATGCTTTTTTATAGAATCAAAATTATTTAGAATGTCGGGAGAGCAGTCGGAGAACGCATAAGTGCGGTTGTTTCCGGAATCTCTTCGAGCCGGGTCGATGAAAATTATATCCCATTTGCGATTTGAATCATTCAGAAATTGGATGGAATCGGCTTCGACAAAATTAATGTTTTGGATGTTAAGGACAGAAGCATTGTGTTTGGCAGTCGTCACTACAATCGGATTAATGTCGATAGAAGTAATCTCTTTGCATTTTTTCGCGATCGACATCGAATCAATGCCAAGACCGCAAGTCATATCTAATACGACATCATTCGGAGAGCATAAATCGGCATGAAAATCGGCTATTATTTCATTAGTGCATTGTTCGGAAGAGAGAGTAGTAGGAAATATAAAATCCGGATTAGAGATAAATGACGGGATTTTTGCACCGGCTTTTTGACGACATTCAATTTGGTCGATACCAAAATTATAGTCAAAAAAAGGATTTGATTTATTGGCAAATTTGAGACGAAGTTTTATTGGCGATAATTTAATATTATCGTCAATAAATTGTCGCAAGTGATTGTTAGATAGAGTCATACTTAATCCATTCTGTCTCTATAATCTTCGTAGGTAAATTCGCGTAAACATTCAAGAGAGCCGTCGGAACGGCATAGCCAAATAGAAGGGTGTTGGATGCCGTTAAACATATTAGTTTTGACGGTAGTGTAGTGGTTCATATCTTCGAGAGTAAGTCTGTCGCCAGGTTTAAGCGGTTGGCAGAACTTCCAGAAACCGACAAAATCGCCACTAAGACAAGAATTTCCACCGAGACGATAATCTATACCTTCAATAGCATCGTCTTTAAGAGCTTCAGAGATAAACGGTTTGTAAGGCATTTCCAGGCAGTCGGGCATGTGGCAGGCAAAAGAAGCATCGATAATCGCAGTACGGATATTGTTGCTTTCCACGACATCCATTACTTCTGTAATCAAGTCGCCTGTACGCCAAGTGAATGCACTACCCGGTTCCATAATCAGATTGATGTGAGGATATGAATTTTTGAATTTACGAAGTATAGTTATAAGGTGGTCGATATCATAACCTTGACGAGTCATAAGATGCCCGCCCCCCATGTTAAGCCATTTGATATTGTGAAGGTATTTACCGTATTGTTCGATAAATGCATTCAAGACATTTTCAAGGTCGAAGCTCGAAGACTCGCAGAGAGCATGAAAATGCAGTCCTTCGATGCCATTAGGGAGTGATTCACCAATAATGTCGGCAGTAACTCCAAAACGTGATCCGGGTAAACAAGGATTGTAGATGTCTGTTTCGATGACACTACATTGCGGATTAACTCTAAGACCGGCACTTACATATTTATTGTTGTTGCTATTGTAGGATTCTATGTCGTTTTTAAAACGCTCGAATTGATGAATCGAATTGAATGTGATGTGTGTGCTTCCTTCAAGAAATTTCGGGAAAGTCGCAGGAGTGTAAACCGGGCAATAAGCGTGGACATTTCCTTTGAGAAAATCTAAAGAAAGTTGCATTTCATTGAGAGAACTTGCAGTAGAAGCGTTAATATATTCACGAATGACAGGAAATGTTTTCCAAAGAGCATTAGCTTTGAATGCCATAATTATTTCAACATCAGCCTCTTGCGAGACTCTTTTGATGATTTCCAAATTTTTACGAAGTCGGTCTTCGTAGATGATATAGAAAGGTGTTTGAATATCTTTTATGTTCATAATAAGAAAGTTTATGCAGTCAACGCTGCGGTGTTAAATTTATTCTAAGGCAGATTCTATACAATTTATAAAACCTGCTTTAACTGATTAGATAATTTCAAATTTTGCAAATTTAAGTAATAATTTCTTTTCTCCGACATTCTTAAAATCGACAATGATGATAGTATCGCCGGAAGATTTATCAATCGACTTAATCATACCTTCTCCAAATCGTGAATGCCGAATATTTGTGCCGACAGAGATGTTTTTATCGGAATTTGAAACCGGAGCATTATTGATTTGAGAATTATAAGACGTAGAGGAATGATGCAATTTCTTCAGATTTGAATGAAGAGACGAAGTATTACGATTGTAAGAACTTGAGTTATTGTATAGTCTTTCAGAGTTAGAATTGTATTGAGCGACCGGATTGAAAAATCTATCATCAAAACTATTTGAAGATTGTTGGTCTTTATATCTGAAATCAATTTCATTGATGAATCGGGACATTCTTGTGGAAACAGTTTGTCCGTTTCTGAATCGAGATTTAGAATAAGAAATAGTGCAAAATTCTTTGGCTCTTGTGATAGCAACATATAGCAGACGTCGTTCTTCTTCAATTTCGGAAGCATTTCCTGCACTTAAAGCCGAAGGGAAAAGATCTTCTTCCACCCCTACAATATGAATGTGTTTGAATTCAAGACCTTTAGCGGCATGTACAGTCATCAGAGTTACTTTAGGTTCGTCTGAAGTTTGTTCGTCTTGGTCAGTAGCGAGCGAAGTTTCGGATATAAATTTTGTCATGGAGAGGTCGTTTTCACCGCTTTCAATCTGTTGTTGAACAAATTCGTTGATACCGGAAAGTAGTTCTTTTAAGTTTTCTTGTTTACTGATTGTCTCCGGAGTGTTATCATTAGCGATAGATGATAATAAACCGGTGCGATTGTACACAAGTTGAGCTAATTCAAAAGCATTGCTGCCATTATCATTGTCATTGATGAACTCATAAATAATTTCAGCAAATGCATATAGTTTTTTTTGAGTGCCGGAGTTAACAGCGAGATTGTATTTGGAATAATCTGAAATAACAGACCACATACTAACATTGTTAGCAATAGCCACAGATTGAATTTTTTTGATAGTTGTATCTCCGATACCTCTTGCGGGATAGTTAATAATACGACGAAGAGCTTCGTCGTCATGCGGATTAATGGCCATTCTGAAGTAGCAAATAGCATCTTTAATTTCTTTTCGCTGATAGAAGGAAAGACCGCCGTATATAATGTAAGGAATATTTCTTTTTCGAAGAGATTCTTCAAGTACACGAGATTGAGCATTCGTGCGGTATAGAATAGCATAATCATCGTAAGAATCATGAAGAGTCATTTTTGATTTCGATATGTCATTGGCAACAATAAAACTTTCTTCGATATCACTAAATGTACCGATAATTTTAAGTTTATTGCCGATAGAGTTATTGCTGAAAATGTTTTTCTTAATTTGATTAACATTTTTCTCGATAAGGCTATTAGCCGCATTAATGATGTTTTGTGTGGAACGATAATTTTGTTCAAGTTTAAAAATTTTGAGATCAGGGTAGTGGTTTTGTAAATTTAGAATATTTGCAATATTAGCACCCCTGAAAGAATATATGCTTTGAGCATCATCACCGACGACACAAAGATTTTTATCGCATAATTGTGAAATAATCAAGTGCTGAGCGAAGTTTGTGTCTTGATATTCATCAACAAGGATGTATTTAAAAAAATCTTGATAGTGACGTTTTATATCCGGATTATCTCTGAGAAGCAGATTCATGAAATAAAGTATGTCGTCAAAATCCATTGCATCAGCAAGTTTGCAACGTTCGCAATAAATTTTGTAGATTAACGCAGTTTTTTCTCGTTTAGCTCTTTTGTCTGATTCTTGATAATCCTTATCGAGGGAGTATTGTTTAGCCGAGACTAATGCATTTTTAGCATTAGATATAATAGATGCAATTGTGTTTGGTTTATATGTTTTGTCGTCTAATTCCAAATCTTTGATAATAGATTTAATTAGAGATTTGGAATCGGAAGCATCGTAGATTGTAAAATTTTTATTGAACCCTAAAATATCAGCGTGTGAACGTAAAATTCTTAAGAAAATAGAATGAAACGTTCCCATCCAAATACGAGATGCAATTTTGTCTCCTACAGCGGTAGCAATTCGCTCTTTCATTTCGCGAGCGGCTTTATTTGTAAAAGTCAAAGCCATAATTCTGAAAGGTTCGTAGCCGTTGTTTAAAAGATGTACGATTTTATAGGTTAAAACACGTGTTTTGCCTGAACCTGCACCGGCAATAACAAGCGATGGTCCATCGATGTATTCTACGGCGTTTCTTTGTTGGATGTTTAGTTGGTCTAAGTAATTATTTTGTTCTATATAGTTCATTATTAATTTTCTGAGAAATCAAATTTTAATTCGTTGTAATGAGGTATTTGAGGGACAAATTGATAGCTGTTATTATTATAGTCTATTACGCAGCAATAGTGTTGAATACCGTTAGAAACGATAAGATATTTAGCTTTTAGAACCATATTGTATCTGACAATCTGGTCAAACACATTTTGATTTATTTCGACAGAAGGAGCTTTATATTCGATAATGACAAAGGGATTACCGATTTTATCAAAAACGATAGTGTCGCATCTTCGAGAGGTGTTGTTTAGTTTAATTGAAATTTCGTTGTTCATCAGTCCTGCGGGATAATGTAAATCATTGATAAGCCAGTTGACAAAATGTTGACGCACATTTTCCTCCGGAGTAAACTTAACATATTTACGACGAAGGTTATCAAAAATTTTAACAGTATTTCCGTCGGTAGAAAATCGAGGAGTAAATTTTGGAAGATTCATTTTAATGATAAATGCAGGTTCCATAAATTGAACGCTGCGACGTTGTTTTTATTTCAGTTATTTTTGTTTTGGCAGTCTTTTGGTCGCTTTTGATTTTTAATCGGCAGTTTTCTTCG
>CAZGEX010000062.1:0-7301 GCA_964524385.1 uncultured Sangeribacter sp.
CAAACGCCAAAAATTTTTATGATAGAAATTGTATAAATAGAACGAAGTTTTGTAAACAAGAAAGGGCCGCTCACATCAAGCGACCCTTTTCGTGGATTTTTATAATTTTACCAGCATATTTTTGCGGTATTGAGAAGGCTTTTTATGATGTAGATGCCTTTAGCAGGGAGTTGGAATGTTCCAATTTTATTTTGTGCAATAGTTCTTCCATCGATTGTGTAAACATTGTATGCTATTGTTTGGTCGGTCGGAACTATGAGACCATTGTTGATAGCAAATGCTTGAATATTGGCAGACTCAATCGATTCAACGCTACTTTCATTTTTAGTAGTGAATTTGACTGCGTAAGATTTCTTAGAGTTTCCGGCACTTCCGACAGCTTCAACATAAGCTACATAGTCGGTGAGTTTTTGCAATCCTGTTATAGTGGCAGACGTTTCAGTAAGTTCGAGACGATCGAAACCTGCGATAGGAGTGTCAGTGTATCCTCCGCTAAGTTCAACTTTGATGTCATCAATATTGAATTCGAGTTTTGATGTTTTGAAGTAGTAGTACATAGCAATTTGGTGAACTCCGCCCGGGATATTGTTGACTTCAATCAACGAACCTTCGGCTGTACCATCTACCTCTGTGATAGTGGTGATTGGAGTTAACTTGTTGCCGTCTTTAGCAAATATTTGCAATTCAATACTTGCTTTTCCGCGATTAGTGCGACACCAGAATGAGAATGATTTTATTTCTTCGTCGTAAGTAGGAGTTTCGATTAGGTCTCCTTGGAAAGAAAGTTTAATTGAAGGCACAGCTTCTCCGCAATATTTTTCGTTGCTGTCCCAAATACCATAAGTCATCCAACCTGAAGGTAATTTTTTGTTATCGAACGTAACGATATCTGTTCCTGCAGCATCTTTTTCAGATCGAGTAGCGACAGTCAAAAGATATTTATCAGCATCTTCAATAGCATTCCATGAAGCAGTAGCAGTTACATCTTCGATGTCGCGGATTGTTAATTCAGGAGTAGCATCAGTGAATTTGTCAGCAGACGTGGAGATGTGATAAATGCAAGGAGATGACATGTTTGTGTCGTTGTAAGCATAAAGTCTGACAGTGTAAGTGTTGTTTGCTGTCAACTCTCCAATTTCAATAGATGTTGCAGCTTCAATATCTTTAGCGAGATAGTCAGCAACGTATTCGTTTAAATTTTGTCCATCAAAAGCTTCAAATGGGTAAACTGTTATTCTATAACCGTCGGCATTCGCAACTTTGTCCCAATTCAGTGTAATAGAAGATGAAGAAACGGTAGCGCTATTTATTTTCGGAGATGCGATGAAGTAAGGAGAATTTTCGTCGCCACCGCCATCTACTTTGAAAGAAATTATACCGTCAGGGCTTTCGCTAATTTCTGTAATTGGAAGATTGATCGCTTTATTAGCCCAATTTTTGAAAGCAGGTTTGGTAGTGCTTGTAAATTCATAGACATTGCTGTAACCCGGGAATGGGTCGGAAGCTTGAGTTTCATCGGAAGCGATGTTGTCAGCCTCTACAATGTCGATGTATTGGTGATTTTCAGTATTGTTACAAGCGTTAGAATCCCAAACAGATTGTTTAAAATCAATATGCCATACAAGCATACCATGTCCCGGTATGAATTTGTCCCATTCTTCCCATTGACGATTTTCAAAAAGGAAATATTCTTTAGGATTAGAAGCATCAGCTGAAATTTTGTAAGCGATGTTGTTTCTTGACAAAGGCAACATATTAATAGTCGTTGCTTCTGTTATTTCGGTAGGTTTCAACCATTCTAATGCATATTGTTCGTAAGTTCCGAATAAAGGAGGTGTACGTCCGTTATTGTTGTATGAACCATAGTCCATTGTACAATAAGCTCCGGGAGAGAATGCCAAATAATTGTAGTTGGTTGAATATATGTCAGGCAAACCAAGAACGTGACCAAATTCATGGCAGAATGTGCCGATACCGTCAGGAGTGTCATCGTAATTCAATTCGTTGGAAGTGGCGTATTTATTTATTTTGACGCCGTCTAAAGTGACGGGAGCTCCAAGAGCATATTCGAGAGCGTAAGAGTGAGGCCAAATAGTATCATCGATACCTGAGTCGGCTTCACCGTATCCGGCATAGATAACATACACATTGTCGACAAATCCGTCGTCGTTGCGGTCGTAGTTGGTGTAATCAATTTCATCGTCAAGGGCTTCAATAGCTTCTTTTACCATGTCTCCCGGATGTCTGTCTTGGTCGCCCATTTTAGGATCATTACCACCATAATAGGAATATTTGTTTTGCAATTCTACCGGGCCATAAACGTCAAATGAAGGTAAGAAAATATTATTGGAAGAAGCGGTGTAAAAATCGTAAGCACTACCTGTGGCACCAAAGTTAGAATAGCCGACTTCATTCATCATATTAGTCATTTCTTTCAATGGGTCTTCGGCTAGCGCAAATTTTTTGTCAGAAAAGTTTACAAGAATAACTAATACATTTTGTTCGCCGTCAGTTGGAAATTCGCGAATGTCATGACCATCTGCATTGTCCCATTTGCTGTCGTTTATAGCTTTCTTAATAGCCGGTGTTCTTTGCAAATAATTTTTGTGCATCAAAGAATTGTCGATAGCATTTTGACGCATCATGTCGAATGTAATTGCCGGATTTAGAGATTTTAGAACCTCAGTTATCTGTTGTGAACGATGTTGAGGGTCACATGCTTGAATATCGGATATTTGTCCGGAATTATCTATGAATTTATAACCGCCGTCAGATGCTTTTTTGACAAGGTAACCATCTTCTGTAATAAAACAGTGAAAAAATTCGTCTCCAATTTGTCGGAGTGATACATTAGTCCCATCAGGTTGTGTCATTGTGTGGGTAATCCTCTTAGCGGGGACTGCAAGTGCCGAAGAAGTTCCGATAACAACGGCACATACCAAAGTTAAAAATTTTTTAATAGACATAGTTATTTAAAGAATTGATATTTGGGAGCAAAGATAATGAAAATTGATTAAAATAAAAAAAATGAGGTAAAATTTTAGATGCTTAGTATTTTTTTGTTAACTTCGCAATGTGTAATGAATGTATGATATGACAATAAATATAAAAGGACAATTATACGATTTTCATACTCCTTGGGTAATGGGGATACTTAATGTTACTCCGGATTCATTTTTTTCAAGTAGCAGGATGCAGTCGGAAGATACAATTCTACGGCAAGTAACGAAAATGATGGATGATGGTGCAGATGTGATTGATGTAGGTGGTTATTCTTCTCGACCGGGAGCTGAAGATGTGACTTCTGAAGAAGAGTATTCGCGTATTGCCTTAGCCCTGAATATTATACGCAAAAATTATCCCGATGCAATTATTTCTGTTGATACATTTCGAGCAATAGTCGCTCAACGTGCGGTCGAAGAGTTTGAGGCAGATATAATAAACGATATTTCCGGAGGTGATTTGGATGCAAATATGTGGACCACTATTGCAAAATTGCAAATTCCGTATGTGATAATGCATATGAGAGGCACTCCACAAACAATGCAGAGTATCATTAAATATGATGATATAACAGCAGACGTAATCAAATCATTGGCATTTAAAGTAGCAGGATTACATAATTTAGGTGTCAATGATATAATAATTGATCCCGGATTTGGTTTCGCAAAAACGTTAGATGATAATTATGCTCTGCTTGCCGAATTGAAAGAATTGAAACGCATAGATGTGCCGATGCTTGTTGGAATATCGAGAAAGTCGATGATTTATAAAGCTTTGTCTTGTGCTCCGGATGATGCATTGAATGGAACTACTGTGCTGAATACAATTGCATTGCTTGGAGGAGCTGATATCCTACGAGTGCATGATGTGAAAGAAGCTAAAGAGACTGTGAAATTGGTGCAACTGATGAAAGAAAATTTAAAACATCAATAATATGATTGATTTTGGAATAAAAGACATAGTGGATATATTGGTAGTGGCATTAATCTTATATTATCTGTATAAGGTAATGAAGAAGAGTGGTACGATTAATATATTTATAGGTGTATTGTCGTTTATCGTCGTTTGGATAGTCGCTTCTCAAATATTGGTAATGAAATTGACCGGTACCATACTCGATAAGTTTATGAGTATTGGATTGATAATCTTGGTTGTAATATTCCAAGACCAAATAAAACGATTCTTGATAGATTTAGGCTCTCAGGACAAGTGGAAAGTGTTTCGAAAATTATTTCGACATGGAGATGCCGAAGAAGAAGATCATTCATATGTAATGCCTGTGGTCTATGCTTGTATGAGTATGTCAAAATCGAAGACCGGAGCGTTGATAGTGCTTCAGCGTAAAGTGCCTTTGAATGATTATGTTAAGACGGGGGATGAAATAGATGCAAATCTGAATTTGCGATTGATAGAAAATATATTTTTTAAGAATAGTCCATTGCATGACGGGGCAATGATTATACGTCAAAAAAGAATTGCTGCGGCAGGGTGTATTTTGCCGGTATCACATGATATGAATATCCCGAAGAGTTTAGGATTGAGGCATCGTGCCGCGTTAGGGATGTCACAAGTGACAGATGCTCTGTGTATAATAGTAAGTGAAGAAACCGGCAATATATCTGTTGCTATGGATGGTGAATTGAGAGTAAAAGTTTCCGCTATTGATTTGGAAGATATATTGTCAAAATTATAATAAGATACACATGAATATAAACAATAAAGGCGAGCATTTGCCCGCCTTTATTGTTTATAATTATAAGTAAAATTATTTTACTAAAGGATTTCCTGTCATTTCAGCCGGTTGCTCAAGGTTCATAATTTTGAGAATTGAAGGAGCGACATCAGCCAAAATACCATTAGCTACATTTGCATCTTTGCGAGAAGTGATATAGATGCAAGGAACAGGGTTGAGAGAGTGAGCAGTGTTAGGGCTTCCGTCGGCATTGATTGCATTATCTGCATTTCCGTGGTCGGCGATGATTATGATTTCGTAGCCATGCTCTTTTGCTGTTTCTACTGTGTCGCGAACACAATTATCAACTGCGATAACAGCCTTTTCGATTGCTTCGTACACACCTGTGTGTCCCACCATATCGCCATTGGCATAATTGACTACGATGAAGTCAAATTTCTCAGTAGCAATAGCTTCCACAAGTTTGTCTTTAACTTCGTATGCACTCATTTCAGGCTTAAGGTCGTAAGTAGCCACTTTCGGAGAAGCAACGAGGATACGTTCTTCATTTTCATATGGAGTCTCTCTGCCACCATTAAAGAAAAATGTGACGTGAGCATATTTTTCTGTTTCTGCGATGTGGAGTTGTGTTTTGCCACATTTAGAAAGATATTCACCAAGAGTGTTTTCCACATTTTCCTTGTCAAAGAGGATATGAACACCTGTGAATGACGCATCGTAAGGAGTCATACAATAATATTGAAGTCCCGGAATTGGCTTCATGCCGTTTTCCTCGTGTTGGGTAAGAACGATTGTCAATTCTTTTGCTCTGTCATTGCGGTAATTGAAGAAGATAACGGCATCGCCTTCCTTTATTCGTCCGTCAACAGATGTGTTTACGATAGGTTTGATAAATTCGTCAGTAATACCTTCAGCGTAAGATTCTTCTACGGCATTGACCATGTTATCTGATTTTTTGCCTATGCCGTCAACGAGCAAGTCGTAGGCTTCTTTGACACGTTCCCAGCGTTTGTCTCGGTCCATAGCATAATATCTTCCGACAACTGTTGCAACTTTACCGGCACTTTGGTTGCAATGCTTTTCAATGTCGGCAATGAAACCTGCTCCGGATTTAGGGTCAGTGTCGCGTCCATCCATAAAACAATGGATAAACACATTGTTGAGGTCATATTCTGTTGCTATGTCGCAAAGAGCAAATAAATGCTCTAAAGAACTATGAACACCACCATCTGAGGCTAAACCCATAAAATGGATGGATTTCCCATTTTCTTTAGCATAAGAAAATGCATTGATGATTTCCTTGTTTTTAAGTATAGATTTATCTTCAATAGCCTTGTTGATTTTTACCAAATCTTGGTAAACAACGCGACCGGCACCAATATTAAGGTGTCCTACTTCAGAGTTCCCCATTTGTCCGTCCGGCAATCCGACATTTTCGCCGCTTGCTTGCAATTGGGAATTAGGATATTGAGCCATAAGGCTGTCAATATAAGGGGTAGGAGTACTATAGATCACATCTCCTTTGTCGTGATTGCCGATGCCCCAACCATCGAGAATCATTAATAAAGCTTTATTTGCCATTTTTTTATCAATAATTTGCGTATATTATTATCAACACTTTTGAGATTACAAAGTTAGATAAAAATTGGCATATAGCCAATTTTTTTGTCTTACTTCGAGTGAAAGCGAGTAAGGATGCAAGGCGACGCCCGATGTAAGGTCGGTAGCACCGAGCGAAACTCTCCTCAAAGGTTATATTATAGTATATAGACAATTACGTATATTATCGTTGAATATTTTCTTTCAGCAAACGTGTCAGTATTTCATAGCCCAATTGATTCGGATGTAAACCATCAATAAACAGTGTCATGTTTGTTGTTCCGTCATCCAAGAATTCATTATAAGCATCAATGTATGTGATGTTTGGTACCGAAGTTGTCGCTTTTTGAATAGATTTGTTCAACTTAATAATTCGTTCATTAATTGGAGGTTCGCTATTATTGTAATTTCTTGGAAGTATGGAAAATAAGTATATCTGTTTTGCTTTGAAGCATTCAAGGATTGCAACATATTTTTGTGTGTAAAATTCTAATGATGCCTCTGAGTTAAGACTGAAAACATCATTTGTGCCGATAATTATCACAATATTTTTATTTGCAAGTAAGCCCTCATGGCGTTCCGGTAAATCGTCTAATCGGCTGCCATTTACTCCGTAGTTAGTAGTATTATATTCTTCAGAATTGAAATATTTATCGGTATTCCAGCCTCTAATAATGGAGTCGCCGATGAAAATCAGTTCTTTGTTGGAGCTTTTGTAATCATCTGAGCAAGATGATAAAGAGATAAAAAATATCAATGGAAAATATGTATAAATCATTCTTTTCATAATGGTGCGAAATTACGAAAAATACATCATTGTTACAATATAGAAGAGATGAAAATTTTGAAAATTAAATAAGAATATTTGTTTAGATTGTTGGTAAATTAGAAAAATTAAGAAGTGAGTTTGTGTGCCTAATTTTGATATGATTCAAAATTATGACTTAAAATAAAATTATTGCTGTCCGGTAAAACTTTTAATATCATAAAATCCCAGCCCGAAGCC
>CAZGEX010000063.1:0-7192 GCA_964524385.1 uncultured Sangeribacter sp.
TTACGAATATTCTTTGAGTTTGCAAAACATTTCGGACCTAAAAAATAGATTGAATTATGGAAGATTACCAAGAAAAATGTATGAGAGGAATGCAGGAATTATTTAAATACGTTGAAGATCCGAGTTATGGAGATGATAAGATTTTAAAATACGCTGCTGAGAAAAAAGAGAAAGAAAAAAAGGCATGGAATGCATCTATTCAAAAATGGAGAGGCTTATCTTTAGAAGAATATGCTAAGATAGATCTTTCCAACGGTATAATTGATTTATTTGATATTGGTGCCGAAGTATTTTTTATGAATAATAACACTATTTGTAGTGCAAAAATAAAGGAAATAAGAATTGTTATTTCTGATTATTTGAAATCAGTTCAATATTGTATAACTCCTCAAAAAGGTAAGGATATTTATTTTGAACACGATGCGGCTTTTGCATCAAAAGAAGAAATCAAGGAACATTTAAAATTAGGAATCGTAAATTCTAAAGGATATGGAGACGGTTATGCGAAATCAGATTTTAAAACATCTCTTGAAAGTCTCAAAGCCTCAGGATATTCAGTTAAAGAGTTTTTAATTGATAAGTTGGGAACTCTAAAATGGTTTATCTATGATAATACTTGTACAGAAAAGCCGATCACGACAATTGTTATTGATATTAAATCCGCCAAAACCGATATAACTTATGGCTTTGATTTCGATGGTAATAAAATCGACTTTAGAGATATACAATTGTTTGACACAAAAGAAGAACTGATTAATTCATTATAAATACATTATAAAACTAATACAATATGGCAGAATTTAAAATTGACGGCCGAATGAAGGTCAAAACATTGAAAGAAAATTTCAAAGAAGAATTTGGAGGAACTCTTCATATTTATAAGAACGGAAAAGAATTGGCAGACAATGATGCGACTTTAGCATCTATTCGTCAGAATGAAGATGCCAAAGGAGGCTCTCTTTTGTGTCGAGCAAGTCGAACTGTAGGAAAATTTGAGCAGGAACTTTGGGATGTTTTTGGAATCAAAGTTAATGTATTCACACCGGATGATTGGGTTGCTGTGCTTGATGGAATCACTTTGAATACAATCAAAAATATTCCCGATAAATCTACAAAAGAAAAAATGAAAGAATTTCTTGCTTATCAACGAAATACGGAATCAGTAAATGGCAACTCTGATGTAAAATCTGAAAAAATTTCGATTGATTTCAAGTTGTCGTCATATCCTATTTTTGATTTTGTTTTTGAAAAGATTGATTGGGAATTAAACGAAGATTCAATCGAAGAAAAACGTGAAGAAATTGATCTGCCGGGAGTGGTATATGTAAAAGCTGTAAATGAAGACGGGGATTCTGAGACAAACGTATTCAGTGGCGATATTGCCGATTGTCTATATGATGCTCTTGAAACGGTTAACGAAAAGAGTGAAGAATATCCAATCGTTGATGTCTATTATACATCTAAATGTGAAGTTTATGGTACTACTGAAGAAGATCTCCCCTTTTATGAATTAGCTCACGTTATTGCTTCTTTTTTAGGCAGCGATGATTGGTTTGATTATGATTTTGATACACCTGTTATTTGTAAATATAAAGATCCATACGAAGAAAATATGTGGGTAACTGACGATAGCGGTGATTGGGGCGATGAGGAACAAATCGATAAATCGGTTATTGATTTGCTGATTGAATATCATACCAATCCTAATGAAGTTGCTAATAAAATTGATTGGATATATCCAACAATGGAATGGATCAATGAGAAAGGAGAAATCGTTTTTAAATGTAATTGTGAAATGGCAACTTCATTTAAGAATGGGTGTTCTTTCATAC
Organism: uncultured Sangeribacter sp.; assembly: GCA_964524385.1. GTDB lineage: Bacteria > Bacteroidota > Bacteroidia > Bacteroidales > Muribaculaceae > Lepagella. The sequence continues at coordinate 1,833 of CAZGEX010000063.1, forward strand.
AATTAAATGACAAATGGAGTCTTATCAATAGAAATGGAGAACAAATAATTTCGCGTCAATTTGATAGAATTAATAAATTCTCAGACAATGGATTGGCATCGGTTAGAATTGATGGTAAATATGGATATATCAATACAAAAGGAGAAATTGTTATCCCATATCAATTTGATAGTGCAAATAATTTTACAGACAATGGATTGGCTCGTATTGAAATTAATGATAAATTCGGATTCATTAATGCTGAAGGAGAAATTGTTATCCCATGTAAATTTGATAGTGCAGAGGATTTTACTGTCAATGGGTTAGCAAAGGTTGATATTGATTACGAATACGGTTTTATCAATACAAAAGGAGAAATTGTTATTCCTTGTCAATTTGATAGTGTATATAATTTTCAAGACAATGGATTAGCTGCTGTTAGAATTGATGGTAAATATGGATTTATCAATACAAAAGGAGAAATTGTTATTCCTTGTCAATTTGATAGAGTTAATAACTTTTCAGATAATGGATTGGCTCGTATTGAAATTGATGATAAATACGGCTATATCAATGAAAAAGGAGAAATTGTTATTTCTTGTCAATTTAATTATGCTTCTGACTTCAAAGGCAATGGATTGGCATCGGTTAGAATTGATGATAAATACGGCTATATCAATGAAAAAGGAGAAATTGTTATTTCTTGTCAATTTGATAGAGCTGTAGATTTTTCAGGCAATGGATTAGCAGCTGTTCAAATTGATGATAAATACGGCTATATCAATGAAAAAGGAGAAATTGTTATTCCTTGTCAATTTGATAGTGCATATAACTTCAGAGACAATGGATTGGCGAAGGTAAGAATTGATGGTAAATATGGATTCGTTAATGAAAAAGGAAAATTTGTAGTTCCTTGCAAATTTAATAATGTTGATGATTTCTCTGAAGGACTAGCTTGGGTAAAATAAAAACTCTATTGTAAAATATGAAAGAGATTGAATTTTCTGAAATGTCGGTTATAGGTGAATTCTGTAATTATATTATTGCAGTTTTTACCAATGATTCAGAGAATATCCCACACTTTCATATTTTACGCCGGTCTGACAAATCCGTTAAATTTGACTCTCGTTTATGTTTGGAAAAATCAGAATATATTCATCATACAGACAATAAAAATATTTTGAATTCTTATGAACTGATAGAGTTAGTTAAATTTCTAAATGATAAAGACAAATGGGGTGAACAAAATTGGATAGTATTATTAAAAGCTTGGGTTAGAAATAACCCAAGCACATCCATTGACATAAACACTCCTATGCCTGATTATGTATCAAATAATACAATAAAGGAAAAAACTGAAACGCCTGAAAGGAAGTAAGTAAATAACAATTAAAATCTAACAACAATGGGATCAAGTCCAAAAAATGAAGTAAACAAAAAGCAAGTCCAAAAATGGATGGTTCAACTTACTTATAAAGCTAATGGTCATAGATATGGTGGACAAGTTATTGTAGATGCTCCTACTGAGGCACTAATTCTTGCAGCATTATACAAAAAATACCCGTATTATCATGATATAGAGATTATTGAAATTACTAATAAGTCAATAACTTATAGTTATGAATAGATAGAAATAGTTTGAATGTTACCCAAAACAATCTATTGCGGTAATTTAGTTTGGCGAGAATATTCGACTAATGATACTATTTTATGTAGATTTCATTCAGAAGAATGGAATAAAATAGCATCTGATGTATATTCTGAGGACGAATGGCGAGAGTTATTGGTTAATAATAGGACATACATACTTAGTTGGATATTACTATATTTCGATCAGCCGGTAGCTATGATATATTTATTAAACGAAGATATGTCATGGGGAAAGGTGTCTATTCATGGAGGTGCTTGGGGTAGATCGTTTTTACATACATTAATAAACTATAAAGGATTTATTCTATTCTTGAATGAGTTGCTTAATCAGGATATAGAAGTTTTGACATCATGTTTTAGAGATAATATAAAGGCAAGTCGCTTTATTAGAAGTGTTGGTTTTCAAAATTTTCATAGAGATGATGAAAATATGAAAGATGAAAAAATATATTTTTATATTACACATGCAATGTTGAAAAATACCCCTCTTTATAGAAAGTTAATGCTGAATGAAATTACTATAGATTATGCTGTTGGAGGTGAATGTCAATAATTTAAGATAATAACTAATATATGGCAAAGAAAGAAATGAGTGTTGTTTTTATTAATGATGACAACACAAGAAATTGCGAATGGACTGTAGTAGTTGAGGATTCCGGCTCAATCTCTGTCTATAAGGATGGGAAATTGGAGAAAAACAGCAAAGATGCTTTGAGAGGCATCGCAGACTACATCGGTTTCAACTACGATGAAGGTTGGAATACTCGTCAATTCGGTTCAAAATTGGTCGATTATATGAATGAGGAAGCTGCTAAAGATGCAAAAAAATCATCCAAAGCAGATACTTCAAAATCTAAGAATAAAAAAACAGACTCAACAACAAAAGATAACATAGATTGTTCAGAGATATCTGATGCCGGTGATGAGGAAGCTGCCGAAGAAGAATTCACTTTGGAAAAACAATTTGCTTCTATGTGTCTCAATGTAGCATGGCTTGACGGAGAAGCTACTCCATTGGAGAAGAGAACTTTCCTTGAGTTAGCTGAGAGACAACCTGAGCTGAATTATGAAGAAGTAAAGACTGCCTTTTGTATGGAAAGTCTCTCTCCTTCAGATCAGGATGATATTGTATATAGCGTTACCAATCCGGTGCATCAAAAAATTTTATATTTTGGTTGTGCTTATACTGCTATTTGCGACAAAAGGTTAAGTGCCGCCGAGCAAAAATATCTTTCATTAATAGCGAAAATTTGGCATCTCGACAAGGAATTTTGTAGGAAAGTCACTGATAAATTAATCAACGCTTATTCTCCTGTTGATATTGAAGAATTTGTTAATAATGAATGGGAAGATGTGTATGACCGTATAGGAGAAGTGGATGGATTATCCGGATATGTGGTGGTTAAAGATGAAAAATTCGGTTTTGTTGATTTAAGCGGTAATGTACGTGTATCTCCTCGCTATGAAAGAGTTTGCAATATCGAAAATTATTGCATTGCAGGATTGCTTAATGGAAAATGGGGATTCCTGAATTATTTCGGAGAAGAAGTTATTCCTCCGAAATATGATGATTACAATTACCTGATCAATGGTCTTGTTTCGGTGAAATCCGGTAAAAAATGGGGCGTAATAAATTCCGACTTTGATTTGATTATCCCAATAGAATATGAACGAGTGGGACTAATTAAATGTGAATCAAAAGATGATCAAAAAACGGGAATGCTTTGTTGTCATAAGGATGAGGTTATGTATATATATGATGAACAAGGCAAATGTATTTCCAAATTTGACTATTTATAATAATCAATTTATAGAAAAATGTTTCTACTATGTTGTTGGTGGAACGTTTTGACATTTATCTGTACATAAAAATGTTAAACTAAATTTATCCAGAAAATTATGGCAAAGAAAGAAATAAGTGTTGTTTTTCTTAATGATGACAACACAAGAAATTGCGAATGGACTGTAGTAGTTGAGGATTCCGGCTCAATCTCTGTCTATAAGGATGGGAAATTGGAGAAAAACAGCAAAGATGCTTTGAGAGGCATCGCAGACTACATCGGTTTCAACTACGATGAAGGTTGGAATACTCGTCAATTCGGTTCAAAATTGGTCGATTATATGAATGAGGAAGCTGCTAAAGATGCAAAAAAATCATCCAAAGCAGATACTTCAAAATCTAAGAATAAAAAAACAGACTCAACAACAAAAGATCAAAAAAAACTTATAAGTGAAATATTCGCTACGTTAGCTTGGGTTATTACGAGTATAGATGATGAGATTGCCAAAGAAGAGCTTGAAGCCATTTTGGGCATCGCAGATGAGTTTGAGGAGTTTGATTTTGATATTGTCAAACAACGCATAATCTTAGAGACTAAAGGTATCCGTAATTATGATTCTCATTCGGCATTGGCAAGACAAGTGCCGGAAGAACATCGTTTGACGATGTTGAAAGCTCTTACTATGGTCGCTTTATCTGACTTCAAAGTTAAAGAGAATGAGTTGGATATAATCGCAGGACTGTGCCAAATATGGGATATTGATCAAGAAGTTGCCAATAATGTAGTAAACAAATTAGCAGATCTCTTTAGAAAATCTCATCCCAATAGAGAATTAGAAATAGAATAATATAATTGTAAATATCTACATGAATGGTAAGAATCCGGAGGCATGGGTTACGAAATGATTTTGAAAATTGACCCGAACGACATTGACGAGTAATTCTCCAAAAGGAACAATTTAATAACTTCTTATTCTCTATACTTATAGGATAGCATTAAGGAGGTTCTGACTATTCATTATTGTAAATTTAGTTATAGAACCTCCTATAAATTTATAGTAACAATACGTAAAAAAATCATTGAGCAATCCTCTAAACCGTACTTAAAAAAATAGAAGAATATTATTACTTTGTAAAAAATTATAACTATGGAAATCAATGAACTGAAACAAGAACTAATAAGGGTTGAAACATCAATAAAAAATATTACAGGGGATTCCATTGAGAATATGACTTATTGGTGGCACTGTAATGAAAAATGCGACAATGTGAAAACGTTATTGCAACAACGATGCTCTCTTTTAAATCAAATGTTTACGGCTACGCCTACCGAGATAGAACGTTTTAAACAAGTCAATGAAATGCTTTATAATTTGACACTAAAATTGTTTAACCGTATTAAAGATTTGTCACATTCAAGTGAGAAAATTACAGACCCTATACATGATGAAGATTACGAAATATTTGGAACTATCCGAATAGTCGTTGAATTGGAAACTGATATTCTCACTCTTGACAATGATGATTTCTATGGTTCAGATTTCTTATTGATGAATCATATTTTATGTCTCAATTATAACGGACATTACAGTTATATTGAATGGTTTAATGCTAATGTGATAGCAGATGACGATAAACCGATATGTGATGATGGTGTATCATGGAATGAATATCCATTTCACGATCGTAAAGAATTTGATGATATAGTAATATGTCATGCCGTTCACGACATATGCAGTCATAAGATGTTTGCAATCCCTGACCTGTTGCGTATCAACAGCTATTGGGCTGAAACAAAATTAATATTACAAAAATTTGTGTCACAACAATAAGGAATATTATATTCCTCTCTGTGAATACAAAAAATACACATTTACCACATATTCTGTATAACACAAAAAAGCCGCTCTTTCGAACGGCTTCTTCCTAAGGGGGCGATTACCTACTCTCC
>CAZGEX010000064.1:0-6933 GCA_964524385.1 uncultured Sangeribacter sp.
GTCGGTGGCAGCGAGTAAGGACGCATGATTAAAGAGGACATTGACGTATTGAAACAGAATGAGAGGGATGAATGTTGTAGTAAACTTTGCATAATTCGTCATAAAATAGTATTTTTGCAAGAGAAAGCAGTAAGCGTAGAAAAATGAAGGAAATGACACAGAATAAAGGCGGGTGGAAAGAAGATAGAATCGTAGCTCGTCAGAATCAGAGTGAAGCTGTCATAGGTCTGATGGATTTCATACAGCAGTCGCTGACAGATGTAAAGCGAACACAGATAAAAAATTGGCTCAAACATTCTCAAGTGATGTTGAATGGTGTGGTTACGAAGCAATTTGATGCAGAAGTAAATCACCGCGATTGGGTGGAAATCAATATGACACGAGCCTTTGTAACCTTTTCACATCCTCGAATGTCGATGGTTTATGAAGATGACGATATATTTGTAGTCAATAAGGGATACGGCCTATTGTCGATGGGTACGGATAGCAGTCAGAAGGACGAAACTGCATATTCGGTATTGAAAGATTATTCGAAGCGTAAGCATCCCGGCAATAAGGTGTTTATAGTGCATCGATTGGATAGAGATACATCCGGATTGATGATGTTTGCCCGAAGCATAGAGGCCAAAGAATCGATGCAACATAATTGGAACAACATGGTCATCGAACGTAATTATGTGGCAGTTTTGGAGGGGCTTGTTGAGGAAGACAGTGGCGTTATAAAGAGCTATTTGGAGGAGAATTCCCGCTATGAAGTCTACTCGACACAAGAAGAAGGTCGAGGGCAGTTGGCGGTAACACGCTACAAAGTGTTGAATCGCGGACATGGATATAGTCTTGTGGAATTTTCACTTGACACCGGCAGGAAGAATCAGATACGCGTTCATGCGAAGGATTTAGGACATCCGATAGTGGGCGACAGGAAATACGGAGCAAAGGCAAGTCCGATACATCGTTTGGCATTGCATGCACGCACGTTGCAATTTGCACATCCTATCACTCATAAGCATATGCGATTTGAATTGCCTGTTCCGACACGCTTTGCGGGATTGGTGAAATACGGATTGACAAAAAAATAGATATCATCAAATGGAATCCTCTCAAATCACGCAGTCTGTCGGCAGAAAATTGATGAATGTAATTTCATGCGTAGTATCGTGGGTTACGTTGCCGAGTTTGATGCCGACTTATGCAATGATAATAGTGTTTCATATAGCACTATTGAGCTATACACCGGATTCGGTAAAGATACGCTTTTCGTTAATTTGTCTATTAGCGACCTTTGTATTGCCGATGGCGACCTTGTTGCCGATGATGCTGATAGGCAAGATAAAGGAAGTTGGATTGCGGAGCAAGGAAAGCCGAGTGCTTTTATATGTGTTGATGAGTGTATCGATGCTTGGTATGGCATATTTTTTGGATATGCGAAAATCGCCACATTGGTTTTCGATGTACTATGCCGGCTGTGGAGCCGCGGCGGCAATATCGATGCTCATCAATGTCAGGTGGAAAATATCGGCACATGCCGTAGGCGTGTCGACGATATTGGCAATGTTGATGCGACTGAATGATGTGGATTTGCCACAGCAACCGATGCAATGGTGGATAGTTGGCGGCATATTGATAGCCGGGTTGGTCGGAAGTTGTCGCATCTACTTGGATCGCAGTCGGTTGAGCGAAGTCCTTGTGGGCTATTTGGCGGGTTATTCCGTAGTTACAGTAGTAATGATGCTTTAGGTAATTTAAATAAAAATAATTTTGCAGCGTTCAATTTGTGGAACCTGTTTTTAGAATTAAAGAAACGCAAAAAACATGAAACCGTTAGTAAGTATAATCATGGGCAGTACATCCGACTTGCCTATAATGGAGAAAGCCGCTGCTTTTTTCGATGAAATGGAGATACCGTTTGAGATGTTGGCATTATCAGCACATCGCACACCTCATGAAGTGGAACAATTTGCGACATCCGCTCAAGGACGTGGCATCAAAGTCATTATAGCTGCAGCCGGGATGGCGGCACATTTGGGAGGAGTCATAGCTTCGTTGACGACATTGCCTGTAATCGGTGTGCCTATTCGGTCGTCGTTTGACGGTTTGGATTCGTTGTTGGCGATAGTTCAGATGCCTCCCGGTATACCGGTAGCGACGGTAGGAGTCAATGGAGCATTGAACGCAGCAATATTGTCGGCACAGATACTATCGACCGGCGACGAAGCGATAGCCGCCAAAGTGGCATCATATAAGAAATCGTTGACAGACAAGATTGTCAAGGCCAATGAAGAACTATCGAAGATAGAATATAAATTTAAAACCAACTGATAGCAGACATCAGATGAGCAGATATAACTACCAACGTAGAGAAAGTTCGATAGTGGAAATCGGAGGAGTCGGTGTAGGAGGAGCGAATCCTATACGCTTGCAATCGATGGTAAATGTATCGACCAACGACATTGAGGCTGCAGTGGCACAGACGGAGCGAATAGTTGCATTCGGCGGAGAAATAGTGCGATTGACGACACAGGGAGTGAAAGAGGCCACCAATATAGGAGTGATACGCGAAAAGTTGCGTGAACGAGGATGTCGTGTCCCCATAGTGGCCGATGTTCATTTCAATCCGCAAGCAGCGTATATGGCAGCCGGTACTACAGATAAGGTCAGAATCAATCCGGGCAATTTTGTGGATGCCGCACGCACCTTTCGTAAACTCGAATTCAGCGATGAAGAATATTCGCTTGAATTGGAGCGAATCAGGAAGTCGATGGTGCCATTTTTGACAAAATGTCGAGAAAATTCCACCGCCATACGTCTTGGAGTGAATCATGGTTCGCTCAGTGACCGCATAATGAGTCGTTACGGTGATACTCCGGCGGGGATGGTGGAATCAGTGATGGAATATCTGCGAATATGTCGAGAAGCGGATTTTCGCCGTATAGTTATTTCTATCAAAGCATCGAACACGATAGTGATGGTGTCGACAGTGAGATTGCTTGTGGCAAAGATGGAATCCGAAGGTATGAATTATCCGTTGCATTTAGGAGTAACCGAGGCGGGTGATGGCGAAGATGGTCGCATAAAAAGTGCTGTTGGCATCGGGACATTGCTCTCAGAGGGTATTGGCGACACAATTCGTGTGTCGTTGAGCGAAGAACCTGAATGTGAGATACCTGTGGCAAGGAAGTTGGTGGAATATATTTCCCGCCGTCAAGGTCACGAAGCGATAGAGGAGCCGACCGACAAAGTTGAAGAAGCACGTCGACACTCGGAGTCGATACCGGGATTTGAGGGAGTGAATCATCCGATTATTGTGGGCTGCGACATTGAGGTTATACCTGAAGAATGGCGTCATATCGATGCATCATCGTCAGTGGAAGTAGTTGAGGGGGACGGTCCGATAGTGGTCAGTTCAACTCATATAAATCCGGTAGGGGAGATAGAATCGTTTATCGACAGACTTGTGTTGTCGGGTAGGCGTAATCCGGTGATAGTCAAGATGCAATATGGCGTTTCGACATTGGAAGAATTGCAAATTTATGCAGGAGCGGATTTCGGAACTATACTTATCAATGGTTATGCTTCCGGGATATGGATAGAATCGCCTAATCTGAGCCGTTCAGATTGTAATCGTGTGGCATTAGGCATATTGCAAGCTGTCAGATTACGAATTTCCAAGACAGAATATATAGCGTGTCCGGGATGCGGACGTACGTTGTTTGACTTGCAGCAAACCCTTGCGACGGTCAAATCAGCGACATCACATTTGAAGGGGTTGAAGATAGGCGTCATGGGATGTATCGTCAACGGACCCGGTGAAATGGCAGATGCCGATTATGGCTATGTGGGAGCCGCAGCCGGCAAAGTGAGTCTTTATAAAAACAAAGAATGTGTGGAACGCAACATTCCTCAGGAAGAGGCATTGTCGAAACTTGTGGCGTTGATAAAAGCCAACGGTGATTGGGTGGAGCCATAGCATCAAGAAAGCATGTCGGAATAAATTTTGTAGACAGCGAGGAAATTGCTACATTTGCAGATAAATTTTCAAATATGAATTCAGAAGATAAAAAAACAGATAAAGAGCCGACCATGGCAAAAAGACTGATAGGCTACGGGGTTAAATACTTGTTGCCACTTGCACTGACAGTGGCTTTGGTGTGGTATATGTTTCAGAAAGTCAATTTTTCTGACATCGTAACCACATTAAAGTCGGGAGTAAATTATTGGTGGATAATCTTTGCGATGATCATCAGTGTCTTCAGTCATGTGTTCAGAGCGATGCGATGGCGATTGCAACTTCGAGGATTAGGTATAGACCCTCCGATAATGGCGTTATGTTGCTCAATCTTTGGTACTTACGCTTTAAATTTGGTATTTCCTCGTTTGGGCGAAGTGTGGCGATGTACCTATATCGCCCAACGCGAAAAAGCACCGTTCACGACAGTAGTCGGCTCGATGGTAGCCGATCGATTGACAGATACGTTGGTGGTGGGTTTGCTTACCATATTTACCTTCGTGGTGGCATCCGGAGCATTGACCGATTTCTTGGTGAAATATCCTGTCGGGCAAGGGCTTGTCGATTTAGCTCTAAATCCGTGGTTATGGGTGATGATAGTAGTAGGTATCGGCTTGATATGGGCGGTGTTCCACTTTCTGCGAGACAATAAAATCATCGGCAAAATCAGAAGCATGCTCAATGAATTGTGGTCGGGATTTATGGTCGTCACAAAGATGAAAGGAAGGTGGACATTTGCGGGCTTGACCTTATGCATCTGGGGATGCTATTTTATGCAATTATATGTGGCATTCTATGCCTTCTCTTATACGACAGAATTGTGTAGCCCGGAACTTGCCTACGGCTTGTTGCCGTGTCTTGTGGCATTCGTGCTAAGTTCAATAGGTATGGCTATTCCGTCTAACGGCGGATTAGGACCATGGAACATAGCCGTAATGTTTGGGTTAGCTATCTATGGCATTTCAGACGCACAAGGTGCCGCATTCTCAATCTTAGTGTGGAGTGCCCAAACCATAATGCTTATCATTTTGGGAATTTTTACAATGGGCTATATCTCGATAGGGAAGAAGAAAACCGATAAATAACAAAATCAAAGCGACGACCGATGGCAAAAATATTCGACAACAAAGAAGATGACACTCCCGACTATTTCGACGGACCAGACATACAGCAGACGCCCAAACCGGTAAAGAAACCAAAGTTGACGCCGGATGATCCAAAATATTGGGAGGAGAATGAGAGCAAATGGGAGCATCTCCGTCTGCCTGATAAGACGAAATGGATGTTGATTTCCGGAGCGTGTTTGATAGTAGTTGTGCTTCTTCTAATAATATATAATTGCTATTTTAATCCGCAAGTCGAAGAAGCGGTGGAATATGGTTATGTGGAGAAAATAGAAGTTCGAGGTTCGTTGTTTAAGACTTATGAGGGAGTTTTGATAAATTATAAGGAAATTACCGACACTACCCGCGAATACACTCGAGATTTTATCTTTTCCTCCACAAGCGAAGCAGGGAAAAAGTTACAGCAAATGCAACGTCGTTGTCGCCCTGTCAGAGTGGAGTACGAAATATATAAAACTGTAGTGCCATGGCGAGGAGAAAATAAGATAGTGGTAACGAAAGTGGATACAGTGTCGCCGGATTCAATTTTACCACCGGAATATCGTCCTCAAATCAATCAATAATCCACTCCACTTCTTTGAAAGCATATCTGTGGGGAATGATTTGACCACAGTCGGAGTGTTCGTTGATAATCAGATGTCCCATAGGCTCAATGTCGGAAATCTGTCCCAAATAGATATTTCCTGAATCGACGTCGCGAAACTTGTGGCAACATTTGTCGTTACGCCAAAGGCGACTCATATAGAGCGAATGGATGTCGATGAAATCTGAATCTGAGCGAAGAGCATTCACCCTCTGCTCGATGCGAATACAGACATCAGAAAGGAGAGTATCCAAATCAAAATCTTTGTTGGCAATCTGAGCAAGCGACACAGGGTTGGGAGCATCGCTGAAGAATTTTCGTTGATTGACATTAAGCCCGATGCCAATAATAGTATGCAATATGTTACGCCCCATCAGAGCGTGTTCGATTAGAATTCCGGCCAGTTTAAAATCGTTGAAATAGATGTCGTTTGGCCATTTTATTTTTGCTGAGATGCCACACATTTTTTCAATGCTTTCGGTGATGGCTACAGCGACAGCCTCGCTGAGATGAAATTGCTTGTTAGCGGGGAAATCAGCAGGTCGTAAAAGTATCGAGAAAGTGAGATTGGCAAAAGGCTCCGATTCCCACGAATTTCCACGTTGCCCTCTTCCTGCACTTTGTCGACGAGCGGCAACGACAGAGCCGGATTGGAGTGAGGAAATATTACGAGCGACAAACGAATTTGTCGAGTCGATTTCGTCTAACCAATTGATAATCATTCGAAAGAGATTGTTCGGGAGTTGTCAATGGCGTCGACAGTGATAGAGACTTCGACAGTGTCGCCGGGTAATAATGATTCTACTCTCTCAGGCCATTCGATGAAGCATAATGCACCTGAATCAAAATAATCCTCAGTGCCGATTTCGATAGCCTCTTCCTCCGATTCGAGACGATAAAAATCGAAATGATAGATTAATTCGGCTGTAGAGTCGGAACGATATTCATTAATAATCGAAAAAGAAGGAGAATTAGCCATATCTTCTACTCCGAGTTGACGGCACACTTCAGTGATGAAAGTAGTTTTACCTGCACCCATTTCGCCGCGAAAAGCAAAGACAGTGCGGTCGTCCATTGCTTCGATAAAACACTTAGCCGCTTCAGGCAGGTTTGCCATATCGTTGATTTTTATTTCCATAAAACTATGTATTAGTAAATAACTATAGGCAGGTTCGATAAATTGAACGCTGCGAAGTTGTTTTTATTTCAATTTCTTTTGT
>CAZGEX010000065.1:0-6911 GCA_964524385.1 uncultured Sangeribacter sp.
AGCCGATTTGTGCGATACCCGGTAATGATTGATTGAAGTTTTCCATAGCAAATAAAGATTTACAATAATAGAGTTTATAGCTGATATAGCTGAAATCGCATATTGGTACAATTTATGGTGTCGATTTTTTTGATTTTTTCTTCGATTTAACATTTTTTGACCGTAAATTCGACAGATAATAGTTCCTTTTACGCTGATAGCGTTTGGCAATCGAGTTCCAATTTCGCTCGTCAGCCTCAATCCCTTTTTTCTGCATCCAAGCATAAATAAGGTCTTGTTGCTGTTTGCCGATATACCCAAAACGATGTAAGTCCAGCCACAGCTGCACATCGAAACGGTTTTTGATACACTGAATCAAAGCCACTTTGGCATTATGCGGCAAATAGTTGAATTTATCAGGTTTTTTATGCTTGAAAATAGGAATAAGAATTTGAAGGTCGTCTTCATGAGGAGATTCCGGTATTACATTATCGGGTAATTCTTCAAGAAATACCTCTAAAATACCCCTTTCGGCAGAATGTCGAGGGAACATAACAGGAATAGTTCCACCACACTCATTAATGAGCCATTGTTTGATATATGGCTCTAATTTGATAGTTATATAATATTCTTTAGTCATAATATATAAATGGTAAATTTGACATATATTTCAGCGATAACATCGATAACACCGATAACAAAATCATACAATACTATATTTCAGCAAATTACAACATTGAATAAACTATATCAATGTTATCAGAAAGCATGAAATGTAGTATAATTGTTATCATAGGCATAAAATGTTATCGAAAGTTATCAGGAGTTATCATAGCATTAGGTATTTAATTGGTTGATTATAAACGATGTAATCAATGTTATCAGTGTTATCGGCAAAATCGGCTGAAAATTTTTCGATAAACGGTCAAAAAAATAAAGCCGTATGCCGTACTCAGTCCTTTTCATAGTCATCTTCCTCCTTGGTTTTTGAAGTTTCAAGATTGATACCAAAAGTATCACTGATTAAACGATAATCAAAACACATAGCGAGGTCAGGAGCTGTGGTTTTCTTTTTAATAGTTTTTCCATGAACAGTTTCAATCTCATAATCGAGTACACCATTGGTTCGAACATCAAAACGCACATTTTTCTTACCGATATAAGCCGTAGAGTTTTCAAGGTAATAAATCAGCGAACCAATCGGCAAGTGAGGAGCATTAGCAGACTTGCCACCGGACTCAAAAAGGTGTGATATACGATTGAAACGCAAAAACAGAATAGGTTTTTGTGTGGTATATTCAATCGAAGAAGTCATACCTTTGCATTTAATCGATTGCAAGTACATAACCTTGAAGTCCGAACCGAGCCAAGCCTTTCCGTCTTGTTGCAAGAAAGAAACGAACTTCCAAAAATCAGCCAGTTCGTTGTTCTGTTTTACTTCGGCATTTTGATTGCGAATACCTTTTGAACACACATCGAGCAAATCGGCATAAGTAAAAGGTATATGCAACACACCCTCAAGCGTACGGAAAGCCGCGAGAGGGATAAGCCAATTCCGAAGAATACGGTCTTCAATACCGGCATCTTCAAGGCGTTCCATAAGATCATGAAGACAAGAGTTATAATTGGCGTTAAACTCGGCTTCAAAACGCTTTCGGTATTTTATGATTTGCAAAGTAAGGTGTGAGCAACCTTTTTTGCGAATAGAACGCAACTCCTCAAACTGTCGTTTAGCCTCGCGTGAAAACTCACTTTTTGCATAGGAAAGAAAAATGAAACGAGTAAACAGTGCGATGTCGGCAGTCGCCATTTCTTGGCCACTGACAATAACACCACAAGAGACACGAGTGATTTCACGTTTTTTATCTCGTTCCATGCTCATACGATTACGACCTGTGCCGTCCCATAGCCCTTTTAGAAATTCGCGTTTGATAATGTCGATGTCATTCTTGAACTCGTCAAGATGAACTAGAGCATTAGCCGATTGAGCCACCGTATCGGCAAGAGCCGGCACAGTAGAGTTTTGAATGTTAGGTGGTGTGTTTTCTATGATAAAGAATGACATCAAAGAGTGTCCCAATTCCGATTTGCCCGAACCCTTTGGGCCAAATAGGTTAAGAATTGGAAAACTCTTTGTTGTACTCACCACCACATCACGAAACAGCGAAGCAAGCAGAAAAGTGATACCGACTTTAGCGTTATCTCCAAACACAGATATAAGCCGTGAGCAGTATTCGTTCAGAGATACGGCATTATAATCATAATGCACAAAACTACGCTCGAACTGATAGAACTGCGTATCATCGGCATATATCTTAGAGAACGCCGGCAGATAAAAATTGCCTATATCTTGGAGTCGTACAATGCCGAGGTCATCGACAGCATGCCATTCGGTAGAGAATACACCATTACCAAAAGCATAAAAACCTTGTCTTTGCCAACCGAGTTGGTCAATTCTGACAGCTGTTTCGGTAGATTCATATAGAAACATCTTTAATTTTGTGAGTTGTTCCTCTTTAGCGAGCCACACAAAATTACCCAATCCCTCTACCTTTTGTTTGAACTTGGATAGCGAAACAAGGTCTTCCTGTTTCAGTTCCACGATTTCCATTTGATTAAACACATTCTTCAGTTCAAACAAGCGAAGAGGCATAACAGCATCCTTGATATGGAAAAGAGGTCGCATAGTGAAGTTTGACCACTGCACCAAGTCGCCGTCCTTAGCAATAGCGATGTATTGATTGTTTCGTTCTTGGAAACCGTATTTATGCAACAAATCAAGATTTACATTCTGTCCTGATTTTTGCATTTGCTCCTCTTTCAGTCGTTTCTTGGCAAAATTGATAGCCTTATTCCATAACGGCTTCGACATACCCATTTTGGCAAGAATATCGACATACATCTTTTCACGCAATTCGTCGTCAATCCCGGCAATAAGATTGGCGATTGTTTCCACAGCATTTTTCTTCCCCGACTGAGAAATGTCATCGTGGAATAATTTAGTGGCATACCAAGGAATAAAATCTACCTCTTCAAGTTCGTTCAGAATGGCACGGTTCAGGATATATGAATCGGGGTCATTCTTAACTCCGGCAGTAGTAAAAGGAATTTCTTTCACTGTAACATTGAAGCCTAAAGCTATAGCCGTTTGGGCATTTTTGATTACGGATTTTATACCTGTGCCAATAAATTCGCCATTCTTTGGTGGGTCGGCATCAGGCAGAAAGCAGAGATTTGCAGAGTGTCGCTTTAATTGCGAGAACTGGTTCTCCGTCCACGCAAATCCAAGCGAAGCAATGGCATTATTCACACAGATAGATTGCAGACGCAACACATCAGGAGCACCCTCTACAAGAAAGAACTTATCAGCTTTTGCAGCTTCACGCAAAGCGATATTGATACCGAAAACAGAATTATCCTTATTGTATAAGATATTTGTTTTAGGATTAAGATATTTTGCAGTATCTTCACTTTCACCGATATATCGAGCAGTATAGCCGATAATTCTGCTGTATCGGTCTTTGATTGGGATAGTGATTCGTTCACGATAGAAATCAAACAGGCGACCGTTCTTCTCCGATTTGCAGATAAGTCCAAGTTCGAGCAGTGATTGTTCACTAACACCACGTTCATTGGCGAAGTTTATCAAGCCTTGCCAATCGGAAGTCGCATAGCCGATACCCATTTCATGGCAGAAATTCTCGTTCCAACGATTAAAAGCATATTGTCGAGCAGCAACACATTCCGATTTGTTGCTATTGAAGTTTGCTATATAATAATGTTGCACCTCATTATAAACGGCAAACATCGCCTCACGCTTCAGTTCGAGTTCGCGATTTTTGGAGTTGTTTTCACGGTCTTCTTTGGTGATACTTATTCCGTAATGGTTAGCGAGTTTTTCCACAGCCTCGATGAAATTCATATTGTAGTATTTCATCACGAAGTTGATAGCGTCGCCACCGGTATTGCACGCACCGAAGCAATGCCACGAATTACGGCTTGGATTAACTATAAAAGACGGTGTCTTTTCATTATGGAAAGGACAGCACCCTTTATAATTAGCTCCCGATTTTTTGAGTTGTACAACATCACTAACCACATCAACAATGTCGGCACGGTCAACGACTTGGTCGATAACAGATTTACTTATCATAAGCTACACTTGTTCACGCCAGAAGCGAAGAATTTCGCTACCCAAATAAAAAGGTCTGTTATTAAGGGTGCGATAGCCACACCTTATAAGTCCTTTTTGTGTGTATTTGCGAAGAGAGTCCCGGCAAATATTAAGTAATTGACAAGTTTGATTAATAGAGTATCTGCCCTTGTCTGATACATTAGGTTCACTCGTTCTCATTGGTAGGGAATAATAATTCAGGTTCTGTGTCAAATTTGTTTGCGAGAATTTTCAGAGTTTTGTTGTCCGGGATTTGAGTTCCCGAAATCCACATACGCACGGTAGTGATACTCCTATTTGTAGCCAAAGCCACATCTTCGAGAAATGCCTGAGCCGGAGTAGGCAAATTTTTTTGCTCGAAGTAAAGTTCCTTAAAAGATTTTGTCATTGCCGTCAAATTTTAATCAATAAGAATTTTGTCAATTCAATAATTATCATTAACTTTGCAATAGAAAAAGTTATTGGATTGCACAATATTGATGATAATTATTGCAAATATAGCGATATTATTTGAAATATCGGCAAAAATCTGCCGATAAATACGATAATCTGCAAAGATATGGCTATGACATTTGACTTATATCGGTTGAGAAAAGATTACAAACTCACGCAAAAAGCTGTGGCAAAGATGTTAAGTTTGCCACAAAGTTCTGTATCTGCCATGGAGAACGGCAAGACTGCCGTATCTCAGCGAGTGAAGGATATTTTATCAGCCGAATTGTCGATAGAGGATATTGATAATTATAATGTACGCGAGAATGTAAGTATCAATAATAATCATGTAAATGGCAATTACAATGGTTATGTCAATGGAGCTGTAGTTGATGACCAACTGCAAGCGAAGATTGACTTAATACTCAAAGATGTCAGTTCGTTGGTGGAACGCAGAGAGGAGCGTATTTCTGCGTTGGAGTCAAGGATTGACACTCTTCAGGAGCAGTTATTACAGAAGAATGAGGAAATAATGAACCTCAAACTTCTATTACTCCAAAACAACATAGAATTTTAACAAAGTGCGCAGATTGCGTGCAAGAAAAAAAGAGATAATTAACAATATTGTAGAACTCAGCCTATTACGAGAGGGTTGACATAGCCTGGAAAGCGTGTATACCCCAAAAGGGTATCGGGGGTTCGAATCCCCCTCACTCCGCTTCTTAAATAACTGAATATAAGCAAGTTATTAAAAAAACCAAAAAGACCGAAAAGCCTAATTTTTTGTGTAATCGACTTAAAAAAAAGTGCAAAATTGACGATTTTTGACGACTTTTGCCGATTACTGCCGAAAAAATAATTGCAAAAAAATTGCAAGACCAAAAACCGAGTAAGTTTTTAGGTATAAGTAAATTAGGTAAGATTAATTGCAAAATAATTGAAAATCGAAGATTTTGCCAAACATTTAAGTTATGGCAAAAATCAGATTTTTCTTGGATTCAAGAAATGCGAAAAAAGGTAGTGAAGTTCCTTTGAAATTAGCGATTTCCAATAACTGTAAAACTGCGTATATTCCGATGAATATCCAGTTAACAGAAAAGCAATGGGATTCAAAATCATGTAAGGTAAAAGACCACCCTAACAAACAAGCCCTAAATTCTATTTTGCAAATGCGTAAAACAGAATATGAAGCCATTCTTTTACGCTTATCCTGCAACGAGAACATCAGTAAATGGTCGGCTATTCAAGTAAGGGATAAGATTGTTGAGATACTTAGCCCTATACAAATAGAAAATCCCAACACCTTTGAACAGTGTTTTCTGCGTTTTGCCAATCACAAGACCAAACGCACAAAAGAGATTTATATGGCAACATATAGGCGTTTGGTAAACTTTCTTGGAAAGAAATTTAAGAGTTTGACATTTGAGGATATAAACAAAGAATTGTTGCAGAACTTCGATGATTTTCTTGCTATGACCTCGCCGTCAGCAAATGCAAGAAACATTCATTTACGCAACATTCGAGCAGTCTTTAATGACGCAATAGACAATGAGATTACGACCAACTATCCATTCCGTAGATTCAAGATAAAACCTGAACCAACACGAAAACGCAACTTGTCGGTAGAAGCAATTCGTAAAATTTTCAATGCCGAAGGATTAGAACCTTGGCAAGTAAAATATAGAGATTTCTTCAAATTGACATTTATGCTTATCGGTATAAATGTGATAGACCTTTGCAATTTACAGACTTATGAGAATGGTCGTATTGACTACATACGAGCCAAAACACATAAGCCATATTCAATAAAAATAGAACCTGAAGCGAATGAAATAATTGAGAAGTATAAAGGAGAAAAGCAATTACTGAACTACCTTGATACCTATAAGAATTATCGTTCGTTCTACATGAATATGTGCAATGGACTAAAGGCTATAAAGCGACACTTAAACGATATAGATGACGGAGTAACCATAAAGGAACTCACAAGTTATTGGGCACGGCATTCTTGGGCAACCATAGCAGCCTATTTGGATATACCCAAAGATACCATAGCAGCTGCATTAGGTCATGGCGGTAACACAGTAACTGACATCTATATCGAGTTTGATATGCGAAAAGTCGATGACGCAAATCGTAAAGTTTTGGACTATGTTCTGTATGGAAAGAATTAAGTAACGAGATAGAAATTGCCTTTGAGTAACTGCGACATTCCGTTTTCTGTGAATGTTGCAGTTATTTTTTCGCAGAGGTATTTCTTGCCTTTGATGAAAAAGAGTGAGCGGACATTGGGTATTTCATCGCTGATAAAGGAGAACTGATATTT
>CAZGEX010000066.1:0-6623 GCA_964524385.1 uncultured Sangeribacter sp.
CTTCCTGAGTAATATATAATCCGGTGGGGTCGGTGAAGGCGAGGGGGTTGTTCAGACAGTAGCTGTGGCGGTTGTGATTCTGGCTGAAGCAGGGACTTTGGACTATCGGGTCGGGCGATAACTTTTTTTTTGCCAATCGCCATTTCATTCATGGATTCATTTGCTATATGTTTGCAAATATTACTCATTTTTGGGTTTTAGATAATCTCTTCCGTATATGCTCCACCCATCGTAGGGCAGCAATGGTGCATATTTTGCCAACAGATATTTGTAGTATTCATTGTTCTCTCCAAGAGCAAATTTAATAGATGAAAGAATTTCTCTTCGAATAAAATTTCCAAAATTGGTAAGATTGTCATATTTGCTATTAGCGTATATTTTTTTCCATTTTCTATACATAATAGGATGAATTAACCAAATATAAAAATTATAACTAATTCCCATATCCGTCTGACCAAAATAAAATATTTTATATTTAGACCTATCGTAAGCTCTCATAAAGGTTCTCGGATTTAAAATATTGTTATTTACTTTTCTTAATATGCATACAGCAATATTATTTTTATACCTTGATGATAATGAAATTATTGTCGGATCATAATTTGAAAACAATTCATACATTAGTTCATCACCAAACTCTGTCAGTAAAATATCTGATATGTTTGCATGCATTGCTCCTGAGGATTCTTCTGCTAAATAGATATTTTTATTGCTGATAGACATCGGATAGATAAGTATCGAAATAAAGAAAATAGTGAAATTCATAATATAATCTTCATAAATTTATAAAATGTTTTAGGAACATTATTTACAGGAGTATTATAATTAAAGTTTTTACTTATATCTAATTTTGTAAAAATAGAACCATTATATTTGTATAAGAAAGAGAATAGCGGATTATTAAAAAAAATTATTCCTTGATAGGTGTAATTACTTACCATTTCAAAAAATAAATCAATTTGTGGATGTAACTCATTTTGACCACCATAATAATATGTAATAATTCGTGCTACAAGTTTTGCTTCAAATTCACGGTTCCAAATTTGGTCTTTCATTAAATATGCAAATATCTCTTGATATGCATGATATAATTCTTCAACTATGATTCTATAATCCAAATTTTTGCCTTCTAAAAAAGTTATAGTGTAATTTGCGGAATTAAATTGACCCGGACATTGATCTTTGTCACTATCAAAATTGGTTTCGCCAAACTCTATGGTAATAATTTGTTTTTCCTTATCAAGAATTTCCAACAATTGTATAAAAGGACTGTTTTCATCTATTGAATTTATATATTCATCCCATTCAGCTTTCTCTTCGTCGGTCATGTCATATACGATCTTCATTCCGGTGGGGTCGGTGAAGGCGAGGGGGTTGTTGAGACAGTAGCTGTGGCGGTTGTGGTTCTGGCTGAAGTAGGGACTTTGGACTATCGGGTCGGGCGATAACATGCGTCCGGTCATCGGATCGTATAGTCGGGCGTTCATATTGACCAAACGGAAGCCGACGATATGTTCGTGTCCGGTGAATCCTCTGCCAAACATAGGCGTCGGTTCATCCTCAAGTCCATATAATTCGCGAGTCTCCGGGTCTCTCAATCGTCCCCACGCATCATAGCTCAATTCCTGCACCAATTTTCGGCAAAGGTAATGAACTATGATAGTATTGACAACCGACGATTTCATGATGAAGATAGATTATTTTGCCAAATTTAAGTATAAATTTCCAATCCCCAAAGTACTTTCGAAATAAATTTGCAAATATCGCTAAAAAATATTGTCGAAAAATATCGCGTTTCAATTTGAATCCTTCATCTTTTAATTTGAATCCCTCTAAATACATCGCGTTCTACTTAGATTCTTCTGTGTTTCTATTTGGATTTTTCAGAATACGTCGCGTTTTATTTGGATTCTTCGCGAAATACATTACATTTCCATTTGGATACATCATGTTATTTCATAGGTCATCAGAAAAAGTTCTGCATCTCGCCAAAAACTATCCGCCGGACATTCCACAAAAATCTACATTATATTAAGAACAGTCTATAAATTACTGTGCAACTATTCTACTCCGGTATTAATCTTTTTTAATTTTAAGATTGATACAGATAGTGTTTAACTGCTGTAATTATTTTTAGGTTACACTACAGGAATATATTATTGCTATTTTTTTCGTATCTTTGCAAAAACTATCAGAATGAGCGATATTTTTTATTCGATAAATCAACCATCTGAAGCCATTTTCAGGGAGAAAATGAGCCGCTTTTTGGCATTTGCAATACCAATCAGAACTGCAGATGAAGCTCGTGCTATAATTAAAGATTATCAAAACAAATATCACGATGCACGCCATGTTTGCTGGGCTTATATGCTTGGTCCAAAACGTACTGATTATCAATTAAATGACAATGGAGAGCCTTCCGGTACAGCCGGCAAGCCTATTTTAGGACAAATCAATTCTTTCAACCTCACGGATATTATTATTTTAGTAGTCAGATATTTCGGAGGAATAAAATTAGGCACATCCGGTCTGATAGCAGCTTACCGCGAAGCTGCACGACTTGCAATTGAGGAAGCCGAAATTATCGAAAAATTTGAAATGGCTGAAATTTCTTTCACATTTCCCTATATGTCGATGAATGATGTAATGAAGATTGCCAAATCGGGTGATGTTACTATTTTGTCTCAAGCGTTCGACAATTCATGTTCGATGACGATAGAAATGCGGCGTGACTATTTTGAATCAATAAAAAAACGTTTACTTGATATTGACGGCGTAACCCTCATAGAAAACTAATCGACAGTATGACCATATTAGAAATCATATTAATAGCAATCGGCGTTTCGATGGATGCATTTGCAGTATCTATATGCAAGGGATTGTCTGTAAGAAAGATAGAATACCGTTACATTTTAAATGTAGGACTATGGTTTGGGGGCTTTCAATGTCTTATGCCTATCATCGGCTACTATCTCGGCTCAACATTTTCTGAATACGTTACCGACATCGACCATTGGATTGCATTTATTCTCCTTTCAATTATCGGATTTAATATGATACGCGAATCATTATCAAAGGACGATAACGAACATTTGCCGGATTTCTCAGTGAAAAATATGTCAATGATGGCAGTTGCAACAAGCATCGATGCCCTTGCCATAGGCATTACATTTTCATTCCTCAATGTTGAGATAATTTCCTCTTCTATATTAATAGGTGTAACCACATTTATTTTTTCCGGAATAGGATTTATTTTTGGTATTTTTTTTGGAAACAAATTCAAGTCAAAAGCCGAATTTACAGGAGGTTGCATCCTATTTCTTATCGGAGTGAACATACTGATTGAACACACCATCGGAAATTGAAGTTACAAATACGAAATTATATCAATCAGCTTATCTACAATTAAATCAGGTGTTGTATTCATAACGCCTCGATTTTTTCTATCGAAATAAATTGTACGCCATCCGGCATCTTTTGCACCTTTTATATCCGCATCCGGATTATCCCCAATCATTAGCACATTTTCGGAATTAGCACCTGTAGCTTCCAACGCATAATCAAATATTCGCTTATCCGGTTTTTGAACCCCGATTTCATCACTCACGACCATCCTTTGGATAAATCTGTACAACCCTGAACCGTATAGTTTTTTATATTGCACATTCAAAAAACCGTTGCTTAATACTCCCACTAAATATTTGTTCTTCAAATGCTCCAATAATTCGAAAGCACCATCTACGACTGTCGTACAATCCGACAAAGCATTTAAGTACCATTCATTCAATTCCAATGCAAATGAATCCAAATTGTCCGAAACAAAACCTTTACTGACCAACAAAAAACGAAACCGCTCCTTCTTTAAAAAATCTTGTGATATTTTACCATGATGATACAAATCCCACATCTCCGCATTTTTTTGATGATACACCTCATCATATTCTTCATAGTCAGGATACAATTCTTTGAGAATTGGATATTCTTCATACAGCATTCGCAATGCCACATCCGAATTTGCACTGAAATCCCATAAGGTATCATCAAGATCGATAAACACCCATTTTACACCACAAAATATAGTATTGCCACAGCTCATAATCCTAAATTATTTATTTTCAGAACAAAAGTAAAACATATTTTTGTAATTTTTAGAGAATAATGGCTCATAATTCAAAAAAAATTCCGATATTTGCACTGCAAAAAAATAAAGCGGCATTTGACCGCTTAAATTTTGCAATAAAATACGAATTTCAAACAACATTATTTAATAACTACACAAAAATGACAAAAGCTGATATTGTAAACGAAATTTCTCGTAGCACAGGAATCGAGAAAGCCGCCGTACTTACATCAATCGAAAAGTTCATGGAAATTGTAAAAGATTCTATGGCTCACGGCGAAAATGTATATCTTCGCGGATTTGGTAGCTTTATCGTAAAAACCAGAAAAGAGAAAACCGCTCGCAACATCTCAAAAAACACTACAATCAGAATTCCGGAACACAAAGTTCCAACCTTCAAACCTGCAAAGGTATTTCTTGAAGACGTAAAATAATTCTGAACACACAGATAGTTAAAATTAAATTTTTTATTAACACTAAAATAATTTTTAATATGCCAAGCGGAAAGAAAAGAAAAGGCCATAAAATGGCAACTCACAAACGCAAAAAAAGACTAAGAAAAAATCGTCACAAAAAGAAATAATCCTCCGACCGTAGGACTATTTCGTGGCAGAGGACAAGGACAAACTTTAATGAGACAACCTCATTATATGTTTGTTCTTTTCTCTTTAATTAAGGTAGAAGTACCTAAACGATTATTTTATGAGAAGCGAATTAGTAGTAGACGTTCAACAAAAAGAGATTTCAATAGCTCTACTCGAAGACTCACGATTAGTGTCTTTGCAAAAAGAATCACGCAACACAGCATACGCTGTGGGTGACATTTATTTTGCGAAGATACACAAAATTATGCCCGGTCTGAACGCAGCTTTTGTGAATGTTGGCTACGATAAAGATGCGTTTCTTCATTACCTCGATCTCGGTTCGCAATTTAACACCTACGCTAAATTTATTGAGGAATCACTTGACGACAAAAAGCATATTCCCTCAATCTCAAAACACAAAAAGGAATCAGATATTCCCAAACAAGGCACAATCTCTGATGTCGTAAAATCAGGACAACACCTATTGGTGCAAATTGCTAAAGAACCTATATCTTCAAAAGGACCAAGACTGACAACTGAAATCACTTTCACAGGTCGATACATGGTCCTTATCCCATTCGGCGATAAAATTTCCATCTCACAGAAAATCAAATCAACAGAGGAAAAAATTCGCCTTCGCCAACTTATCGGAAGTATAAAACCAAAAGGATTTGGTGTTATAGTCAGAACATCAGCAGAAAACAAACGTGTCGCAGAACTAAACAATGAGATGCGTACATTAGTCAGATGCTGGGAAGAAGCTATCGAAAAAATGCAACGCAGCGAACCGCCTACTCTCATCTACGAAGAAGAATCAAGAGCAGTAAGCGTGATTAGAGACATTTTCAGCCCTTCTTTCGAAAGCATTCACGTCAACGATGCAGAAACATTCACTCAAATCCAAAACTATGTAGCACTGATTGCTCCCGAAAGAAAAGACATCGTAAAATTATACACCAAAGATGCACCGATTTTCGACAGTTTCAATATCACAAAACAGATAAAAAGCTCGTTCGGCAAAACGGTTTCATTCAAAAGCGGAGCCTACATCATTATTGAACACACTGAAGCTCTTCACGTCATTGATGTCAATTCGGGCAACAGAAGTAAAGCAAGTTCCGATCAAGAATCAAACGCTCTTGATGTCAATCTTAAAGCAGCCGATGAAATAGCTCGTCAACTCAGATTACGCGATATGGGCGGAATTATCGTTATCGATTTTATCGACATGAACAAATCCGAACATCGTCAAACTCTTTATGACCATATGCGTGAAATTATGGCTAACGACCGAGCAAGACATAACATCCTGCCTTTATCTAAATTCGGCCTTATGCAAATCACAAGGCAAAGAGTTCGTCCTGCACTCGACATTACGACAAGCGAAAGTTGCCCTTCTTGCTACGGAAAAGGAGAAATACAACCTTCTCTACTATTTACCGATAAATTAAGCGAAAAATTAGATTATCTGATTAATCATCTGAAAATCACTAATTTCAAGATGTATATCCACCCCTACGTGGAAGCATACATCAAAAAGGGCTTCTTTTCTATCTATGGAAAATGGAGAAAACAATTCGGCAGAAAATTTAAAATCCTTGCCGATGAATCTCTTGCATATCTGCAATATAAAGTCGTCGATTCTTCCAACAAAGAAATTGATTTAAAGGAAGAACAAGATATGAATAGCAGCCTTACAAAATCTCGCACTCGTGCAAAAGACAGAGATAATGAAGATATTTAATCGTAGAAACAGTCACATAGCATTGCTATGACATCTACACCTTATATTAATAGGGTACTATATAGAGAGGTCGGCTATTAACAATGTAGCTGACCTCTTTTTTTATTAACAATCAGTACATTATTAACATTTTTTAACTGTTCGGGGGGGGGTAATTTGACAACCTTTATTTACC
>CAZGEX010000067.1:0-6233 GCA_964524385.1 uncultured Sangeribacter sp.
ATCAAAAGCGACCAAAAGCCTGCCAAAACAAAAGAAACTGAAATAAAAACAACCTCGCAGCGTTCAATTTATTGAGCCTGCCGGGCAGGTGAGATAAATTGATTTGGATAGATTTTGAGATTTTAAACGAGAAGGTTTCAAGATTGAGGAAGGAGTTTAGCGAGCTATACGACTGACGAAAGCGAAGAAAACTTCCGATTAAAAATCAAAAGCGACCAAAAGCCTGCCAAAACAAAAAACTGAAATAAAAACAACACCGCAGCGTTCAATTTATAGAACCTGCCTACAATTATTTTGCGATTCTATGGGACATAATAACATCACTCGTATCCTTTTCGTCTGTCTCGGCAATATCTGTCGTTCGCCCATGGCAGAAACCATTATGCAAAAACTCGTAGCAGACCGAGGTATTCAACATCTTTTCGATATTGATTCAGCAGGCACTTACGGCGGTCACGCAGGTGAACTTCCTGACCCGAGAATGCGACAACACGCCGCTACACACGGATATAAAATGACTCACCGGTCGCGTCAAGTCAGAACCGACGATTTTGACAACTTTGACTTAATCGTTGCTATGGACGATTCAAATTATCACAATCTTCGCCGTCTCGCACCTACAATCGATGCTCAAAACAAGATTGTAAAAATGATTGACTTTTGCACTGCTAATTCTGATTATGACTACATCCCGGATCCATATTACGAAGGTTCTGAAGGATTCAAACTCGTCATACGCTTATTAGAAGATGCATGCAACGGACTTTTAAAATATCTTTTAAAAAACAATCCTAACAATAATCATTATGAATAATTTTATCTATGATATTCCGGTAAAAGTCTATTTCGGAGAAAATCAGTTGTCTCACTTGGGAGAAGAACTAAAAAAATTCGGAAACAAAGTTCTATTAACCTACGGTGGTGGTTCTATTAAACGGATTGGCCTTTATGATAAAGTAATAGCTGAACTTTCTAAAGCCGGCATGGAAATATTTGAATTGTCAGGTATCGAGCCGAATCCAAGAATTGAATCAGTCAGAGAAGGTGCCGAAATGTGTAAGAAACACGACATTGATGTATTGCTCGCTGTGGGAGGAGGTTCTACTATCGATGCCACAAAATTTATGGCTGCCGGAGCTTGTGTGGACCACGACCCTTGGGATTTCTTAAATGACAAATGGGCTCCGATTGAAAAAGCACTTCCTATTGTATCGATACTAACACTCTCAGCCACCGGCTCTGAAATGGATTCAGGAGGCGTAATCAGCAATCTTTCTACAAAGGATAAAATAGGACGAATAGCTCCACCGATGCTCCCAAAAGTTTCTTTTTTAGATCCTACGCTTACTTATACCGTCAATGCTTTCCACACAGCTTGCGGTGCTGCAGATATGATGTCACACATTCTTGAAGTCTATTTCAATATGCAACAAGATTTATTTATGCTCGATTGTTTTATGGAAGGGCTGATGAAAACTATCATAAAATATGCACCTATTGCAATTGAACAACCGGACAATTATGAAGCACGTGCCAATCTTATGTGGACCTCATCGTGGGCTATCAATGGCTTTATCGATGGAGGCAAACGTCAAGCATGGAGTTGTCATCCTATCGAACATGAACTATCTGCTATCTACGACATCACCCACGGGTTAGGTCTTGCTATTGTAACTCCTCGTTGGATGGAATATTGCTTAGACCAAACGACCGTGTCAAAATATGTGCAATTTGCCGTCAACGTATTTGGTGTTGACAAATCGTTAGAACCAATGGATGCTGCTCGCGAAGGCATCGGATTGCTATCAGATTTCTTCTTTAAAACACTCGGATTGCAAAGCACCTTCACCGAAGTCGGAATCAAACAAGAAGACTTCTCCGTTATGGCACGCAAAGCCTGTGGAAATGGTATTCTCAAAGGGTTTAAACACCTTACACCAACCGATGTAGAACGTATTTTTGAAAACTGCATATAACCTCACTACCAATAAGTAGTTTTATCACTAATTGTAACCTATAAAAAATGTCGCAAGCAAAAGCCTGCGACATTTTTTATGAAGATTTGTGTTTTGATTACAATTTCGGACCGGCAGCAACAAGAGCTTTACCTGCTTCATTTCCCTCGTATTTAGCGAAGTTTTTGATGAAACGTCCTGCAAGATCATTTGCTTTTGTTTCCCATTCTTTTACGTCAGCGTAAGTGTCGCGTGGATCAAGGATTTTTGGATCTACTCCCGGTAATTCTGTTGGTACTTCGAAATCGAAAACAGGGATTTTCTTTGTAGGAGCTGAAAGAATTGCTCCATCAAGAATTGCATCGATAATGCCACGAGTATCGCGAATAGAGATACGTTTGCCTGTACCATTCCAACCTGTGTTGACCAAATAAGCCTTCGCACCATTAGCTTCCATTTTCTTAACCAATTCTTCAGCATATTTTGTAGGGTGCAATTCAAGGAATGCTTGACCGAAACATGCTGAGAATGTCGGAGTTGGCTCTGTAATACCACGTTCTGTTCCTGCTAATTTAGCTGTAAAGCCTGAAAGGAAGTAGTATTTTGTTTGTTCCGGGGTAAGAATAGATACCGGAGGAAGCACACCAAATGCATCAGCTGACAAGAAGATTACATTCTTAGCGGCAGGACCTGCTGATATTGGTTTTACGATATTGTTGATGTGATTAATTGGGTAAGAGACACGTGTGTTTTCTGTCACGCTCTTATCAGCAAAATCGATTTTACCTTCTGCATCAACAGTAACATTTTCCAACAATGCATTGCGACGGATAGCATTGTAAATGTCCGGTTCGCTTTCTTTATCAAGATTGATTACTTTAGCATAGCATCCACCTTCGAAGTTGAACACGCCATTATCGTCCCATCCATGTTCGTCATCACCGATAAGAAGACGTTTTGGGTCAGTTGAAAGTGTTGTTTTACCTGTACCTGAAAGTCCAAAGAAAATAGCTGTATTTTCACCATTCATATCAGTGTTTGCAGAGCAGTGCATTGATGCAATGCCTTTCAATGGAAGGTAATAGTTCATCATTGAGAACATACCTTTCTTCATTTCACCCCCATACCAAGTGTTGATAATAACTTGTTCGCGTGATGAAATGTTAAACACTACTGCTGTTTCTGAGTTAAGACCAAGTTCTTTGTAATTTTCCACTTTTGCTTTGGAAGCATTGTAAACCACGAAATCAGGTTCGAAGTTTGCAAGTTCTTCTTCAGTCGGGCAGATAAACATATTTTTCACAAAGTGAGCTTGCCATGCCACTTCCATAATGAAACGAACTGCCATGCGAGTATCTTTATTTGCACCGCAGAAGCCATCCACTACATATAGTTTTTTGCCGGAAAGTTCATTTTGTGCTATTTCTTTTACTGCAGCCCATGTTGTTTCGCTAACCGGTTTATTATCGTTTTTATATTCTTCAGAAGTCCACCATATTGTGTCTTTTGAATTTTCGTCCATTACGATAAATTTGTCCTTTGGAGAACGACCTGTGTAAATTCCGGTCATAACATTGACTGTACTTAATTCAGTCTCTTGTCCTTTTTCAAATCCTTCAAGACCCGGTTTTGTTTCTTCAGCGAAAAGCTGTTCGTAAGATGGATTGTGGATGATTTCTTTCACATCCTTAATTCCATACTTGCTTAAATCTAATAATGCCATAATTTTTAAATATAATTTGTAAACTAAACAACATTTTTACCTTTGTGGTTCATCCCACCTAAAATCTTTTTATGTTTTACGGTGCAAAATTAATAAATTAATTTGATTTACACATATTGATTAAAGAAATTTTTCCATATTTAACGCAAAAAAAATGTTAATTCTCAATTTTACACTACCAAAACCGACAATTAAGATAATTATCACTGTTATTTTATTAAAAAACTAACATTTGTCGAAATATTTTTTGTAACTTTACGCCCGAAAAAAAATTTTATAAATTAAACACAAACCAAACATTAACATGAAAAAATCTTTACTTTCGATTTTTGCTCTTTCTTTGGCAGCATTTACATCGCAAGCAGAAGTGGTGATTTTGCATGAGACTTTCGATGCAAGAGATTACACCAAATCTTTTCCATACGTTTATGACGGCGACAATCTTGAACCGCACAACAACGTAAAATCACTTTTCCTCTCTGCTTCTTCAGGGACTTATCAGCCATGGTGGATTTTGCAAGACACTTCCACTTCGTCTAACTACTATTATGGCAGCCACTCTTATTACGCTCAATCAGGACAAAGCAACGACTGGTTCGTTTCAGTACCTCTTGAAATCCCGACTGCCGGATACAATCTTACTTTTGATGCTCAATCGTTCACTTTCAACATGGATGATAGCAAGTTAAGCAGCCTTTGGCTTTACATCACCGAAGAATTACTTGACCCCGGCAATTTACCAACCGAACCGGCTGCCGTTTGGGAAAATATTCCTCAAGGTGCCACTGATGCCGTTGACAATGAATTCACACAATACAAATTCAACCTTGATGCGTATGCAGGCAAAACCATCTACATTAACTTTGCCAACCAAAATACCGACAAGGAAATTCTTTGTCTTGACAACATAAAAGTAGCTTACGAAAGCATTGCTGAATTAGAAATCGGCGAATATGAAAATATGACCGCCAACGAAAATTTCGAATTCGATGTAACTATCGAGACTACTTCTGCTACAGCAATCAACAACTGGAGCATCGAAGTGGAATTTGGCGATGAACTTTATCTTGAAGAGGGAGAAACTTTAGAAGGCAATAGCACTTTGACCAAGCACTTCTCTTGCCCTATGGGAATCGACAAAACTTACGACTTCACTGTTACCCTCGTTGCCGACGAGCAAGAAGCCATCACTAAGAAAGGCTCTGTATCCCGTCTTGCGTTCAATCCTTTCCGCAAGGTTCTCGTTGAAGAAAGCACCGGTTCTTGGTGTAGCTGGTGTCCGGGAGCAGCTTACAATGTAGAAGAAATGCAAGCTGACGAAGAGATGAGCCAATACGTAGTGCCTGTGGCAGTTCATGCTTATGGATCTAGAGAACAAATGGTTGTACAAGAATACGATAATGCTTTAGGCTGTGATGCTGCTCCTATGTTCAGAATCAATAGAAGCACAAAACGTTACGGAATGACTCAAAACGACTATACATTCGACAAAAACGATCCTACTTCATTTGCTTATGCAGTAACCCAAGAACACAAGAAAGTTACACCGGTAGAAGTAGATGTTACAGGTGATTGGGTTATCGAAGGCAACGACACTACTCAAATAAAATGTAAAGCTGTAGTTCGCCCTGCACTTTCCACTAAAGACTTCAAATATCGTGTCGGATTTATTTTGACTGAAAACAATGTCTATAATAAAGACGATGGTAACTGGGCACAAACTAACGGCTTCTCAGGACAAGCTCTCGAAGGCAATCTTCGCGGATGGGCTCTACTCCCGGGGTCTGTTAGAAACTTCCGCTACAACGATGTGGCTCGTGGAATTTGGGATTTCAACGGTCTTGCTTCTTCTCTTCCTGAAGAAATGACTGCCGGTGAAGAATATGAATTCGAATACACTATTGACATCCCTGACACTGAAACCACTTCCGGCTCAGGCAAAATTATGCGTCCGGCTATCAAAACTGAATATTGCGAATTAATTTGCTTCGTAATCGACAAAACAACAGGTGAAATTATGAACGTCGATGCTTATCCTATGAGCGATGTGGCAAGCAATAGATTTACTATCATCGACCTCTGTGAAGAATTAGGCATCGAAGGTGCTACCGGCGTAGAAGAATTTGAAAACACTGAAGATGGTCCTACTACTTACTTCGACCTACAAGGTCGCCAAGTAGAAAACCCTGAAAAAGGAATCTACATCAAACGTGTCGGGAACACTACATCAAAAGTAGTCATCAAATAAAAAAAATACCACTTACGTTTCAAAGAGAGGCCATTGAAAGGTGGTCTCTCTTGCTTTATGCAGGTGAGATAAATTGATTTGGAGAGATTTTGAGATTTTAAGCGTGGAGGTTTCGAGATTGAGGAAGGAGTTTAGTGTGCTAAGCGACCGACGAAATCGAAGAAAAATGCCGATTAAAAATCAAAAGCGACCAAAAGCCTGCTAAAACAAAAGTAACTGAAATAAAAACAACCTCGCAGCGTTCAATTTATTGAACCTGCCGGGCAGGTGAGATAAATTGATTTGGAGAGATTTTGAGATTTTAAGC
>CAZGEX010000068.1:0-6223 GCA_964524385.1 uncultured Sangeribacter sp.
GCGATATTTCTGTGCCAAATGATGCTTTAAACTCGTCTATCAATTCGGTCAGCGTTTCGGGTGTAAACTCCACCTTCTCTCTTTCACAAGCTTTTTCTTGCGCTATCTCCATATCGATTTGTTGAAGTAGAACGCTGATTTTATCCATCAGTTTAGCCCTGTTCTTCTCTATTGTTTTACGCCAAACAAAAGTGTATTTGTTGGCTTTCGACTCTATCTTCGTGCCGTCGATATACTCCACATCAAGCGTGATAAAGCCTCGTTCGGCAAGCAACACCACTATCTGTGTGAAGATATTGTTTATCTCATTCTTCACCCGATTACGAAAACGGTTAATGGTTATAAAATCGGGCTTTTCCTACCCTGCAAGCCATATGTAATGAATGTCACGCAAAAGCAACTTCTCGATTCTTCTACACGAATACACGTTATTCATATAGGCATAGAGAATCACCTTAAGCATCATTTTGGGGTGATACGCAGAGCGCCCACGCTCGCGATACAGTTTCTTGAACTCTTGCAGATTAAGACTATCCACAACGGCATTTACAATCCTGACAGGATCGTTATCGGCAATATTTTCATCAATCCGTTGAGGAAAAAGCACCAATTGGTTGGATATGTAAGGACGAAAGTGTAACTTTGGCATATAGAATGAATTATGCCTAAAGTTACAAATATTTCAGGTAATAGCAAAGTCTCGGCTTGGGAAAGTCGGGACTTTGTGCTAAAAAAAAGAAACTGTGCCAAAATTTTCATTTTGACACAGCCTCATTATTATATACAGAAAAAAGCTTTCCTGCTAAATAACAAGAAAGCTTTTTATTAAATGAGAATCCAATTAAAGGATAACTTTTTTGCGATTTACAATATAGAATCCACGAGAGAGGTCACTTATAACATTGAGACCTGCAACAACTTCGCGATAAACTACACGACCATCTGTCGAAGCAATCATCACTACAGTATTTTCTTCAGCTACAATATAAAGACTGCCGTCTCTTGTATAAATACGAAGTTCTACATCATAATTTGGAGTATTTGTGATTCCTGAAACTTTATTACCTGTGTTTCCATTTATGTTGTAAACAGCATTGTTTTCAAGCACAAAGTCGCTTGTTTGATTGCCGGAACCGCCACTACCATTATTGAATATAATCATTGGATTAACCATATCAGAACCATTAGTAATTGTAGCTTTATAATAGGTATTACCGTCTATAGTAACAGTACTAATCGGACTGCCCGGCCAACCGCCTAAATATTCTTTATTGCTATTTCCTGCATCCCATACGTAAGCATAAACTTGTGACCAATTTGTACCTGAATTGTCGAAGTAAGCAACCCAATCATTTGTTGAAACAGGATCATCAGGTAAGATAGGATCATCACCACCATTATATTCACCTTGATCTGTAACAGCACCTTTGTTTGCATTTGCACCTTTATATAAGTGATTATTTTGTGGAACGCCAACATAGTCTGCTGTTTGACCACCACCATTATTGCCATCACAGAAGAGGAATCCGCTTAGAGATGATGGATCTGATGGGAATGTATACTTCCAGATATTACCTTCTACCTTAGTCAGTGCAACACCAGGCCATTCTGTTGATGGAGTACTCCAATAGTGAATGTTAACATTGCTCCAGTTTGTTGCTGAATTATCATAGTAGATAGTAAATTCATTTGTAATTGGCTCATCTGTTTTAGTGTAAGTAAATGTTTGAACATTGCTGCCATTTTCATTTTCCACAAAAGTCTTCAATGTTGTAGTTTCTGTGAAAGTCAACTTGCTACTATATGTAGGAGATGTTGCAGAAGGTGTTGAACCATCTGTCGTGTAATGAATATCAACAGTAGGGCTAACAGATAGAGTTACAGTAATACTTTCGTTAAACTTAGTACCACTTGCAGGAGATGCAGTTACATAAGGTTTAGACGGTTGTGGTGTTATATCTGTGATTTGTTTTGCAGTTGTATTTCCATCATATTCGTAGTAAACACTTTCTGTGACAGGACCAATATCGCCTGTTTGACTTGAGCCATTATTAAAGATGATACTAATATTATCTTCACCCGGGAAATCAACATAATAGAATGTTATACCATTAACCTGAGTAGTTTGCGTCATCTTTGAACCGGGCCATGAACCATTAAGGTCAGTTGATGAACCTGTCCTCCATGCATAAAGATTTGGTGCAGATGCTGCTTTACAGTAAACAGTAATTACAGCATTAGGGTCAACTTTTTTGTATGTAACAGATCCGTTCTTATCACCTTCTTTGCCTGTCGCAGACCATGTCACTGTTACAGTATCGCCATATCCCATATCATCACCTACTGTGAAGGTTTTAGTTTGACCTTGTGTAATGGTTTGTTCTGAACCGGTACCAACTTTGAACGTACCTGATGTAGCACCAACAGTCAATGAAACAGTTACAGTGAGTATTTCTGTCTTGAAGCTTCCACCATTAGGGCTGAAAATCATACCTACACTTTCATCTACAGCATCATCTTTTGTATAGAAGAAAGATGCACCCGGGTCAGTAGCAGATGGATTACCACCTTTTGCAACCGAACTTAAAGAGTAAATAAATTTACCGTCTTCTACGACTTTACCTTTATTCCAATCTTTAACAAGTACACGAAGTTGTCCTTGTGTAGAAGGTGCAGAAACTGTGATCGAACCACCTCCATTATAAGTTTGACCTGTTACAATGTCAGTATATGTTCCTGCAGGAACGTTAGAGAAAGTAGCTCCACCATTTACAGCTACAAGAGCATAGCTATCTTTGTATGCACGTTTGAAAGCCCAACCACCATTTGCAGAGCAACCATCAAATGTGTATTGACCTTTACGAAGAGCAGGCACTGCAGCACGTATTTTGTTGAGTTGTTGGATATGGTGAGCTAAGTCGCCATTAAGTGTATTTGCAACTTGACCGCTTGCCGTATATTCTGCAAAGTCTGTAGCTGTAACATCTCCTTCAAGGTAATGACCGAAATATGCACGACCTGTTTGATTAAGTTGCGTTTGCATACCATCATCAATCTTAGCACCTTTCATAAATTCTACTTCAGAACCATAATATATACATGGAATACCACGGAAAGTAAACATCCAAGAAAGGTTTTCTGCCCATTGAGAAGTACCACCATTAAAACGTATTCCATCGTTAGGTCCCGGAGAATAGTCATGAGAATCGACATATACGACGTTGTATGAAGCATCGTTGTAATAATTATCTTGATTATAAAGACCCATTACACTACTTACACTATTGAAGCTATAGTGTACAGGAAAGTCAATAACACTAAATCCTGACCATTGAGAATAATCCGGTTCATGCCATTGACCATTTTGCATCAATGCATTATTAGAACGTGCTTTATCTTTTGTATCACTTTCGCAGACAGCCATCGGTCCGACGGGAGAGTCATGACCTTCAGGAAGATTTTGTTGTTTCCACCAATCAAGGCTACTACTTTCTGCAAATTGTTTGTGAAGTGATTCGTCTGACTTCCATGTGTAGAAATAGCTTGACAGGTTTGGTTGATCACGATAAACCACCGACCCTTGGAAGCGTTGACAAACTTCACCAAACATAAAGAAATCTATACCATTAAGACGTTTTGCCTTAACTTCCGGGCGATTAGCAATTTCATGAAATTGAGGAATGAATTGTTCGTTGAAAGTAAGTGGTGAAATATGACCTGATGTATCAATACGGAAAGCATCGACACCCATTTCAATAAATTGACCATAACATTCCACAACGTATTCAGCTACTGCATCATTTTCAGTATTAAGGTCTACACAGTCGCCGGCAATCTGTCCCCACCAACGGTTTGGCAAGTCCCAGTTCCAACCTGTGCCATAATGGTGATAATAGTTGTTTGTATCGTATTGAGGATTTTTAAAATATTTAAAACGTGCAGGATATTGTTGTGTATTTGGATCAAGATCCCAATAGCTTGCACCACCAAGACGTTCGTCATCAGGAATCATACATGCCTCAATATTTGCCTGATTACGAATATTTTGATTACGAGTAAATAAAGGATTAAGATTTACTTCTCCGAAGTTACCTGTGTGTTGAAGCACAACATCAAGCACAATTTTCATGCCTTTTTCGTGTGCAGCATCGATGAGATCTTGGAAATCTACATCTTCTTCGCAACCCCATTCAGTACGACTTTCGTAGCGTAAATCTACTGTTGACATGTCCATCGCATGGTAACCATGATAATCAATACCCGAAGCATTTTGCACTACCGGAGTAATCCAGATTGCGGTAAAACCAAGTGCTTTGATATAGTCTAACTTTTCGATAAGACCGGCAAAGTCACCACGCCATGCAGGGTCTTTAGAGGAAATTTGTTGTTCTTGTTTGTCCCAAGTACATACATTGTTTTTTGGATCACCGTCATAGAAACGGGTTGTCATTGCAAAGTAGATAGTTTCATCTCTAAAATCAGTACGATCACCCACAAATGTGGCTGCCGATGCTGAAAGCATAGAACAAACTACCACCAAAAGCATCACTAAAGAGTTAATTTTCTTCATGTTTTGATGTAAAATTAGATTAAAAATAGATTAACTTAGCTGTAAAAATTTAATATAAACTTATTATAATAATTAAGCGACTACAAAGCTAAGAATTTATTTTCAAATTATCAAGTAAATTATCAGGTTAATTCTATAAATAAATTTGAAAAAATTTAGAGATTATAATTGAAAAGTTTCCGATAACGAGAAAGTAGTTTAGTACGCTAAGCGACCGACAAAATCTAAGAAAATACCGACTGAAAACTGCCATAAAACCTAACCATAAAACAAAAAGTATTGAAATAATACCCTCGCGACATTCCAATTATAGAACCTCCTTATTATATAAATATGTTAATATAGGCAGATCAAACAAAATAATTTTACCATTGATAATTTGGCTCAACAAAAAATATTATAAATAGATATATTTAAACATGAAATTATCACTAAACGACAGAAAGAGAACAGAATTTTGATATACAAATCATACGCACAAATAGAAAGGACTGCCTGATATTATATTCAATCCGGCAGTCCTTAGTTATATATTAATCTTATATTATTACATATTAAAAATCAATATTAGTCAAAATAAGTTCTGCAATTTCTATATTTGCTTCTGCTTCTAAATTATAATAATTCACAACGTATGTCTCATCAGTAACATTTAAAACTACGCCAACATTTTTATTAGGAGAACAGTAATAGCGATCAGCAGGATTTTCACTTTCATCGAATACTACAGGAACATATCTTTCAAACAAAAAATTCAAAAGTTCTTCCTCATTTACAGATTTATTAAGTGTAGCTGCTGCTGATGATAATAGTAATGCTGATGTTGTTAAATTAGATTCAGAGAAACTATATGTATAACTCAACACATTACCTTTACCTTTGAATACTATACCGGTTTTATCATCTGATAAAATTTCTTCACCTGAATAAATAGTTTTAACATCACTAATTGTAGCTTCCCAGTTTATTAATGGTTCAACGTACGTATTCAATACCGGAAAAACTTCGATTACAGAATGTGCCTCATCAGCCCAAACGTAGGTAATACCTCTTCTTATTCCTTTTACTGTCCCTTTACTACCATCTCCATAAACTTCTACAATTTGATCGTGATCAGATGTCCATATACATTTTCCGCCATCATACTTTAACACTTTTTCTTGTCCGACAGTTAATTGAACGTAATCTTCGTTAATTTCATTCGGCAATTTTGGGTCATCACAAGAAACCAAAGATAACGATGCAAACAATAGCATCAATGTAAATAATTTTTTCATATTATATCCAATTTTAATTAAACAAATATTTCCTCTGCAAATGTAATTCTAAAGTTTGAGATTTACCCCCCCAATGTTAATATGTGTTAAATATGTTTTATAACATATTTTTTTGTGATAAAAAAGCTGACAGAAGGAAATCAATTAGATTTACAGACATGTTTGATTTAAACAATATATACTAAAGTAAAGATACCAACTACCCAATAACACCAAACGAATATGCAACAAACAAAAAAATAAAACGTCTCTATGAAGTATAGCACTTCACAGAGACAGTTTCAATAATTCCCTAATATTTGCTTACATTTATAAATATAAGGTAACTATATATTACTTTACAGTAGATTTGATAATCTGTAAAAAATATATTGAA
>CAZGEX010000069.1:0-5880 GCA_964524385.1 uncultured Sangeribacter sp.
AGAGCATACGGTTCCTACCCGTAGTGTCGAGGGTTCGAATCCCCCTCTCGCTATTAGATTAAAAGTGTCGGAAACCTTGATTTTACAGGGTTTCCGATTTCTTTATGTTCAAAAAGTATAAAAATGCTTGAACACTTTTGAACACTCTACGCACTTGTGCGGATATTTAATCCCTCATTTAGTATTCTGCGGTTTTCAATATCTTCTTCCACATCATACAAATAGTGTTTAATTGTAGTAAGTACTGACTTATGCCCAACAAGCTCTTGTATCTTCTCAAAGCTCATTCCAGAAGCTCTTAACATAGAGATATATGTACTTCGAACTTTGTGTAAGGACTTTTCCTCTATCCCTATCATTCTACAATACTTTTTGATACGCATATCCATTGCTCGATTATGAATGTGTCCTCTTTTGTTTACGAATAACCATTCACTCTTTAGATTTTCAGATTCATAGTAATCGTAGAGCAATTCTAGAATATATATTGCATCGTCCGTAAGGTCTACAATTCTTTCTCCGTATTCACCTTTTGTATCGCATTCAATAATTACTTTCTCGCAATTAGTCAATGTCTGAAAATCATCAGAAACATTTTGTTGAGAACGTTCGAATCGACATACTCTAAGGGTCTTAGAAGCTAAGTCGATATCACTCTTTTTCAATGCTACAATTTCGGAAATACGTAATCCTGTCTGAAAGGTTAGCAATACAGCTAATGGAACGCAGTAGGGTTTGTTAGCAAAATCTTCAAAAGCTACTTCGTTTATATCCTTTGTTTCTAATCTGGAAAAAACTCTTTTCTTTTTGCTCTTTTTGGGAGTGTTGAATAGACCAAGGCTTCTAATGTCGATTCTATCAAAAGGGTTTTCGTCAATATATTCCATTTGGATAGCGTACTTATATAGCTGATTGAAAACAACAGCCATCTTTTGATAAGACTTTTTGTTGAGTTTATACTCTCGGATGTTGTTTTCTAGCCACATTCGAAGTGTAGGGACTTGAATTTTGGATAAATCTTTTTTGATAATAGGGTCATCCTTGTAGAAGCGATTATATGCTTTTACATATTCTTCAACATTAGTTATACTAGTAGTGGCTTTTTTGTATTGCATAAATTCTACATAAAGACTTTCAAAAGTATAAGTTTTAACAGTATTCAGTTGTGTGCGGTAATGCTCTAAGAGATACTTTTCTAAAGCTCCTTTCTGTTTTCTCACGACACGTTTTCTTCCAGATAGTTGAGATTCGTCTTTGATGTATGTGCACCAACGATTCTCGTATTCTGAAAAATAAATTTCGTAAGGGTGTACTTGCTTTAAAATTTTATTCATGATAGCTTCCTCCGTGGAAGATATCACATCGCTTAGGGCAATTGTACCATAGTCTATGTAAAATTGATACAAATCTTCTGCCATAACTACTATAAATATTCCTTAATTCTTTATAAACTTCTTGTACGTTGCTTTTGAGGTTGATAGGATAGTAGGCTCTCATCGAGTTCCACAAGAGATTTTTGATAATGGGCTTTGCTTGCCGCATCAAGTCCAACGTACAATTTTTTCGCCTTATCAATGTAATCTTTTGCATCGCAGAACATCTCTGATGCTCGCGAAGCGAAGTTGTTTAGCTGTCTTTCTTTTTGTTCAAGAGACATATTTTTGTCTTGCAATGTCTTTGTTTCAAATGTTTTGTAATCATCGAAATTTGCTTTTTCTATTTCGAAAGTACTCTGCATCTCTGTAAGTTTGTCACGACGTGCTGTAAGCATATCGTGAATTTGAGCAAGCCTTTGGTCTTGAGAGGCCACAAAGGATTCATATTCGTTTCTTGCTTCTGCGAGTGCTTTTGCCTCTTTTTGTGCCTTTTTGCGAAATATGTCCGTCGGTAGATGCTGACGGTGTTCTCCAATAATTTCTCGTTCTTCTCCGAAAACTTCTTGCAGAACGTTTTCCATGATTTCATCTTTCACGTCATTGAGCCATCGCTCGATGGCGTAATCGCCACGAACGTTTTTTCTTTCAAAGCCATCACATTCGAGTGCTTTTGAAATACTAATCTGCTGGGCTAAGCCCTGCTTGTAACCCTCGCCCGTTGGCTGTATCGTTATATGCAGATGTGGTGTTCCACCCGGCTCGTCGCCATGAAACGTTGCCAAAAGAATATCCATGTGAGGATATCTCTTTTGAAATTCTTCTAAGAATCGGCACGCCGCATATTTGTTTTGCTCAATGTCGGTTTTGGGATTTATTGTCCCGTTGGTGTCTCTGTTCCCGAATTGCATAACATATTCAATAGCGATAGGTGTCGGTTTTCTAACCGCAGTTTTCTTGCCCATTTTTTTGTTTTCTTCTGCCTTTCTTATGAGCTTCTCATTTTCTTCTTTGAGAATCTCAACATAAGGCTTTGTTTTTTTTATGTCGCCCCTTGTCTGCGTTGCATTATAAGCATCTATATGGGGCTGGAACTTCGCATTGGTGTAACATTCAATGCTATAATTGAACTCCCCTAGCTTATCTATAAACGTAACGTTATTATGTAGCAAATTAGGGTCAACATTTTCGGGAAGTTTGCCTATTCGCATATCGTGGAGTGGTGCAAGTCGTCCTTTGCTAAAAGAAATTGTTAATGCCATATTCATCGCTTCCTTTCTTGTGTTTTTTAGATTCGGCTGGGGAGTTCTCTACGACCGAAAAGCGGAGCTTGTCGGTCGTAGCACAAAGCCAGTGTAGACAAGGCAGCCTAAAGGCTACCTCATCAACACTATTTGTGCTCTCCGAGGGTAATACATCAAAACATTTCAAAAGAAAAATTAGTTGCCTTTTTCCTTGGTGTAGTTTTGATATATAAATCACCATTGTCATTGCTCTCGTTCGCATCATTATCGTATGTGATTGGAGCGTTTGTATTTGATGATTTATTTGTCATTGGTTTAGGGGTATTTCGGTGTACGACTTCGATACGAATATCTCCGTATTCATTTACGTCAGCAAATAATTTTTTGTGTTGAGCATCGGTTAGAAAACCTTGCTTTTGCTCAATATCCAAGATTCTGTGCATCCTTTCTGTGATTTCAAAAAACAAATTAATCACTTCGTTTAATGCCTCGGCTTCTTTAGTGGCTTCTGTCATTTTTTCCAGTTCGTCATCTGTGTGTAATAGGTCGATGACATCTACCCTTATAAGGTTGTTGAGTGACATAATTAAGTCTCCTTTCTGTCAGTTGTTATTTGGCTGAAATTAAAGCTAGTGTCATTGATAATGGCATCTAGCGCATCGTCTCGTAAGCGCGTTAGAAGATAATCTAAGCGCTCAAATTGATACATTTGATTAGGCGATTGACAAAGAGCTTTTTGGCAAGCAGTATAAAGTGTTTTCCTAGACTCTTCGTAATTTTGTAAAGTAATTTTAATCATCGCACCCATCAGTTCATCGGTTGCATCTAAAGAGATAGATGGCGGTGGTGCGGGTGGTATTTGTTCCAAGATTTTTTTATCGTCATTGTCGGATTCGGACATATCCTTTGTATCACTTGGTTTCTTTGTAGAGTTCTTTTTTCTTTCTTCCTGCTCGTATATATTAAATTCTCTAAGCCCTTTTTGGTGTTTATTGTCAGAGATTATCTTAACTAGATTACTTTCTAAAAAATCTCTGAACGTTGGATATTCTGACAAATAATCATCTGTATTTTTTGCCAGCCAACGAGAACAGTCTTGATTTGGCTCGTATTCTTCGAGCAAATCAAGGGTATGTGCCAATAATTCCCAAGTAGCATCTGCTCCCCATATGTCGTGTACTTTATACAAAGTGCTAAGTATCCCCGAGCCTTGATACATATACTCAATATTCTTGGCAAGTTCATAATTCTTATGAACATTTGCTTTCAGTTTGAAATCATCATTATTGATGCAATCTACAAGCATTTGAGTGTATTTAGTTTCATGGTCAGGAGCGTCATTACTAATAACCATGAATCTGCATTTTTGAAGAATCGTACTTGCAATCAAATTAGCAAATGCTACATCGGTATATACTAGAGATAATGCTTCTGTAAATTGATGTGCGTAATTGCCCTTGAGTATAAGTTCAAATCGAGTCCAATCTTTGCATTTCAAAGCTTTCTCGATTTTTGTACCATGATTATCTATTTGCTCTTGGCGTTTATTATATATACGCAGTTCTAAATCGCTCTTAGGACTACCTACATATATGGTAGGGACTTCATCGCCAACACAGTAACCACGATATTTTAGACCTCTGCGACGATAAATAGGTTCGTCTGGTGTTATGCCCGGAAACTTGTCGTAGATGTCAATTTTTCGGGCTATAAGGTCTTTATAAATATTCGTA
Source organism: uncultured Sangeribacter sp. (assembly GCA_964524385.1). Lineage (GTDB taxonomy): Bacteria > Bacteroidota > Bacteroidia > Bacteroidales > Muribaculaceae > Lepagella. Next base: position 4,351 of record CAZGEX010000069.1, read on the forward strand.
GTGTCCACAGCTTCATCTATATAATCTGCGGTTAAGTCAATACGTGATAACCTCGCAGAATACATTTTATCAGCCACAATATGCATGAACTGATAAAATTTTATATGTCGGTGTTGTAGGTAATAATCCAATGCTTGCGCAGAGAATTTAACAACAACACCCATTGTCTTTTGCTCTGGATGATAAGCCATGGCAAAGTAAAAGCCGTGGCTTCCGTAGTGATAGGCATTAGTATAACCAGCAGGAGCTTTTTCCTCGGTTATTCTACGACCTAATACATTTTTTAAATCCGCTTTTTGAGCAAATGTGTTTATAATAAGCTGTGCATGAAGCTCCCACGGCAAACTACTGCAATATGCATGGTTGGGATTGGCTTTTAAGACGATTGTCGCTTCGTCAATGCCAAGCTCTAGCATGGGACACCCCCTTTCTCATGAATTGTGGTAGACCTACCCCCGTGGTTACAACACGGGGGATAGTAGCAAATTAAGTTGCTATGTGCATACTTGGTTATGCCGTCTACTGTCACCATAGTTTTTTTGTATCATTTGCGACAAGCATACAACCATTGAAATTGTCGGTCAATAGGGGTAAAAATCATGGAATTTTCATGCGATGACACACAATTTAAATAGTGATAAATAAAAATTCGACACATCGACATTTTTTATACGCTATATGTGTGCCATTCACATTTTTTAGTCTAATTATTAAATTTTTATAAACTCGGATTTTGGTGTGGTGAGTGGAGATAGAGACGGTCGGATAGGTTTTTGAGTTTTGAAAGCAGTTGCAAAATATGAGATGGAGTATTACAAAAGGAAATAGAATTGAAATTACAAAAAGACAGTACATCAATGATACATGATATACTGTCTTTTAATATGGTTTCTTTTGATTTGTGAGCCCCAGCAAATAGTCAACAGAGCAATTATAATACTGTGCCAACTTAATCAAAATTTCGGTGGGAATATCCCGTCTGCCTATCTCATAATAAGAATATGCTACTTGTGAGCAATTCAATACGCTAGCAATATCTTCTTGGGATAAATTGGCATCTTCCCGTAATTCCCTAATATGTGGGAAACGTGGTTCGATTTCTGACATAGTATCACCTCAATGTCAGTATATAGAAATGTTTTTTAATCATTGATTTCTAAAACAAAATGTTTTAAACTAGTATATGGTCTTTATGATAATATATACACAGACGAAAGAAACGAGGTAAAGTAAACATGAAAAAAAGACTTGCAATACTTCTCTTGCTTGCTTTTACTGCAACATCATTAGTAGCTTGTGGAAATTCCTCTAATGTGGCAGAAAGCACAGCAGATACAACTATTGAAACAGATGTAGCAACAGCAGAGCCGACAGCAACACCAGAATCAACTGAAGCTCCCCACGAACACACCTACACCGAAACAATCACAACCGAAGCAACTTGCGAAGCTGACGGAGAAGCAACCTACACTTGCGAATGTGGCGATACTTATACCGAACCAATCGCTACACAAGGTCACGTTTTTGAAA
>CAZGEX010000070.1:0-5787 GCA_964524385.1 uncultured Sangeribacter sp.
TCAGAGGAATAAAGCAGTAACACTTTCGTGTTTTATCCTAATATGTCTTGTCAACGCAATGGGTGACACTACAAAATTACAAAAACTTTTGAAAATGTCCGATGTTTACCCTTTATTTTTCAGGCTGTTGCTAAAAAAATGAGAATAGCTATTGCAATTCTCTGTTGAAACAGATACGATCCACCTCCTTATAACAATGAAGACAAATCTGAGATATTTGCCGGCATTGTTCCTTCAAAGCCAATTATACACAAGTCTATATGGAATTATTACCATTTTGTTATATAAATATAATTAAAATGTTTTAATGTATTAAAAATCAGACACTTATATTTTTGAAATTATTTTCTTTTTTTGACTGATTGGAATTCGGACACGAAAAAAGTAATGGGTGTTATGCCTATACAGTTAGAACTTCGGGAGTGACTTCAATTCTTATGTTGGTGTAGTAAATACATTCTGCTTGCCCGACGATTGATTTTTTATTTAATGGTGGTTATAATTGATTCAGTTAGAGTTTCTAAATTCCTGTTATAATATTTTTTATCCAAATAGTCAATTCGAAAAATATGAGTAGATAGAATATTTTACCTTTAAGTTTTTGTAGTGTATAGTTGTATAGATTGTATAATATTTGTTTTTTGAAAATAATATCAGTTGCGTATAGATAGAGTGATGTAATAGTGCATATACAAATCAATATGACATTCGGATTAATTTTGATAGATTCGATAATATTTCCTTTAATCAGAAGAATTATGGCTCTTGTTGTGCCACAAGCAGGACAAGGTAAATTGTATATAAGTTTTGAGGGACAAACAGTGATGTTGTGTTGTCCCTCAAATTTATATGAAACGATTATCCAAACTGTGAATATCGTTAATAGGATTAAAATTGTTAAATAAAATTTTCTCTTTTTTGTCATAAAAGAGTTAATAGTTTTTGGTAATTGACGTTTCTGGTGGCATCTTGAATTTTAAACCAGTCAATAATAGTCCATATTCCCATGCCTCCGCAGGTTAGGAGTTTTCCAACACCTAATCCTGTGTCTCCTATCATGAAACGGTCTATGCCATAAGAGCCAAGGAAGATTGAAATTAGTAAGCTGGTGGTTGGTTTTTTAAATTGCATGGATTGCAACATAATCCATTTGTTCTCGTCTAAATTTTGCAATCTTTCACGAATAAAAGGGAGATTTTGAGGTGGAAAATTTTCTGAATTAACAGAAAGAAATAAATCTACTTTTTGTAAGTCCATAGTTTCTAAAATAGTTCCATTATTAATTTCCTATTATGGTGGAACAGTTAACCTAAATAGGAATTTTTGCAAAGGTATTAAATTTAAAACTATTACCCCCCCATTTTAGTTAAATAATGTTAATTTGTGAATTTATTGTAGAATAGTATATGTATGTGCTGATTATTGAATGAGAATTGGTTTTAATTTTATCGGGTGTTATAGTTTGAAAGTCCAAGATATTAATTCGGGAGCGAGACGAATGTGTTTTAGTTCATCTCTTTTTCCTGCGATGTAGTAGTTTTTAGTGTAGCAGTGATTGTATTGTAGTTGTAGATTTGGTTTTAAATGACAGGTGATTAATGTTAATATGAATTAAGGTTGGTAAAAAGTTGGAGATAACTAAAATTTTTATTAATTTTGTTGTGAATAAACTCAAAACAGTAAAAATATGGAAGTTTGGGCAATTTGGCTTATAATAGCTGCGATATTGTTGGTAGTGGAATTAATGACAAATTTTATTGCCTTTATATGTATGGCGGCAGGATGTGTGGTGGCGATGGTGCTATCACTGTTTGATTTTAGTTTGACTACTCAGATAGTAGGATTGATATTTGGAGATTTAGTGGCATTTGTTACAATAGTCCCATTAGTACATAAATTTAAATTGCACAAAAGACGCGGACGCAATGATGATTGTCGTAGCAATATGGATGCATTGATGGGGCGAGAAGGGAATTTATTTTTGCTTGATTCATCCAATACCGGCACGTTGAGAGTAAAGATAGATGGCGACAGTTGGCAAGTAAAGGGTAGTAAAAATGAGACTCTAGAGGAAGGACAAAGGGTAAAAGTGGTCGGCTACGACTCTATAATTTTGATAGTAGAAACAATATAAGGCAGGTGAGATAAATTGATTTGGGAATATTTTGAGAATTTAATTGAGGAGGTTTCAAGATTGATGAGAGAGTATAGCGAGCTATACGACTGACGAAATCGAAGAAAGCTGCAGATTAAAACTCAAAAGCGGCCAAAAACCTGTCAAAACAAATGAAATTGAATTAATAACCCGCAGTGTTCAATTTATAGAACCTGCCATAAAATATTACGAACATGAACGACACGACATTGATTCTTTTAGGATTATTGGTGCTGATAATGATAATATTGGTATCAGCCGGTATTAAAGTGGTTCCTCAGTCAGAAACCAGAGTTATAGAACGTCTCGGACGATTTCATAGTGTTTTGCCTCCGGGATTGAATATCATATGGCCCTTTATCGACAAGCCTAAGATGGTATATACCCGCAAAATGGAAGGTACAGCTATGGGTCGTCAGATAGCTCGAATAGTAACAACATCAGTGATAGATTTGAGAGAGCAAGTCTATGATTTTCCATCTCAGCAAGTGATTACAAAAGATAATGTAACAACCGAAATCAATGCGTTATTGTATTTCCAAATCGTAGATCCGAAGAAGTCAGTCTATGAGATTGAAAATTTGCCAAACGCGATAGAGAAATTGACACAGACTTCTCTCAGAAATGTAATCGGAGAGCTTGAATTGGATGAGACATTGACCTCTCGCGACACAATCAACTCAAAATTGCAAGCCATCTTGGATGAGGCGACCAACAAGTGGGGAGTGAAAGTGAATCGTGTGGAATTGCAAGATATAACCCCTCCGGAAAGTGTGCGTGAAGCAATGGAAAAGCAGATGCAGGCAGAGCGAAACAGACGTGCGGAAATTCTGAATGCAGAGGGAGAAAAGAAATCGCTCATCCTACGCTCAGAAGGTGAAAAAGAATCACAAATCAATCAAGCTGAAGCAATTAAGCAATCAGAAATACTACGGGCAGAAGGGGAATCGCGTGCAAAGGTGTTGCAAGCCGAAGCCGAAGCTGAAGCAATCAGAAGAGTGACCGAAGCAATCAAAGAGTCAAAGACAGATCCTGCAACGTATATGCTCGCAATGAAATATATAGAAACACTCAATGAGATGGTATCAGGCAAAGATAATAAGACAGTCTATGTGCCATACGAAGCATCAGGCATATTATCTTCGATAGGCTCGATAAAAGAGATTTTCAAACAATAGAGATATTTATCCGTTCTCAAGGAAGTCGGCTTCAGATATATAGGAGTCGGCTTTTTTTGTTCAGACAGGTTCGAATCTGTCTGAAGTATATGGAAATTATCGTGCAGAAGTTGTGCGATTGAAAAAAGTTTTCTAATTTTGTGCTAATAAAAGCCCGGGTGGCGGAATGGTAGACGCGTTCGTTTCAGGTGCGAGTGCTGAGAGGTGTGCAGGTTCGAGTCCTGTTCCGGGCACAAGAAAAGGTCTTCAGCTGAAGACCTTTTTGCGTTATGAGATGTGTTTGTGAATCAAGAATAGGGGACCTGTGAATCTGTTATTTAGGGGATAGAGTAACAAGTGGTACAAGCATTTCTTGAAGTGATATGCCACCATGTTGGAAAGTGCCGGTATAGTATCCCACATAGTAGTTGTAGTTGTTTGGATATGAAAAGAAGTCTTCGTTGCAAGCGTAGATAAAAGTGCTTGAAAGGTTAGGAGCCGGCAAGCCGAATTTTTGTGGGTTGGTCATTTCATAGACTTGCTTAAAATTGTAGTTCAGATTTTTACCGACTTTATAACGAAGGTTGGTATTTGTGTTTTTGTCGCCCACTACTTTTATAGGGTTGTCGACGCGGATTGTGCCATGGTCGGTAGTTACAATTACTTTGTACTTTTTATCAGCCAAGCGGCGGAAAATGTCGTAGGCAGATGAGTGTCGGAACCACGATTCCGTCAACGAACGATAGGCGGCATCGGAATTAGCAAGTTCGCGAATCATTTTAGATTCGGTACGGGCATGCGACAGCATATCGATAAAGTTTAAAACCACGACGTTCAGCTCGTTGTTGTCTAATTGTTTGAGACGAGCGAGAAATTTGTCGCCTCCGGCAGAGTCGTTGATTTTCGTGTAAGAAAATTTTTCTTTTCTTCGGTAGCGGTCTAATTGTGTTTTAATCAGACTTTCTTCATGGATGTTTTTTCCTTCGTCTTCATCCTCGTCAATCCATAGGTCGGGAAACATTTTAGATATTTGTAGCGGCATCAGTCCTGCAAAAATGGTGTTGCGTGCATACTGAGTCGAAGTAGGAAGGATAGTGGTGTATAATTCTTCGTTGATATTAAAAAATTCGGAGAGCATAGGTTGAATCACCCTCCATTGGTCGAACCGGAAATTATCGATAAGAATCAAAAACACCTTTTCGCCTTTGTCTAATTCGGGGAAAATCCGGCGTTTGAAGATTTCGTGGCTCATTAGAGGGTGCGAATCAGAAGTTACCCAACCCTCATACTCTCGTTTGACAAATTTGCAGAAATTGACGTTGGCATCACGTTTTTGCATGTAAAGCAATTCGTCCATATTGGTGTCGGTTTGCGACAATTTCAATTCCCAAAACACTAATTGCCGATACACCTCATACCAATCATCGATGCTTTGAGCCTGATTGATTTGTGAAGAAATGTTTTGAAATTCTTGTTGATAGGAGCTGGTGGCTGTTTGTGCCACAAGTTCGCTGCCATGCAAATTTTTCTTTATCGAAAGCAGAATTTGATTAGGGTTGACGGGCTTAATGAGATAATCTGATATTTTATTTCCAATAGCTTGATTCATAATGTTTTCCTCTTCCGATTTAGTAATCATAATTACCGGAATTTGTGGATGACTTTGATGAATCAAGTTTAGAGTTTCAAGTCCTGACAAACCGGGCATATTTTCGTCGAGCAAAATGAGGTCGAATTGGTCGTGTTCAAGTGCATCGAGAGCATCTCTGCCATTAGAGACAGTGGCCAATTCATATCCTTTTGATTTAAGAAATAAAATATGTGGTTTTAATAGATCTATTTCATCATCTGCCCAAAGAATTTTTGCCATAATCGAGTGTAATTATCGGTTCATAAAAAGTATCTTCAAATATATAACGCATAAAAAGGCTTTTTTCTTTTGTCAATGCGTTACGAAATGCAAAGTAAATCAAAAAAAATGACAGATACAATTCTTTATTGCAGCATCCTTCCAAATGGCGATATTTCCCGCAGATTACACAGATTATCACAGAGTTTTTATTGTCAAAATTAAAATTGCCTTGTCGCCCTTCCTCTCCCTCTCAAGCCCTTCTGCGAAAATCTGTGAAATCTGCGGGAGCATCAACCACCGAAATCTATGGGAAACAACGTCAATACCTACAAAAAATCTGTGGAAATCTGCGTAATCTGCGGGAGCATCAATCACCGAAATCTGCGGGGAACAACGTCAATACCTACAAAAAATCTGTGGAAATCTGCGTAATCTGCGGGAGATACTCCCGACTTTCAATATTTTTCGTTTTTAATTTGGATTATAAAAATATTATGTTTATATTTGCAAAATTAATTTTGATCAACATTAAAATCAAACAGCTATGAGATTAAAGATTTTATCTTTTGCTGCAATAGCGATGCTGTTTGCAGCGTGCAGTTCGGATGAACCGAATCTGCTCC
>CAZGEX010000071.1:0-5687 GCA_964524385.1 uncultured Sangeribacter sp.
ACAAAAGAAACTGAAATAAAAACAACATCGCAGCGTTCAATTTATAGAACCTGACTTCTGTGCAGTGTTCAATTTATAGAACCTGCCTTAAAAATAAGAATAAAATGTCAGCACTAAAACGCAATGCACTCGGACGAGGACTGGATTCACTTATTTCAATGGGTGATATTCAGACTAATGGTTCGTCGGCAATAAGCGAAATCGAACTTGACTTGATAAATCCCAATCCTGACCAACCTCGTCGTACTTTCGACGAAGAAGCGTTGGAAGAATTGGCTACATCAATACGCGAACTCGGCATTATTCAGCCATTGTCGTTGCGTAAGCTTAATACCGGCACATATCAAATCATAGCCGGAGAACGCCGTTGGCGAGCATCCAAAATGGCAGGATTGACCACTGTGCCGGCATATGTCAGAACCGTCAGTGATGCAGAAGTGACGGAGATGGCCCTCATCGAGAATATTCAACGTGAGGACCTTAACGCAATAGAAGTGGCACTTGCATTCAAGAAATTAATCGACCAATATAATCTGACACAAGATCGTTTGTCGGAACGTGTCGGTAAGAAAAGAGCTACCATAGCCAACCATTTACGATTGCTACGTCTGCCTGCCGAAATACAGATCGGACTTCGCGACCACAAGTTGGAAATGGGACATGCACGAGCATTGCTTGCAGTGGAAGACCCGAAATATCAGCTGAAGCTCTATAATATGATTGTTGAAGAGGGAATCTCTGTGCGAAGAGTGGAGGAATTGGCAAAAGGAGTTCAAGAGAGTGTCGAAAGAGGCGAAAAGCCGGTGATTACCAAAAAGAAAGTAGCAGCCACTGCAGCAAATCACGATTACGATTTCTTCCGCAAAAATCTCGAAAGCTATTTTTCCACACCGGTGAAATTCACTCGCAATAGTGAAGGGAAAGGCTCAATCACATTTAAATTTTCAAATGATGATGAGCTTCAGAGCCTTGTAGCTATGTTCGAAAAGCTAAAAAACAGATAATTAAGTGAAAACGAGGAAAGAAATATTGCACCGGAAAAGCGATAAATGCTTGAAATTTCGAGCATTTATAATGATTCTTTTGTGCTGTGTAATGATTTTCCCTCAAGACTTGATAGCGGCAACAGTGATTGCACAAGCTGATTCTTCAGCCAAGGCAGACGAGAAACCTGTTGCAGAAGTTGGCGAAACAAGTCTTAATACAGAGGCAGTTGCCGACACAATAGTGATGCAGAAGGATTCCGTCGACATCGAGCCGACAGACACGATATTATCGGTGGTGATGGCAGATGACTTTCCGTCAGAATTCGACGGACGCAGAGCGTTTAATCCTAATCCCACTCGAGCTGTATGGCTTTCGGCATTAGTACCCGGATTAGGGCAGATTTATAACCGTCGCTATTGGAAATTACCTATCATAATAGGAGGATTTATGGGATTAGGCTATGCCACTTCATGGAATAATCGCCAATATCAAGATTACACTCTCGCCTATCGCGACATTACCGATAGCGACCCCGGCACTAAGAGCTATATGAACTTTTTTCCGCCCAACACAGAGGAAAGCAGTCTGGATAAAACATGGGTTAGCAATACGATGAAATCGCGAAAAGACTTCTATCGACGCAACCGCGATTTATGTATAATCTGCGTAGTCGGGTTATATTTGCTTTGTATGGTGGATGCCTATGTAGATGCTTCGTTGGCACATTTTGACATATCACCCGATTTGTCGTTAGACGTACAGCCTGCAATGTTTATCGCACCGGTTGACAACAGAGTGGCTCTCGGTCTGAATTGGGCATTTAATTTTTAGTTAGCGTTCAATTTATAGAAACTGACCCCATAAGGGATAAAACATAAGAAAACGATGAAGAGAATTTTGCTATTTTTAACTGTTATCGGCACACTCACACAAGTAGGTAAGTCCGTCAATCCAAATGTATTGGACATCAAAGAATGTATCACCGACAGTGCCATAATCTATCCTGAAAGTTTCGAAGCAGACACTCAACGCTTGCTTGAAGGATGGTATATGAAGAACTATACGGCTACTGATGACAGATACCGCACAATGGGCGATGTAGAAGTTTCCGACGAGGAGCTGACCAAACGTCTTGCGGCTCTACCGACTGTCATAGAAATGCCGTTTAATCAAGTAGTCAAAAGCTATATTCATCGTTACACTTCGAAATCGCGTGCCCAAGTGGCTGCCATTTTAGGTTTGTCGCATTATTACATGCCGATTTTTGAACAAGTATTGGAAGCTCACGGACTGCCATTGGAATTGAAATATCTTCCGGTAATAGAATCCGGACTTGATCCTAATGCCGTTTCAAAGCATGGAGCTTCGGGATTGTGGCAATTTCTGATTGCGACAGGCAAAAACTTCGGGCTTGAAGTAAATTCATTGGTCGACCAACGTCGCGACCCATATTTATCGTCGCACGCAGCCGCAAAATATCTCAAAGATTTGTATCAGACTTACAACGATTGGAGCCTTGCTATCGCAGCCTATAATTGCGGTCCGGGCAATGTCAACAAAGCTATTCGTCGTGCCGGTGGAGACCCTCAAAAGCAAGATTTCTGGAGCATCTACGAATATCTCTCACCTGAGACTCGAGGATATGTACCAATGTTTATCGCCGCAAATTATGTTATGAACTATTATGACAAACATAACATCGGTCCGGTGCTTGCAACAAAACCGTTGATTACCGACACTGTGGCGGTCAGCGAACGAATCCATTTCGACCAAATTGCCAAAGTACTCGACCTCCCGAAAGAGGAATTGAGAATACTTAATCCTCAATTCCGCACCGATTTGATTCCGGCTTCCGACGATAAACAATATTATTTGATTCTTCCATCTCAACAGGTGCATGCATTTCTATTGAGCAAGGAGCAAATAGTGTCGCAAGATGCAGAGAAATATGCTCGCAGAGAAGTGATAGAACCGGGCAATATGGATGAACCTTTCAATAATAATGAGGGACTAACCACTATTGCAGAGGCAGATGTGACACAAGAGGGCGATGTGGTAGCGGCAAATGATGATACCGACAATTCCGAAATGGCAACTCGTGAGAAAACTATCACTCACAAAGTGCTGGCTGGCGAAACATTGGCTTCGATAGCAGAAAAATATGGCGTCACCACAGCCCAAATCAAAGAGTGGAACAGCCTGCGTCGTAATGCAGTCCGCACCGGTCAACAGTTGAGAATAGTTACCACTGAAGAGGTGTCGGCGGAGACTGTCAAAGCTGAAAAAGAAGCGGCTGAAAAGAAGAAATTAGAGGAACAAAAGAAGAAAGAAGAACAGCAAAAGAAGAAAAAAGATGAAGAAAAGAAAAAGAAAAAGGCTAAAACTCAGACTTATACAGTCAAGAAGGGCGACAGCTTGTCGCGTATTGCATCGAAATACGGCGTAACTGTTAAGGCTTTGAAAAGTGAAAATGGTTTGTCCGGCAATACTATCCGTCCGGGACAAAAGCTGAAAATTCCCGCAAAAAAAGCATCTGAAAAGAAAGCAAAGAAACGTAGATAAAAGTTTGCTTCAAGCAAATCATTACATCAAGATATGAAAGAGTGTGGACAGTAATGTTGCCCACACTTTTTTGTTTGTGCTTTTAATCATTAGTTGGTGGTTGATGAATAATTGCCGTTTCAGCCGTTCAAAATCCTCTGTAAAATCTATTGAGAGGTTCAACCGCCGGAATCTGTGTAAGGAAAACCTTGGCGACAGAAAATGACTACGGGCCGGAGAGCTATCGCAGTCCGACCCGGTGTGTTTTTATGAAATCATTTACTCTTTAATAGAATGTAGTCGATGTTTCGAGTTAGGAGAGGATGATTAGTGGCAACCGCCGCATCCGCAAGAATCGCCGCAAGAATCGCCACATCCGGAGTGGTCATGACCACAACCGCAACCGCAACCATGAGAAGGAGGAGTCAATTCTTCGGGAGTGGCATCACGCACTTCGATTATTTCTCCGTCGTATTTCACTGTAAGTCCGGCGAATGGGTGATTGAAGTCCATTTTGACATTTGTTTCGGTGATTTCAAGCACTCTTCCTCTTACCATAAACCCTTCTTGTGTCATCATGGGGAGTTCTGCACCAAGTTCCACCCCATCAGCAAGTTCGCCATCAATGATAAATATTTCTTTTTCAAGGTTTACGACATTTTCTTCGAAGCGTTCGCCGAAAGCTGCTTCTTGAGGGAGAGTAACAGAAAATTTATCTCCTGTGCCGAGACCTTTCATAGCAGAAATCAGCCCCGGTACGATTTCATCGGTCATACCATAAATCATCACGTCGGGTGCGTTTTCAGGGGTTTCAAAGAGGAGTTTACCGTTACTGTCGTTATAGAGTTTGTAGGCATAAGCTACGAATTTACCGTTGCCGATTTTTTCTTTGTTGTCTGACATATTATGATTGTTTTAAATGATTAATTATTCTTGTGAGTCGATAGGTGCATCATCTGTCGGCTGCTCTTCGATAACGATTTGGTCGGCAGGGACAAATTTGCGAATGTATTCAGCTTGAGGGAGTTGAACATTGAAATAGAATCCTTCGGGGATTTTAGTTTTCCGACGGCTATTGGTCGGCTGGTCTTTGGTTACCTTGAGATAGTCGTAGCCGGGTTCAATATATTCTGCGGCTGTAACTTGGTAGCCGAGTAGATTGAGAAGGTCGTATTCGTGTATCGGACTGATAACAAACCACGCCTGTTCCGGCGATTCTCCTGTTCCGGTGCTTTTTATTGCTCCGAGGATGTTTTGCAGACGATATTCCCAAATTGTGGCACGCATTGTCTTTTTCTTTTCGTGGAGAGCGTGAATTAAGAAAGCCATTTGTCGGAGGTCAAACGGATTGTCTTTGAGTGATAGTTCTGCATATTTTATAATCGTATCGCAGTCTTCTTTTGTCAGTTTTTCCTTGGTTTGCAGATGCTCGGTAACGCTTGCAAAATCCGACTGACGATATGGGTTGTAGTCTTCTTGAAACATGTATCCGAGATAGTAGAAGCGATATTGCTCTTGAGTCATAATGGTGTCGTTACGCTCATAGAGTTTTCGAAGTTTCGGGTAATAAAATTTGTTGTCAGGGTCAAGCACCACCGACTTGATAGAATCGAGGTCAGGCTTCTCGACAGTCAATTTTTTTTGAGCCGCTGCCGGAAATGAAGCTACAAAGAGAGATATTATTGCGATTATATATAACAGACGTTTCATAATTGAGAATGTTGTTGGCTTATAGCGAGGAAAAGCACGATTGCAATTCCTATTTGAATCAGAGTTATAGCCACCGGGAAACCTTTTGCAAGGAGGTAAGTGAAGAAATTTCCGGTTTTAAGACCGACAGCCTTGCCTTTCGGGGTGGTTGTAAAAAAGAAGTATCCAAAGAAAATTCCGGCGATGCAGGCGAGCATCATAAGACCGTAGAGCATTGTGATGTCGGAAGCTATTGAATATCCGAGCAAACCGACGCTCATACCGGCGAAACCGCCGACAGTGATGTAGCCTAATCCGTTGGTTTGTTGGCGAATAGCAGCGGGTTGCATCGCAGTGACAGCCGTTACTGCCAAGGTCATACACAGCCACCCTATCAGCATGGTAGAATTAATCGGCAGGCAATCGGCGAGGCTGATGGTGAGCAAACCGATGTAGGCTGATGCCGGGGC
>CAZGEX010000072.1:0-5467 GCA_964524385.1 uncultured Sangeribacter sp.
GATTTCGTCGGTCGTATAGCTCGCTATACTCCTTCCTCAATCTCGAAACCTTCTCAATTAAATTCTCAAAATCTCTCCAAATCAATTTATCTCACCTGCCGGGCAGGTTCAATAAATTGAACGCTGCGAGATTATTTTTATTTCAGTTTCTTTTGTTTTGACTAGCTTTTGGTCGCTTTTGAGTTTTAATCGGCAGTTTTCTTCGATTTCGTCGGTCGTATAGCTCGCTATACTCCTTCCTCAATCTCGAAACCTCCACGCTTAAAATCTCAAAATCTCTCCAAATCAATTTATCTCACCTGCCTGTAGTTTTTAAGAATTACCCTATAACGGTCGAGTACTTCTTCCATCACATTTTCCCAACTCCTTGCCAAAGTATTTCGAGCATTAATACCTACATTCGATAGTTTGCATCTGTCGGCATAGATTTTCTCAATCAACTCAGCATAAGATTCGGCTGAACGTTTTGCCAAATATCCGTTTACATTATTATCTATCACTTCGGCAGCAGTCGAGCCTTCCAACAAAATTGATGGTGTTCCCATTGCAGCAGCCTCTCTGACTACTAACGGGGCATTATCGTAGAACGAAGGAAACAGGAACAAATCGGCAGCGGCATAATAATTACTGATAATTTCACGATTGTGAATCACGCCATTTACCTTAACCTTATCTCCAAGACCGGATTTTTTTACCATATCCTGTAAATCCGCCAAAGCATAACCATTTCCAACGAAATTCATAACAAACGGCACTTTACCGTTTAATTTTTCGAGAGCATCAAATATCACACCTATCCCCTTTTCCCAAATGTGTTGTCCGACAAACAGCAAGGATAATTGGTCATCTTTAATTCCGATTTTTTCTCTTGCGAGTGTTTTATGCACAGCGACATCGCCTGAAATTATCGAAGCAAAATCATTACCATTTTCTACCACAGTGAGTTTACCTTTATATCCGTATTCTCTGACTGTTTCCTCGACATAAGCTTGTGGAATCCAAACTTCATCGCAAGCTTCATAGAATTTGAGAATATTATTCATAATCAATTTTACCATCCATTTCATACCGGCAAACGACCGTTCTAAATCAGTACGATATTTCGAATGAAATGTAGCAATCATCGGCACTTTATGCTTCCTTGCAGCATACAATGCCAACCTGCCGGAAGAAAACGGACAATGAGAATGAACAATTTTAAAGGGAGTATTTGCAATGTTACGCCAAATAAAAGGGTCTACTTTCGGATAGCCATATCGATATGGACGACGACCAATCAAAGGAATTGAGAAATAGCGTAACACCTTGTAAGGGACTTCAACCTTTGTCGGATTCCAAGGCGTAACCACACATGGGTTTAACCCTTTCATTTGCATCCAATGAGCATAATTTTGCACAGTAAGTGTAACCCCGTCCATAACCGGGGGGAAACTATCGTTAAAAATTCCGTAAAAGCTCATCTTATCATCCATACCAAGATAGTTAGTGAATTGAATTGCAAAATTACTCATTCATTACGAAATCACAAAATATTAAGGCAGGTTATATAAATTGAGCACAATGCCGAAAATATTTTTTTAGAAATTAGCCAAAAAATTTGGTCAATTAAAAAATAATATCTACCTTTGCACTCGCAATTCAGAAATAATCGGTAGCGGTTATAAAGTATTCTGAAAACAGGTAATGGCGGGATAGCTCAGTTGGTTAGAGCGTCGGATTCATAACCCGGAGGTCACGAGTTCAATTCTCGTTCCCGCTACAACGCAGAACTAATAACGCAATGAGCAGATACAAAGCTTGTTGCTTTTTTTTATTAAAACTACCGGGACAAATCCCACTCGATATTTATCGGATTGCTTTTTTACAAGCTTTCTTGCGACAGTATCTATTGTAATAGCTACTTTATTTTAAAAATTCTAAATAAAAAACTCAAATTTTGCCAAATCCATTTTATGGCAAGACCTTAAAATCTCAAAAACATTCGCAATTAATTCATAAACCATTCTAAAGTAAAAAAAGTGGAGATTAAAATTTGCACAATGGGATATTTTGAGTAATTTTGTGGCAATAAAATAAACCAAAAATTAAAAACTAAATAATTATGTCAAAAGTAACAGTTGTAGGTGCCGGAAATGTAGGTGCAACAGCAGCCAACGTACTCGCATTGAGAGAAGTGGCAGATGAAGTAGTAATGATCGACATCAAAGAAGGTGTATCAGAAGGCAAAGCAATGGATATGATGCAAACAGCTAATATGCTTGATATGAATACACGTATCATTGGTGTAACAAACAACTACGAAGCGACAGCAAACAGCGATGTAGTGATTATCACATCAGGTATTCCACGTAAACCGGGAATGACACGTGAAGAGCTAATCGGTGTAAATGCAGGTATCGTGAAACAAGTATCAGAAAGCGTACTTAAATATAGCCCGAATGCAGTAATCGTATGTGTATCTAACCCAATGGATACAATGACATATTTGATTCACAAAGTAGCCGGCATACCAAAGAATCGCATTATCGGTATGGGAGGAGCATTGGATAGCAGCCGTTTCAAATATTATTTGAGCCAAGCTTTGAATGTAAATCCTAACGAAGTGGAAGGTTTTGTAATCGGTGGACATGGCGACACAACAATGATTCCGATGAAACGTTTTGCAGCTTATCGCGGTGTGCCTGTATCAAGCTTGTTGGATGCTGAGACATTGGATAAAGTAGTAGCCGACACAATGGTAGGTGGAGCTACATTGACAAAACACCTCGGCACATCAGCATGGTATGCACCGGGAGCGGCAGCAGCAGAAGTGGCAGAAGCAATTATCCACGACCAAAAATGTATGATTCCATGCTCATGCTTACTTGATGGCGAATATGGTGAAAAAGACCTTTGCATCGGCGTACCATGTATTCTTGGTAAAGGTGGTATCGAAAAAATCATCGAGCTTGAGCTTAATGAAGAAGAAAAAGAATTATTTGCAAAGAGTGCGGCAGCCGTACATGGCACAAATGCAGCTCTCCCATGCTGATAAAATTAATTTCATAAGAATAAATGCAATCTCCCGCAATAGCGGGAGATTGTTTTTTGATGTGATTATGAATAATCTAATCATCAGGATTTGCTAAAGGAATGCAAAAACACTTATATCTTAATTTGTGAGTATTGATAAAATTAATTTGGCGGGGAAGAAATTAATTGTTATTTTTGCCTTATAAAAAATTATATCTAACTTAAATCAACCGGGGCGATGAAAAAATTAATGAGTTCTTTCTTGGTAATCATTTTTGCAAGTATAATGATTACATCATGTCAATCAGACAAGAGTAAAGATAATGCAACAGAAGAATCAACAACAAGTAAAGAGTATGTGCAGATAGACAATATTGATGAGCCAAAGGAGTCAGAGATTGATTTGCCGAAAGTGATAGATTTTTCGGCAGTATGGTGCGGACCTTGCCAAATGCTTAAACCGATATTTGAAGAATTAGAATCGGAATATGCAGGACGAGTAGATTTTGAGACAGTAGATGTAGACGAAGATCCGGAAAAAGCCACAGAATACGGAATAGAGGCAATGCCGACATTAGTGTTTTTAGACAAAGATGGCAAAGAAGTGAATCGAATAGTCGGTCTGGTAGACAAATCTGAATTACAAGGAGCAATCGAATCGATATTACAATAGTCACTAACAAAAAAGATAACGGTCATAAGACGAAACACACTCTCCGAAATCAAGAAAATATGATTCGGGGAGTGATTTTTTTAGCACACTCGCTTATCAAAGCCCAAAATACAGTTATGACATTAGTGCTTGTTTTAGACCAATGAATCCGACACAAAAACATAAGAGAAAAAATTACACATAAAAAAGTTGCTTGATAAAATAAAATCATATAAATTTGCAAAGACTTTAAACCAAAGACGCCAATAGAGATTGGCGAAGAAAATAAAAATAATAAAAAGGGGTTATTTAAATTATCTTTGTTGTTCAAACTTGGCGGTTTGCAAAATAGAATAAAGATGATTGACGATAGCACCTACATCAGTAGCTATACAATACCCCGATAGGGAAAGTATAAGCAACTCGGTGTGGGGCTGATTGTTTTATCTATTCTATTAGGTACGCCAAGACCTGAACAACGGATAAGACAAATACGTACTCCACACTTTTTTATATCCTAACATAAACGTCTTGCCGGAGTACGAAGGACCGAAAAAAGAACAATGCCGGAAAAAGCCAAAGAAACAATCTCAAACCATGATATTAGTCAGAATATTTCTCATTGTTCAAAAGAAATTAATGACACCATTGTAAAAACATCATTATATAACCAAATATATTTTGTCATCTATAACTTTAAATCTAATCTTAAGATAGAGACATCCACAACATATGATGAGTTTCGTCATGCAATTCGCCGGGTTATGCGAGATAATCCAGATATATTTTGGTTTGCTCATCAGTATCATTATGACGAGGCAAGTTCTACTATTCATTTTCAATATACATTTTCTCCTGAAAGAGTAAAAACAATTCAACAGAGTATTAATAATGTGATTGAGAATGATTTTTGCACTGCATATGTCAAGAAATTGAGTCGGCAAGAACAGGTAGCCTATGTATATAAATGGTTGGTGACGTATTGTAACTATAACCTCAACTCAGCATATAATCAAAGTATATATAGCGTATTTGTCCATAGAAATTCTATTTGTACCGGATATGCGAAAGCTGCACAATATTTATTCAACCTGTTAGGCATTGAATCTCGTTTAGTTTTTGGACGACTGCATAATGATAAAGAGGATGGTAGGCATTGTTGGAATCTTGTTAAGGTTGATAATGAATACTATCATTTCGATGCATGTTTTGGCGATAGTATACTGGATAATGTAGCGATCAAATCTGGAGTTCAAGAGTTATTAAAGATTGATGGTATTAACTATAATTTTTTGTGTGTTACTACAGATGAGATCTTAAGGACAAGAAGCATTGAAGATATTACGACTTTGCCTGACTGCCCAAACTCTTGGTCAAAGACTTTGATAAATTCATTAGCACTAATAAAACTGAAACAACGGGAAGATATAAAGGGATGCCTATTGTCTCATATTGGAAGTTCAGCAGATATTTATTTATGTTCAAAAGATAAAAATACGGTACTCAAAGTCTTTCGTCCAAACAGCAAAACTACAAGCCAGGAGGAATACCATTATATGCAGCAAACAAAAGGCTGTCAATTGCTTGAAAGTGTAGGCTGTTATTCAACTATCAGCATCCTTAGAGGTAAATTAGCGGGGAATGCTCTGTATAAAGAAACTATTAATAGTCAAAGTAAAACATTTTATCCCAAAACAGATAGAATTAATGCCTCACTTTGGAGCAAAATTTTCGGGAAGAAATATTCAAAAGAAACTATTAATAGTCAAAGTAAAACATTTTATCCCAAAACAGATAGAATTA
>CAZGEX010000073.1:0-5238 GCA_964524385.1 uncultured Sangeribacter sp.
AGAAAGCATCATGGATGACGTTGCTTCAATTTTAATAGAACAGAGAAGCAACTCGGTCTGCGTTAAGGTAAACGGAGATGGTAAAATTGCCTTGTCGGTTTATGACCTTGTCGGGGTTAAAGTGGCTGAGGCAAGTGGAGATGGCGAAGTGTCGCTATCGACCGAAACACTTCCTATCGGCATTTATATCGTCAAAGCCACCTCTGACAATGGCATTGAAACGGCAGAAAAGAAAATAGTAGTCAAATAGCATCCGCAGTTATAAAAACAGATACGCTAAATTTGAAATAAATTATCCAATTACACACTTTTAATTGCTAATTATTCAACTTTTGTGTAACTTTGCACAAAAGTTGAATAATGAATTTTCTAACCTCGATATCATCATCTCTTATTGAATTTCCACTTCGTCAACCGGTGGCAATTTTCTTGTTGGTATTGGTTATTATTCTATTTACTCCGTTATTATTTCGCAGACTTAAAATTCCGCATATAGTAGGGATGATTGTTGCCGGAATGATAATTGGTCCATATGGTTTTAATATCCTTGCTCGCGATGCAAGTTTCGAGATATTTGGTCAAGTCGGCATTCTTTATTTGATGTTTCTTGCCGGGGTTGAAATAGATATGTTCCACCTAAAACAGAACTCACGCAAAGGGATTATATTCGGATTGATTACATTTATTATTCCGATGTTTGGAGGAATGTTATTAACTCATTATATACTTGGGACATCATGGTTGACAAGTGTGCTGATAGCATCGATGTATGCTTCGCATACTCTGATTTCTTATCCGATTGCTACTCGTTTTGGCTTAACAAATTCTCGTCCTGTTGTTATCGCCATTTGTGGAACTGTAGTTGCCGTATTTCTTGCTTTGGTCGTATTGGCAGAAGTAGTAAATATTAAAATTGATGGCGTCTTGGAAATCAGTCGAGTTGCAATTTTACTATTACAATTAGCACTGTTTTGTGGCACCTTATGGTATTTGGTGCCTATTGTAACGCGTTGGTTCTTTCGAAAATTTGATGACAATGTAACGCAATTCATTTATGTGATGGCAATGGTGTTTGTTGCATCGCTATTAGCACAAATCATCGGAGTTGAACCTATTTTAGGAGCATTCCTTGCAGGATTGGTGCTGAATAGATTCATCCCATCTCGTTCCTCACTGATGAATCGAATAGAGTTTGTAGGTAATGCTATATTTATACCATATTTTCTGATTGGCGTTGGTATGCTGATTAATATTAGTGTAATCCTCAAAGGGTGGAATGTCATTTGGGTAGCTTCAAATATGATTGTTGTGGCACTCCTATGCAAGTGGATAGTAGCCTATATTTGTCAGAAGTTATTTAAAATGAGTGTTACAGATAGAAAACTTCTTTTTGGATTGTCATCGGGTAAAGCTGCAGCCACCATTGCAGCTACAATGGTAGGCTACGAATATGGATTGCTCTCAGAAGATATTATGAATGGAGCTGTCATTATGATTCTTGCGTGTTGTGCTGTTGCATCTATTGCCACAGAAAGGGCAGCCATAAAAATGCGTATGAATATTGCAGATGAAGAATTTAAGAACGACACAAACAAGAAAAGTGAGTTTGCACGACAAT
This sequence comes from uncultured Sangeribacter sp., assembly GCA_964524385.1. Taxonomy (GTDB): domain Bacteria; phylum Bacteroidota; class Bacteroidia; order Bacteroidales; family Muribaculaceae; genus Lepagella. Next base: position 1,619 of record CAZGEX010000073.1, read on the forward strand.
TAGTTGCTGTCGCTAATCCGATTACAGCTGAAGGCTTGATGAAATTAGCCATCTATATGCGTCATGCCAAAAATAAAATCCCCATTACCGCTTTATTCATCCGTAATAATGATGATAATGCTATCCGTTCAATGGGGCAAACGGCATTATCTTCTGCTGTTCAAACAGCTTCTGCCGTCGATATCAAAGTAGAAGATATAGAACGCTACGATATGAATATTGTTTCCGGATTGTCTAATATCCTCAAAGAGAGAAATTGTTCCGACATCATTATTGGATTACATCGTAAATCGAATATCGTAGATTCGTTTTTTGGCTCAATGACAGAACAATTGCTTCAGCGAACAAACAAGATGATAATAATGAGCCGATGTTTCATTCCGGTTAATACCGTCAGCAGAATCGTAGTTGTAGTGCCTCATAAAGCTGAATATGAAACAGGTTTTCATCAGTGGGTTACGCGAATCGGAAATCTTGCAACTCAAACCGGGTGTCGTGTCATTTTTATAACGTATAAAGAAACTATACCATATATTCAAGGAGTTCTTTTCCAAGATAAATACAACATTCGTCACGAATATAGAGAAATGGAGTCATGGGATGACTTTATTACTATTTCAAATAGAATACAAGATGACGACCTATTAATTGTCATTGGTGCAAGACGTACATCCATTTCTTTCAGCTCTGATATGGAAGCACTTCCTTCATTCATCAGTCGCTATTTCTCACGACATAATATTTTGATTATATATCCTGAGCAGTTCGGTTCGGATGCTGAAATGCCGACACCTATCGATTCGCTGAATGCATCGATCTCATCTACTCCGTATGCTCTTCGTTGGAAAGTGGCATGGTCGGAATTTGCCAAAAAAGTGCGTAATCGCAAAAACAAACGCATTGAAATATAACATAAATGTTATATCAACTTCTCATATTCCAAAGAAATCTCTTGCAGAAAGTGTTGTCAACTGTTTAACTTCATCCACCGAAACACAAAGAGTCTCAGATATTTTTGCCGCTATTGATGGTAAATATGCACTTTCATTGCGTTTGCCTCTATATGGTACCGGTGCTAAATAAGGTGAGTCAGTTTCGAGAAGAATACGATCCAATCCAATGTCTGACAATGCATTACGCAGGTCTATGGCATTTTTAAATGTTACCACTCCATTTATGCCAAAATAGAAATCTCCAATAGATTTTATTCGTTTTACATCATCTTTGTTTCCCGTAAAACTATGAAAAACGCAGCGAGGTAAAACTCCGTTGTAGTTTTCAAAGACCATTAGAACTTCATTTAGTCCTTCTCTGCAGTGAATTATTACCGGCAATGACAATTCTTCTGCTAAATGCAATTGATAATCTAAAGCTAAAATTTGTTGCTCACGATATGTCTTATCCCAATACAAATCGATACCAACTTCACCTATTGCTACGAAATCAATATCATTAGCCAAATCGATGATTTTATCAAGTGTTAGTCGCCATTCGGTATTAATTTCTGTGGGATGCAATCCAATCGCAACACTTGTCGCATGCTTAAATTTTGAATGAAGTTCAAGCATCGGTCGCATTGTGGATAAATCTACATTTGGAAATACCAAGTGCTCGACATCATGATCTAACGCACGAACCACTGCACTTTCAGCATCATCCCCAAATTCATCCCTTAGGTAGAGATGTGTATGCGTGTCTATCATTTTTTTCTTCCGATAAGTTTTTCTACCACCTTTGATAATGCATCTTTACCTTCTTCGCTCATTGATGTTCGGCTTAAGGCGTTAAGAGCATCTGCAGAGTAATTATCTATTGCTTGTTTGCAAATTGCCGGAACATTCATGGCTGTAAATAGGTTGCGAATTCTATCTATTTTTGCTCTTGAACTTTCCATGGACATTGCTTCTTTCAATTCGGCATAGTGCATAGAATCGGTCATCGACAAAGCTACTATTGGTAAAAATGTCTTTTTGTTATTTAAAATATCACCGCCTATCGGCTTCCCGAAAGTAGCCTCGTCTCCATATAAATCAAGATAATCATCTTGAATTTGGAACGCCAAGCCTAAGGAGACTCCAAATTTATATATGTTCTTGCAATCTTCTTCATTGCATCCGGCTGTTAATGCTCCAATCTCTGCGGCACATCCTAATAATGCGGAAGTTTTGCCGGTTATCATAGTGATATAACGGTCTAATTCTACATTGGAATCAGTCTCAAAATCCATATCCATCTGTTGACCTTCGTAAACATCAATTGCCATTTGATTAAACACATTCAACGTCGAACGCAATTTGTCATCAGGAACTTCCATTACTAATTGTGTAGCTAAAGTCAACATTGTGTCGCCGGATAAGATAGCTGTACTTTCATTCCATTGACGATGTACTGTCGGCTTTCCACGTCGCATATCTGATTTGTCCATTACGTCATCATGTAGCAATGTGAAATTATGAAACATTTCGACACCGATTGCCGGATGTAATGCTTTCGATGCATCTTCGCCAAAAGCATCACATACCATTAGTGTTAATACAGGACGCAAACGCTTTCCTCCACCGCTAAGTCCGTAATAGATAGGCTCATAAAGTCCAGGTAATTTTTCTGTTGGCAGGGCTAATTGCACGATGCCATTCTCTATCATTAAAGAATAGTCTTCTATATTTTTCATAATTTACCGTTTTTTTACATGTTCAACAATCGATTGTGGAAGTATTACCGAAGAATTTATCATTCCGTATTCTATTCCAATCATAAATTTATTATATGCTGTCGTATCCGATTTCAATATCTCTTGATAAGCTGAGATTTCTTCTATGAAATTTTTCTCTGTAATCAATCCGTTTTGATAGCTTTCCTCACATTGTTTTATGACGAATAAACCTAATTTATCGTATGAATCATTTACCGTTCGGATTCCTATTTTAGCTCGATCTGACGCTGACATGTTTTTGACAAAATTGTCGAATGTATTAAGGAATACTTTTCTTTTGGTACTATCATATTTGCATACTAATAATCTGACAACATTATCAAATTTGTCAAACGTGATTTGCTTATAACACCCTAACTCTGCGTTGCAAATGATATGTGCTAAGGAATCAGGTTCAACCATGTCGTAAAGTATCATCACTTTTGTAGTGTCCGACATTTCGCTAAAATCACTTGGCAAATTATTCTCAATATCTATGCCATCGCTTTCCCCGCAAGAAAATAGCGACAAACAGACTATGCCGATAATACAATTTTTCAGGTTTATCATTTTTATAAAGGAAACAATTACGGTTGACTATCGCTAATAAAAATATATTTGCGACAAATTTAACAAAAAATTGTGATAAAATCATTGTTATTTCAAAGAAAAGCATTAACTTCGCACTCGGAAATTCAAATAGAAAAGATATTTTGAATTTTAACCACAGATTATCAGTAAGATAGCATCCTGGAGTGATGCTCGAGTGGTTGAAGAGGCACGCCTGGAAAGCGTGTATACGCCAAAAGCGTATCGGGGGTTCGAATCCCCCTCACTCCGCCAAAATTTCTTGACTAACGAATTTTTATACATTGCGGAAGTAGCTCAGTCGATAGAGCATCAGCCTTCCAAGCTGAGGGTCGCGGGT
>CAZGEX010000074.1:0-5046 GCA_964524385.1 uncultured Sangeribacter sp.
TCTTTCCTTAATAATATTTTCATAGTGGACAGCCGATTTTTTGACCGTCCACTATATTTATTCTCTACTTGCTGATACGCTTTTTCTTTAATTTCTCCAATGCAGATAATCCCTTTGGTTTACCATTGGTCTGTGTTGATTGTTCAACAGATGATGTACTAAACACATCTAATTTTTTAGCTGTTCTTACTTCCATAATCGCTTTCTGAGAATTTTTAATAATATCAACTTCTTTCTCAATACTTTCCGTCATTGCATCCACTCTTCCATAAGGCATAGTCAAACCGCTAAGAATAACTACATTTTCTTCCGATTCACTTAAATAACCATGAAACTCAGTAGGTGCTACACCAATTTCTTTTCTAAGTTCTGACATATCAATACGACTTTCTTTCGCCGAAACTGCTTCTGATATACCGATAACCGATACTGTCTTATCATCTCTTTTTGCAAAAATGTTGTTTTCTTTATTCAGAATGTCTACAATATTTGATGTAGTACCTTTTTCTTTATTAGTCTTGGTAATAATGGAAAATGATGGAGTTTTCAAACATGCTTCTATTTCTGCTAAATCCATATTTCCATCTTGAGACTTGTTGTTGATACACATAACACCTGCAAAAAGTGATGCAAATACTTTATTTACTGTAATTTTATCAGTAGCATTGTTATCAAGAAGAAAGATACTTCCCATGCGTGGCTTCAATTCTTCAATCTCATAAAATGCCTGTCTAGCATTGTCTTTAATCTTTAATGATTCATTATCGGCAGGTAATACTGCAATCATGTCTACTGTATAACCTTCGTCCAAAAGAATTTCTGCCAACATAGGGGCAATTGCTGAACCTGTGCCTCCTCCTAATGAAGTAGCAATAAATACAATCGAATCTTCGATAATGTAGCTTTTTAATTCTGGAAGAATTGTATCAATACATTCTGCCAAATCCTGAATACTATTTTCACGATTACAAGCTGCACCTTTGGAATTGTTAATATGTATTTTGTGTGACAGCTTCACGGATGCTAAATCTTCTGTACTGGTATTGATGCCAATAAATGTTGTGTTGGACTTATCGCCACCTAATTCAAGAATCTTTTCTTCAATTTCTTCTGTAACACCACTTCCACACGCACCGCAACCGATTACCGTTATTTTCAATCTTTCATTGATTAACTTTTTATTCTTGTTCATTTTCTGTCGCTCCTTCCACATCTTTCATCCAATTAATACCAGCATTACTAATATAGAAAGTCTTCGCATTTCCCTGTCTTAATCCATCAAGAACATATCCATTTTTTGACAACTCTCTAATTTTGTTATAAATGGTTCTTTCACTCCACTTCTCGCCTTCTGCCTCTAATGCCTCTATAATATCTTTCTGTGAGAGTGCATATAATTTGCTTTTAGCACCATTGGAATACAGAATATTTAAAATCAAATACATCGTTCTCAATGTTTATTCCTCCTATTCTGGAGAGTGGCTTTAGAAGACCACTCCCCTTATTTTCCGTCTGCTCCTACTTATACAGTAAAGAAAATCTTACTTTTGCGAATGGCTGATTGTGCAATCTAAGTTCCAAACCATCCCAACCATCAACGCTATTCATAAGCCAAATATCATTTACTGCATCATCATACAAAGTAAATTCGATACTTTCTGTTGGTTTCTCTGCATCACCATTAAAGAACACCAATTTGCGTGAGCAATCTTCCTCATTTTCTTCTTCCAGACGCACATTTTCATATGTATGCTTCATCATAGTGCTTTCATCCGATAAGGAAACAAACGCTTTCTTGGTCTTCTCAACCAATTTTTCCAAATCGTACAAGTCCAACTCCTTCAGAAACTCGTCATATGAACCATACAAAGCATGACAAACCTGTGCTTCTCCACCTTTTTCATGGAATAAGAACACATTTACTACCATTCCAGACTTCAGATTGACCGCATAAAAGATAGTTCCATCAACCGACTTGTCTTCAATTGAAACAATATCTTCATTATTTAATGCAATCTTTACATCTTCCTGATTGACTTGACAAAAAGCAATACTTTCATCATTTGCCCTTGTTTCATTGAACATAATTGATGTTGTTAATCCCATGTCCTTTAACTGAATGCAAGCCATTCCATATACATAACCATTTGCCTTGTCTGCTAACTCGTTGATTGTGATAATGTTACTCATAGATAAAATCCTCCATATAATGTTATTTTTTTGTTCCTATACTAAATAAATGCACTTTTTAAACTGTCTTTTCCCCCTGATTTTGGGTATTTTTACGCTTATTTTTCTTCTTTTTCGATGGTGGCATATAAGGCATACGCTTTTTCTTACCATTCTTACCACGTTTCAATTTTCCTTGATTGTCTTTGCATTGGTGACAATAATCACATAATCCAGTAAGGTTGCTAATATCATATGTTCCACCTGAACTAATTCTTTTGATGTGGTCGATAGTCATATAGGTATCTTTCTTTCTATAATCATCAATCTGTAATTTCTTACCGCAACGACTACATTTACCTTTACATTTCTTAAATACCGCTTCACGTTCTGCCTTTGTAAATGCTCTACGCTTCACAGCCTTTGCCTTTTTCCTTTTTAACTTCTCACCCTTGCTTAATTTCTGTGGATAGAATGGTATTCTCTTGCGTTTCAGTTCCTTTGCAATCAAATACTGTTCATATCCATTAAGCAATTCATTGTCAGGTGATAATAATATAGGTATCAGTTCCTTAGATTCTTCATACTGTAATCTGGACTGCTCCAAAATATCCTCTCTGATGGCAAAATCCTTAGTGATTTTCACTTTAGAAATATCAACATGAGGGTACTTTTTCTTTCTTTTCTTACCTCTAATTGCAATCCATCTACAAATCTTGTCAGCACCGTATTTGATGTTATACTTTCGCATATCCATAACACTAAATGCTCTTTGCTCTACCTTTTTGTTTTCGGTCTGTTTTTCTTCCATGCAATTCCTCCGTATTCTGTTTTCATGGTTCATAAATGGGCAGACTTCTAGCCCTAAACTGTAGTTACTTTTATATAAATGCGTATGGGAATAACAACCGCCAGATTTGGCGATTGACATTAGAAAATATCTTTGATAGAATACTCTTGCTGAAGGAGTGTTGTTGGTTCACTTTAATAAAAAACCATCTATCGAAGATTACCTGTACAGAGAGTCTGCAAACAATCTGTATGGGTTTTCTTTTTTATTCACTTTCACATAAATATCACTTCTATTGATAACGCATTGTCAAGAACCTTACTAACTACTTCCATGACTTTGCCTCAACATTGATAATCTGTTGATAGTGTTATCTTACTATATAAAAATCATATTGTCAATGCTTTTATTGCATAATTATTATGTTTTTATCATTATTTTTCTCAAAAATTATTAAATTGCTATATCATAATTTTTATGTTAAAATTCTTATAATAAATAATGGAGATGATAATTATGGCTCAAATACAAAAACAAAAAGTAAAACTCACTAACCTATTAAGAGATACTATCAAAGACCTTCGAAAATCTTATAATAAACGTGGTGATATTCTATCCAAGGAAATTGGTAGAGGTGCTTCTTATGTATCTCAATTAGAGAATGGAAAAATTAAAGATATTGAATTCGATTTGCTAAATACAATGTTCCAGCGTATTATTGGATTATCTGGCGAATACTACAATGATTATATTCAAAGATACATTTATGATATTATAAGTAAAACTTCATCTAAAGAACTTCTGTACGATGAAGTTTGGATTCATATTTTTGTAATGCAGATTTTTGAAATAAATATTTCAGATGACATTGTAGCAATCATTGAAAAGAAGTTAGAACAAATAGGATATACCCCAGAAGAATTAGTAAATAAAATCAATCGTAATTCATTTAATCATCAATGGTTTGATACAAAACGTGAAGTAAATAAATTATATGTAAACATCAGTAGTAGTAATTATGACAACTATTTCACTTATACTGATATTGAATATTCTTTACCAAAGGATTTTGTTTCTAAAATATTGTTACGAGAAACAACAACCATTAGTTTTATATTTTTGGAAGGTATCCTTAGATATTTATATAGTATTAAATACGATGATAAAGCGGGTGCCATTAAGAAAACAAAAAAAATACTTTTTGATAATGGTTTTTTTGATACGATTGAAATATTTGAAAATTTACACCAATTAACTCATCAACAACAACCTTTTAAACTTGATATGCAGGTTACTGAAAATGATGACTTATTTACTTTTTATGATGATGTAATTGTAAATTATAATGAAAAATACGAAAACTTAAAACAAGAAGCTCTTGAAAAACTAGATTATGCATTCGAACGATACAAGGAAGAACATCGTGCTTATGCATGTGAAACATTAGAAAAAATATTAGATAATATGAATGGTGACTTGGGATTGATTATGGCTATATTATCCTTACCTTTAATTAACATTCCTAGAGATATGAGACATTTCTTTTGGGAAGATTATAAATCACTTATTGAACGTTATCACAAAAATAACTTATAATTTCTCCATAAAATCATAGTTTTAACTACTATGCAAATTTGGGTAATTTTGACACTTTTTAGAGGAAATCTAGTGTTTTTTCTTACGTATTTGCTCGGATTTAAACGAATTTCTACCTATTTCAATGTGACATGATAGGATGGCTTGAAATTAAGCTGTCCTATTCTTATTTACTCAAAAGTTATAGTTACTTATAGGATTATTTTTGCGGTAAAGTACGTTGACCTACAGAACTTAACGGGTTTAATTTTAAGCTCGTGACCATAAGTGGACACACCAAAATGGGCAAATATAGGAAATTATCAAGGTAAAAACTTTTTCTCTTGATTTTCGGAATCCTCAATACCGAATTACTATAGCGTAATTTTGCGTCCTATTCACTGTGCAATTTTGCACATAGCCTATTCTGTCCAACTGTTGCAAATCTACTCTCACATAAAATGAGTATAGAAATCTTACTCCCCAATTTTGGGTAATCAAATCTCATAGCC
>CAZGEX010000075.1:0-4923 GCA_964524385.1 uncultured Sangeribacter sp.
AATGACTGGAAAGCAAAAAGAATCATCTGCTAATAAGCAAAGTTGGGTTAAAGAAATCATCTAATCTTTCTTTTTTTATTCCCGAATATGTAATCGTCTCTATTCCTGTTTCCTTATGAAATTCTTCTTGAATAAATTGTTGTACTTCCTGAACATTCGAATACTTGTTCAGCACCGAATTGAATCTTACTTTATGTTCGAAGAAATCCGGATATGTTTGTTGTAACGCTTTTATATTTTTGAAAACACGTGTAAAAGACGGATTCCCGTTTATGTCTATTCTCAACGCATTGTGAATTTCATTTCCGTCCAAACTTAACAACAATGAAAAATCATGCTCGACCAAAAAGTCCATATATTTTTCAAGTAACATCGAATTTGTTGTCATATTATATAAAAAAGTCGCATTGTTATTGAGTCGGATAGTTTTCGTGTATTCTACAATCTGTTTTATGATAGAAAAATTTGTCAAGGGTTCACCACCGTAAAACCCTATCATAATGTGCCCATTATGCGAAAGGTTCAAGGTAGAGTTCCATTTTTCAATCAAAAAGTCTATCAGCCTTTTAGCCATCGTAAAGTCCATTACATTATGAGTTGTATCTCTATCTGAGTTATCATACAAATCTCCGTAACAGCAGTACACACACGATAAATTACATAAGTTTGTTACTTGAAATACCACATCATTGACGTTGGCTATCTGTTCATCTACAATAGCAGATGAAATCCTGCCCGACAAACGTTTTTCCAGATTCATTTCTTTAAATAGTCCGCTATCTTTTAGAAACAGATATTTTTGATAATAGTATTCAAATTCTTCCTTTGTTGTATCAGAAAAACATGCTATAATGCGCATCATCATGTCGTTCTTATCTTTGTCCGACATGATGATTTCATTCAATATAGGGTGACAATTTATAAGATAAGACATACTATTGTCATAGATATAATTGTTTCCCTTTTGTGATTTAAAAGTTATAGTTGACTCCATATAGTTATTTTTTCAAATAAGCAAGAACAAGAATAGGATTATCCTCCTCATCGTAATCCACCAACAATTCTTCCAGTCGAGAATCTACCGGTTCTCCTTTTTCTTTCTTTTTTTGTACATAATTGTAAATTTTGTATGGCCAAACAGTTGTCATTAATACTCCATCATTGATGCCTATAATATTTTCGAAGTTTGTGAAATCCACACATCCGTCCATATCATTGACAAGGTAGTAAATGGCCTTGTTTTCTCCTGTCCTCTTGTCGTGATAAGCCCAATATGTCATATTTTTACCAGATCGATATTCTTTGAAAGCCATGAGTTCCGTCCAGGTAAGTATTACATATCGGTTTGTTTCCCATACATTTCCAATCCATTTTTTTCCATCTATCAATTCTGCCAATTTACTGTTTTCGGCCATTCGCTTTAAGTTTGATAAGTCTCCAGTTTTATTAGTGGCTCTATCCATTTTATACAATTCATCTTCAAAAAGTGGTTTCAGATAATTCAGGAAACAACGGCTATCCGCTTTATCTTCACCCAAATCTAATTTCCATTTTCTTGTAATGCCCTCTTCTGTAACCGTGCAGAGTTCATCCGTAAAGCAATTGAATAAGAACGTGGTGTCATTATAGGTAAAATGATTATATTCTACTAAAAAACCACCTCCCGGCGAATTTAAGAACAACCCCTCAGGTATAAGGCGTTGGCGTTTTACAATTTGCAGATTTTCATCCATCCAATAAGCGGAATCAGGATAATTAATAATCACATTGTATTCTCCGGAACGCAAAAAGAAGTATGCACTATGTAAACCTTCAGGTAATGTATGGCCTTTTTTGTTACGATAGGCTATACGGACTTCTTTTCCTGTAAACTTACGGTTTTTATCAAATTGAATGATTTTATCTCCTTTGGTATAGAATAAATCCTTGTTCTCATCATAATAAGTCGAAAAATATGAACTGCCCACTTCTTGACCCGGACCATCTCCCACAGATCCCACAAAACCAACAAATTCTCCTTGCATATTATAAACACCCCCAGGAAAAGCTATCAAATAAGGTTTGGAATATGAGATCAATTGAGACCCTCTAATGAAGTGTTCTTTACTACTTATAGGCACAAACTTGATACTATCCACAATCTCCGACAGATTCATCTTCACGGGATTGGCAATTGCTTCCGATAAGTGAATAAAATTGTCTTCGACTTTCGTTTTTTTTACTTCCTTTGTACTTATAGTACAAGCATTAAATGCAAATAAGATGCATAGATAATATATTCTTGATTTCATTAGATTTAATTTAAACAAGTAGCGGAACCGCTACTTGTATTTGTCTTAAAAATTACGGAACAATTATTCCACTAAATTTCATAATGCTTGCTTCATCTGAAAGATAAGAAGAATGATTTTCATCATCGCCTATACAAACGCATGAACATTTTCCGCTGTAGTAATTGGCTTTTTGGTTTTCTATACCATTGCTACAATAGTTGCCACCTACTAAGAAATCCATTTCGCGCTTCTTCAAATTTTCGCGATTCATGTTTCCTAGTTTCAAAACTGAGATCTTTTTCATAAATTAAAAATTTTAATTGTTAAACATTATCATTCAGCAATTGTTATTGCTAAAATGACCATACTTTATTCATTTTTATTCTTGACAGATTAAGATTATATTTATTTAAATAACTCATTCTATTATATTTCCCCATTGCATCTAATTTATTATTAGGAATAGTCAACATTGTGTACATTGCCTCTTTTAAATCATCAACAAACCGATTTTTGTCAAATTGTTTTATTGACATTTTAACTCCACCACAATCATCATCCAACATTTCATCCAACCCGCTTGTGTCAGTGGCAATAATAGGGATGCCATGCATCATCATTTCTATAATCACATAACTGCATTGTTCATACAAGGAAGGAAGAACTCCAATATCAGCTACCCTGTATAACCGATATACCTCTTTTTTAGAAATTCTTCCCGTAAAAGTGATATGTGAAACAATGTCTTCAGCTTGTCCTTTTATCATATCCATACAACCATCCCCTACCATTATGAGATGGATATCTTGTCTTATTTTTATCAATTTTCTAAAGGCTTGAATTAAATACCATCCTCCTTTGTTATGGTCAAGTCGCCCTACAAACAAGATTAATTTTCTGTCTGTATGGAGGGACAATCTATGTTTTTCATTTATCTTTTCTTCTACACTCAAACATTCATATTCATCAGGCAACGAATTACGGATAAGCTCAACTTTTGATAAATCCACATGGTACATGGACTTCAAAATATGCTTCGAATATTCGGACAAACAGATAATACGATCTACTTTCTTCAACACGCAACCATTTCCCTTAAATGCATGATATATAGCAGCTTCTTTCCCTGTCCATTCTTCTTTTGACTTTTTTAAAATGTCCGTAATGTCATTCCCTCCACTCAACATCCCCCAATCAAAATAATGAATGGTCATGATTATATTGATGGTAGGCATAAGGAATTTTATTTTCTCAATCAAAGCGTACTGATGAAAATAATTTATATGTATGATGTTCTTTTCACTATTATCCATGCATGTAATAAAGGCTTCAGCCAAAGCCTTATAAAAATCATCATGATTGATACATTCATCACCTTCCAATGGTAAATGTAAATACCTGATACCTTCACATTGAAACTCTTCAATATTTTCCAAAGAAGCGTCCATTTTTACAATAGTCAGTTTTCTGCTTATTCCCTCATTCCAAATGGAAATAAGTTGACGTATATAAGTACCTATTCCATACTGAGAAGCTGCACTTACTTGATCCAGAATATATAAATGTTCTATAGCCATAATTATGATCTAAAATTAGAGTTGATAACGGTTTATTGCAGTTTCAATGAGATCAAGTTTGTCATTGTTAATTCTTGAAGATATAAATGGATATATGACCATTTTATGAGGACTAAGCAATGAAAATACATCATCTATCTTGTCATATTCTTCAAATTGATATGAAAGGATTCTTTCAAAGAGTGAAGAAAATACCACAATAAAATGTGAACATTTAAAATAGTCGATCCAATAACGATGATAGCCGACAGGGATTGCCAGCCCGAAATCTTTAATATCACCCAATAACATTTCAGCTCCTTGGATATATGCTTCCTGAATTTCTTTAATCAATAAAGTTGGTGAATAGTTTTTTGTGAAATAATGCTCCTCTTTACAGAGTATAATTACTTCATCCTTATTTTCTATAGCTATCTTTATAGTTTGTACGATACTGTTCCATGACTCCAATGAGTTATTGTCAGACGAAGAATCTTGTATGATTTTTACTTTAAATTCCGGTTTTCCTTTAAACTCTTTCAATATATGTGTTTGTCCTTTTTTACTAAGAGCATAAACAGGAATATAGGTGTCATTCTGTTCTGTCATTAATTCGAACAAAACATCCATTGTTTTTTCAAGCCAGACATTCCAGTTAAGTCGTTTTGAAAAATCGGCAATAGCAGAATCACTCAATGCTCTATAAGTGTCTTTTTCTATTGTTTGTATGATACATTCTGCATATCCAGTAGCATCTGTTTTTGGGGACAATAAGAAACCATTTTCCCCGCTGCGAATAATTTGACCAACACCTCCAACATTGGCAGCCAAAGATGGAACACCATACGCCGCAGCTTCACAAAATACAATACCATAGCAATCAAATAAAGTAGGTACAATCAAAAAGTGACTCTCTTTATATAATTGGGCAAACAATTCTTTTCCTTCCATTGTGTTTTTGTCAATGAATGGATATACCTTTATAAATTGTTCATCAATCCGGTTCAAAGGATTACTTCCTACAATAGTCAGTTCACAATTAATTCCTTTTTCACGTAAAGCATAGCAAGTCTCAATAGCTTTACTCCCTCCTT
>CAZGEX010000076.1:0-4921 GCA_964524385.1 uncultured Sangeribacter sp.
CCGATAGCCTTGTTACTGCAATCAAATATGATGCTTTGAAGTACGCCAGAACTGCATCAGAGGGAGGATATGAGTTCTCTATATGGGTGAGCGAAATGGAAAACTATGAAGGTATGGTTTTCATCGAAAGCACAACCAACGAGCCTATGGAAATTATGTTTCCAAAGCAACAATTGGCAGAGGGATAGCCTCCTAATGAGTTACAACAAAAGAGAATTTGTTATGAGAAACAAGAGTGCATTTTTAGGGTTATCATTATCTACATTGCTATTCATTGCAATAATTGGATTTGAGATTTACATTAACGGTCGACCAGAAAACTTTGACTATTGTAATGGCGGAGACTATCACTATTCTAATTGGTATTATGAATATGGCGATTTTGCTTGGAACAATATCGTATGGAGCAAGATATTTGGTTCGGCAAAATTATATATTGAACTACTCTTTTTGCTTCCATTCTTCATATATTTTACCTCAAAAATCAAAGGCCAGCCAAACGGTTCGTATAGGTCAATATGGCTTAAAATCATAATGGCGATAAGTTCTGTGCCTCTAATTATCGTCTTTTTGAGTTTGTTGGAACATTCTCAACCGATAGTAACTGATTACGATACGGAGAAAGATCCTGCGGCAAGAGCCATCTTTAATGTTTTTGTAATAACTATGTTTGGCTATTACCTGAATATGTTTTTTTGGTTAGCGGTGCGTATTTTTAAAAGTACATTTTCGGTATTTAAGAATAAATTAAACGTGAGAGATAGATAATTTTTCTCTTTTAACTCTATACTATAAAACGAACAATAAAATTTAAACGATATGTTGATTACAATTTCACTATTGATTCTTGCTTACCTTATTATGGGCAAGGATATTAAGCCTCTCTTGGAGCGTGTAAAGAACATTAATTGGCGTGGTAAGATTAACGCATTGATGGATAAGTTGCGTCCTTGGGCATTGAAGACCGGTCGTGCGACGACTCGTCCGCTGTTGCAGTTCTACTATGTTATGGACGACGACAACACCTCAACGCTCGACCGCGTACTTATCTACGCTGCCATTTTCTATACCATTCTGCCTATGGACTTACTTCCAAGTGTTATCTATAAGTTCTTGGGCATCCTGGATGATGGCGTGGCAATGCTATTTGTCTACAAGAAGATTAAGGATAAGATCACACCTGAAATCAACGCAAAGGTCGAGGATACGCTCAACGAGTGGTTCGGTGTCGAATACGAATTTATTGAAGGATAATTATTAATTTGGCAGCAATGCAGAGACTGCCAAACATTTGTTGTTGGAAAGTCACAGAATTTATTTTGTTTTGATTGGCAAACGCACCCATAGGAATTTGGGTATTAATCGCCAGAAAAATACTATAATGGAGTATCTCCAATCTATAATAGATATTCTTCGTTTTTTTATTAGTGATTTGTAGATTTTTTTTGCTGCATATTCCACAGGCATCAATAGCGGATAATTATTGCCATCGTTCAAAAGTGGTGTTTTCACAAATCCGGGACGAATATCAGTAAATCGGATTTTTATTTTTTGAATTCGTGCCAATTGTTCAAGCGATTCCATATAGGTGTTTTGAAATCGTTTCGTTGCACTATATGACGGAGCCACACCCAAGCCTTTTGTACCGGCTATAGAAGAGATCACTGCGATATGCCCCTCTCCTACTCGTCTGAAATAGTCGAAAGCCCAATCTGCCATTCTGGTAAATCCCTCTACATTTGTTATGCATGTTTGTAATTCTTTGTCCGGCTCCAAGTTTATATTTTGTGTACCTATGCCGGATACATGAAAATAGAGATTCATTCCTCCGAGTTTAGATACTAATTGACTTGCTTTTTCGGTAGCATCACTTGATGTTATATCAATCTGCATACATTCCACTCTATCCGGTGCTGTTCGGCAGAGGTCTGATAACGATGAGAGATTGCGTGCCGCTACCCCTACTCTCCATCCTGCATTAATGAAGATTCGAGCCACTTCTTTTCCAATACCTGACGAAGCACCCACTATCACCACACTCTTAGATTGTTTCATATAATCTACATTTGAAAAAGAATCTACTATAATGAATCACACTTTTGATTAAGAACTTCGATTTGTTGACGAACACTTTCGGAGTGGATTGTTTCCAACACTTTTTGCATAAAATCCTTATCAAGACCAACTTGCAATGCCTGCTCAATTCTTGACGACAGCAACAAATCATAACGATTGTTTTGCACCACCGACATCCCTTGAGCTTTTTTGTATTCGCCAATTTGACGGCATACC
This sequence comes from uncultured Sangeribacter sp., assembly GCA_964524385.1. GTDB lineage: Bacteria > Bacteroidota > Bacteroidia > Bacteroidales > Muribaculaceae > Lepagella. The sequence continues at coordinate 2,293 of CAZGEX010000076.1, forward strand.
GACATACGCTTAGCGAGCAACTCCACCAATTCTGTATCCAATGCATCTATTTGTCTTCTTAAAGCATCCAGATTTTCTGATGTGTTCTCTGATGTGCGAACCACCAATGCAGATAAAACTTCTGATAGATAAGTCGGTGTAATCTGCTGTTCGTTATCACTCAGAGCCAACTCCGGATTACAATGACATTCGATGATAAGCCCATTGAAACCCATATCCATTGCTTGTTGCGATAATGGTGCTATCAACTCTCTTCTTCCACCCACATGACTCGGATCATGAAATATTTGCAATTGAGGAAAACGTCGATGAAGTTCGATTGGGATATTCCATTGAGGCTGATTGCGATAAATTTTAGAGCCATATACGCTAAAACCTCGATGTATTGCACCAATACGCGTTACTCCGGCATTTCTCAAGCGTTGCATAGCTCCTATCCACAATTCTATATCCGGATTTATCGGATTTTTAACTAACACTGGAATATCTTTTTTCAATTCCCTCAAAGTGTCGGCTATTTCCTGGACAGCAAAAGGATTAGCGGTAGTCCTTGCTCCAAGCCACAATATGTCAACTCCGGCATTTATCGCAAGGCGAGTATGCTCGCGAGTTGCAACCTCAACAGCAACACTCATCCCGGTCTGTTGCTTAACTTTTTTAAGCCATCGAAGACCAATTGCCCCTACTCCTTCGAAACATCCGGGCTTAGTACGAGGTTTCCAAATACCGGCACGAAAAATCCTCACCCCCATAGAAGACAACTCGCGTGCCACATTTAATACTTGCAATTCATTTTCTGCACTGCAAGGACCGGCTATCACCATCGGACCTTTATCTACTGTATCTGTCAATCGTAACTGCTGAAGCTGATTCATACACATTATAATTATAGGCAAGTTCTATACATTATAAACGAAATCAATAACAATTTATTCTAAATCTCTAATTAAATTTATTAATATGTATAACTATTCATTAGCCAAACTTAAGATGAAATTATTTATTTACCTTATTTTATCTAATAACAAGGAGCAAAAACAGTACATCATAATATCAAAACCTCAAGAAATGACTTTTAACCACAATACGAAAAATTTTGAAAATTGAATTCACTAATCATCAAATATAAATTTCACACAATATTGAATTAATCCACAAAACAATACTATTTAAACCACATCAACAGAGAATCACTACAATTTTTATGCAAAAATAAAATATTTTGACTTTGACCGAAATTTAACAACCGAAAATTTTTATGTTATAAAAAAATGTTGTAAATTTGTGTTGTCTAACATCAAATTAGAGGATATAGGGATAATTATGATAAAAAAGAGTACACTTGAGCAAATCATCAGTGAAGACCTCAGCGATATGTGGAACGTACTTGGTCCTCAGGAAAAGAGAGCCATTACAGATAATTTCACCATCCATAATTACAAGAAAAATCAGATTATTTATGCCGAAAAAGATGATCCTGAATATCTTTGGATTCTACTTAAAGGCAAAGTAAAGATGTATAAGAATGGTATCGGTGAACGCATCCAAATACTCCGCCTTTATCGACCGGTTCAATACTTCGGTTATCGTGCATATTTTGCAAGAGAGCCATACGTGTCAAGTGCCGCTGCTTTTGAAGCTTCCATATTAGGGTCTATTCCAATGGAAGTAGTAGAAAATCTCATTCGAAACAACAACGATTTAGCGATGTATTTCATACACGAATTATCAAGAAACCTCGGAGGTTCAGACACCAAAATCGTAAACTTAACACAAAAACATATTCGTGGCAGATTAGCCGAAGCTCTTCTACTTCTTGCAGACAACTATGGACTTGAAGACGACGAACAAACTCTAAAAATCTACATGAGCCGAGAAGATTTAGCTAATCTTTCCAATATGACCACATCGAATGCAATTCGCACACTCAGCTGTTTTGTCAACGAAAGATTAATAATAGTCGATGGCAGACGAATTAAAATCCTTAACGAATCGCAACTACGCAAAATCTCCAAATTCGGATAACAACACGATAAACAACACATATATATAGGATAGAGGATGCCTCGCAAGAAGCACCCTCTATTTATATATAAGCCAAAACACCACCAATACTCTCCACACTAAACCCTCCACTTTTCTCTCCACTTTTACACCGAGGGGGTTAGCCACTCCACTCTGTGCAGGAATTTTTATCGCACTAATCTTCTGCGATAAAACTTCTGCACACTGACGCAACTCATCAAGCGTATTCTTTGCCGGTTCACCATTAATTTCCAATCTTACAGTAGTTATCTTTTCCATATAAAAATAATTTTGCGATTACACACCACAAAATTACCCTTACACTTCTAACTATTAAAAGACACTTTTTACCTCGTCCTTGTGAACTTCTCGTGCAAATGAGGGGAGAATGAAAAACCTGTTTTTCTTATCCCGAGTGCAGCCGAAGTTCGCTAACATGGCAAAGTTAGCTAAAATATTTTATACCATTGCCATTTCGTCGAGACAAAGATAAAATTAAGGGTGTGCAATAACTTTGTATGCCCAACTTAAAATTTCGTAATATTCAAGAATATTGCTGTCCGGTAAAACTTTATTGATATCTAAAATTAGGGCTGACACTTCT
>CAZGEX010000077.1:0-4909 GCA_964524385.1 uncultured Sangeribacter sp.
CATCGCTGATGCCCAGCATCGACACCCCCTCACGGGTGATGAACGACCGTTCGCGAAGCGTCTGCAGGGAATACCGCTTGCCATAGTATCGGGCAATCATCTGTAGGCAAGTGGGGCCGCAGTCCATCGCATCGTATTGGTGATAAAACGGAAACATTGTTAACAAGTTCTAGATTAAGCTTTCATTTTAAAGAAGAGTATCCAAGCGTTGGAATCGTCTTGAATTTTCTCAGGATTAATTCCTTTTAGAAAAGGATATTTCTTATCATAATTATTGCCTTCTGAATCTTTCAAAGACTCAATCATTTCCTTTAATTCCAAACTGTTAACCAACAAGTAGAATTCTTTCGTTTTCGGGTCATAACCTTGCGGACATTTATATCCTTTAAAGAAAGTTGCATAGGGTTCTTTCAATCCCTTGTTGGTGAAACTGGCTCCTGTCTTCCGATTGCAATATACCGCTGTAGGGTCAAATGATTCAGGAGTAAAAGTAATCCAACCATCTGTAACAATTAAATTGTTTATCATTGTAATAGCCTTTGTTATTGGAGTATCTCCGATTAATGTAGCTCGTGCCCTACGGAAATTTTCTTCTACAATTCTACTGCTTCCTTCAAAAAAATCGGATGGTAAATTCATTGTTCCAAAATCCAATTGAGCAAGAATGGAAACCGTATCTTTTATCAAGTAAATATTATAGTCCATTGGATTGGCAACATAAGTACCACCATCATAACTCCCCATCATGTCATGATTTGACGTTGGTATAACAAAATTACGTAACACTTCTCGGCTTGGAAGATATTCCGCAACGACGTTGTTGCTTTCATCAAAAATCAGCAATTGATGTTCGTTTGTGTAACTTTGTCGGAGATAAACCCGTTGGTTTGATACGATAAAATCGCTTCTATCCTCTTTTATAGGTATGGACTTCAAGAACTGGCCTTCATAGTTGTAGACCTGTATTTTCTCATGATCTTGAACATATATAGAGCCATCGCTGAATTTTGCTCTAAACATAGTCTTATACTCCTTATCGCCTTGCCCTTTTTGACTTAATAGATTCTTGAAATTACCTTTTCGGTCAAAACGAAAAATAATGTCTTGGCTAATGTCAACAATGAAAATATTGTCATCTACAATATAAACATCGGATGCCTCATCATTGAATATACATGTGTCCATAGACTCCATAGGAGTCAAGCGTATGTCCATATTTTGACATAACTCGTTCATGTCATTTGTTTCATAATTTAAGTTTATGTAGAACTTCTGTATTTCTTTTGTTTCGTTAGACGCAGAATTACAAGAATGAAAAATGATACAGAACAATAAAAGGCCAATGTGTATAATCTTATTCATCTTTAATAGGTGTTAAGTTGTTTATAAATAGGGGAGCTTTGCTACATCGTGGATCTGGAAAGTCATCATTCTCTTCTCCATATCCTTTTAAAATATCAACAATGCATCGATTGAGGTATGAATAACATTCATCAAAAATTTTGCATTTAGCACAAGGACTTTCCGGACGGAATGCTTTTTGTTTAGGGAAAGCTAAGTTTAAGGCTTCCGGAGAATTCCAGATTTCCCTTATGCTTTGAACATTAACGTCTCCAATAATGTATTTGGGATTCCAATAAAGTTGTTCGCAAATGGTTACCTTGCCATCGGGTAAAACCATGATATTTGAATAATTGGCAGAACATCTTGCACCACCAAAACTTTTACTTCCATTGTCTCCTTTAAAATAATGTTTCGTGTCAATTCCATCCCATATAATTTCTATGTTAGAAATCTTTTTTAATTGTTCTATCTTTTCATTGATAGCCTCGTATGCTGTTGAAGATAATTTTAAATCCTCAAAATTACTCTTGCTGTATAATGACTTTAAAGCAACACGTATCGTCCAAGTGTTTATTGATTTGAATTGACTTATAAAACGATATAATTCCTCAATCATTTTAGGTGTACTGTTTATATTGGTCAATACGGTAGCTACCCTGAATTTTAAACCGGAATCTTCGATTTCATGAAAACACTGTTTTATTTTATTAAAATAATTTTCGGAAACATTCCAAAGCCTTTTCAAAATAGTAGGATCTGCGGAATCCAATGAAAACTGAAGTCGGCCATTATGTTCTTTTATATATGCTGCATCTTCTTTTTTAATCGGTGTTTTGGTAGATAGCAAACCTATATCGTATCCGTTTCCCTTTATACATGAAATAATTTTCTTCCACTCCTTATGTCGGAAAATGTCCCCTCCCGATATAATCAATCTCATTATTCGCTCTTCCTTACATTCACGTATAAAAGCTTCTATCTTTTCTAAAGGCATTTGAGCCTGTTTTCTTCTGTCCGCATAACAATAAATGCAATCAGTACTACAATCGCTGTTTGGCATTAGGACAGCTGTCATAGGAGTAATAAATGCTCTGTTTTGACTTATGTCTATTTTATCAAAAGTAAAATCTTCGGGTGTATAATAAGTAAAATCAGTAATCTCATCTGCACTGACTAAAACATTTTTAGGGAATTGACTGACAACACCATCGAATTCACTATAAAAAGGAGTGTCCTTTTTCAAAAAATCTGTTATAAGGGATTTAGCTTGTTTTTCTTCTAATTCAAAAAAGAAAGATACTTCTTTTACCAATTCATTGAAACCGATAGCTTTCGAAGCTAAAGAAAAAAGCATAGCATAAATGGGATGAATTTTTGTTAACCAATCTTCACTCGTGTATGCATTAATATTTTCATCCGATTTTGTGTAAATGTACGTCCTTCTAAGATCATGTTTGAGGGCGTAGTTATGATTGAATATGATTTTTTTGTCTTTCATGTGTTAAAGTTTTAGTCGCTATACATAACAAATGTATAGCGACTTGATTAATTTAAATAGTTATGCCCCACTTTTACATGTTATGGAGAAACATTCTTCTGAAGTACATTTTTTCTCACTGTTAGTTTTGTTGTCAGTACAAACATAACTTTCACATCCATAAGCAGCAGGCATAATACCATCATTAATGCCGGCAATCAAATTGCCCATTTCAGAAACATTCATTGGTGTTTCAACGATGTCTTTTAATTTTAGCTTTTTAAGTTCTTGCATTTAAGACCTCCTTTTTTAATAATTAATAATAGTTTTATTTAACTCGCGGATAAATCCGTTTATTTGATAATGTCTTTTATATCGTGATAAGGCAGCATTCTTATTCTTGTGTAATAAGGTTTCATCTGCTAAAGCTTTTAGAAGAGTTTCTTTTAATGAATTGATGTTGAATTCTTTTTGCGTTTTCTCCTGAACAAAAGGAATCACGATTCCGGCTTCCCCTTCGTTTACTATTTCTTCCAAACCACTATTATTACCTACCACAATTGGTAAGCCCATCATCATCATTTCAATGGCAACCAAACCGTATTCCTCAAAAACTGAAGGAACGATACCCAAGTCGGCTATGTGGTACAAATCGTACAAGGATTTTTGGTCAAGGTGTCCGGTAAATATGATTTTTCCCAAATGTGGCATTGCTGTTCTCTGCATGGTTTCCACTTCTCCTTGTCCGACTATAATCAAACGGATATGGGGATGCTTTGCTAATAAAGTCGGGAAAGCTTCTATCAGCAAGTCCACTCCCTTTATCGGCTCTACTCTGCCGGCATAAAGTAACAGATAATCATCAGTTGAAAAACCATATTTATTTCTTAAATTTGCTTTGTTTTCATTTGTATATAAAGCACTTTTGTCTTCAATGCCTATCGGTATATGTACGATTTTAGAAGTGGGCAAACCGCATGTGCCTGTCAAGAATTGATAGGTATGCCAAGCACTGACATGAACCAAATCACAGGTCTTTAAGAAACGTATGTTTTCTTTCAATAAGGTAGTAACTCTCAAATGCCTTTCATCGGTTGCGTCCTGTTCAATAGACTTTAATAGGTTTTCATTCCCCCACAGCTCAAACGACCAGTCCATGTAATGAACGGTAGAAACAATTTTGGCTTTCGTATAATGATGCTTCAAATGCATGGCCAAATCGGCCATATGCATGTTGTTCAAATGGAATATAGACGATGTCATATCAGGAATAAAAGTGCTGAACAAGGCTAAAATGTTCAGATAATATTTTTCCAAATAGTCTTTGAATTTTAATCCTCTCTGAATCGTAATGGTATTACCGATATGAATATAGCGGATTCCGTCTTTTATCTCGTCGTAAATTCCTTGTATATTGGAGCTACGTAGCACTACGACTGTTACATCCCAACCGATTTGCTTTAATCCGATGCTTGTCTGGCGGATAAATGTACCAACTCCATAGGCAAACGAATTGCTGGCTTCGGTTATCAAAAAATAGTTTTTATCATTTGCTGTTTGTTGAGTAATGGGGGAAACTATGCAATCTATTGTATCCCAACATCTTTCCAGACCTAAAGGCGAATTGTTTTCTAAGAAGTTACTTCCATAAGAAAACAATTCGGACAAATTTGGATAAAGTTTTTTCTTCCCGTCAAGTACATCTATAAAACTTTGGCATAAATGAGAAAAGCAATCTGTGTTTTTAGGATGAATTTCTGCGATTCTTCTTAGATTTTGAAGATATGAATTTTCAAACGGCAGTTTTGGAATATCTCGTGGTGATGACAAGCGAATCATTACGTAGTATAAAATTCCACCCAATCCGGTTCGGAAACTATAATCTTTTATGTATAGAGGATTACGTTCCATTATTTGAAAATCAATATCTTCCAACAATTCATCGACATTCCCTTTTACAAAACCTTGATGGATAAGATATTCAATACCCCAACCAATTCCACAAAGTCCTGTTTCTATATTTATAGGTATACTTCTGGGTCACCTGCAAAAGTGTGTGTTTACGCATAAATCTTCATTAACCTAAAA
>CAZGEX010000078.1:0-4574 GCA_964524385.1 uncultured Sangeribacter sp.
CAATGAGTCATTAACACTTCCTTGCTATATATCAAAGTCAGGAAAAGAAATAATTACGACAGAAAAATTGAATATAAAACTAAAATCATCCACTGATACATGTATTTTAAAAGAAACAGCAAACCAATATGATTTAAAAATTATACATCACGATGAATTTATGCCATTATGGTATGTAGCCTCAATAAACCCTAATTCCGACAATACAACTATTGAAATAGCTAATTCTATTTACCAAACAGGCAAATTTGCAGAAATATATCCAATTTTTAAAGAAGAAATGTTTTGCGGAGTTTCATGGGACAGAAATGTTAGCGAACAATGGTCCTTATATAATACTATCAATGATACAATTGATATGAATATGAGTTCAGCATGGAATATTTCAACAGGTAAAAACATAATAGTTGCAGTTATTGATACCGGAGTAGATTTAAATCATATCGATTTAGAAGGGAATATCTACAGATTCAGTTGCGATGCGACAAACGCAACTGAAAACATTTATACTAATAGTATAATCAGAGGTAATCATGGTACATCTGTAGCAGGCATTATTGCTGCAAAAAAAGATAATGGCATAAATATATCAGGGATTGCACCCGACGCAAAAATAATGTCAATAAGCTCTATTGCAGAAGTAAATAGTCTTACTTATGGAATTAATTGGGCATGGAAAAATGGTGCAGATGTAATCAATTGTTCATGGGGACAATCTACGGAAGATGTTAAATATAAAGAAGCTATAGACTCTGCATTATATAGAGGACGATTAGGCAAGGGCTGTATTGTGGTATTCTCATCAGGTAATTACAATGGAGAAATATCATATCCTGCTCGTAGCAATTCTGATATTTTAGTAGTCGGAGCAATTAATCACAACGGGAATCGTTGGATTGACTCAATTTATTCAGGAAGTTGCTTCGGCTCAAAATTAGATGTTGTTGCACCTGCTTCTAACCTAATTTCTCTTATTCCTGAAAACGCGATAGATTCATTTAGTAAAACATCTTGTGCCGCACCTCACGTAGCAGGGTTGGCAGCATTAATATTAGAACGGAATCCGGAACTGACACGCCGTCAAATATGTAATATTATTGAACAATCTACCACAAAAGTTGGAGATAAAATCTATCAGGATACAATTTTACGACCTAATGGGACATGGAATGAAGAATATGGATATGGATTGATTGATGCCTACAAGGCATTGTTGGCGACTCCGAAAAAACAAGAAAATTATTAATAACCATGAAACGAACTTATAAATTTCTATTTAGTGCATTAATATTGTTTACTACAACTTTAACATATGCAACAAATAACGGAAGTGTTTCTGAATGTAATTTATGTGATTTAATTTACACTCCCAAGATTAAACACATTGGTAATTATTTATATACCAATTATCCGCCCGGAATACGAAGACACTTTATAACTTCTGATATTCAAACTGATATGAGCAAATGGGAAATTTACGCTTTTTCTGATTTTATTATATCCGATTTTATTATTTTTAATGACAACAGTATAATTGCAACAACAAAAAACAGTTACAATCAGGGAGATATATTTATAAAAAAAGAGAGTGAATTTTCAGATGAAATCAGATATACCCCGAAAGACCTAAGTTTATTCTTTAACGAATATTCAATTACTGATTTCAGTATAAATAATTTATATCAAAGTCCAAAATCAGAAAACATTTTGTATGCGATTTCGGATAAATGTATTTTTAAAAGCATTGATTCAGGTACATCATGGAGAAACATAAAAAATTCACTTGGTTATCTTGACTATCATAATACTACATTTAAAATATCACCTTTTGACGAAAACATATTGTTTATCGGATATCATAATGGTTTTTACGAAGGATGTTTCGACTACTCATTAGATGGAGGAAGTGAATGGCAACACCCAATAGATGAAACATTATTATTTCCTTTGGATTCATATATTTTTGCAGCAGACATTACTTTTCATCCCACTGATGAAAATATTATAATTCTTTCGGGAGGCAAAGTAGTAATGACAGAAAATAAATGCATAACATGGCAAGAAAAATATAATGACTCTTATTCGACCGGATATTGGGGAATATATTTTATGGAATTTGACTCTCGTAACAATAATAGAATGTATGGCACATCAGATGGAGCAAAGATTATGTATTCTGACGATTATGGCAAAACTTGGAATGAATATTATTCAGTTAATCATACAGATGACAGCAATATTGTTGACTTAATTCAAATAAACAATAAAATATATCTTCTTTCGCACAATCATTCCCTCTATGAGCTTGACCTTGAGCTGATTGATTCGGCAGTAGAGGAAGTGGCCGAGGACAGTTTAAGCCTTACAATCAGTGCTGACACATTGCAATTCTCATCTGCTTCAGAGATTGAACAAGTGGAAATATACAGTGCCGATGGAATGTTGCTACATTCAGCTGAGAGTAACGCAAATGATGGTAACATCGACATTTCAGCATTGTCTGCCGGAGTACATATCGCAGTTTTCACTACCTCCGACGGTCAGACCATCAGCAAAAAAATCTACATTATGCCTTAAATGTGTACCTCCAAAGTACCATTCCAAGGTAATGTGCAAGCACACTTCGATTGATGAATATCGATGCTATTTGCCTATGTTGTCGTTGTAATATTTTTCGGCAGCTTGCAAGTCTTCGGGAGTATCAATACCGATAGTATCGCACTCCGTTAGAGCGACTTTGATTTTGTAACCATTATCGAGCCAACGAAGTTGTTCAAGCGATTCGTTTCTTTCCAAATCAGATTGAGGCAAAGAGGTAATTTGGGCGAGTACTTCTTTGCGGTATGCATATATACCGACGTGAGTGAAGAAATCAGTCGTATCAAGCCACTTTTTCCAATCGACACCTCTGACATATGGGATAATACTACGTGAGAAATACATCGCATCGCCGGCTTTAGAGAATGTCAGTTTTACAACATTTGCATCAAATAATGCCTCAAAGCCATTCGATTTATCGAATTTTCGAGCTAAAGTTGCAATTTGAGCATCATTGTTATCATTGAAACATTGCATTAACTGATGAATTTGCAAAGGATCGATGAATGGTTCATCGCCTTGAACATTGATAATGACATCTGCATCAATACCAAGATTATTAAAGGCTTCCCAAACTCTATCTGTACCGCTACGATGTTCAGAAGAAGTCATTACCGCTTTAAAACCTGTAGCAGTGACACAGTCTGCAATACGAGAATCATCGGTTGCAACGGCTACACAATCCACAGCAGAATATACACGTTGACAGACATGCAAAATCATCTCTTTGCCGGCTAATTTAGCTAAAGGCTTTCCCGGGAATCGCGTTGAAGCATAACGAGCCGGGATTAATACACAAAATTTCAATTTATCTTTCATTGTTTTTTATCTTTAGAAAAAGAATCTTTCAGCCATTTTGGTACTAATATTGCACCTATTAATAGATATACATAGTAAGAAATTATTCGCCAAAAGATAGCCATAATCAGCACTAATCCGGCAGTAGGAATCAGATCGCCATAGTATTCGGTAAAGAGCCATTCGCTAATGCCGCTACCACCCGGTGTGGGACTAACCATCAACACCACCCATACCACTAATTGTCGAGCTAAAATCAGCCACTGATAGGGGTCGGCTGACGGCACAAAAGCGAGAAAAAGAGCATTTACAACTAAATAGCGAGATGTCCATGACAGAGCCGTACCGCCGAAAGTTTCAATCCAAAACTTTATCGGTTTTTTACGAAGTTCTACTGAAGTAGCAACCATATTATCTCCCAATGCCTCGACTTTGGGTTGCCAACGACGCAAGAACCTAATACCAAATAGTTTAATCAGAAACTTACGAATTCCGTCAGGCTTAACTATTATCCCCATAAATAACAAAAAAGTCCAAAGGGTGATAAACGTATAGATAATCCAAAAAGTCATTTGTAAGCCACTTCCAAACAAAGTTTCTTGTCCTCCGATAGAAAACAATTCGCCTGCGGGAGTGAATAGAACAATCAACGGGCATGACACGACAAAGAATAATTCGTCAAGGAAAAGTGTTGTTATCATCAATGTTGTAGCTCTACCAAGCTCTATACCTTCTCGATTCATAAATAACATCCCCAACGAACTACCCCCAACAGCAGAAGGTGTCACAGCTGAAGTAAACTCGCACAAGCAATTCACTTTAATGGCTTGCCCCCAAGTCAAATCTTTATTAGTCAAAGCTCTAAATCTCCAACTCAGACCATAGTCTCTTCCTAACATAAACAAAACAGCCAAACATAAGCAGCCACAAGTGTAAGGAGAGAATTGTATCTGCGACAATACATCTGCAAGATTCTGTTCCTTGGCGTCCTTATATATCATCCAACCCACAACAGCCACACCGATTAAGACCGGAATAAGAATCTTCCAATACGAAAAAACTTTAGTTGACTGAGTGGTGTCATTATTTACATTACCCATAATTGAATACTATTATTTGTTAAGGCAGGTTCAATAAATTGAACGCTGCGAGATTATTTTTATTTCAGTTTCTTTTGT
>CAZGEX010000079.1:0-4467 GCA_964524385.1 uncultured Sangeribacter sp.
ATGCATATCGTGAATTTCTCCAATGATCCGAGTTTCCGCACTGTCGGTGCCGCCAGCCGACCGGAGGAGGTATCGGCTCAAGTGAAGTGATGGAGATGTGACCGGCGTGATGTCAAGAAGAATAAACAAACAAATAAATAAGTTGGATTTCAAGAATCCTTTTTAACAACCTAAAAATCAAATTGTTATGGAAAAGACAACAATAGTTGAAAACAGATTGTTTACGGCGACAATGTCGGGCGAGGACAGTCTCAGGAGAGTGGAAATAGAGTATGATTTGAGCGATTTGCATGAGTTGCTTTATGAGCGAATGTCGTTGATGTATTTCAGCAGTGCGACTCCGTCGAGCCGCGAGTCGGACGAAGTGAAACGTTTGCCGATGCTTGAGAAGTCGCATTTGCCCTTGTTGAAGAGTTTTTATGTGCAGTGGGCAGGTCGGATAATTTCTCGTTTGCGGGGATGGATAAGCGAATATCGCGTAGAGGATGATAAATTGGTGGTAGGCATCGATGTAATGACAGGTACAGACAGTGACATATCAAGGGCATTGGTTACGGCTATGATGATGGGAGAGTCTATTGGTGAATATGTGTTGTGCGGAGTGCTTGTCGAAGTTAGTGAGTGTAGTGATATGGCGTTGTCGCGAGAGATGCGAAAGCGAGCGGAATCGATACTGAATTCGGTGCTTGAGAGCCTGTGCAAATATAGCGTGTAGGCAGGTTCTATAAATTGATTTGGATAGATTTTGAGATTTTAATCGTGGAGATTTCGAGATTGAGGAGAGAGTATAGCGGGCTATACGACCGACGAAATCGAAGAAAACTGCCGATTAAAAATCAACAGCGATCAAAAGCCTGCCGAAACAAAAGAAACTGAAATAGAAACAGCATCGCAGCGTTCAATTTATAGAACCTGCCTGTAGAAAGTCAACGTAGATAAATCCTTAAAATCAAAATGTTATGAATGAAAAAAGAGAAATACGCAGAATAGTGGTGCATTGTAGTGCATCGTCGCGGCATCAGCGGGCATCGGAAATAGTGGCTTATCATTTACGGTCGCGGAGCAAGGGAGGGCGAGGCTGGCGAGTAGCCGGCTATCATCACATTATAGAGGCGGACGGGAGGGTCTGCGATGTTGTTCCCCACACAGCGATAGCCAACGGAGCCAAGGGCTACAATGCGGATTCGTTGCACGTCTGCTATGTGGGAGGCATCGATTCGAGTGGCAGGGCGGTGGATAATCGGACAGAAGCCCAGCGATGTTCGATGGAGCGATTGTTGCGAGAATTGCGACGACAATATCCGACGGCAGAGATTGTCGGACATCGCGATTTAAGTCCGGACACAGATGGTTCGGGCGAAGTGGAACGACATGAATGGTTGAAAGCATGTCCTTGTTTTGATGCTCGTCGCGAGTATTCTTCAATCTAACTCGGGCTAATCCAAATCACCATGAAGTCAGTAGCGAAGAATCGCCGTAAGAGAGGAATCGATAGTCGGCATCGAGAGCTTCGTCGTACATCCGTTTCCATTCGGGGCAGTCCTGAGGAGGATTGTTATCGCGGTCGATAAAAGCCGAAACGAGAAGCAAGAGAGTGGATTGCGGTTGGTGGAAATTAGTTACGATAGCATCGACCATTCTCCATTTAAACGACGGGGCGATAAGGATAGCCGTAGAGGCAGTCAGCACATTGACATTGTTGGAATTCATGTATTTATTGATAGCATTTAGAGCGTCGATAGTGTCGAAGTCGTTGTCAGAGTTGTCGTAAGGGTCCCATTGGTTGACATGAAGAGCATCGGGGTTGGTTTTTTGTAGCAGAGCTTTACCGATGTAGGGGAGCGATTCGAGAGTTCTGACGGAGGTTGTCCCGACGGCAACGATAGGGGAGTGAGCATTTTTTTGACGTATAATCTGCTCGATAGTTTGCTTGGAAATAGAGAAAACCTCGGTGTGCATCGGGTGATTGCCGATAGTTTGTGATTTGACCGGTTGGAATGTGCCGGCACCGACGTGGAGCGTCAGTTCCGCCCTTGCGATGCCTTTTTTGTCGATATTTTCGAATACATCGTCGGTGAAATGCAGACCGGCAGTAGGAGCGGCAACCGAGCCTTTGATTTTGGAATAAACGGTTTGATAGTCTGTGAGGTCGGAGTCTTCCGATTCGCGGTTTAGATAAGGGGGAATCGGGATGAATCCGGCAGCGTCGATAACGTCGGCAAAGCAGAGATTATCGTTGTTCCAGACAAATTCCACCTCCCACGCATTTCCGACAGGTTTGATTTTGTTGGCAGACAAATCGAGTCTGTGTCCGCAGCAATCTAAAGAGATCGCGAGCGGTTCGTCTTTCCAACGTTTCAGATTTCCTATCAGGCAGAGCCACCGGCAAGAGTGTTTTGCTTGAAACATTTGAGCGTAGTCGATAGGAGCAATCGGCTCGAGGCAGAATATTTCGATAGTGGCACCTGTGGGCTTTTTAAATCGGATTCGAGCGTTTATAACCTTAGTGTTGTTGCATACGAGCAAGGCATTTTCGGGAAGCAACGTTGGCAGGTCGGCGAAAATGTTGTGAGAAATATGTCCGTCGGCATTTCTGACGAGCAATTTGCATTTGTCACGTTCAGCCAAAGGGTGTTTGGCAATTCTCTCTTCGGGGAGCGGATAGTCGAATTCCGCGATTTCTATGTCGGCAACATTCATATGTTATAATTTAAAGCAGGTTCTACAAATTGAACGCTGTGGTTATTTGGGCAGGTTTTTGGTCGCTTAAAATATCAAAATTTTTCCAAATCAATTTATCTCACCTGCCTTTTGAAAAAAACTACCGGGGGTCTCACGACAGCCGGTAGGCATAATTTAGATTAACAATTAAATCATTTCACTATGAAATTAAAGGCTTCCTTAAAAGCCGGTATAGTTGAGAGGGGTTAATCCTGACAATTCCTTTTTGACCTCGTCGCTGACGTTGAGTGTAGCGATGAAATCGGCGAGACTTTGTTGTGTTACTTCTGCATTGGTGCGAGTTAAAGCTTTAAGAGCCTCGTAAGGCTTGTCGTAACCCTCACGACGAAGAATGGTTTGGATGGCTTCTGCCAATACGTTCCATTTCGGGGCAAGGTCGGCAGCGATGGCATCGGGATTGATAAGCAATTTTCCCAAGCCTTTAATTGTGCTGCGGAAAGCAATTATAGAGTGAGCCAACGGCACACCGACATTACGCAACACAGTAGAGTCGGTCAAGTCACGTTGAAGGCGGGAAATGGGGAGTTTGGCAGCGAGATGTTCGAAAATGGCATTAGCAATTCCGAGGTTACCTTCCGAATTTTCGTAGTCGATAGGGTTCACCTTATGAGGCATTGCAGACGAGCCGACTTCACCGGCTTTAATTTTCTGTTTGAAATATTCCATAGAGATGTATTGCCAGAAATCGCGATCGAGGTCGATAACAATAGTGTTGATGCGTTTCAAAGCATCGAAAAGAGCGGCAATATTATCGTAGTTTGAAATCTGAGTAGTGAATTCTTCGCGTTCGATTCCGAGTTTTTCGGCAAGGAAGTCATTAGCGAATTTCGGCCATTCGATTTGCGGGTATGCCACACGATGAGCATTCATATTGCCGGTAGCACCGCCGAATTTACCGCTGACGGGCACATTTTTCAGCACATCCAATTGCTTCCGCAAGCGATATACAAACACCATAATCTCCTTGCCTAAGCGAGTCGGAGTGGCAGGTTGTCCGTGAGTACGAGCCAACATAGGAATCTCTTTCCATTCTTCGGCATAAGCCTCAAGGGTCTGAATGAGTTGCTCAATTATAGGGAAATATTGTTCGGTCAGGGCATCTTTAACAGACATCGGCACTGAAGTGTTGTTGATGTCTTGTGAAGTCAGACCGAAGTGAATGAATTCTTTGAAATCTTGCAGTCCGAGACGGTCAAATTCCTCTTTGATAAAATATTCCACCGCCTTGACATCGTGATTAGTGACGCTTTCAATCTCTTTGACACGCATTGCATTCTCAATGCTGAAATCTTGATAAATCTTTCTGAGGTCATCAAAAAGAGCATTATCGACACCATTCAACTGTGGCAAAGGGAGCTGACAAAGGGCGATAAAATATTCAATTTCTACCTTTACGCGATACTTGATGAGGGCAAATTCAGAGAAATATTTGTCTAAGTTTTCGCATTGTTTGCGATAACGACCGTCGACAGGAGAAATTGCAGTGAGTGAAGTTAAATTCATATAAGTTTGATTATTAATTAGTTATCTTCTCAATATGAGAGAAAACAAAAAATGAATACAAAAATTTTTCACAAAATTAGCAAAAAAATTTGGTAGTTGAAAAAAAATGCGTTAACTTTGCACTCGCAAAATGAAAGAATCTTTGGGGCGTTTAGCTCAGCTGGTTTAGAGCATCTGCCTTACAAGCAGAGGGTCGGCGGTTCGAATCCGTCAACGCCCACT
>CAZGEX010000080.1:0-4437 GCA_964524385.1 uncultured Sangeribacter sp.
GGCTATGGTCTTCCATCCGTTGCAGCAAGTCGCCCATCAGCTTGACATCAAAGAAAGCCATGGGCAGCTTCAGCAACTTGATGAAGAAATCAGAGACCAGCGAGATATTGATGCGTACCCCGATGTACAACAGAATCCACCGCCGGATGAAGTCCACCGTGGTACGGCTGACGGTCAACATCAGCTGTCCCAATAAAATCAGGTAGATGATGTTCAGGTTCTGTTGCTTGATACCCACATCTACAATGGCTTGTGTCAGGAAAGGAAACACCAGCTGCAGCAAGCATCCAACCAAGGCTCCCAACAGAATCTGACCGAAATAGCGACGATACTGCATGACATATCCGAACAGGAAGCGGAACGAGCGTTTGTTTTTCTGCGATTCGCCCTCCTGTTCGTAAAACGCCGGTGTCGGTTGGATAAACATCGCAATCCCTTTTTCCTCGCCTTGCGATCGGGTGCTTACCCAATGCTCCATAAACTCTTTCCGCGAATAGCTTATCAACCCTTTTCCCGGGTCGGCAATGTAGAATTTCTTCCCCCGTTTCTGTTTGTAGAGCACCACAAAATGGTTCTGGTTCCAATGCAGGATGCAGGGCAAGGGAGCCTGTTGTATCTGTTCCATGGAAACCCTTCCGCAAACACTATGCAATCCCAACTTACCGGCAGCCTCGCTGATGCCCAACAAGGACACCCCTTCGGTAGTGGCAAAGCAGTATCGGGAAAGAGCTTCGATGGAAAACTCTTTCCCATAATGCTTGCATATCATCGCCAAACAAGCAATGCCGCACTGCATGGCATCGTGTTGTTGATAAAAGGGAAACATTTATTTTAATAATTCCAGTCGTTCGTTATTCACATTTAATTTGGAATTTCTACGTTCTTTATTTTGACCTTTTTCCCATCTATAGCGAAATCCTACAAGCAACATATTCTTCCGGTTCTCAAATACTCTGCTATAATATGATTGAAAATCGGGTTGGGAAATCCATGATTCAGAATGTTTTGCTCCGGTATAATAACGCAATGAAGCCATTATGCCGAACGATGAAGTAATGTCCCATCCAAGGGTTACCAAAGATTCCGATGAACTTTTAGTACGTTTAATAGGAGTAAAAGTTTTAGGCATAAAGTAGATACGTCCATTTAAATAAACAGATTTATACCTTAAATTCCAATTAAATGAATTGCTTATGGATTCATGTACACCATTATAAAAGAAGTATCTTCGATATGAGACATTGTAACCTACTGAGCCTAGATTTTTTATTTGATAGCGAACAATACCTGCAAGATAAATGGATTGTTCCTTATTCATGTTTTGATAGGTAGATACATATACTCCCTTGTCATTCAGATAACCTACTGGAGTAACCACATCGGAAACATGATTATAGCCAAATTCCGGTGAAATATACCAACCTTTATTATTCCATGAAATACTTACTCCCAGATTATGGATATAAGAAGGAGTCAATTTTGTATTACCTTGTATGATAGACAAACTATCAGTCGACGTATTGTATGGGTTTAAGTATGCAACTCCTGGTTCTTGTGTATAACCCTGTCCCCAAAGTTTGAAGGTAAGTGGGCTTATCGGATTATATACTCCCGAAAGGCTATACTTAAAACGATAATAATTATTTTTCTCTTGGGCTATTTGATTAAAAATCATATCTAGCCCAATAGATGCTTGATAACTGAAACTGTTTGTATATTTTAAATAATCGGCATACAAATATTCTTTCCAGCGTTGATGCTTGAAAGAAGCGGTTGGAAGCAAAGGAAGCTTGATGCTTGTTTGCTCAAAGTTGGTCTGACTACCAACGAAAAAAGTTTCGTTGTCTGATTCTTTCAGATAATTGAATAGATAATTCCCTTTATAATGGTTTATTATAAAGTGATTATATCTTTTATAGTCATAATCATTTCCTGATTCAGTGATTGTATTTCGATCATTGTTCCGATTATAGGTTAAGTTTAGTTGGTTTTCTAATTCCTGATGTTCACTTATTTTATATCGATAATAAAGATTATAGACATTAACCAATGAAGAAGTTTTATCTTTCTTTGACAATGTATAATCATAAGAATTGTTGTCTTCATTGATACTTCCCTGGCCTTCCACTTCAATGATGGTAGGAATATCCCGTAAAGAAATATTATAAGACAGGTAGTTTTTATCATTTATCACCCAGTCGCCCCCTAATGTTATATTATATGATAAATAATCGGTGACAACTTTAGCGTCATATTGTTTCGTAATGATAGGGGTGTATTGTTCTTCATGTTGTTTTGCATGGTTGTTGTTGAAATAGAAAGCATCACCATTTACATAGAATGAGTAATTGGATGCACCTGTTTCATATCCACCGTTTCCGGTACCATAATAACCTTCCCAATTATGTTGGGTATTTAGGTTTAACAACTGATATTCCGTGTTTTTCCTTTTTGTCTTTATATTCAATACATTAGTAACACCTTCGGACAAATAGCGAACAGAGGGAGTATCCATTAGTTCTACCGAAGTTATGTCTTTAGGATCGATCCCTTCTAAAGCTCCTTCACGGGGAACACCATTAACCAATATCAATAAGCTGTTTCCATTATCCATAGAGATAGAACGGTTCAATATATTCACATTCAGTCGAGGTATTTCTAAAAGAGCATTATATACATCACCTGATTTTTGTGCACTTGGTGATAGATAAAAAACACTTCCTCCTGTATTAATTTTCACTAAATCACTTCGGTTGGCAGTCACTACGATTTCTTCCAAGTGCATGGATTCTACAGAATCTTCCTGTAGAATAATATTCACTTCAGTATTCCCTTGAACATTTATTTCTTTCGATATAGAAATATATCCCAAAGCATCAATTTTTAATTGATATTTTCCTGCATTTAGCCCTTCTAATTTATAGATGCCTTCGGTATCAGATAAAGCCATGCCTGCTAATGAGTCACCAATGGTTAATATAATTTGTGCTCCTTCAATTTTGCTTTTATTGCATGTTGAAATTTCTCCTGAAATTTTGTTCTGTGGGAATACTGTGCAAATATTAAATAAGGAAACAACGATTATGTATAAACATCTTTTATTCATAGTTGTTGCTAAAATAATTATTTTCCAATATATCACTATTAAAGCGAAATATTAAATATTCCTCTAGAGTAAGCTCAAGGCTATTTAGTTGACATGATTTTTCAATAGGAATACCTTCCAATTGCTTTTGGCTACATGGTCCCCAACACATAGGAAGTAATTTACATTTCAAGCAATAGTCATTGTCGTAAGTTCTTATTGATAATCTTTTTGCTAAACGTTCATTATCCCATTTTACACTACCGTCATTCTGCAATGTCCCATCTTGAATCTTTTCATTAAAATCTCTTCCGGTGCATTTATAAATAGTACCGTCATATGAAATAACAATTTGATTCTTTTGACTAGCTTTACAGGAGTCTGCAACTCTCTTCATATTCATGTAACTAACTCTAAAGCCATTAACAAGGAATAAAGTAATTGCATTTTTAACTTGTTCAGGGCATTTATCTTTTCTTGTTTGCCATACTCTCTCTAAATGGATTATGATTTTTTCCCTATCTAAATCTATAATATCTTTTATTACATCTTCAATATGGCTTAATGTGTCATTATCATAATTTATTCTTAAAGTTATATCTGGATTATAACAATCCTTTAAGGAACGCATCGCTTCCATCACGATGTCATAAGCATTATGGATTGTTTTTGTCTTTTTTACTTTATTATGTTTTTCTCTATAGCCATCAATCGAAATTTGGAAAGAAGCATTTAGCCTTTTAAATAAATCTAAAGATTCTGGAGTAATACATATTCCATTAGTAATAAAATTAAATGTGGATTCTTTATTAACTAATGATGCATATTCTTTTATTTTTTCTAAAAGGGGGTATAATTCTTCTTTAAAATACAATAAAGGCTCTCCACCAAACAGGCATACTTTTATTTTTGTAATTTTTTCCGAATCCAATTTTCTTTTTATGTAATTCAAAATTTTTTCTTGCATATCAGTGGTAAGGTGGCTTCCTGATATATGTTTTTCAAAGCAATACCAGCATCTAAGGTTACAATCTAAAGTAGGAAGGAGAGTTAAATCTAGTACAGAAGATTCTATGTTTTTATCATATTTATTTTTTATATAAGCCAATTCATCAAAATCATCATCAATAATAAAGCCATGTTCATGAAGATGAGTGAATACATCCTTTGGTAAATTTGAAAAATCCTCTTGTAAAATTTGAAAATCTTCATTCGATATAAGAGTATACACCCCATGAAGTGTATTGAAACATAATTGTTTGTTTTTTATGGGGGCATTTATATTGTAAAAGCTTTGTTTCATACGTAAATATTAAGCGTCCTACATTGCTGTAGAACATTGTTTATATTCA
>CAZGEX010000081.1:0-4289 GCA_964524385.1 uncultured Sangeribacter sp.
AAATCGAAGAAAACTGCCGATTAAAAATCAAAAGCGACCAAAAGCCTGCCAAAACTAAAGAAACTGAAATAATAAACCGCAGCGTTCAATTTATAGAACCTGCCTATTATTATAACTGATAATCATCAAAAAGATAAGGTATGCATAGCAAAGAAGAAAAATTGGCTGCATTCGGACGATTTCTCGATGTATTAGACGAACTCCGCGAAAAATGTCCTTGGGATGCCAAGCAAACAAATGAAAGTCTTCGTCCCAACACGATAGAAGAGGTCTATGAATTGACCGATGCTTTGGCATCAGACGACACAGCAAACATACGCAAGGAACTTGGCGATGTGCTGCTACACGTTGCTTTTTATGCAAAAATTGCATCCGAAAAGAATGATTTCGATATAGCAGATGTGTGTAATTCACTGACCGATAAGCTAATCTTTCGTCACCCACATATCTACGGCAACGTCGATGCAGACAATCCTGAACAAGTAGCAAAAAATTGGGAGGAGATTAAGCTCAAGGAGAAGGGTGGCAATAAGACAGTGCTTGCAGGAGTGCCGTCGGCACTGCCGGCACTAATCAAAGCCAACCGAATTCAAGAGAAAGCTCGAAATGTGGGATTTGATTGGGATGAGCCTCACCAGGTGTGGGAGAAAGTGAAAGAAGAAATCAATGAAGTTGAAGCTGAAATCAAATCGAGAGATATTGATTCCATAGAAGCCGAATTCGGAGATTTGCTATTTGCTGTAATCAATGCGGCACGACTCCATGGTGTTAATCCGGAAAATGCACTTGAACGCACTAACAGGAAATTTATATCTCGTTTTAATTATCTCGAACAGCGAGCAAAGGATATGGGCGTTTCACTCAAAGAGATGACATTGCCTCAGATGGATGAGATATGGAATGAGGCAAAAAAATTGGAACGCAATCATCAATAAGCACTTCCATTATTGGATAATTATTCATTTTTACCACTATTCAAAAAAGGAGATTTTATTTTGAAGCTTTGTATCACAGAGAAACCGAGTGTAGGTAAAGACATTGCCAAAATTCTTGGAGCAACCACGAAAAGAGATGGTTACTTTGAGGGAAACGATTATTGTGTAACGTGGACTTTCGGACACTTATGTACACTGAAAGAGCCACATGATTATAGTCCGCAATGGCAACGATGGGCATTGGGTTCGCTACCGATGATTCCTGCCAAATTCGGCATAAAGCTTATTGACGATGACGGAATCGTCAAGCAATTTAAGGTTATCGAAAACCTTATAAATCAATGCGATGAGGTAATCAATTGTGGTGATGCCGGTCAAGAGGGAGAACTTATACAACGTTGGGTGATGCAAAAAGCGAAATGCAAAAAGCCGGTGAAACGCCTTTGGATTTCTTCACTGACTGATGATGCTATAAAAGAGGGATTTGCAAAATTGCGAACTTCTGACGAACTTGACCCATTGTATACAGCAGGACTTTGCCGAGCAATCGGGGATTGGATTTTAGGGATGAATGCCACTCGTCTCTACTCATTGAAGTATGGTTCAAGCGGAAAAGTATTGTCGATAGGACGGGTTCAAACTCCTACTCTCGCACTTGTCGTGAACCGACAATTGGAAATAGATAATTTTGCACCAAAGGATTATTGGGAACTTAAAACCACTTATCGAGATACAGTTTTCTCTGCCACAATATCCGGTTTTGAAGATAAGGAAAAAGGGCTGAACGCTCTTGCCAACGTCGAAGGTTATCCGCTGATTATCACAGACATAACCAAGAAAAAGGGAAAAGAAGCCGCCCCTCGCCTATTCGACTTGACATCGTTGCAAGTGGAATGCAACAAAAAATTCGGAATGAGTGCCGACACCACTTTGAAAACCATCCAAAGCCTTTACGAAAAGAAAGTGACGACCTATCCTCGTGTTGATACAACCTATCTGACCGAAGATATGTATCCTAAATGCGGACCGATACTCAATTCTCTATCCGGCTATCAAGAATTGCTCACTCCTTTGCGAGGCAAAAAATTACAGAAAAGCAAAAAAGTGTTCGACAATTCCAAAGTAACCGACCACCACGCCATAATCCCCACCGGTCAGCCACTACCGCCATCTATGACAGATTTCGAAACAAAAGTTTTTGACACAATTGCAAAACGCTTTATATCTGTATTCTACCCGGAATGTGAGTTTGAGCAGACCACTGTAAAAGCCATAGTCAATAAAACAAATTTCAAGACATCCGGCAAAGTCATTCTAAATCCGGGATGGAAATTTGTCTATGCAAAACAAGACAAGACCACTGACACTGCAGAAGAACAAGATAAAGACAACGAAGAATCAGGCATTCTGCCTCAATTCGAGAAAGGAGAAAGCGGACCACATCAGCCTATGCTGGCAAAAAAGACTACGCAACCGCCTAAATATTTCACTGAAGGCACGCTATTGAAAGCAATGGAAACGGCAGGCAATCTTGTTGACGATGAAGAACTTAGAGAATCGTTGAAGGCTAACGGCATCGGGCGACCATCTACACGAGCGGCAATCATAGAAATTCTTTACAAGCGAGGTTATATCCGCAAAGAGCGTAAGAGCATTCGTGCCACACAAGCCGGCATAGATTTGATTTCTATTATAAACGAAGAACTTTTGAAAAGTGCCAAACTGACAGGTTTGTGGGAAAATAAACTTCGCAAAATCGAGCGACAAGAATATAATGCGGAAAGCTTCATTAGCGAACTCAAACAGATGATTCATCAAATCGTCATTTCAGTGTTGTCGGACAATACTTATCGACATATCATTTCTGAATAATTATAAGGAATTGAATACTACGAGGTTGTTTTTATTTCAGTTTTGTCTGTTTTTGCAGGCGTGTGCAATTTTTATAATATTAAAAACACATGTAATAAAACATACAAGGTGCTCTCTTTTATAGGGAACACCCTTTTTAATTGCCTCCTTAAAAAACATTTTTAACCTGTTTGATTATTCAAAAATATTGATTAACTTTACAGCGATTAAATCTATCACCTTGATTTAGAAAGGAGGAAAAGTATTCAAAGGACAAATCAACAATCATGAACTCTCAATTCAAATTAACATGAAAAAGATAATCTCTAAATTAGTAATTACTATTATCTTTCTTACTTTTCCATTTGTAGTCACAGCGACAGATGGCTATGACTATTATTACAGTGGTGGCAAGAAAGTTTTTTTGAAACGGAATCCGGATTTAACAGGTCAACAAGTACGTGATATTATAGAACAAAACACAACAAAGGTCGGAGATATTCCATACACTACAGTTCCGGGACGACCTAATGGGACATGGAATGAAGAATATGGATATGGGTTGATTGATGCCTACAAGGCATTGCTGGCTACTCCGAGAAAACAAGAAAATTATTAATTGTTTAAATACCCTATTTTTATGAAAAAATTTACTTTATTTACAATTTTTGCCATTACTTCTTTGGCGATGCTGTCGCAAGCGAATCAATACAGACTATATAGTTATTCAAGCCACTTTTCACCTGATTTGAAAATAAAAGACAATGTCATTTATATAAGTCATCCTACAGGGTTATACTGTAAAGATATTTTAAATCTCAATGTTGATAGCCGAAAGATATGGGAATTATTTGCATTTGAAGGTGAAGCAATTGATGATTTTATTTTAGGTAAAAATGGAAATATAATTGCAGCCACTGATAACTATTATCCTGCAGGGGAACCGTTTGCTCTAAAAGATAAAATCGGAACAGAGGAATATATCCCAGAGTCAATATTGGACTCTTACACAAAAATAAACAATCCCCAATTCGGAATATTAAAATTAGAACAAAGTTCTCAAAATGAGAACAAAATATATGCTATGACACAAGATGCAATATTTATAAGTGAGGATTTTGGAAAAACATGGGAAACATCTAATATACAACCACCCGGACAATTTATTACAACTGTAAGCATAGGAGTATCACCTCACGATGATAATTTCATAATCCATGGGTTTAATTCCGCTTTTGAGGAAAATATATTCTACTATCTCAATAAGGATAAAAAATTGAGTCGAGTTCCATTCAATTTTTTCAATCCTACAAGCATTGCATTTCATCCTAACAATGAAAATATTGTTGTATTAGCCGGTTGGAATATTGTAATGACGTCCGACAAAGGAGAGACATGGGAAGAAATGTTACCTTTGGAATTTGAATCGTTTGGAATTGATTATGTTGCTTTTGATTTGCGAGAGGGAAACCGACTTTTCGGCACATCACAAGGGAAAGGCAT
>CAZGEX010000082.1:0-4048 GCA_964524385.1 uncultured Sangeribacter sp.
CGATGAAATATTAAAATACACCAAAATAAGAATTTACTAAAATATTTTTTACAACATACCTAAAGAATTTTCACGTAAAAAGCGGCTTCCTAAAATTTAGGAAACCGCTCGTCGGTACAGAAAGCGGGACTTGAACCCGCACAGCCGGTAAAGGCCAAAGGATTTTAAGTCCTTCGTGTCTACCATTCCACCATTTCTGCATCCTCTGATGCCACCAAGGCAATACCTTAGTGGAATTGCAGTGCAAAGATACAACGATTTATGGATTTACGCAAATTATTTTAGCAAATTAAACCACCTATACGATACAAAATTAAGATACATTAAGCAACGCCCATGTTTTTTGCTTTCAGGATGGGGATACTTGATATTTTTTTTAATTATTTTCTCACAAAAATCAGGGAAATTATTGCATATACAAAAAAAACTTTGTAACTTTGCACTCGCAAATAAGCCACTGCGATATTTGTATGATTGGAGAGGTGGGTGAGTGGCTGAAACCACCAGTTTGCTAAACTGACGTAGGAGCAATCCTACCACGAGTTCGAATCTCGTCCTCTCCGCTTAAATCGGATGAATAAGGTAAAACTGATTCATCCGATTTTTTATTACACATTCTGATCTTGCATAGTCCACTTATTTAAACTACTTTTGCTAACAAATCTAATTTATCCATATTTATGAATACAAATAACCAAGAACATAAATCAACTCAAAGGAAACATCGTAATCTCAAAATTGGTATCATTCTAATTATTTCTCTATTTCTTATTGCAGCTGTTTATATTACACCTTTGTTTACCAATAAGGCAAAAACTGAATCTTTAATTAAAATATCAAAAGGGGCATCAAAAGATGCAATCATTGATAGCATCTCTAAATATCAAGGAGAAGCTTTTGCCAACAATGTTTCTCTTATTATGTCCATACTACAACCGGACTTATCAAAACGTCATGGGGCTTATATGATTACAACGAATATGACACCAATTAGAGTTGCTAAAATTATTTATAATGGTTCACAACATCCTATAAGGCTTCCTCTAATAGGCTCAAGGACACAGAATGATTTGGCTGATAGAATTGCAAAATATCTCGACATCACTAAAGGAGAAATGCTTTCTGCTCTTAATAACCCTGAAATTATTTCTGAATTTAATACTGACAAAGAGAACATTATTGCATTGTTTATGAACGACAGCTATGACTTTTATTGGTCTGCATCCCCAAAAGACGTCATCAATAAAATGAACTATTACTATAATCTTTTTTGGAATTCTGATAGAAAACAAAAAGCAGAAGATCTCGGATTATCTCCTAAGGAGATAATGATTATAGCCTCAATCACCGACGAAGAAACCAACAAAGCTGACGAAAAGGGAAAAGTCGGCAGACTTTATATCAACAGACTAAAAAAAGGAATGAAACTTCAAGCTGACCCTACTGTTAGATTTGCTCTTAACGATTTCTCTATAAAAAGAATATTAAACAAACATTTAACTACCGAATCACCTTATAATACATACAAAATAAATGGACTTCCACCAGGACCAATTAGAACTACAAGTAAACAAACTATTGATGCAATCTTAAATAGCAACCCTTCAGACCACATTTTCATGTGTGCTAAAGAAGATTTTTCCGGTTATCATAATTTTGCCGCAGACTACGCTACACACTTGAAAAACGCAAAAAAATACCAAGACGAACTCAACAAAAGAAACATTAAATAACTTATTAAGGCAGGTTCTACAAACTGAATGCCGCAAGGTTGTTTTTATTTCAATTTCTTTTGTTTTGGCATGCTTTTGGTCGCTTTTGAGTTTTAATCTGCAGTTTTCTTCGATTTCGTCAGTCGTTTAGCTTAGCTATACCCTTTCCTCTATCTCGAAACCTCCCCAATTAAATTCTCAAAATCTTCCCAAATCAATTTATAAACATAACTTAATCAAAAAGAGAGAACAATATAGGTTTCAAACATGTTAATAATATAAATATCACTCTTAAATTACATTCACCATGAAAGCACTCAACACTTACAACACTGAATCAGATGCCTACATTGATAAAGGTATGCTCGAAGAAAATGGAATAAAATGTGTCGTTTCCACTGACGAAGGGACTTCAGTTTTCCCTGTATTCCATGCTACAATTTATGTAGATAACAACGACTACGACCATGCTATGAAAATACTAAAAAGCAGATAAGTTTGTTTTTCTCTCCTAAATAATAGATTTTTCACTGTTTTCATGCTTTATACGACAAGAATATGGTAAATTTTCACTAATTTTGCAGTTTAATTAGTGAATATATTTCTATGTATATATTAGACATTATTATTTCCAAAACAAAAATTATCCGGAGAAACATAAATTCTTCGGACACTATTCTTATTACACTAATCCTTTATTAAAAATAGTAATCTCTAATATTACAGCCCTCAAATAAGTCGGAATCATCTTAATATGAAAAAAATATTTATAGCCATTATATTTATAATTTGCTTAACAAGTCGAAGTAATGCTCAAGAAATGACTTCATCCGACACTATCACATCTTCGCCATGTTCCATTGATTCCCTATCTTTAACAACTAACGACATTTATAATAAAACTGACGACAATTCCAACGATTGGATTCAACGTATAAAAAAAGGGACATACGACATTAAAGACACCACTATTCAATACCCTCAATTTATGCAATTTTGCGTTAATGTATATAATTGGGCCGACCGTACTTTTAATTCTTATGATCCACAATATGTAATCGGAACAGGTAGACGATGGAAAGCTATTCTAAGGAATGAAAATTGGACTGATAGCTATGCCTTTCAATTTTCACAAAGAGTTCCAATAAGAATGTTATCAGATATTTACTGGAATGTCGGATTTCACTTATCTTACATGGCTGTAAGTATCGGATATTCATTCGATTTCGGTAATATACTAGCTAACAAACCCACTAACCATAAAAAAATAGATTATAACTTTAGTTGTGCTTTATTCTCTATTGATGCATTTCATTCAGAAAATTATGACGGCACTAAAATACGAAAATTCGGAAATTACAACAACGGCAAATGGTATTCTTTCGACTTCCCAGAACTTAAATTGAAAACATATGGCATCGATGCATATTACTTCTTTAACAACAAAAAATATGCACAAGGTGCCGCTTACAATTTTTCCAAATTTCAATTAAAGAGTGCCGGATCACTAATTGCCGGCATAGGAATACTACATAATGATATCGAAATGGATTTCTCAACACTACCTCAAGAAATGCAACAACAGCTACCCACAGACCAACGCATATATAAATTCAATCACAACGACTACTGTCTGATTGTGGGATATGGTCACAATTTTGTTATGGGGAAACATTGGCTTGCAAATATCACCGTGCTTCCTGCAATCGGATTTAAATATTCTTTTGAAGACTCCGTTGACGGAGAAAGAGACATGTTTTCAATGAATTATAGAGCTAAATTTTCATTCGTATATAACAACAAAGATTTCTTTTGCGGCGCTATTGGAAAAGCCGATGGTCAATGGTATTGGAATAGAAACTACCACTTTTTTAATTCTTTAGCTTCACTTTCACTAAGCTTTGGTGTACGTTTCTAACATAATTAACCTTATCTTTCAACTCTTAATTACCTCGCAATATTTAATAATCATAACAAAGATACAATAAAACACGCCACAAAAAAGTACAGGGGTTCTATCTAACTCGATAAATACTTTGCCACATCATTCTACTAAGACTCATCTTTTTGTATCACTTATGCAAACATTGTGTGCAGTACGAAATTTGGTACATAAGCAACAACTGAGAAACACAGTATTGTGAAACAAAAACTCAGTGAATACATTTATTGTAAATAGATGTATAATATAGCCGGTTGTTAACATCCCGCATGTTGGATGAAGAGGGAGCAGGCTCTGCTGAGGAGCAACCTACCGACAATTTTGCGTACCCACACTAAATAACTACTAAGCCTAAATTTTTCTTATTCAGAATCTTTAAGCACTTTGTTTATCC
>CAZGEX010000083.1:0-3589 GCA_964524385.1 uncultured Sangeribacter sp.
TAGCGTGAGGGCTGTTGCTTATTTATCAACCGAGGTTTACCAGAGCCCATCAGAGCAGATATGCAGACAGTCAGCACGCTTTCTTTTTGTCCGCACGAATAGCAAATGAAGGGTAAGCCGAAAACCTTATCAAAGAGTAGGCAAATAAATATCATCATATGGAAAAATTATTTTGTAATGAGTGTAATCTCTCAACACAAATACCCAATTTCATAGCAGAAGAGTTATTGGGTATTGAAAATTTATCGTTATTGCAGAATCGGTATAATCAGATGAAGGAAGGATATAATTTAAATTATCCTGAATGGCGAAACATCTTTACAGACAAATTGAGACCTTTCCATGCGGAATGGGACGACACGACTGCCGTAACAATACCGATTAAACACAAATTATTCAAACAAGATTTTGAACGAATTGGGGAAGGCTCTATCGGATTGGATTTACCTACTTGGTTTAACATTGAAGATAATAAACCTCGGATCATGCTCATTTTCCAAGACCCGTTAAGAGGAAAATGCTATCAAGATTGTAAAGACGCTGTTCTTTCAAGTCCTTTTGGATTGCACGATGCCACCCACCGTAATCGTGCCAATGGAGGTAAAATGGCAAATGAATTAGTCAAACGCCTAATCAACAACGGATATGGCGTTTATTTAACAGATGCTCGCAAATATTTTATCGGTAATCACCAAACAAGTGATGCTTATTCTTTAACCTTTGCAAATACATACGCCAAAATTTTGAAGAAAGAAATAAGCATAGTAAAACCTACTCTATGTGTATGTTTTGGGAATCGTGCAGCTCGCATAATGTATGATGTCTCAACCGAAAATCCTGAATTATTTATTTCTCATATTACGTTACCCCATTTATCAGGAACGGCAAGAGGTGCAATTGTAAAACACTACCCAATTTTGAGAGATTTGGGAGCCGATGCACCTAATATTGCGGAGCAGTATGCTAATGAGATTCTTGCTCAAATAGAGTATTTGAAATAATGGAGGAAGCCGAAAATCCAACAGAGTAGGCAAAATTAATAAATTAAAGCAGATTCTATAAATTGATTTGGAAAGATTTTGAGAATTTAATCGTGGAGGTTTCAAGATTGAGGAGCGAGTTTAGCGTGCTAAACGACTGACGAAATCGAAGAAAACTGCCGATTAAAACTCAAAAGCGACCAAAAGCCTGCAAAAACAGAAGAAACTGAAATAAAAACAACATCGCAGCGTTCAATTTATAGAACCTGCCTTAAATGTTATGGCTTTATATTGTTTTAGATTGACAGCAAAACAACAGATTGTAAAAATTCCAAAAGGATATATTTTACAAGTAAGTTCTTTTCATTCTCACGGCAACCCTAATTCCTCTGAAATTAGAGATGCTATTAAAGCCGCAGGGTTTACCGATGCACAGACTATTCAACAAGGTGGTGACCCTTATAAGTGGATTATTGTAAAATCATAGAATTATTTGTTTAATTTTTAATATCGAGGAATATTGAGGAAGTTTATTTTCTGAATATTCCCCGATTTTTTATATAATTATTCATTATGACTTTTGAAGAATATAAATATCTTGCAGAAAACCCTCAATTTCCCGATAGTTTGACAATTTTCAAAGTTGAGGTATATGTAATAGATCCATGCGGATCGAAAAAGTACTATCGTAAAATCATGTCAGAACCATGGAAATATAGCGAAATATACTGCATGACTTTTGAGGAAGCCAAGCAATATCTTCACGATGAAATGAATCGAATTCAATATGACAAATATTGTTCTTATATTTATCAGATACCAATTAACGAAAGTATCGGTTTTCCTTACAATAGAGCTTGGTTATATGATCATAACGGAAATTTAATCGACCAATCATATTGTCCGCATAATATAAATCATTGCGTAAAGTTTCCATTCAGAGGCAGACCGGAATATGCAATTAGATTCAGACGAGGAGATATTGTTGAATTATTAGATGATTATTGCAACAAAAGCAAATTTGTAATAGTTTACAACACACCTCCAAATATAGAAACAGCATATAAAATAAATAAACGATTGAAGGAGCATGGCAGTTACTTGGATTCAACTTACGATAATTATTTAGTTATTGATGAAACTTTAGTAATTAACAAAGTAAAAAAGTATGTAATCAGTGGCTTCATAGAAGGATATTCATTGCGATTGATCAAACCTCGTTTTGATCCACCAAAAAAAGTTGTTAAATATTTGAATCAGTACCTTCAAAAAGCGATTAAAGAATACGACAAAATCTTATTTGGTTAATACGAGTTTCTCGATAAAACGAATCATTAAAAATGAATGAGAAAACACATCCTGTTTTAAATCTTTAATTACTTAACAATAAAATAATCCATTAATTAAATCATGAGAATAATAAGCAAACATAACAAGAAAGACTTTTACGACTATTCCGGTTTTGGTTATGATACTACAGATGACATAATCTTTTTAAGATTTCCGGAAGAAGAAACCGTTGACAATAACAAAAAATATTACAGATATTTAAGAGAAAATGTCTGTAATAGAATCCCTTATAGAAATTCGCTTTCAGATAATTATTTCATAACGTACGCCATCGCAGGTATCTATCCTTTCTGCTACATAATTCCTTTTCTCACAACCGACGATACCGACAATTTAACTAAACAACAGATTGTAATCCCTTATGATTTGACAAACAAAAAAGTTGAAGACATCAATGATTTTCTAATAGAAATCGCACAGAATATCCGACTACCACAGGAAAAATACAAATCCAAATATCCAATCAATTTTATCAAAGAATCATATTGGGAAGACAAAGAGATGTTCAGACAAATTGAGACACCAATTTTTCTTTATTATTCAGGACACATTATCAAGAACATTATATTTAACGAACAAATTACCAATTGGCTAAAATACATTAAAGATGATTTGGACAAACGAGATGTCTATACAGATATTGAAAATTATCTTTGGAGTATGAAACAAGAACCAATTTCCGAACCGGATAACAATACCAAAATAGTTAGCCATGGTTTTGACTTGAGGACTTCATTTAGAAAGATGTAAATTAAGGCAGGTTCTATAAATTGAACGCTGCGATGTTGTTTTTATTTCAGTTTCTTCTGTTTTTGCAGGCTTTTGGTCGCTTTTGAGTTTTAATCGGCAGTTTTCTTCGATTTCGTCAGTCGTTTAGCACGCTAAACTCGCTCCTCAATCTTGAAACCTCCACGATTAAATTCTCAAAATCTTTCCAAATCAATTTATAGAACCTGCTTTAATTTATTGCAATCCCGTAAAAAGTACAGATTAATTGTAAAATGGCAGGATGAAAAGGAGCATTTCTTTCCTAATTGTAAATAAAAGTATAAGATATAGGCGATTGTTAACATATCACATGTTGGATGAAGAGGGAGCAGGCTCTGCTGAGGAGCAACCTACCGACAATTTTGCGTACCCACACTAAATAACTACTAAGCCTAAATTTCCTATTCAGAATATCTAAACACTTTGCTTATCCTCTCTAATTAACTACTAAGCCTAAATTTTTCTTATTCAGAATCTTTAAGCACTTTGTT
>CAZGEX010000084.1:0-3263 GCA_964524385.1 uncultured Sangeribacter sp.
GTCGATAGTGCTGTTGTGGTGCATCGATTATATAATCAAGGTCATGATTTGCATCTGTTCTATATACGTATAGGAATGGACAACGGCGAAGGTGATTGCAGTGCTGAAGAGGACATTGAGATGTGTATGCTCATCGCAAAAAAATATAACCTCCCGTTTGAGGTAGTATCGCTCCACCAAGAATATTGGGACAATGTGATGCAATATGCTCTGGATACTGTCCGTCAAGGATTGACACCACATCCCGATATGATGTGCAACAAAATGATTAAATTCGGATTCTTCGAACAGCGTTGGGGAAAAGATTTCGACAAGACTGCTACCGGTCATTACGCTTCTATCACGGAAAAAGATGGAAAATTATATCTCTCCACCGCCGCCGACCCTGTTAAGGACCAGACAGATTTCCTCGCTCAAATATCCTACGAGCAATTGTCGCACATAATGTTCCCCCTCGGCGACATTCCAAAAGAAGAGGTGAGAAAAATAGCACAGGAGGCTGCTCTCCCAAATGCCAAACGTAAAGATTCGCAAGGAATATGTTTCCTTGGAAAGATTAACTATAATGACTTTATCCGACGTCATCTCGGTGAAAAGCAAGGACCGATTGTTGAAATCGAAACAGGTAAAAAAATCGGTACTCACAACGGTTTTTGGTTTCACACCATCGGTCAGCGTAAAGGACTTGGTCTCAGTGGCGGTCCGTGGTATGTCGTCAAAAAGAACGTACGCGATAATGTCGTTTATGTCTCTAATGGCTATGGAACAACAAAACAATATGGCAAACAAATCAATATTGCCGAAATGCACTGGATTTCAGGCAACCCGTTTGGCGACGATTGCAAAGATGCTGTAATACGATTCAAAAACCGTCACTCTCCCGATTTTCTCGAAGCCGGTCTCACAGCTCTTGGCGATGGTGAATATCTCATCAATGCAAAAGAGGATGTGCAAGGAATTGCTCCCGGACAATTTGCCGTAATCTATTCCGACGATTGCAAACTATGCTACGGAAGTGGTATTATTGTAGGTAAAACAAAAAAATAAAGAAGTAAATGGATAAACTTTGCAGACTTGAATTAGTCGGTATCACATACAACCAAATAGAAAAAGGTGTCTATGCCATGGTGTTGCAAGAAGTGGAAGAGAAACATCGTCGACTTGTTATCATTATCGGTACGTCAGAAGCTCAATCCATTGAGTGTAAACTGCAAAACATAATTCCTCCGCGTCCGCTTGCTCACGATTTTATAGATATGCTCCTTTATATGTACGAAATCAAGCTGAAAAAGGTGGAAATCTACCGCCTTGAAAACGGCGTTTTCGCCGCGTATGCGACTTTCTCTCAAAAAGTAGGACAGGATGAATCATCGATTAAGACGATCGACGTTCGTTCAAGTGATGCGATTGCTTTAGCTATTCGCACTAATTCTCCAATCTATTGCTCTGATGCTTTATTGGAAGAAGTAGGCTATTACGATGAATCTGCATTACAAAAAAAATTACAAATGAGCAAAACATCCGAAAATGATTTGCTCTCCTCTGCATCGACTGTCGAACTCGCATCTTTGCTAAAAAAAGCTGTCGATGAGGAGCAATACGAATTAGCATCCAAAATTAAAGCCGAGCTCGACCGAAGAAACACGATTAAATAAATTATCCATAAAATCAGAAACTGTCGTATTCGCGTCATTTGATTATTAAAAATAGTAAAATATATAGAAAATCAATGTTACAAAAATTGTTAGGGTTTAATCCCAAAGAGACTACTATAAGAACCGAAATCACCGCCGGATTGACCACTTTCCTCACTATGGCATATATTTTAGCTGTCAATCCCGAAATCCTCGGTGCGTGTGGGATGCCGAAAGATGCAGTGTTTACTACGACGGTGTTAATATCTGCTTTTGCTACTTTGCTGATGGGCTTCTATGGTAAATTGCCATTTGCGTTAGCTCCCGGTATGGGTTTGAATGCGTTCTTTGCGTTCACTATATGCGGAGTATTAGACTATTCGTGGCAGTTCGCTTTGACTGCAGTATTCCTTGAAGGTATAATATTCATCCTATTGACTGTCTCAAATTTGCGAGAGAAGATTGTAGATGTGCTTCCCGACACATTGAAAAATTCAATAAGTGCCGGAATCGGATTGTATATAGCATTCATTGGCTTGCAAAATGCTGATATAATCGTAGAAAGCGAATCAACCCTTGTCTGCTTAGGTGATATTTCAAGCGGATCGGCTTTGTTGGGTATAATAGGAATTGTGTTGACTTCGGTCCTCCTGATACGCAAAGTGAAGGGAGCATTACTAATTGGTATTGTGCTTACGACACTGATCGGAATCCCTTTAGGTGTTACGAAATTTGGCGGGGTAGTCAGTTTGCCTCCTTCAATAGAACCAATACTGTGGCAATTTGAATGGGAGCAAATTTTTACTCCGGAAATGATTATAATCGTCTTTACTCTCTTATTCGTCGATTTATTTGATGCTATCGGAACTCTTATAGGCGTATCGACACGTGCCGGAATGATGAAAAATGGTAAAATTCCGCGAATGAAAGAAGCATTTATGGTCGATTCTGTAGCGACTACCTTAGGTGCTGCCATGGGAACAAGTACAGTTACAATATTCGTAGAAAGTGCTTCAGGTGTCAATGAGGGTGGACGTAGCGGTATGACTGCCGTTGCCACCGGTCTTTGTTTTGTGTTGGCAATTTTCTTCGCTCCATTCTTTTTGTCGATTCCCGGTGCTGCAACCGCACCTATTCTCGTGCTTGTCGGACTTATGATGATGGCTTCTGTACTAAAAATCGATTTCAATGATTATTCGGAAGCTGTTCCGGCATTTGTCTGTATCATTATGATGCCTCTTGCTTATAGCATTTCCGACGGAATCGTATTCGGTCATCTATGTTATGTCATAATCAATCTCCTAAGCAGAAATTGGCGTAAAGTGTCAGTTGGAATGTATATACTTTCCGCATTTTTCTTGCTGAAATTCATACTCTGACAAAAGGTAATAATTGCATAACGAGAAGCAACAGCACCGAACTTGTGCTGCTGCTTTTTTTTGTAAACCGCTCCAAACTTGTATCTTGATGTCAAAGGTTACCTGAAATTTCGGAGGTTAAAGTTCTCGCAGATTCCGCAGAGGGCTTGATAGGGAGGATTATTTCCCGCAGATTTCGCAGATTTCCACAGATTTTTTGTGATAGGGAGGATTATTTCCCGCAGATTTCGCAGATAAGTGAGTAAAAAAT
>CAZGEX010000085.1:0-3157 GCA_964524385.1 uncultured Sangeribacter sp.
GCCAAGAAAATCAGATATACATATCTGCCCAGATGAAAACCACCCACATGCAATAGATTTAGGTTTGCCAAGTGGCACAAAATGGTCATGTTGCAACATCGGGGCTAAACATCCTGAAGATTCAGGTGATTCTTTTGCATGGGGAGAGACAGAATCAAAAGATGAATTTTCAGACAAAAATTATTCCTTGAAAGGGAAAAATATTGGCAATGAAATTTCTGAAACCCAGTGTGATGCAGCTTATATTAATTGGGGGAATGAATGGTGTACACCTACCGTAAAACAATTGCAAGAATTATTGGAATATTGTTCAACAGAATCAGTCGATTG
The DNA here is from genome assembly GCA_964524385.1 of uncultured Sangeribacter sp. Taxonomy (GTDB): domain Bacteria; phylum Bacteroidota; class Bacteroidia; order Bacteroidales; family Muribaculaceae; genus Lepagella. The sequence continues at coordinate 331 of CAZGEX010000085.1, forward strand.
CGCTTCGGGGGTACTATTTACCGGGCCAAATGGCAAAAAACTATTCTTACCTTACTTCAAAGATAATACGGAAGATTTCGGAATTGGTATATATATGTCAGGCTCGCACAGCGATCACATTGAGTACCTCGGGCCACATATGCATATAGAGTACACTAAATCATTATTTTTATTTGATTTACCAAATGAAAGTAATAATTTGTCTAGAGAAGAAAAAATGCAACTCTCTTTTTTACGAACACTCGCAAAAATCGGCGATGGCACTTACGGGCAAAAGATAATAGACTGGCTTAAAATAGCCAGACAAATAATTAAACCCGTGAAAAGTAATAATAATTAGCGTGTAAATTAGAGAGGGATAAATGGCTGAAATTTTTATAGTTTACTTAATTTCAGTTGTTTAAGAAGCGGAGTGAGGGGGATTAGAACCCCCGATACCCTTTTGGGGTACTTTTTTGTGCGTTTTGTGGTACTTTTTTGGTACATTTTGTGCGCTACCACTCGATTTTTGGTAGCGCATTTTGTCGTTTTCTGTCTTTTTCTGTCGCTCTCAGTCGTTATTAGTAAATTTATTACTCTCAACTCGAAAGCAGTGAAACTCAATGTGTTATCGTTAATTCCCTTTAGTTTAGAGCCAAAAAAAGGAGTTCGTGTGAACTCCTTATCGTGATCCGGTTGGACTCATTCTGTGATCCGCCTGGGGCTCGAACCCAGGACCCCAACATTAAAAGTGTTGTGCTCTACCTGCTGAGCTAGCGAATCATCATTTTGCTCTCATTAATAATCTTCAAGCTTTTTTATTGCCCTTATTTCTGAAAAGCGATGCAAAGTTACGACTTTATTTTGAATTGACCAAAATTTTTCGCAATTATTTTCAAATTATTTTACAATTCAAGCACTATTTCGCTATTAATCAGACACTTACACTTTTATGTTTTCTTTCAGTTGAGAGATGATTTTATTTTTTAAACGAAAGTATTTCAAATTTGTCAATAGGATAAGAAAATTTTGTAACTTTGCATTCGTTATTATTGCAGGCAGATGACATAAAATTAATTGGGGAAGATTTTAAACGAGAAGTTTTCAAAATTCAGGAAGGAGTATAGTCGGCTATACAAACGACGAAATCGAAGAAAACACCGTTTAAGATTCAAAAGCCACAAAAAGCCTGCCAAAACTAATGAAACTAAAAATCAACTTCGCTGCGTTCTATTTATAGAACCTGCCTATATATTTAGTAGTTATGGCAAAAAGAATCATTTTAATTATCGTAGCAATATTGACATTTGCTGTACCGATGTCAATAGAAGCCAAGAAGAAAGGTAAAGCCAAAGTTCAATTTGAAGAATATTCATTTGATTTTGGGAATGTTAATGAAGCCGGTGGCATTGTATCACACGAATTTACGTTTACCAACACCGGCGACGGCACGCTTCTCATCATTGATGCGAATGCCACATGTGGATGCACAAGTCCGGAATATCCAAAAAATCCGATTGCACCGGGGAAGAGTGGCAAAATAAAAGTATCGTACAATCCTGCCGGTCGTCCAGGTCCTATTGACCGTACGATTACAGTCAAAACGAATGGCAGTCCGAAGAAAATTCGTCTTAAAATCAATGGTAATGTAATTCCAAAAACCGCAACAAAATGAATTTACGAAATCTAATATTGTCAATTGTCGCAATATCTGCATTAGGAGCGTCAGCCTCTGCAGAGATTGAATGGCTACAAACCGAGTATGATTTTGGCACATTCACTGAAGAATCCGGCAAGAAAACAGGTGAAGTGAAATTAGTAAACAAAGGAGATGAAGCCACAATCATAAGCAAAGTACGCCCCACATGCGGTTGCACTGTGGCACAATACACACAAGGAGAAATAGCTCCCGGCGACACAGCTTATGTCAGATTCACATATAATCCGGCAGGTCGTCCGGGCAAATTTGACAAAAGTATAAAAGTGCATACCGGATTCGACAACAAATTGACCACCATAAAGATTCGTGGCACAGTCATCGGGAAGAAGAGTACATTATCAAAACAATACCCCATAGAGATCGGAGCATTACGATTATCGAAAAATGCGATTATACTTGGCGACCTCACAAAAGGATTGTCCCGCCATGAATTTATTCACGGCTACAATCAAAGCCAAGACACTATTTATCCGACATGGGGCAACACACATAACAGCATATCTATTGGAATGTCAAGTACCGCAGTGGCTCCGGGCGATTTAGTAACCATCAGCATTTACTATAATAGCCGGGCAGAAGAGAATCTCGGACTCAATATTTATCCTATTAAAATCTACGCAAACGAGTCAGATTCCATCACTAAGGGAGTGGTAGAAATGACTGTAAATTTGAAAGCAGACACATCGAAGCTTACAGCTGAGGAGATGAAAAAAGCACCTGCTTTAGCACTCGAATCGGAAGTTATCGATTTGGGGACAGTCAGCACCGATGAACACATGAGAGTATCAATAAAAATAAAGAATGATGGTAAATCTCAAATGATTATCAACAGGATATACTCTTTGAATGATGCTATCAACTTCATAAAAATGCCTACAAAAATCAATGCGAACAAAGCAGAACGAGCAGAATGTGAAATTGACATGAAGGCATTACCCAAAGGACCGTTTAACATTAAAGCCGAAATAATTACCAACGACCCGCTACATCCGACTGCTACAGTAAGAATAGTCGGTATAAAAAAATAAGGCAGGTGAGATAAATTGATTTGGAGAGATTTTGAGATTTTTAAGCGTGGAGGTTTCGAGATTGAGGAAGGAGTTTAGCGAGCTATACGACTGACGAAAT
>CAZGEX010000086.1:0-3032 GCA_964524385.1 uncultured Sangeribacter sp.
AGGAAATCAGATATGAGTAAATGACAGGCAGGGATGACAACTGAATAGGGAAACGTAATTCCTGCCTGTTTATGGTAAGAATAAAATGCCCGATGGGTTCGGGCGTTTTATTGTTGGCGTAAAGGATAACGCATAGTGATGTTTACCAGCGGATGCTGGTTGGCAGATAGGCAGCACGAATGCAGGAAGAGGAAGGAGTTGGCGATATGGCGAGGGAGCAGACCGGTCAAATTATACGGGGGATGTAAATAATATAGTATTCTTTTTATGCGGGAAATGGTATAATAAATGTGCTTATTTACATAAGAAAGAAGCAGATGTAAAGGGGATTGGTTATGGCTATAGTTGGCTCTGTGAATATAGAATTATGGGCAGTTGTGTTAGGTGCTACAGATGCATTATTGAATTTGGAAATGCCGTATGGTTATGAGTTGAAACGTTTGAAACTCAATGATACTCCTGTATATGATGAAGTAGTAAATGCAAGGGGTAACTTGGATATTAAGTATATAGCAAGTAATCTTGCAGATGAAGCTACCCCAGAATTCATTTTTCTGTGTAAAACGGAAGGTAAAGCAATGGCATTGGAATATTTTACAGTTGGTGAGATGATGAGCGGTAACGAGAAGGCTGGGAAGTATTTCGATGAAATTACAGATAAATGGAATAAAGAGATTTTTAGAATTTTGTCTGTGTTACGTTTAACCCAAGAGGGTAACATAGAAATTGCTGATAAAATTTATAAAATGAAAGCAACCTATAAGTGCAATAATATTGAAAGAAGAGGGGTATCTTCTCAAGATAGTCCTATCAGTGTATATGATGATTTATATGAGTGGAACAATGATAATTTGACTTGTTTTGAGGACATGGTAGGGTTATCGGAAGCATTAATAGCTGAATTGAAAGATGTTATGGAGCGTTTTGGAAGAGGATATAGTGTTTCTAGATATGATGATGCATATAAGAATCTTGTGACTCTGGCTGAAATTATCCTGATAGGTTACAATTCAAATGACAAAAGCGGTGGGAAAAAAGAAAAATTTGCGAATCGATTGGCAGCCGCAATTGCACAAGATGCAGATGTGCAGTCGGTGCATGATAAAGCACTGAGAATGTATAAAGAACGTTCAAATGAAACGCACGAAGGAAATAATTTAAATATCACAAAAGAAGAATTAAGAGAACTGCGTTGTGCTGTAAGAGAAATGATACAGAATTTTATATTCTTTGCTAAAAATCAATATGGAAGTATTGCCGATAAAACATTTAAAGGTATAAAGAGAGAATACGTGATAGGCTTGTTGGCACGAATTAATACACTGCAAGCAGGCGGCTTGTTGAGGTAGTATAGAAAAGGACTTCAAAGAATGAACAGTTTCGTTTTGTAAAGGATGAAGGCGATGAAAGAGAAGTTGTTAAATGAAGTAATAAACTTTTATTTGGGTTCCAGTAGATTTAATGGATTGCCCATTTATGATATAGATGATTATGATGTAGAGGCAATGGTAGAATTAATTAATGAAGGAATGGTGGAGGCAATATCTGAGAAAGATGTTTTGAATCCACATATTAAAGGATTTGATTTAGGGTTATCAAAAGAGCATCAAATTGAAAATGCTAGGGATGTAGATTCACATACCTGCTTCTATCCGACTAATAAGGCATTAGGAAAAGTTAAAGTAGATTATCAACGTCCTTATACTGTTCTTATGCAAAATGGAAAGGCTCAGTTTGATATAATATTTTTTGATGTGGAAATATTGGAGAGGTATAACAATAATCCTAAGTTCTTAATAATGGACAATGGATATAGGGGATGTATTTCTGTTAAAGATGAATATTATGATGAGTCTGGAGAAAATGAGTATATTAAAGACTATGGAATGGCCTATATTGATGGGGAAAAATTGAATAGGGCAATAGGAGTATTTGTAATAGATTTGGCAAGATTGGCACCTCGTATTCAAATGTTGTGGAAAGGGTTTGAATTAGAGAATCAGGAGTCTTGTAAGATAAATGATGGATTTGTAAAGAATTTGCTTGAAGGACGGTGGGTAACACAACACTGGATTTTTCACGCACTTTTAGATGAAATGAAAGTTATTAATGAACAATGTAAAAAGATGGAATTGCCGGAACTTTTTGCACATGTATATGGAACGGGTTATAATGAAATGCCAGAAGGATATAGAAGTATTTTGTTGCCAACACTCAAGAATTACTACGATTTTGTTTTGGTAATGGAAAAATTGGTGGTGCATAATATTTCAATAAAAACATTTCAAAAAGATTCCCTTTTAATTTCAAAAATAGAGCGTAAAGATGAAGAAGGAAGAGATAAGGGAAGCATAGTTATGCTACAAGAATGGCTTAAAAAGAATGTTGGCTCTAATTTTGATATGGACGAGGTTATTGTTAATCCGATAAAATATATTAGAAAGATTAGACAGGTGCCAGCGCATGAATTAACAAACAATAAGTATGATGTAGATGTATATGAAAAGCAAAAGGAATTAATGGTGAATACATACGGTGCAGTAAGAGCAATACGGATATTGTTCATGGGGCATCCGTTAGCAAAGAGTGTAAACATACCCGATTACTTATTACAAGGAAAAGATATAGTCTTCTACTAGAATTTGAATTAAGGAGGAAATGGGAGATGTTAGCAGATGAAATTAAGGCAGGAGAAACCGTAAATATCGAATTTAAACGTGAAGTGCCCAAAAAGAGCGAAAAGTATATAAAGAGTGTCATTGCATTTGCTAACACCGCAGGTGGCAAGATTGTTATCGGTGTGGATGATGAAACACATGAAATAGTAGGTGTGGATAAGAACGAAGTTTTTAAAATTATGGATGGTATTACAAATACTATTTCAGATATGTGCTATCCGCAAATTTTCCCTAATATTGGAGTAGACACTATTGATGGAAAAAGTGTAATTGTCATTGAAATATATCCGGGAGCAAGCAGACCATATTATATTAAATCACTCGGAAAAGAGGAAGGTACTTATATCCGGGTAT
>CAZGEX010000087.1:0-2981 GCA_964524385.1 uncultured Sangeribacter sp.
TAAAATAGCTAACGGCGTAAGTGCTGTAATCGACCTTAACGGACACTCTATAAGCTACACAAGTAACGTAGCAGCAAGTAGTGCTATGATTACTGTTAACAATGGCTCAACACTTACATTAAAAGACACGACAGGTACAGGTAAAATCTCTTACTCATATACAGGTACAGGCGATTCTAATTTTGGTTGGGGTACATATACAATAGCCAACAATGGTACACTTGTAGTAGATGGTGGCACTATTGAAATGCTTAGTAATCTAAATGGAAATGGCTCTGTGGTACATATGTATTGTGCAATACACCAAGGTTGGGGAGCAAATTCAACAACAATTAATGGAGGGAAAATAAGCACCCCTACATATCGTTCAATTCGCGTTAACCATGGCAAATTGACAATCAACGATGGTGTTTTGGAAGGTCAGGTATGGATGCACCCATTTGCCGACAACACATCTATTACTATCAATGGCGGAAGCTTTGCTCCTCGCGGAGTAGATGGTTCTTCTGTATTTGTTACCAACGACAGCAACGATGTTGCAATGAAAGTAACAGCAGGAACATTTGAAACAAAAATCGGTTGCTCTGTCTTCACAAAGAATGGTGTAAAAGGCTCTGTTTCAGGTGGCACATTTGGTGCTCAGGTAAACGACAATCTATTAGCTGACGGATACCACGCAGTTCAAGACGGAAGTGTATGGGTAGTGGTAGCCGACGATATCGATGCAATAGTAAGAACAGCATCTGAATTGCAAGCTGCAATTGATGCAGCCACAGGACAATATGGCATTGCCTTAGCAGATGACATCACCGGCACAGTAATTGTAACAGAAGTCAACGGAAGAGATTTAACAATCAACGGAAACGACTATAAATTTAATGGTCAACTCAAGATAAAAGGGAAATCAAATAAAGATAATCACAAATTGCTTATCAAAAACATCAATTTTGAAACATCAGTTAGCGGTCAATATTGTATATTTACCTATGATAGAGCTGATACTTCAAACTACAGATATGCCAATAATGTGACTATCGACAATTGTACATTCACTGCATCAGGAGCTGCTGTTAATACAGCTGTAGGAGCTCATGTTCAACAAGCATACAACATCAAACTTACTAATTGCAAAGCATACAATATGCATTCATTAATGCAAGCAGAAAGCAATGAATCAGCTGTAAGCGTTGATTATGCACTTATCAGCAATTGTAAAAATGGAGTTTCATTCAACAATACTAAAGAAGCATCTATTTCAAACTCCACAATTGAATCAGTTGGTGCCGGAGGTTATGGTATTCGTGTAAAAGGAGAAAATAATGGTTACGGTATAAAAGTAGCTAATTGCAACGTAAAAGCTTTTATCCCATTATTAGTTCGTAATATGACTGCATCAAACTATAATGTAGCACTTGAAGGCACAAACGATTTTGATGCAAACAACTCTGATGGTTATCAAATTGTACTTTGCAATGTAGACTATGACGAAAACACAACTCCTTCAATACCAACCGGCAATTATACACTTACCGGAGCTGAAGGCATGAATGTTTTTGGTAAATAATCATTCCGACAATTACTCAAATTAATAAGAAAGAAGCTGTCCAAATTTAGAGAACAGTTTCTTTCTTATATCTGAATATTAATGGTTTCTGTTATTCTGCTCTTGTCGAAATTCTTTCCACTGCTTCTCTTGCTTTCGTTTGCCTAATAAACCGCTTATACCCAAAATGCCTTTTATTCGTGACAACACATTTTGCCCTAAATTACGTTCTACTTTTCTTCCTGCCAATCGCCAATCCGGCGTTGCGACAAGCCTCACGTTACTAGCATCAACATTATTCACTCTGACAATTAATTGCTTTATGGCATCTTGCAGTTCGGGTGCTTCTTGAGGTTCAAATATCATTATTTCGTCAGAACTAAAATTTCCTTTTTCCCATTTTTTTGCCTCTTTATGCGTAATATATTCTTTATCAACCACATATACCTCCGCATAAGTTGAAACGAAAAATGGCTCATCTTTATGAGCAAATCGAAACAAATTTCGTCCTCTTCCATTTGATTCGATATTGAACGAGTAACCGGTCATGTCGACCGGAGCAACGGTATAGCCCGATATATTTTCATAATTATACTTTACTCTCAACTGCTCAAAATCGATATTATTCTTACGAAAATGTGATAAATTTGGAGCCCATTCACGTTCTGTTGTATCAGCAAGCACATTTACTTCCAACATTATTCGGTCATCTATTTTATTCCATATTTGCGATGGACTATACTTACCGTAAACAGTATCTACTCCCATCGATTTTGAATGTAGCACTTTTGGCACAGATATAGTAGGAATAATTCCTACCAAGTCAGACCACGAAAAATGATGATTACATTTATCACTGACACTATCCACTCCTTGTGAATTTGTGAATTGATAGTATGATTTCGATTTTAAAATTCGAGGCATATTCCACCCCTTATATTTCATTTTTTCATCGGAAGGCAACATATAATCGACCATTTTTTCTCGAAACAAGAATACTGTATCTGAATATGTTGTCAATGTAGAATAATCTCTGACATACGCCAACACATGCAATAGCCTTTGTTTCTTAGTCTCTACCACCACTTCAGGCAATTCAACTACACTTTCCTTCAAAAATATAGTGTCGCCACAATCTATTCCCACATATTTTTCTTTAAATCCCATATATCTGATAGTAATGGGATAATCATAGCTGTGTATAAAAGGTAATCTGCCATTCTTATTACTAACACCAATCATTTTCCCTTTACAATTAAATATTGATGCATTTGATAATGGCGTGTGCATAACAGAATCAACCACAATTGGCGTTTCGTTCAGCGTTGCATTGCTTTTAATAATTGTAATTGTCAACAATATGATGATAAGGCTTAATTTCATTTTATTGCTGTCCGGTAAAACTTTTAATATCATAAAATCCCAGCCCGAAGCCTAG
>CAZGEX010000088.1:0-2921 GCA_964524385.1 uncultured Sangeribacter sp.
GCCCAAAGAAGCGGCGGCTTCACTGATTCCGAGCATAGACACACCTTCCGTAGTGTCTGCATATCATGGCAAGGCAGGCTATGCCACATTGCATGGTGTCATGCTGTTTGTATAATTTAAACATTCTCGATAAAACTACTGCTGTTTATCATTCGTGTACTCATAATAATCCTGAATACTTTTAGCTCCTTGACTGACTTTGACTTTCTTTCCTCCCTTGAAACGCCATGTCAAAGACAATGCTACCTTTTGTTCCTTCGTATTGTTCAGATGAGCAAGGGTATATTCTTTAGTATCCGTAATGATTTCTCTACCTTTCCTATACAAGGTAAAATCCAACTTGCATTCCAACTGGTTCTTGAAGAAGCTTTTATATACTGAGCCGAAAAATAAAAGTAAATACAGAATTATAAAACAAACAAGGAGGATGTGTCAAAATGAAAAATATGTTTACTTATAATCTATAAGTTATAACATAAAAATCTCCTGCTTTAGCCCTTGTTTACTTCTATTATTGAACTAAAAGCAGGAGATTTTTTATTTCTAAGTTTCAATCTATATTTTCACTTTTGCAATTTTATTTTGATACACCCTTCTTATTTTCTCAGACCTTAAAAATCATTTGGAATACGTCCTGTTGAAGGAGGAGTAGGATTTCCATTGTTAAGTTGAGCTTGCAACTGTAATCTCTGCTGCTCTGTCAATTTGTTGTTATTCCCATCATATACAACTGCATCAAGTTCACGATATGTATCAGAACGAGCTACATAAGGCAAATACAGATAATTTATCCACATTCTATCTAAATCAGAAACAGTACGTCCTTGAGTTAAGGATGAACCATCTTTCTTTGTATACATGGGCTTCGAAGTATCATTTACCATTGAAGTACTGGATGTATAAGAAGAATATCCCATTAAAGAATTAAAATCATAGGCACCTCTATACATATAATTAGTAGTAACTTTTGTAAAATTAGCACTTCCTTTACTTGTCAAATTACTCCAGTTAATAGTAACATAATCATCTCTATCAGGACGATTTTGTTCATGCATCATTCCTACCGCATGACAAATTTCATGTTCTATTACACTATAATCACCCCATGAAGCATCGTTGAAGGCAAAATCTGCCAATTCAATATCCTGCCTGCCACCTATACGACCTATATATGATTCACTTGTATCACCAGCTTTGTATATAAAGTTAACATATGGATAATCAATATTATATACATCATCATGTTGAGATTGACCAGTTGAATTATAGAAACGAAGATTTGTTTTAGACTGAAGGTCTAAAAGAGCTTCTTTTATACAATTCTTTTGGGAAATTGTCAAATTACTATCATACGTAAATCTAACCATTGCCCATAAATTATATGCCGTTGGATATACACCCAAATTTCTTGTTTTACTTAATTCATCCGTATTCATTGGAAGATTTGTTACAGGATTTAAGGTTAAATCAGCCTGTAATTCACCAGAAACTTTTCCCGTGATGAACCAGTTTCATCCAAAGCTTTCAACTGTTCTGGAGTCAATATCATATCACCGCCTAAGGTGTAGTTTTCACCATGCTTTTCTACTACAACTCCAGATTTTAAAGTAACAAATTCATTTAAGAAATTGTCAGATCCAATCGATGTGTCTGCGACATCATCTTCTTGTGAGCATGAAAATAGCAACACGCTCAACAATAAAAATCCAATCTTTTTCATAATCAAAGAATTTTATGTTTATTATACTTCTTCCTCCTTTGATAGAATTTCTATTAACTCATACTTTTCAGAATAACCATCTGCTGGAGGATTTTCTAATTCGGTAATTTTGACTTTTAATCGATACTTATATCCTTCTACATATTCAAACCCTTCAATTTTACTTGTGCTTACATATAAGACCTCATTGGTTCCCAATATAGAGCATTTCATTACTTGCACAGAGTCTTCAGGATTTCCCGGAGGTCTAACGCCAACCCAAACCAAATGTGGAGCAACTTCCATATCAACGACCCTTATATTAGTATCATCATTACTACAACTAAATAGTAATGATAAAAAGCCAATACTTATCAATAAAAGGTAACGCATTTCAACTTTAATTGCTGCTTCTTTGCAAACGACGTCATCAGAATCTGTGCCACCTTTTACTTCCAACATTTCGAGAATATCCAATGAATTTGGAAGTTCATTTAAATTGGTTTTCATAAATTGTAAATTTAAAATGTCGCCTACTCTATCAGCTTTTCGGCTTCCGTTCCTTTAATCAGTGTGGTCTGAACTATAATCTTACCGGTATAATTATTGTCTTGTCCTTTATAAAGATAATATTCCCTTAATTGATATGTCCTATTCCGTACCAACCTTCACCTTCAAGATAAATGGTATATGAACCAACAGAAGGAAGTTGGATGGTGGTGTTTAAACTATTGGCATAACCAACTATTGCGCCATTGCTATCATAGACGTAAACATCGGCAGCCTGTGATTCGGGCGAAGTAATTCTGATAGTTTTCGTGTCAGAATCATAAACTACATTTAAGGTTGGAATCTGTACCAATGAACGATTCACCTTGGTACTTGATTCTTCATGAGTGCTTAGATAAAAGTCCATAAAAACTCCCGTTGTGTTTTCTCCCCATGCAGACAGTGCAAAGGCTATGATTGCACTGAATAATAAGATTGCTTTTCTCATAATAATTACTGTTTTTTGTTTGAAACTGATGCAAATTTAAGATAAGCAAAGTTTTCATGCAAGATAAAAAGTTTGACGGAGTAAATTTTATCCTATTGAAAATCATGGGTTTGTAAATTGGGGGATTTTTTTTATTGCGGCTTATTTGAAAGTTTGACAGGACTTCAATTTTCATCAATAAAGAAGGGACATGATATAAAAACGTGTCATCCTGAACGTAGTGAA
>CAZGEX010000089.1:0-2816 GCA_964524385.1 uncultured Sangeribacter sp.
CTTCTTGTCTCGGCAGGTGTTCCAATGGAGAGTATTGCCAAGATGATGGGACATACCAATATTCGTACTACTCAAGGCTATGCCAAAGTAACCGATGATAAGATTTCGGAGGATATGGATAGATTGATGGAAAAAAGAAAGAATTATAACAGCATTTAATCGACAAAATTTATCACTTTAATATTTTTAATCGACGAATTTTGTATCTTTGCAAAAATTAAACTCTAAAATTTGTATGACAAACAAGGTAGATATAACAAAGGAAATAACATTTGCATCATCTGACCCAAATGTTTCAAGACAGATTTCATTGATGGAGAAAGCAGGCAAACTTCGCAAGATTGCTCCTCGCTTATATACATCAAATACGATTGACTGTTATGAGAACATTGTAAGGAGAAATATTATTGATATCCTTGTTTGGCGTTATCCAAATGCAGTAATAAGTCATAGAAGTGCTAAGGAAATGCGTCCTACTGCTGATGGCAACTTTTATATGACAACTACCTATAGCAAAAAGATTACGGATTTGCCAGGAATAACTATCAATCTATTGAAAGGACCTGCTGCCGACGAAGACGACCTACCATATAATGGAATTTATATTGCAGGAGAATACAGATGGATGCTTGAAAATATGCAGACTTCACGAAAAGGGGCGGAAAATTCAAAGTCTTTGCCTGTTGGCGAAATTGAAAGTAAGTTGGAAAAGATTCTCTTGCTGGGTGGAGAAGATAAACTCAATGCGTATCGTGATAAATTAAGAGAAACATCTGAAAGGCTTGATATGCCAAAAGAGTTTGAGAAAATCAACAAAATAATATCAGCATTATTGGCAACTCACTCATCAGATGTTCTTACTACTCCATCTGCAAAAGCAATGTCAGCTGGTTTACCATTTGATGCAGGAAGAGGTGAATTGTTTGAAATCCTTTTCCATGCTATAAAAGATGAGTATTTTGTTGAACGTGCCAATCGTAACAAGGATGAAGAATCGTTCCGTCTTTTCTCGTTCTTTGAGAGCTATTTTTCAAACTACATTGAAGGTACAGAATTTGAGATTGACGAAGCTAAACAGATTGTAGATTCGGGTATTCCTATTCCTCGACGTGATGAAGACTCGCACGACATTCTCGGCACATTCCGAGTTTTGTCAAACCGTGCAGAAATGAATCGTGTACCGACATCAATTGATGAGCTATACTCGATATTACAATCTCGACACTCGATACTATTAAGTGGTCGTCCGCATTTAGAACCGGGTATTTTTAAAACAAAGAATAATAGAGCCGGAAATACCGAGTTTGTCGATTACCAATTGGTAAAAGGCACTTTGGATTTTGGATACAAGTATTATTCGGCACTTAAAGATCCTTTTGCCCGTGCTATTTTTATGATGTTTATGATTAGCGAAGTACATCCATTTAACGATGGTAATGGAAGAATATCACGCATAATGATGAACGCCGAACTTGTAAAAGCCGATCAAACAAGAATTATAGTTCCAACCGTTTTTAGGGAGGACTACATATTGGCATTACGCAAACTGACACGACAGAAAGATCCAAGTGCATATATAAATGTAATGGTTAAACTCCAAAAATTCAGTGACAACTTGTATGGTTCAGATTTTACTGAATTAAAAGAGTATCTACGAGCTTGTAACGCTTATGAGGAACCCTCACAGGCAAAACTTGAGATTATAGATAGAATTATTCGATAATAATCGACAAAATTTGTCATCAAACAGTTTACAATCGACAAAATTTGTATTTTAGAGAGATTATGAGTATTTTAGTAGACAAATTTTGTAGATACAAGAAATTCCATCAGTCGCTTGTTCCCGTTGCTGTCCATTAAGTTAGTACAGACTCTTCTGAAAGCGAAAAGGTCAAGCGGCGAGCCGTTTCGGGCTGAATCTTCCTCCTACGGAGAGTATTCAGCCCGAAAACCTTTCCCCTTTCACGTCTGTACAATGGACGCTTTCGGCAACGGAAATAAACGACTGACGGAAAAGTAATTAAAACACAAAAATAACAGCGTACAAATAGGTCTATGAGTTGATGACCCAAATGTACGCTATTTTCATTTCTGTACAAAGGAGGGATATCTCTTAGGAATCATAATAATTGGGCAGACGGGAAACTGCACTCCCTCCAGAAAATTAATTTTCCTTAGTCTCTTCTGAAACCTCGTAGCAGTAAACAATATTGGACTCATTGTTTCCTCCTCCGTCACCGCCTTGCATACCTTTGTTCAGATAGTACTTCTCTACTTGACGAGCTGTATTGACATCATCGGCAGGGCAATATATCCACCAATGATTTTCTTTTGGTACTCTATGAAAGCCAAACAATCGTCTATCTACATCGTTTGTAATTCCCACATAAAGTTTGCTCGCATGATTTCTGTTGTGCTTACGTCTGTACGCATCAATTGCTTCTATAATCTCATCAAAAGTCATAATGAATAAATTTTAATTTACGCAAAGGTAATATATGAGATTGCGAACATTGTTGCTAAATTGACACTTTATTTTCAAAGCATATATTATCCGCTATCCCGTAGTCGATAAGCCTCCTTGAATCCGCTCATTATTGTCCGCTGTACATCGGAGGTGCGGTAGAGGATTTTACCGCCTATCTGAATGTAGGACAGGATGCCGTTGTTGCGGTAATCCTGCAATGTCCTTCGGCTTACTTTCAATATATGGGCGACCTCTTTGTCGGTCAGCAGTTCATCATTGAATACACCCGGCTGCCGGCTCTCAAACAGTTTCTCAATCGACACCAATAATCTGTCGATATTTGAGTGGA
>CAZGEX010000090.1:0-2583 GCA_964524385.1 uncultured Sangeribacter sp.
GCAATATATCCTTCAACATCTACCGCATCCCCATCCACTTCAGCATAGCCTGCATTATTATATAATTCGTACAAAACATGTGCCGCCGTTACAATCTCATTAAACTCATTGCTTCCAATTTTTCCTGTTCCCAGACGTGTAGTCTTTTTGTTATAATACACGCTTTCCCACGCATCATCTTCAAAATAATTAAAATGGAAATTAACTTTTCCTTCTTCGTCAACTTCATGGGTTCTGATTAATGCTACTTCTTTCCCATATATATTAACTGTATCAAACTGCATCATCCCGCCATAATTAAATAATTTCATGATATCCTGTGTAAACATATCTTTTTTCGCTTCTTCGATTATCATATTGCCCATATATCCGCCAAACGTTCCCATTTTTCGCCTCCTAAAATCCCAATATTTCCTTGCGTAACAAACCATTTGTTATCATTGCTACGTAATCTTTTATATTTTTCTGCTTTACCTTATTCCTTTCGTTTTTTAAAAAACAAAGACATATCCCACAGTCTTCCTCTATTAGGAAATGACAATTTAACTCCTATCAAACTTTCTATTACAACTGCGTACCCCCATATCCTACATATTTCATTCTCATACATCAGATAACAAAGTGATTGTGAATATGCTTCCTGCATTGCCATAATCATGTTCATAACTGCGCCAAACTCCATATATCCTCGGTCCTCTGTATATAACAAGCAAGTATTCGTATCATATCTGGACATTTCACGTTTCCGTTGCTCGAAAATAGAATAATCAAAATATACTTGTCCTTCGTCATCTATCTCCGGATTCTTTAAAACCTCGACTGTTTTTCCTGCAACTTTTGTCTTATGTACCTTACGAATGCCTCCGGCGATTAACAACTTAAGAATATTAGAATTCAATTCCGCCCTCCGCTCTTCCGGGACCTGAATATCTCCCACTATTTTGTACGCACACTCCATAAAAAACCTCCTTTAGAATTATTCATCTATAAAATAATTCTAAAAGAGGTCATTCCCTTTGTCATTGAACTTGTAGCATAAAATCCATTTGCAATGCCTTGTATATTTCCATGGGTTCACTCATTCCCAACTTTTTCCCTTGCTGATGAAATCTAATCTTTTTTCTTGCTTTAGCATTTAACTCCGCCATCAAATCTGCCGAAATCGTAATCGGCAAATTCGTATTCTTATCTATGTACATGTTATCTACATACTCTTCTGTGATTGGGAATAAGTTCTGTGGCAAAAAAGCACGTTCTTCACCGAGTACATATCCAAAACTTATATTATCACATATTCCATACTTGCTTATGGATTTCTGATATTCTGCTTTGTACTTTTCTACTTTTGAAGAAATTGGTATGAGCCAGTAAATATCCTTATCTTCTTCTGAAAATTTAAACAGATAGCAACAGGGACGATTATGTAATTTACCATCATAATTTTCCTTATTTTCTAATAACCCATGCCCTTGAAATCTTTTATAAAATTCATCCTTTACAAAATATAATTTCCCTGTATCCATACTTCTCCCTTGTAAACAAAAAATCCTCTACACGCGTAGAGGATTATAATTTGAACCCCAGCCTTTTATTAGCCGCGAACTGGGTAGCGGAGATAATTTGAACCCGTACCTTCTTTTTATGGTTACTGATATATACGGTCACAGTATATAATTCGAAGATTTCTCTTCTTAAACATATTATATGATACATTTAAGAATTTGAAAAGATAAAAATGATTTGGGTTACTAATTTTTCCTCTTCACAGCCCAAGCAAATGCTCTTTGTCATTTACATCAACTATTATAGAACTATCTTAAACCTTTGTCATTGAACTTGTAGCATAAAATCCAGCACTTTCTCATACTCCATCGTCCCGCCAAATAAATCCAGCGCACTTCCAATCGTGACATTCACCCGGTTCTGTCCCAGCGCCTTAAGCTGCTCTAAATCTTCAAAACTACCAACACCGCCGGCATAAGTCACAGGAATCTCGCCCCATTCACCCAGCATGCGTACCAGTTCTGTCTCAATCCCGCTGGCCTTGCCTTCCACGTCCACCGCATGAATCAAAAACTCATCACAGCTGTCTTTTAACCTATTTAATAAGGAAATGGTCACTTTTTCTTCTGTAAATTTCTGCCAGCGGTCCGTTACAATGTAATACTCCCCATCACGTTTCCTGCAGCTCAAATCCAATACCAAACGCTCTTTTCCTACCGCTGCAACTAACTCCGCCAGACGTTCATAATCTATTCTTCCATCTCGGAACACATAAGAAGTTACGATGACATGGCTCGCTCCGGCCTCCAAAAAGTCCAGAGCATTTGTAGCTGTAATTCCGCCACCAACCTGCAAACCTCCCGGGTATGTCTCAAGAGCCATAAGTGCCTGTGCCTTTGTTGCCTCATAGTACTCCGAATCTTTTGCATTTAACAAGATGATATGACCGCCCTTAAGACCGTCTTTCTTGTATGCCTTCGCATAAAAATCAGCGCCATACTCCGACGTAAAATTGGTGAGCGCATGATTCCCCTGGTCTTTCAAAGAACCGCCTACAATCTGTTTCACTTTTCCGTTATG
>CAZGEX010000091.1:0-2529 GCA_964524385.1 uncultured Sangeribacter sp.
TAGATATGAATGTTGTATTTATTCAATCAGAAAAAGAAATAACAACGAATATAAACAATAATAACAAAATCGTTTTGCAACAAAATTCAAGTATAGAGTATGACCTTAATAATATAGATTATACTTTAAATTTAGAAGATAACCCATACTATTCGATTGATAATATCACTAGATTGGATTCAACAAGCAACTATATAAGTTTCAAAATTAATGAAAAGATACCAAGATTAGAAATACCTCTTGAATATCCGGTTAAACTAAGCATTGATTATGATGCAGAGAAACATCCTTTAGTTTTCTTTACACCCAATGTAATCAATCTGAAGATTATAAACAAAGGTATTCGAAAAATGACCATTAAAGAAATCAAATGAGTATGAAAGCACAAAGTATAATCTTTTCATTAATTATAAGTATTGTACAACTCTCTTGTAAAGAGGTTAATACAAAAGAGTTAGAAACCTTTGATTGGGGTAAAGGGATTTATGAAGAATCATTTGTTGGTTTGTTTGAAAGTCGCCCCTCTATACTAGTTAATTCTTTGAATTATCCTCCTTTCAAATGGTTGGTATCAGACACTATTGAATTAAATAAGAAATTCGAAATTACGATAAACGAGGAATGTATCCGTTCTAATTCCAAACTTGCTTTGGAATTTACTGATTCATTGGGAAGACCATTCGATGGAATATCATTTATCGTAAACAATAAAAGGATTTCAGATAATAGAATTGACATCAAATGTGAAGAAGAAAGTCAAGTCCTGGATGTTACAATCCGAATATCTCCGATACAAAAAGAACGTTTGTTCAATGGTTTTATTGTAGCCAATCCAATAGAGCTAGATGTTATCAATGATATGAATTTATCACAAGAATCCAATGTTATAGCTACATGGAAATGTGAGCAAGAATTTAGTTATCCAATTTGTTTGTGGGGACTATGGCTAATTCTGACTATTATAGTTGTTGCATTAGTTGTATTTATTTTAAAATTAATCATTGATTATATTGGCTATTCTTTGATATTTTTAAAAGGCCTAGCAAATATCAATAGTCCTAATATTCCTAACACTCAAAACGTAACTATAGAGGAAAATGATAAAAAAGGTGACAAGGATGATGAAGAAAAAGAAGTAAAATGTTTTAGAGTTCCAAGTTTGAAGGGTAAATCAAAATGGATATCAGAAGAATTCCCACTACCACCCTTTCAAAAGAAAGAATTCCAAATCCATAATCATCGAGTATGGGGAATATTCCCCGTTTTAGAAGGGGATACTATAAAGTTAGATGAATTTTATATGTCAAAGATATTCTGGAGTTTACCTGGAAGTGGGTACGAAAAACAAATGAAGGCAGCTTCACTTGCTCTATATAAAATAATTTCAGATAATCCATCGATGCAAAATAAATACACTCCCGAACAAGTAAAAGCCTTGAAAAAAGGACGTAAAAATGTTCCTGGTTATACATGGCATCATACAGAGGATTGGTTGGTTATGCAACTTGTGAAAAAAGAAGAACATGACAATGCAAAACCGCATACAGGTGGTAGTTATGTTTGGAATGAAAAGCATTTTATAGATGCTTATGGTGATGAGTGGTTTAACAATCGTATAGATTTATATTAGAGAAAATTCGTATATAGATATTTATTTATGAATGCGTATTCCGGTGATACCCGTTCACCCATTCCGGTGATATCCGTTCACGAGTATGAATTATCTAGGCATTTTATATTTACTCAGACACAAAATGTCTGTACACTAATATTCCTTTGCATTGTCAAACCAAAATATCAGTAATTATGAATGAAGAAAATGTAAAGAAGGAATCAGAGATTGAACTCATCAAACATCAGTTAAGCAATATCTATTATAAAAGGGGATTTGATGAAGATTTTAATAGAGGGATTAGAGTGATAGACAGCAACAAGAAAAGCCAATTCATCTGGGATAATGGAAACGAAATAGTAATGGCGTATCGTAGTTTATGGTTGAAAATTGAATGTATAGAACCATTAAGTGGATTGGCCATTTTATTGTCGACATTCAAGCTTAATTTGCTCGACGATGAGATGAAGGAATTCAATCCTTTCTTTTCAAAGTCTAAGGCTATCGAAATATTAAAAGAAAGTATGTTCTGCGTTGCCGATAAAAATGGACACGTCTATAACTTTGATACTGAACAAGGCTACCGAGATGGTCATGGTTACATCAAGGAATTACCGGATAGTGAGTATATATCGGAAAACATATTGCTGATGTTTGAAGATCTTGACACTTATCATCATAACCACTTATCGCAAAACGGCTAAAATGTGGCTATTGGTCGTGGAAATGTGGTGTTATTTTATAGATTTCCACGACCAATAAGCACTTTTTCACATTTTTGCACTATAATTCCTAGTCATGTCATATCCTCCAAATCTTATCCAAAACTTTATCATAACCGTTATGTACTTTGCCTATCTGCAAGCCATAAAAACGAGTACCTTTCTTCTGTTCCTCCTCGATTTTCTTTCGTGTAG
>CAZGEX010000092.1:0-2351 GCA_964524385.1 uncultured Sangeribacter sp.
TTCAGTGAGGAGCTTTTTCATAAAAGAAAAACCTTCTGAATATATCAGAAGGCTCCCTTTACTATCATTAATCTCTTTCACTTTTTACTCCGACCACAAAATCCTTTAGTTTCTCACATAACCTGTCGAAATCTGTTTCTGTTCCTTCAACTTCTGGTATTTTCCAATCGATTGTTTTATTGTCACCACGCTTACATACCGGCTGACATGATTCTTTCTTTTCTAACGATAATACCTCACTATCCTTGACTCCGTTTTTATAGAACTCCCAAGTTATACAATCTGTCAATATTACACAGGGAACTTTTTGGCAATACTCTTCAACTTCACTTATTGCATGACTACGTCTGCTAGCTGTTGGCGTCTTCACTTCAATTAGGCATAAATATTCTATTTCTTTGTCACCCTTATTCTTAATATTCCACTGTTTCGCTAATAAAATGTCAGGTGTATAATCACCGGCATATTTAGACCTATCGTGCCATTCTCTTCTGTTCCAATTCTTATACATGGTTGATACATCTACTACATCAAAAGTTCCATTATTACTCAAATGTTCTTCTAATAATGGGATAACTATTCTATTTTGATAATTTATTTCTCTGTTATCTTTTTGTATATATTTCTCTACATCAGCACGATATTTTTCGTAAGAGATGTCTTTTGTTTTGGTGTTCATATTATATACCAGCCTTTCTTTATCAATTTATATTAGTAGTTTCTAATGTGGCACCCAACATTCAAGACTATATTCACTGCCTGGGCTATATTCACTCCCTAACCATAAATATGTTGTTGGTCTTAATTCATGTATCTCACCATCTTTATTGCCATAAATATAAACCGGAACAGAAATATTATGGGTTATAATATGCCCTCCTGCATCTGCAATTTTACCCTCATAACATTCTTCTGCCGTATAATCCTCATGATATATAAATCCCCCTTCAATTTTTCCTTCAAAGATTGCTATTTTTACATCTTTCGGTATTATAAATGTATAATCATCATCAATAATGGAATGAGACTTTAAACCAAAACTGGCTCCCGGTTTTTCATAAAAAAACAACCATTCTTCATCCATAGCACCGCTCAAATCATCCTTTACTATTCCTGCCCAAAACACTTCATCTCTGGTGCTATCATAAAATGCATATGCTTCAAAAGTGCCCCCTCCGAATCGATCTATATGCTTTATTTGCTGAACTCCCTCATATGTAAAAGTTGTTCCATTTACAATATACTCATCGCTTGGCTGTAATTCCACAAACACACTTCCCGGAATATAATCTTCACGGCATAATATTCCTTTCACTGTATAATAATCACCACAATCTATAAAAGGCGCTGTAAAAATCGCAGAATATACACCATCTTCGAAATATATGTCATTCTTCACAACCGTTGTCTTCAAATCTTCCTCATATGTACACGCATCCACCAACTTCCCTTCCCCATCAGAATACCACTCGTAATGTAAATCCTTTTCAAACAACGTGTCTTCTGCTGTATAAATCGGCCACTCCGCAGATATTCCAATTAAATTTAGGGCTGTGTGAATTTTATCATCATCAGACAAATAAATTGTACCAATTGGTGCCGCAATTGATAAATCAGCACATGTGATTACATCCGAATTCATACGGCTTGTCAATTCTGCATTTACTGCAGCTCCCATATCCACTTCCAAATCTACAACATTTATGTAAAACAGTTTTACTATAGGTTCAATTCTTAATTTACATTCAGCCGTACAGTCCGCCTGAATTGAGGCTTCAGGGGACAATGCCTCCGAATAATTTCGCACTCCTATTCCTTTTACATAATCAAAGGCTACATGTATAGGTACATCTATTTGCAACGAAATTGAACCATCTATAGATAGCACTAAATATAGTTCTATATCAACCCCCACGATTCCTCCGGATAAACTTACAGGCGCTTTTCCTATAGGAATCTTTTTGTCTTTTGAAATTGACATCTCACCACAAAATTCAACATCCGATTCCATCTGCACATTTGCATATTCAATGCCACCCCAGCCGTTTTTAACAACCTGAACGCCTATATCTATTCCTTTTACTTCAAATACGCCTTCCACTGTACCATCTATCTTTTTCACATCATCTTTTAATTGTATTTCTTCGGTTATACCTGTGTCATTATCGGTTGTCTCAAGAGCAAGCTCTCCTTCCTCTGTCTTCAAAGCAATTTTAAACCCTTTACTTGTCTTATTGAATGTTTCGTTTTGCATTGATACATTCATTGCCGAATATTCATTTGACAATGTACTTTGAGGTGTTCCGCTACTACCAACAAACTGTTTATCAGCACTTATAAATAAATGTTCC
>CAZGEX010000093.1:0-2282 GCA_964524385.1 uncultured Sangeribacter sp.
GGTCTTACGTCTGCAACGTTCTCGGTAAAGTCCTTGTAGTCCCAGTTAACTCTTGCAAGGTTTGCCTTGATACCTATGCGGGGCATCTTTTCGCCAAAGGGATATTTACCGCCGTCAAGCTCGCAAACCTCAAACTGCTCGTCGGCAAAGCCGTATCTCCACTCGGACTTAGGAGCAATCTCGTAGTCACAGTAGGGGAACTTGCGCTCAACGCCCTTGCGCTCATACTCGTGCATCTTGTACTCGCTTTCAATCGGAAGAGAGAATACAAGCGGGCCGTACTCAACAACCTTGAGCTTGAAGGGACGCTCTACAGTGTGAGGAGCATCGGTGTAAACAACCTCGATTGTTTCAGCCTTGTCCCACTTCTTGTCTATAACAATATCGCCGCCCTCGTGCGCCTTGCCGTTAACGGTGACAGCCTTAGCCCAAGCGGGAACGCGGATACGGAGAGCAAACTCAGCCCCCTGTGCGCTGACAGTAAACTTACCGCCAAGGCGGAAAGGATACTCGGTGTCAACAGTAATCTTCACTGCCTTACCGTTTACAGTTGTGTTAAGCTCGCTCGGGAGCATAGACATAACGCGGATTTCATTGTCAACGCGGTGGAAGATAGCTGTAGCAAGCTTAGGCCAGCCCTGACCGTGGTTAGCAGTACAACAGCCAAAGTGAGGCTCAAGACCAAACATATTAGCCTCGCCATTGTTGGAGGTAAACGTTGACTTGCCGGGGAAGCGTGTACATGCAATCTGATTAACAAGCTGAACATACTGATGTGTCCACATGTCGTCGCTTATTGTTGCGGGGAGAGCATTGAACGCCATCTTTTCAAGGCGGTCAGCCCAGATGGGGTCGCCTGTGATAGAATAAAGAATTTCGCAGGAGTACATAAGCTCAACTACAGAGCAAAGCTCAAAGCCCTGATTGTTAAGCTTGCCTGCAAGGCACTCGTCGCCTGTAAAGGTAGCAACGGCAGTGCCGTTGTACTTGTCGAGGAACTGCCAGAACCTTTCAGCCTTGTTTGTGTACTTCTTGCCAAGGAGAGTGTTAACAACCGCCTCTTCCTTAAAGGTCATGCAGAGGTTAACGCTGTGAGTGTAAAGTGTCCACTTGTAAAGGGGACGCTTCCATGTCTCCTTGTACTTGGAATAATCCTCGCCCTGCTTTGCGAGAAGTCTTGCAAAGGAGAGAATCCACTTTTCAGGCTTTTTGTCATACATGTACTGGAGAGGAATCATGCACTCGTAGTAACGGAATGCACCCCAGCTAAAGAGCTTGATTTTGCCGGCCTTGGGGAGTCGTTAGAATCATCTCATTGCCTTGGAAAGAGAATTCGAAACACGCTCGTCGTTGGTAAATTCGCAGTACTGAGCAAAAACCTTACCGATGAGCATAAAGCTCCATGTGTCGTACTTTTCGCGCTCCTCTTCGGTACAGGGGCAAATCCAACCGTCCTTTTGCTGGCGGTCAACAATTGCATCTATGTACTTTTTAGCACGCGTGATAGCATCCTCGTTGTCGAGGAGGTAAGCAAGCGGAATAAAACCGTCGAGCCAGTAGGGAACTCTTTCCCAGCCCTCGCGCTCACCGCCGATCCATGCGCTGTCACGAACGTCGGGCCACATCTTGTCGAGGTTGCCGCAAAGACCGTTAAGCTCGATCTCAAGCTGAGTGCGAAGCCAGCCGCGGGGCTTGATTTCATTAGGGTTTATAAAGTTATACATAGTCCACTCCTAATTATAATAATATCATTGTAATTATTTTAACATAACGGATTGAAAAAATCTATATATTATATCGTGAAATATATTGCAAATATCACACAAAAATGATATAATGAGTTTGCTTTGCAAACTCAATGAATTGCCTTTTAGGCATGAATTGAAATCAAAGATTTCATGAATTGAGCCTGCGGCTCATGAATTGCACTTCGTGCATTATAAGGCAATTCAATTCATGGAGCGTAGCGAGAATTCAAGGCTGCAAGCCAATTCATGACAACGTAGTTGTCAATTCATTATATGGAGAAATAACATGAGAGAAAATGTTCTTATAGATTTGTCTAAGCAATTTGCTGTAGATGTTGTGAATTTATGTATGTTTGTTAAAGAAACAAGAAAAAGAAATGTGTTATTAAATCAGCTTTTGAGAAGTGGAACAAGCATTGGTGCAAATATTCATGAAGCAAATTATGCAGTGAGTAAAGCTGATTTTATAAACAAGTTCCAAATTGCCTTGAAAGAATGCTATGAGACTGATTATTGGTTGGAGCTTTTTAGAGA
>CAZGEX010000094.1:0-2106 GCA_964524385.1 uncultured Sangeribacter sp.
TTTGCAATTCTGCCGCAAGACTATTTGAGAAAACATCTGACAACATCGAAGATTTAATCTTTTGACATCTGCAATGGGGTGCGAATCAACGTAATTTCAATCAAGGTGTCCCCAATACACTCAAAAAGTTTATTATCACATTGCTTTTGCAACCAGCCATCATTACGGCAATAGTAATTATAGTCCGGATGATTTTCGATGATAATATTATTGCATTGAGAATAAATCATATGAAAATATATCTTATCTCTTTCTTTGCTCCACACTCCATTAGTTACGCGATCCTGATATTCTATTTTATATATGCCATTATCGTAAAGATATAAAACATATTCCGGCTCAGTTATTATTTCTCGCTTGTAATAATCATAATTTCTATATACATATCCGGGAGAATTATATTTTTTAAAGCTACATTTCTGTGCAAAATCACGTTGTGAAATTATTGAATCATATCGACATTTATTTTTCTCATACTCATCAAACATTTCAGAAAATTCCTGTATTTTATACCTTTTCAAGAATGTTATATCTTTCCCTTTTAAGTATGTTTTAATCTCTTCTTCTTTTTCTATTAATTCAAATTTCCTACTCTTAGAATAAATAAAACCGACGTAGCCGGTATCAGTAACTTCAATTGTTATTTCTGAGAGAGGATAATATTCTTTTGATTTGTTTTCTAATTTCAAATAATTATTTTCAACTTTCCAACTACCTTTAAACTCTTTTGCGTCATCCCAATATAAATGACATATGGCGGTAAATGTTGAGTCTTCGTTTATTTGAAACAAAAATAAATCCGATTCGCTTATTCCATAAAAATATCCGATATGATGTTGCTTTGAAATATTATAAGCAGACGTCATAAGTGAAATAAAAGTCAACGTAATAATTAAAATCATTTTCTTCATATCAAACTTATTTGGGATTTTTTATTCTATACAAATCTCAATTGACTAATATTACTCTTCGTCAAATGTAAATTTACCAAATCTTAATTTCGGCACAATTATACTGACGTATATAGTGTCGCCAAGCAATCGTGGAAATTGCTCTGTGTTTTTACCATACGTCTTGTGTGGAATGTGAATAGGCAATGATTCATCATAATCTCTATTTGTCTCAATAATAGAATCAATTATCAACTCAGTAAAATTAGTGCCTACAATATGATATTTATATTTTTCTGTGAACGGATATGGCCTTCTGGGTGGTCGCATATTTAATGGAAATACAATAGTTCTTAAATTATGTCCACGCATTTCCAGAACACTATCATTAAGACAACGAATTGTAACTTTATGCTTATTGCAATCTTGAAACACATATGTGCCGGTGAAATAGCCATGTTCGATCCAATTATGCAACACTACCGAACGACCGGGTGAATTATTTGCAAGCCAACGTCTGAAACGTATTAGTGGATCTTCATCAATTACGTCGGATGTTAATGACATTTCTTCACATTTTTGATTTTCTCTACTATATGATACTATAGATACATTTAACAATATTAATAATATCACAAGCATTTTACTTCTTAAAAAAATGTAAATACAAGTATTTCCCGTTTTCATACACATTTGTCAAAAAATTATAGTTAACATTATATATATCTGAAATTATCTTATCTTTAAATTTATCACCATATTCATACTTAATAGGATAAATAATAATACCATTTATCGAATATTGAGCTCGATAAGCATCTATTTCATGATAAGCAGAATAGTTACTCTCATCCAACAACATTTCTCTTCTTGCGAATTGTCCTCCATGCCTAATTTCATGAATTATGGACGCTAATCGGTTTTCACAGTACATTGCCACAATATTTCCTCTTGAAACGATCTCATTATCAGGTAATCCAACAAATAAAACATATTCCACTTCCTGATCTTCATACATACAATAAATATCATAAATTGAACCTTGAACTTCAAATAGCATATCTATGGTTTCATATATATTTGATTTCGCAAATTGACTTCTCAATTCAAACATTCTTGAATATAAGCGTTCCAAGATATTATCCAATTCTTTAATCGTGTCTTCCTGAGTAATATATAATCCGGTGGGGTCGGTGAAGGCGAGGGGGTTGTTCAG
>CAZGEX010000095.1:0-2094 GCA_964524385.1 uncultured Sangeribacter sp.
AAGAAATCCATATATTTGTCAAGTAACATGGCATTGGTGGTCATGTTGTAATGAAACTTCTTCCCTACGAACGGTAAGCTTTCAATATATTCTATGACCTGCCGGATAAAGGGTACATTCAACAACGGCTCCCCACCGTAGAAACCCACTGTAATTGGCACAGATACCTCATCAACAGAATTGTTACCCCACAATTCATGGAGATAGTCAATGATATGTTTTGCTCTGATGAAAGGAAACTTCAAGTTCTCCCGTTCATCATAACCTTCATACAGTTCAGCATAGCCACAATATTTACATCTCAGATTACACGCATCTGTCACTTCAAAAATCAACTGTTTTAAATCGTAAAGATTCTGCTTGATATGCTCCTTACTCAATGACACTTTTTTTCTCATTTTAGTTTCCCCATAAACAAAACATTATTTCCTTCTTCATCAATCGAAGACAATAATTTTTCTAATTCAGCACGATCATCCACTGAACAATCTCCGTCTTCCAATCTCTTCTCTATCCATTTTATTAATTGATGAGGTTCGAACATCCGAAATGCCCATCCGTTTTTAAAACTATATTGCGGATATTTCATGTGCCCACAATAGTCATTGACAACCCGAGTATATGCTGCCCAATGTTCTTCCTTATCCACAAAGACAAGACCTTTATCAAATATATTAGCCATATAAAATCGTGCCGTCTCATTGTATATATGTATCGGCTTAGGATCCAAAAGTCCAAAATCAATGGTAAATTTAGGATAAATCCTATTTTTTTCCGCAACATAATGATATAATGTATCATTTATGGTGTTATAGAAACTGAAATCAGGGGTGTTGTGTTCTGCAAATAAGTCTTGATTGAAATCTGTCACAAGAAATTTTTCCTCCGCAGGATAATTTTGTTGCTCTCTTTTTTCATTCAAATATATGGCCAATACGGGGTCTTTTTTACCCATCTTCAACGGTAAATGAACGATAGAAAGACCTCCATCCTCATCAAGTGAGATTTTGGGCTTGCTTAATTGCTGCTCGGTTGTAATTTCATTTATAAAATTTCCAAATAAGTCGTATACAAAAATTTTATTGGAAAAAGCAAATGTAGCCAAATAAATTTTCTGGTTTTCTTCATCAATGATAGCATCATAAGGACGCCTTGCATATTCTCCCGGGCCAGCCCCTATATTACCTACATTGCATAAATAATCACCATTATGGTTAAAAAGTAAAAACGGTCCATTCTGCTGTATAATTCCAATATAATTGTCACTTATTGCCAATGATGAAAATTTGAAAAAAGCATTATCGTCATTATCAAAATATACAATCTTAAAAACATCAACCAATTCACTCAGATTCATCAGTTTTTCATCTTTCTTGATTTTGGAGAACTCGCAAACAGTCAATGTATTTCCATTTTCACTTTCTAAAATAGACACTGACTCATCTTTTCCTGACAAACTACAAGCTCCCCCTAACAAGACAAAGAGAACAAACATTCCTATCCATACATTTTTCATACCATCACCTCCTAATTATCTGATATTCATTGAAGCCCTATATTTTGAACGCACTGGAACACCGTCTATTTTCCCCGGAACAGAAAAAGGCGGAAACATCTTCATTACCCTAATAAGTTCCTTATCAACGTCCGGATTGAGACCTTTTACTATCAAGACATCAGAAACACTGCCGTCTCTTTCAACTACAATGTCATAAATGATTCTGCCAGACACACCTTCTTTTACAACTGAGCTATTATATTCTTTTATAAAGAATTGTAAAGATTCAGAGTTGCTTAAGGAAGGAAAAGCCCTTTTTACTTCTGATTCTTCATAAATCTTCTGGGTATCAATTTCTATTTTGGCGTCTTTTTGGGTATTTTCCTTTTTTATCGTATCTTTATTCTTCTCTTTTTTTGAATGATTTACCTTATCTGATTCTTTCGATGTTTTTTGCGTAACTTCTATATCATTTTGGGGTGGTATAATATTGATGGAATCAGAAGTATTTTCGGTTTTGCTGCCTGTAGAGCAGGAAAATAATACAGAAATTATAACTACTACAATCGATATTTTTTTCATAATCTGTTATATTG
>CAZGEX010000096.1:0-2052 GCA_964524385.1 uncultured Sangeribacter sp.
TTTTGTATTAGAATCTCAAAAATCACAACAAAAATTGATTAATTTTATTAAAAATGACGAAATGCGCGTACTCAGCTCAATATGTAGTAGAAGAATGCACAAAGCTGATGTTGAGCACTCATTCAGGTCAGAGGCTGCATGTTGCGGCGCGGGCCCGGCAAATGTGAAACCCTAGGGGCTAACAAAATCACAGTATACTATTAAAGTATATAATTAAAAAAACAGGCCGGGAGGGGAGCCCCCGGTAAATTTTTCTTAAGAAACTTTTTTCAAAACAGTGGGAACAAAGGAAATATACGCGCCGTCTTAAAGACACCAAGGCAAGATGTAGGAGACAAAGGTTACAAATTATTGCTCTTCTGTAGCTTTTTGAAGGAAGAATGCGACCGGCAATTGCAAAAGCGGTTGACGTAAAACCAAGTGGAATCAAGGCTTTTGGAGCTTTGGACACCGTTCGATTTCAAAATAGTTACAAACAAGAAAAAATATTTGCAAAAAAATTAAAAAAACTCTTGCATTTTACATAACGTTGTGTTACATTGTATTTGCATTAAGTGCATAGGGGGAAAACCGTACTTCTTGCAAGCACTATTAA
Source organism: uncultured Sangeribacter sp. (assembly GCA_964524385.1). Classification (GTDB taxonomy): domain Bacteria; phylum Bacteroidota; class Bacteroidia; order Bacteroidales; family Muribaculaceae; genus Lepagella. The sequence continues at coordinate 596 of CAZGEX010000096.1, forward strand.
TGCAAGAACAAAATAGCAATATAAGGAGACGGACAACATGAAGAAATTTACAAAGATTTTGTCTATGGTTCTGCTGGTTGCAATGTGCATGAGCATGTTCGCAGGCAGTGCGTTCGCAAGCGGCGATGGAACTGATAGTGCCACCACACATACCTGTGATTCTGCTGCTCTCGAATATCATGAAGCAAAAGAAGCAGATTGCACCACTGACGGCAATGTAGCATATTATACGTGCCCCGGTTGTAGCATTATCAGACTTGAGGGCGGAAAAGAAGTTGCTCTGGCTGACACTGTTATTCCTGCCGCACACACTCTCACTGATGTCACTGAGGTAGAGGAAAGCTGCGTTAATGCAGGCACTAAGGCACACAAGCTGTGCAGCGTTTGCAAGAAGACGTTTATTGACGGTGCCGAGGTCGATGAGGCTGGCCTTGTTATTGACAAGTCCACTGAGCACAACTGGAGCACCACTGATTTCGTAGTCATTAAGGCAGCAGCTGTTGGCGAAGCCGGCGAGAAGCGCGCAAAGTGCAGCGTTGTCGGCTGCACCGCACTGGGCGATCCCATTGTGATCCCTGCTCTTGAAGAGGCTTCCACTGTATTCAGCGTTGTACAGAGCAACGGCGGTACCACTTACACCTACAGCAGCAGCTCTGACTACTACAGCTACCAGGCAAATAAGGCTGTTGATAAAGTCACCGCAAACGGCACCGAGATCGATTTCTCTTACACCACCAACGACGAGGTGTTTATCCGCGGCAGCCAGATCGCAGACATCAACAAGTCCCAGATCGCTCTGGTGTTCTACTCCGGCACTGAAACTTCCTCCGGTCTGTTTATCTCCAAGCCTGACATGCTTGAGGTCGAAGAGCTTGAGGTCAATGGTCTGACCCAGAACAAGTACGTCAAGGGCAGCGGCACAAATGTCAGCTTCCAGACCACCGATCCCAATGCTGAAAACGTCATGGTCTTCAGCTTGAAGACTCAGACCAACATCTCCGCAGTCGGCAACACTTTCAGCACCGCATATTACGATACCTACACCTACACCTTCACCACCAACTTCCTTGAGAATCTTGAGTGCGGCTCTTATCAGATCCGATGCTACTACGGCACCAGCAATCTTGACTATAAGACTCCCGGTACTCTGACCATCAGCGATCCCGGCACCACTGTTGACGATACCCTGTACTTCACCAACGGTACTCAGGGCAGCACCAATGAGTACAAGTATGTCAGCGGCGATGAAGTGCCCCGCATCTACTGCCCTCTGTTCACCATCTCCGGCGCCAACCTGCAGATCAGCACCAACGGCGGCAAGAGCTGGTCCAGCGTCAATGTACACAACTACTACATTGAGCAGTCCAACGGCGAGGACACCTCTTACGCATGGATCAAGGATACCTATCTGGATTCCCTGAGCGCTGACACCATCTACTACTTCCGCGTGGTCGTTC
>CAZGEX010000097.1:0-2035 GCA_964524385.1 uncultured Sangeribacter sp.
TGACTCGGTTCGCTCTGCTTTTAGGCAAATTCTATAAATTGATTTGGAGAGATTTTGAGATTTTAAGCGAGAAGGTTTCGAGATTGAGGAAGGAGTATAGCGAGCTATACGACCGACGAAATCGAAGAAAACTGCCGATTAAAAATCAAAAGCGACCAAAAGCCTGCCAAAACAAAAGAAACTGAAATAATAACAATATCACAGCGTTCAATTTATTGAACCTGCCTATATCGATTGCCACATCCCATTTTGACCACATTCCACACCATAAAAGCCAAATTGTACATATCCCTCTCAGCTACTGATAAGTTTGCTCCCACAGATAAGGTAAGTAAATTTCCCACAGAGTTCACAGATTATCACAGAAAAGTTTTTATTGTCATAATTAAAATTGCCTTGTCGCCCTTTTTGCCATTGTCGCCCTTCCTCTCCCTCTCAATCCTTCTGCGGGAATTGTGGAATCTGCGGGAGTATCAATCACCGAAATCTGTGAGATATTTAATCGGAATCCGTGGGAGATTCAGGAGTCAGATCCGGGAGGGTAAAAAATCTGTGGGAGATTTTTACTTTTATTATTTTTAATTTGGATTATATTTAGATAATTGCTATATTTGCAAAATATATGGCAGAATATAGAGCCTGCCAATATTATTAACATTAAAATCGAACAGCCATGAAAAAGAAAATTCTTTCATTTGTTGCAATAGCGATGCTGTTTGCAGCGTGCAGTTCGGAAGAACCGAATCCGCCACCTGAAGCGGAAAACATTCCGCAAGTTGCGAATCCTTATCGTGTGAGCCTTGACGATGCCTTAGACAATGCCGAAACACTGCTCTCACAAATCAGCGAAGCCGAAACCCGTTCAGGTCGCAGAGTGGCAAGCGTGAAATATTTTACCACGCCCTCGACTCGCTCGGCTGATTCCGACACGATGCTCTATCTTGTCAACTACGAAAACGACGGCGGATTTGCCTTGCTCTCAGCCGACAGCCGACTCCGTCCGGTGTATGCAATTTCCGATGAAGGCTCGTTGAATATGGAAGACACCGTTTACAACAAAGGGCTTGCGATGTTTGCCCGCGGTGTCGAAGCCGAAATCGCATCAATTATTCTTCCTCCTGTAGATCGTGATACCACTGTAATTTTACCACCATCACCATTATATACGGATACTATAGTTACTCAAAAGAAAGTTGGACCACTACTAAATCCGCACCAACTTAATTGGAGCCAAAACGCTCCTTTCAATACATATTGTTTTACAGATGATGGTGATCAGTCTGTAGTTGGTTGTGTAGCTATTGCCGTAGGTCAAATTATGGCTTACCATCAATGGCCTTTAAATTATAATGATTTAACATTAAATTGGTCAGCGATAAATAGCGGTAATGATATAGATTCCCTCGCAAAATTTCTCCACGTGTTAGGTAATGACGATAATTTACGAATGAGGTATGAAAAAAATGGGGGATATGCCGTACATACTAGGATTTATCCTACTTTGGATAATTTCGGATATACATATAATAATTTTACTTCTTTTTCCGAAGCAGATATTTGTTCTTATCTCGAAGGAATCTATAGTACTCAGTATGTGGCATCTCCAATTATAGTAGTGGGAGCTCATTATGTAAGCGGACATGCGTGGGTAATTGATGGATATTTAAAGTATAGTTATACCAAATATGTCGGCTCTAATACAACCACTTGGGATGACCCTGTTCTCTATCATAACGTATGGGGATGGGGAGGTAAAAACAATGGTTACTATTATTATTCGTATAACGATCTTGACGGGGATGATGTCGACGATGGAAGATATGGCTTCACTCCGGATATAATAGAAAAAGATGAATTAGACACATCAAATGACGCTCCTTATGATTTTACAGAATACTATAATTGCATTTATATGGCAGGTTTTATTCCACAACGCCAATAAAAATTTATTTAATAAATAATTAAGATATGAAAGCGAGAAGATTTTTAGCGTATTTGGCGATAGCTGCAGTCAGCTGTGGCTTCGCTGTAAGTT
>CAZGEX010000098.1:0-1881 GCA_964524385.1 uncultured Sangeribacter sp.
ATGTTCTTACGCAGCCAAACAGCAAGTGTTTGGCTGACGTGTGAAAAGTAACGAATAAACAGATATTTGACAGAGGGAAAAGATTGACAGGGAAATGTAGTCTGTTATATTGTTATTATAAATCAATCGGAATGGATATCAATTTTAACAGAAACGGAGAGAAGATGAGATATTTTTCGAAATGTAGCAGATATAGATTTTGTTAGAATACATGGACCAGAGTATCATGTACTAGACGGAGCAGCTTTGTTAACTGCTTATTATAATGCGGGAGGTAAAATAGAACTAGAGACAAGTTTGAATGAACTTATGAGAAGAGGCTTGCAAATGCCTGGAGCAACTTGTGGAATGTGGGGTGTTTGTGGAGCTGTAAGTTCTATGGGAGCAGCATTGGCTATTATTGATGGCACGGTCCGTTAAGTACAGATTCTTCGTGGAGAAAACAAGCAATGTATTAAAGGAAGATGTCCATTTTATAAAAAGTCAAAGAAAAAAGTTGCAATGCTGCTTGTCCTTTTGTAGGCAGACCATTTGATGATAATTGGGGATTAGAAGACCCAACAAGGATGTTTATTGGGATTTCAACGAGATGACGTTAGATGTAACAGAGCAAGTAATCACAGAATATATTAGAAATGATGAAAGTTGTATTTTAGTGGCAGAAGAAAATAATGAAATAATAGGAATGATGATATTAGAAATTATACCTTGTCACATGGTACTTTCTTCACATAAAAAAATTGGATATATCGCTGCAGGTTATGTAAAAGAAAAATATCTAATTAAAACAATTTTTAAACGGAGAGAAGACGAATATGAAAAAAGTAATACTTGGATTAGTTGCAACACTAGGATTATGTGGTAGTGCAGGTTTGCTGCAGGATAAAAATAGTAATGAATATAACAATGTGTGTGAGTATGAAAATTGTACTTTGAAAGAAGAACATGTCCATGAAGTATGCTCTGTTGCAGAATGTGATAAAACGGAAGAACATACTCATAGTATATGTCAGATAGAAGGTTGTGAGGAGATAGAAAGCCATGGGCATGACGGAGAGATTTATTTAGGGCATCATGAAGACGATGGACATGCATACCACAATTGTGGAGTTGATGGATGCAATATAATAGAAAAGCATACTCATTCTAATAATCAGCACGAAAGTGAACATGGTAACAGGCATAATGGGGGACACCATTAAGATTTAAATATGATAGCGGTTTGAAGATAACAGAAGCTTTGAAGTTTTAGGTGAGAATTAGATGATTTTACATACAGGGATGAGAACCGATATACCGGCTTTTTATACAGAGTGGTTTGTAAATCGTTTACGAGAAGGCTTTGTCATGGTACAAAATCCATATAATCCGATACAGGTAACAAAGGATACAATTTCATCGGATGTGGTGAATCTGATTGTTTTTTTGTATGAAAAATCCGATTCCATTTATGACTTATATGGATATGCCGAAAGAATCTACTTAGAGAAATGGTAAAATAATTAAGCGAAAAGAGTATATGGTCTGTTATCATCTTGCACGGTTTAGTAAAATTTAGTTCTGGTTATGTTTCACCCCAAATGGGATAGCTGCATTCATACAGTTAAGAAATAAATTTAATTAAAGAAGGAAGTATACAAGATAGTTAATAAACTTCAGTCTTGTGGAGAGATTGAAAGCACGCGAAGATTGAATTTTACGAAGGAGGTACATCATGAAAATACTTTTTATAAATCTACCATATCACGGTCATGTTGTACCCACAATTGGTCTTGTACAAGAATTGATAATTGGGCGACGCACACTCGTGACTTTAGTCGTAAGTTAGTCAAGATAAACGCATGAGTTAATAAATTGTGAACAAACCCATTTTATCTGTTA
>CAZGEX010000099.1:0-1634 GCA_964524385.1 uncultured Sangeribacter sp.
CAGATGGTGAAGGCCTGGTTGAAGGCAGCGTTGATGAAGATCAGACCCAGCAGGGAGTTGGTCAGATGGAACATCTGCATGACCTTGTAGATACCGATCAGCAGGACCACAGGGGCAAACATCTGAGAAACGATGATAAAGCCCAGGAATGCGGTCTGACCCTTAAACTTCATGCGGGCCAGCGCGTAAGCGGCGGGAATGCCGCAGATCATGGCGATGGCGGTGGAGCCGCCGGCAATGATGATGGAGTTCATCATATACTGGCCCATGGGCGCCAGAGTCCAGATATCCACGAAATTGGACCACAGGGCGTTGATGGGAAGGACAGTACCGTTGATGGAGAAGATTTCGGCACGGCTCTTCAGAGCGGTGCAGAACATGACGAAATAGGGATACAGGATGACAACACAGATACTGGCAACAGTGAAGTACAGCAGACCCCGCAGCAGCGCACGGTTCCAATTGGTACGGCGATCCATAATCAATCTTCTCCTTTCTTCAGCGTAGAAATCATGTAAACAGTGGCGCAGACCAGCAGAATACTGAAGCCGATGACAGAAACAGCAGCGGCTTCGCCCTGTTTGCCGTTGTAGAACGCCAGCTTATACAGATAGGTGACCAGTGTGTCGGTTCGGTTTGCGGGGTCACCCTTGGTGATGGTCCAGACGATGGGGAAGGAGTTGAAGACGTAGATGATATTCAGCACAGTAGCGACCGTCAGGCTGGGCTTGACCAGAGGCAGGGTGATGCGGAACAGCTTCTGCCAGTAATTGGCGCCGTCTACGATGGCAGCTTCATAATAGCTGGAATCGATGCTCTGCAGACCGGAAAGGGCGGTGAAGCAGACAAAAGGAATGGTAACGAAGATACCGCAGGCGATCTCCCAGGCGAAGAAGGCTTCAGGGGTGGGGGTCCAGTTCACGTTGGTGCTGATAATGCCAAGGGATTTCAGCAGGGTGTTCAGTGCGCCGTAGTCCGTGTCGATGATGAACTTCCAGACGCTGGCCTGAATGACCAGCGTGGTGGCCCAGGGGAAGACAACGATGGCACGGGCGATCTTACGGCCCTTGAACTCGTTGTTCAGCAGCAGCGCCAGAATGAAGCCCAGTACGGTGGACAGGACAACGACGGCAACCGTCCAGACAATGGTATTTTTCAGAACAATGCTGAATTTTGCACTGCTCAGAACAGTCTTGAAGTTATCCAAACCGGCAAAGCCTTTGATGATACCGGCACGGCTGATCTCGCTGACGGACATATAGAAAACGTAGCAGATGGGGATGACAATGAAGATCGCCATCAGGATAATGCTGGGCGCGATCCAGACATAGGGCTCGACTTTGCGGAGCGTGCGTTTGTTCACGTTGAATTCCTCCCTTTTGTGTGCATGATGTTTGTAGGGCGGGGGCTTGCTCCCGCCGGGAACAAGCCGGAATTTTGACGGCGGGGGCAAGCCCCCGCCCTACGGGGGTGTAATGAAACAAATTGGGCCGGGCCAATGAAGACCCGGCCCATCTGTTTATGCATTAGGAGTCGTCAGCCAATGGATGAATTAGCCAGCGATCTCAGCCTGCAGATTGTCCAGCAGAGTCTGAACGTCGCCGCCCAGCAGAGCTTCCTGCAGAACATCGATG